>DASRXM010000018.1:0-19192 GCA_035654155.1 Candidatus Babeliales bacterium
GGGATCGCGACGCAAGAGGAGGCGTACACGCACGTCGCTTTGACCGATCCCAATGCGCGGTTGCTTCCCGAGACGCCCGATCGGATAGCTGCGGCCTGCTTCATTTTGGTCGATCGCAGTTTTCCCGACTCGGCGCGCCTGCAAGAATATGGCGGCGCGCTGGCGCGATTGGTACGCGAGCGTCGCTACATCGAAATCATCAAGAGCGGCGGCATCGAACTCTACCGCCGCGCGGCCGAAGCATGCCGTTGAAAATCGCGGCGTCGTTGCCCTAGGTTGCAATCAAGCTCACGAGCGCGTCGCCGGCGCGGTTCGCCAAATCGTCGCCGGCGCGCACGATGCGGTGCGGCGCCGCCCAAGGAAACCATCGGGCCACCTGCAGCGCATAGTTGCGGTCCGGTGGAAAGATCGCGACAACCGGCGTGCCGACCATGCCGGCGACGTGCAGTGCGCCGGAATCCGGCGTGACGATGGCCGGAGCGGCCGCGATCGCGGCCTTCCACGGTTCGATTTCGTCGAAGTAACTGATTGCGATTCCGGTTGCGCCGGCGATGCGTTGGGCGTAGTCCGCTTCGAGCTTCGAAGATAAACCGCGCAGCGGACCGTTTGCGGCGAGCCGCCGTATCATTGCGACGACGTCGTCGAACGGCACGCCCAGGCGCTCCCACTTGTCCGTGACCTGTACGGCGATGCGGTCGTCCGGCTCCGGTTCGCGTTCGAGGACGAGGGGGCGCAGCGCGCCGGCGTCACGGATTGGTTGCGTCGCGTCTATCACGCCCGCGGTCAGACGGAAGAGCACCTCGCATTCGTGTGGTCCGCGCGGGTCGAGCCCGGCGCTACGATAAACGCCTCGAGTAAGAAAACGCCGACTCCACAGCGCTTTCAACGGTTTACCCCACGGATCGTGAAAGCCGATGCGAACCGGCGCGCCGACCGCTCCTGCCAGCCGGTAGCCGCCCGGATCTTCGGTCGCAACCAGCACGTGCGAATAGTTTCGCGATCGCAGCTCTCGCCCCGTCCGTTGGATCGCCGCGAGGTTCGACGGCGCGTTCGAACGCAGATCGAAGCCGGCCACGAAGATTTCTCGCGCCGCCCGCGAGGAAAAGACGCCGGCATTTGACGGGCGCAGGACGACGTCCACCGGGAAGCTGCGCCGCTCCAATGCCGCGAGCAGTGGCGTCAGCGCAAGCGCGTCGCCGATTGCGTCGAGGCGGATGATGAGGACCGACGGTGAACCCTCGGGCATGCGGCTCCATTCGGACCGGGAATTGCGACTCGCCTGCCTACGGGTCCGAGAGCGGCGGTGATCGCGCGCGACGACATCGTCACGTTCGACGAACTCGAAGGCTATCGCACCGTGCGCTCATTCGGCCACGTATCGGGCAGCGCGTCGCGCCCGCGAAGTCGTCTGCGCTCGACCTTCCGAAGCCTCGGAATGCTGATCGGCCTTTCGAGCTCGGAGTTTCTCAGCGATGCCGAACAGCTTCGAAACGAAGCGATCGAAACGCTGCGCCGGCGAGCCGATGCCATGGGCGCAAACGCGGTGGTCGGATTGCAGTTCTTCGTTTCGGAGAGCAGCGACGGCTCGTGCGAGGTCGTAGCGTTTGGACGCGCGGTTACGCTGACCAAGGCAGAACGCGCGTAAATGCAGCCTGCCGAGCGCGTGTGTCGGCAAGAGCAGCTGACGCGAGCGTCGATCCTCGCGAGCGCTTGCCGGAAATGCGAGATCGGATACCAGCGTCGCAACAACGTCTATGGCGAAGGCGATCCGTGCGCGCGATTGATGGTGGTCGGCGAGGGACCAGGCGAAACGGAAGATGAGCTTGGAAGGCCGTTCGTTGGACGCGCCGGACAGTTGCTCGACCGGATGCTCGCGGCCATCGGGCTTGCGCGCGAGGAAGTCTACATCTGCAACACCGTTAAGTGCCGCCCGACGCTTCCGGGGAGCAACGGGCCGCGCAATCGCGCTCCCGAACCGGAGGAGATGGAGAACTGCCGTCCGTTTTTGGACGAGCAGATCGCAATCGTCGAGCCGCAAGTGATTCTGGCGCTCGGCGCGCCCGCCGCAAAATCATTTCTCGGCCGTGATTTTCAGATCACCCGAATGCGCGGGCGGTGGTACGTAGGTCCGCGCGACACGCCGCTGATGGTTACGTTTCATCCGGCGTACGTCTTGCGCCAAACGGGCGGTGAGATCGAAGGCGTCAAACGGCTAGTTTGGGCCGACCTCAAGGCCGTGCGTGCCAAGCTCGACGAGCCGCCGGTCGATGCGCTCGCGGTCGAAGTCGTCGAAGTTCGGCAAGGCAGTCTCTTTGAGTCCCCTTGATGCGTGGCTGCGCGACGTCGTCGCGCGAGCGGGCTTCGGCGGCGTTGACGAGTTCGTAGCAGCCTACGACCTCAAGCCTTATCGGCTGCGCCAGCTGTATCGCGCTGCGACGAAGGAGCTGCTCGAAAGCGTGGATGAGGTGACGACGCTGCCCAAGGAGCTTCGCGCCGCGTTGATCCAGCGCGGGATCAGCTTTTCCGCGATCGAGCCGATAACGCTGCAGGACTCGCACGATGGGCAGACGACGAAGGGTCTGTTTCGCCTGCACGACGGCAAGGAAGTCGAGGCGGTGCTGATGGAGCACCGTGGCAACCGAACGACGCTCTGCATTTCCTCGCAAGCGGGGTGCGCGTTTGCGTGCGCGTTCTGCGCAACCGGACAGGGCGGTTTCAACCGCAATCTCTCGGCCGGCGAGATCTTCGACCAGGCGTGGTTCTTCGCGCGCCGGCTCGCGCCGCGTGAGAAACGCATCAGCAACGTCGTGTTTATGGGCATGGGCGAGCCGTTCCATAACTACGAAGCGGTGATGGAGGCCGTTGCGCTGCTGAACGATCCGCACGGCTTTGGCCTGGGACACCGGCACATTACGATCTCGACGGTCGGCCTCGTCGACAAGATCGACGTCTTTTCCAACGAGCACGTACAGGTGAACCTGGCGATCTCGCTGCACGCGCCGACCGACTCGCTTCGCTCCAAGCTCATGCCGGTCAATCGCCGCTTTCCGCTGGACGAGCTGATGGCCGCTTGCGCGCGTTACGTGGCGAAGACGCGGCGCAAAGTCTTCTTTGAATACGTGATGCTCGGGGGCGTCAACGACGATGCCTCCTGCGCGCGGGCGCTGGCTGCGCTGATGCGCGGGAACCTCTACCACGTCAACCTGATTCCGTATAACTCGACTCCGGACGGGCCGTTCGTTGCAACGCCGGACAAGCGCATCTGGGAATTCGCAGCAACCCTCGATGGCGCAGGCGTTCCGGTTACGGTGCGGCAGAACATGGGCCGCGACATTGCCGCCGCCTGCGGGCAACTGCAAGCCGAAACGCAACCCAAGGCGCACGTTACGCCGGTGCATCTGTCATCCTGACCCTTCGACTCGGCACTGCGTGCCTCGCTCAGGACTGCGCGCCCTTCGACAAGCTCAGGGCGCTTGGCGATAAGGAAGTTGTGACTATTTAACGAGGCGCCGCATTACTGCGGCGCCTCGTGCGTATTCGATGTGTTCGACGGCTTGATAACCCAGGCAACCCGACAGTAGCACATCTCTTGCGGCTTCGCAACAGCTTGCGTCGCGGCTGGAGCGTCCGGGCCCTTCGACTTCGCTCGCTGCGCTCGCTCCGCTCGGGATGACAACAGTCGCCATCGAAACGCCCCAGCCTCGTTCCTTCACTCGCTTCGACCTTTCGGCAAGGTGCAAAGTAGCCTCAGTCCGAGTAATCCGCACGCCTGCAGCCAACTGAAAGCGGAGACGCAGCCGAAGGCGCGCGCCGGCGCAGGCGCTAAATAGTTGGCGTCGTGCTCCTGACGTTGGTCGCCGTTGTGGCCCTGCACGCCTACGCAGCTACTCCGCAACGCGCGGCGATCGATGCGTTATATTCCGATCCTCGAAATCCCGCGATTGTTAAACGCGTAAATCTGGTCGGTCCGTGGGCGGCGGTGCTTACGAGCGGAGGACGAATGGAAGGCTCGCTCGTAACCGCCGCCGTTCTCGTAAAGCGGTTTTCGTTCGGATGGCAAGCCCTGGATCTGTTGAATTTTCGATGCAGGCTAGAATCGCATGAGCTGAGCAAGGACGTCGAGGCTCGCTTGATGCACGGAATGCCACAGCCGCAGGATGACCGGCCTTGCCGAGGCCTGCCGCACGACGTGGGGCCCGAGGCCGACGTTGAAGCCGTGCGCCGGCTCATGCGCGGCCCGTTCGTGCCGTATGTCGCCGCTTCCGGAGAATGGGCAATGGGCGGGTGGTACGGCGCCGGTGGTGGAGAGTCTCTGTACGAGAAGCGCGGCGGGCGCTGGCAGTTAGTGGAAAGTGGCGGGGGAGCGATGAACGTGGATTACATGCGAAAGTATGGTGTGCCGCAATCCGACTGGTGCGAATTCGGAATTGTCGACGCGACGTGTCGTTGAGTTAAGCACGAAACGCCGGGTTTAATGGAGCGTCCGGGCCCTTCGACTACGGCGCTGCGCGCCTCCGCTCAGGATGACAAGGAGGAAACTTTCCAGAAGCGCAGGCTTGTGAGCGTGGCGTTTGAGCGGAGTATTCCCATCTTGCGAATTTTCGACGTGACGAAGGCTCGCCAGTTTTATCTAACCTACCTCGGATTCGCCGTGGACTTCGAGCATAGGTTCCACGACAAAGCGCCGTTGTTTATGGGAATTTCACGCGACGGACTGCCGCTTTTCCTCAGCGAACACCACGGTGACGGCAGCCCGGGCGCTCACGTTAGAATCGACGTTCGCGGTCTCGATGAGTTGCGTGCGGAGCTGGCGAGCAGGGACTATCGCTACATGAACCCATCAATCCAAGAGCAGGAATGGGGCACGCGCGAGCTTTGCGTCATCGACCCGTTTGGCAATAAATTGATCTTCAGCGAACACGCCGGGCAGTGATGTAATAACCGATGGATATCTCAGCTGTAAGCGCGGTCGCGGCGCTTGGAACCTTCTTGGTGATCGCGGCAACGGCGATTGCGGCGTTCGTGCAGCTGCGTCAGATTCGGCGCTCCAATCAGCTGTCGGGACTGCAAAGCGCCTTAGGTATGCTGGTGGAACCGTCGGTGCGCGAGTTGATCGACTACGTTCGGCACGACCTTCCGGATCGCATCAAAGACGAAGGCTTTCGTGCGAGCCTACTGGAGATTCCGATCGACCGCCGCAAGCACCCCGAGTTCTATCTCTGCGACATGTACAACCACATCGGCTCGTTCGTTCGCAACCAGCTGATCGACGAGCAGATCTACCTCCAAACCGAGTGGTACAACGTCAACTTGTATTGGTCGCTGCTGCGCGACGTGATTGCCGTCTCGCGGCAGAACCGCCCATACCTGTTCGAAAACTTCGAGTGGCTTGCGGCAAGAGCACAAAGCTGGCAGGCGGATCACCCGCACGGCGACTACCCGAACGATCAGGCGAGGATGCTCGATGGCGAGCTGGCGTGACGTCCGCAGGTTTGCGCTCGCGTTACCGGGCACGAGCGAGGGAACGACGTTCGGCGGCAATCGGGCGTGGACGGTCAACCAGAAGCTCTTCGTCTGGGAGCGGCCGCTGCGAAGCTCCGACCTGCGCGCGCTGGGCGACGACGCGCCGGACGGACCGATTCTCGGCGCGCGCACGGCGGATCTCGAGATGAAGGAAGTCTTGCTACAAACCGATCCGGACGTGTTCTTCACGACGCCGCACTTTGACGGTTATCCGGCGGTATTGATACGGCTGGGCGCGATCGCACCAAGCGATCTAAAGGACGTAATTGTCGAGGCTTGGCTCGGGCGGGCGCAAAAACGTGCCGTTACTGCGTTTCTTCGAGGAGAAAAAAGCGCAACGGGTCGAAAGCAGCGCGCTTGAAGCTTCGAGGCAGAGTTGCGGTCATTGTCGGCGCATCGGGGGATATCGGCTCCGCGACGGTTCAAGCCTTTGCGGCAGCCGGCGCTCACGTCGTGCTTGCAGCCCCGGCAAGCGAGATTCATCGGCTCGATCAGCTGGCCGCCCAAGCCGAACGGCTCGGCGTGCGCGCGCTGGTCGTCCCGACCGATATAACCGTTCGCAGCGAAATCGATCGGCTCATCGCCACAGCCCTCGACGCGTTCGAGGCGATCGACGTGCTGGCAAACGTCGCCGGCGTCGGCTCCAGCCCGGCGCTCTGCGACGAAACCGACCAAGCGCTCCAGCAGGTCGTCGAAGTGAACTTGTTGGGATCCGCGCGGACGATCCACGCCGTATTACCGGTTATGAAGCTGCAACGCCGCGGCGCGATCGTTAACGTCGGTTCGATTGCCGGCGAAGCCGGCGTGATGGGGATTTATTCGGCCTCTAAATTCGGCCTTCGCGGACTGAGCGACACAGTGCGTCGTGAAGTTCGCGGCTACGGCATCAGCGTCACGTTGATCGAGCCCGGGTTCGTGCGCAGCAAGATGAACGTCGCAATGGGCGACGGTTTGCCGGGTCCCGAAGTCGTCGCGCGCGCCATCGTTGCGGCCGCGCAGCGCCCGCGCCGGCGTACGATCGTCCCGTCGTACTACACGTTGCCCATATATCTTGCAAAGCTTTTTCCGGGGCTCACCGACCGTGTCTTCGGGAACGCGCGCATTCAGCAGCGGCTCAATCGCGACGCGCGTGCCGCGGCGCGCGAGCGGGTCGCTCCGTGAGCCAACGCCCCGGCGCGATCGTGAGCGGCGCGTCTACGGGCATTGGAGAGGCAACCGTGACGCTGCTGGCGAGATCCGGCTTCATAGCGTTTGCGGGGGTGCGCACGCAAGCCGATGCGCAACGGCTGCAAGCGCTCGATGCAAACATACGGCCGGTTACGCTCGAGGTCACCGATGCGGCCTCAGTCGAGTCCGCCATCGGCGAAGTGGCGTCGAGCGGGGTGCCGCTCAAAGGCGTCGTCAGCAACGCCGGGATCGCGCTGGGCGGCCCGCTCGAACGATTTCCGCTCGAACAGTTGCGGCGTCAGTTCGACGTGAACGTCTTCGGGGCGCTCGCGCTCGTCAAAGCCGCGCTCCCCCACCTGCTCTCGCCCGGCGGACGCGTCGTTTTCGTAGGCTCCATCTCGGGCCGGCTCGCGATGCCGTACTTAGGACCGTACAGCGCGTCGAAGTTTGCGCTGCGCGCGCTCGCCGACTCGTTGCGCGGCGAGCTGGCTCCAGCCGGTATCGCAGTATCTTTGATCGAGCCCGGTTCGGTGAACACGCCGATCTGGCGCAAGGGTCGCGAATCGCGCGACCGGCTGCGCGCGATGCTGGGCGACGACGCGCGTCCCCATTACTATCGTATGCTCGAGCGGCTCCTTCAGGCGACCGAGCAACAAGAGCGTATCGGAATCCCGGCCGAGCGCGTCGCGGAAGCGATTTTGCGCGCTTTAACGGCATCGCGGCCGCGCGCGAACTATTTGCTGGGATCGGCAAAGGCCGGTAGCGTCGTCGCGATGCTGCCGGCGCGTCTGCGCGACCGGCTCTTGCGCGTTCCGCAAATTCGCTAGCATGTGCTGATAGCGCTCACAGCGCTGCTGGTGGCCGCAAATCTCATTTTTGCGGCGCGCGAGCTCAACGTCGTCCGGCGATCGCGCGCGAGCATTAGCACGCGAACGCCGGCGGCCGATTTGCCGAGCCTTTCCATCATCGTTCCGGCGCGCAACGAGCAGCGGCAGATCGAGCGCTGCCTTCGCTCGCTGCTTGCCACGCGCCATCCGCGCTACGAAGTGATCGTCGTCGACGATCAATCCACCGATGAAACCCGCGCGATCGCGGATCGAATTGCGGCCTCCGAAACGCGATTCACGGTCGTGGCGGGTGCGCCGCTTCCGGAGGGTTGGGTCGGAAAGCCGTGGGCGCTAGCGCAAGGAGCGCGGGTGGCACGTGGTGCGTGGCTTCTCTTTACCGACGCCGATACGGAGCACCATCCGCTCGCGGCTGCCGCAGCCTTAGATTGCGCTTTGAACGGCGGCTACGACGCCGTTAGCCTGCTGACGCAGCAATTGACCGCGGGCATCGCGGAGCGCCTTTTCCTGCCGACGATCTTGCTCGTCATCATGCTCGGCGTCGGTGCGCTCGACGACGTCAACGATCCGCGCAAGCGCGACGTCGCACTCTTTAACGGTCAATATATCCTGGTGTCGCGTCGCGCGTACGACGCAATCGGGGGCCACGCCGCGGTGCGCGGCGAGATCGCCGAGGATTTGGAACTTGCCCGTCTCTTCAAGCGCGACGGACGCTTTCGCACGTTTCTGGCCGCCTGCGACGGATTGGTCCGCACCCGCATGTATCGCTCCTTCGGCGAGCTGTGGCAGGGTTTCGTCAAGAACTTCGGCCTTGCGGCGCGCGGCCACGCGCCCGAGGTCATCGCCGGGGTTGCGTTGTTGACGTGCGTCTCGATCGTCTCGCCCGCGTTGTTGCTGGTGCTGGTGCTGAACCACGCATGGATCGCAGCCGTCGCGCTGGCCCTTTCGATGGCGTCGATCGTGGCAATCGCCGAAAGCGGCATGCGCGCGATGCGCTTTCGGCCCGGCTCCGGCCTCGCGCTGCCGCTCGGTCTTGCGTTGACGCTGGCGATCTTCGGAACGTCGCTGTTTCTTATGCGCTGCGGCGGCGGCGTCGCATGGCGTGGACGCCGTTACGGCGGGGTTTTTCGGCAACCTCGATAAAGCTATCGAGCGATGGATACGGCCGCCTCGGCGCAACGCGTCACCATGGAGGAGATCACCGCGCTCGCAAAGCGCCGGGGCTTTATCTTTCAGTCGAGCGAGATTTACGGGGGATTCAACGGCTTCTGGGACTACGGTCCGCTCGGCGCCGTGCTCAAGCGCAACGTCAAAGATGCGTGGTGGCGTGACACCGTCGAACTGCGCGACGACGTCGTCGGCTTCGATTCGTCGATCATCATGCACCCGATGGTTTGGAAGGCTTCCGGACACGTCGACGCCTTCCACGACGTCATGATCGATTGTAAGGTCTGCAAGCACCGCTTTCGCGCAGATCAGGTCACCGACCGATCGCAATGTCCCGATTGCGGCAGCAAAGATTCGTTTACCGCACCTCGGAATTTCAACCTGATGATGCGCACGTCGATCGGACCGATGGAGGACACGTCGGCGCTGGCTTATCTGCGGCCCGAAACGGCCCAGGGCATCTTCGTAAACTTCAAAAACATCTACCAAACCGCCCGCAAGCGGCCGCCGTTTGGGGTGGCACAGATCGGTAAATCGTTTCGCAACGAGATCACGCCCGGAAACTTTACGTTTAGGCTGCGCGAGTTCGAGCAAGCCGAGCTCGAGTATTTCGTCCCGGACGACGGCAAGGACATGGAAGTCTTTCGCGAGTGGGTCGAACGCCGAAAAGCCTGGTACGCGCAATACGGAATCGACTCGGAGCGGCTGCGGTTTTACGAGCTGAGCGAGTCCGAACGGCCGCATTACGCGCGGGCCGGAATCGACGTCGAATACCTCTTTCCGTGGGGGTGGGGCGAGCTCGAGTCGATCGCGCATCGCGGAACCTACGACTTGGACGCGCACGTGCGGCTCTCGGGCAAAGACCTTCAATATTTCGACGAGGCGTCCAAGACGCACTATACGCCGCTTTTGATCGAGAGCTCCGCGGGCGTGGATCGCACTGTGCTGACGTTTCTCGTCGACGCTTACGAACGCGAGCGAAGCGTCGATCCCAACGGGAAGGAAACCGAAAGGACGGTTCTACGCTTCCATCCGCTGATCGCCCCGGTCCAAGTGGCCGTCTTTTCGCTGGCGCGCAATAAGCCCGAGCTGGTGGAACGAGCGCGCTCGATCGAAGCGGCCCTACGGCCGGCCTTTCGAACGCAATACGACGAGGGAAACATCGGCCAGCTCTACCGCCGTCAAGACGAAATCGGAACGCCGTTTTGCATTACGGTAGATTACGAAACGCTCGGCGACGGCAGCGTCACCGTTCGGGCGCGCGATTCGATGGCGCAGGAGCGGGTGAGCGGCGACGAGCTAGCGGAGTACGTGCGCAGGAGGTTGGAGCGATGAGCGTGCAAGCCGGCGCGAAAACGAAGTACGTATATTTTTTCGACGAAGCGGACGCGCTGCGTGCGGCTTCAAACCCGAATGCCATGCGCAACATGCTCGGCGGTAAAGGCGCCGGTCTGGCCGAGATGACTGCGGCCAGCTTGCCGGTACCGTCGGGCTTTACGATTACTACCGAAGCCTGCCTGCGCTTTTATGAATCCGGCGGCGTTTTTCCCGATGGTCTGCAAGATCAGATCGACGCCGGCATGCGCGAGCTCGAGGAGCGCACCGCCAAGGGTTTCGGCGCCGTCGGCAATCCGCTGCTGGTTTCAGTGCGCAGCGGCGCGCGCGTTTCGATGCCCGGCATGATGGACACGATCCTGAACCTGGGCCTCAACGACCAGACCGTCACGGGTCTAGCGACGCTAACGGCAAACGAGCGCTTCGCCTGGGATGCCTATCGGCGCTTCGTAATGATGTATTCCAACGTCGTGCTCGGAATCGGCAAAGAGTATTTCGAAGAAGAAATCGAGGCGATCAAAAAAGCGCGCGGCTTTGCGACCGATGCCGAGTTGGATGCCGCTTCGTGGAAGGAGCTGGTTGCGCGCTTCAAGTCGATCGTGCGCGAGCGCACCGGCGGCGAGTTTCCTCAAGACGTTCGCCGTCAGCTGCGCGGCGCAATCGAGGCGGTCTTCGATTCGTGGAATTCGAGACGCGCGGTTGATTATCGCCGGTTCCACAAGATTCCCGACGACTGGGGCACGGCCGTCAACGTCATGGAGATGGTTTTCGGGAATATGGGCGAGGATTCGGGAACCGGCGTCGCCTTCACGCGCGACCCCAACACCGGCGAGCGCCGTCTCTTCGGCGAGTATTTGACCAACGCACAGGGCGAGGACGTGGTCGCGGGGATCCGGACGCCGGAGAAGATCGGCGATTTGGCGCGGCGGCAGCCGGAAGTCTACAAGCAATTTCAAGAGATCGCATCGCGGCTGGAGCGCCACTACCGGGACGTGCAAGATCTCGAATTCACGGTCGAACGCGGCAAGCTCTTCATGCTGCAGACCCGCAGTGCCAAGCGCACCGCCGAGGCTGCCGTAAAGATCGCGCTGGATCTGGTGAGCGAAGGTCTCATAGACAAGCGACGCGCGCTGGGCATGGTCAGCGCGCAATCGCTCGATCAGCTTTTTCATGCGCGCGTCGATCCGGCGAAATCCGTAAGCGTCGCCTGCAAGGGACTCAACGCCTCACCGGGGGCTGCGACCGGCCGGATCGTTTTTTCAGCCGAAGACGCGGTTGCCTGGAAAGATCGGGGCGATAAGGTCATCCTGGTCCGGACCGAAACCACTCCTGACGACGTGCACGGCATGATCGCTGCGGAAGGAATACTTACGGCAAAAGGCGGCGCGACGTCGCACGCGGCGGTCGTGGCTCGCGGCATGGGAAAACCGTGTGTTGCGGGTTGCGATGCGCTTCACGTCGACCGTCGCAAGAAGCTCGCGACCATCGACCGCACTGAACTGCGTGAGGGCGACTGGATTACGATCGACGGCACGACCGGGAACGTGATCGTGGGCGAGCTTGCGTTGCTTCGACCCCCGTCGAAGCTGCCGGATTGGCTGGCGACCTTTCTTTCCTGGGCCGACGAAACGCGGCGGATGGGGGTTTGGGCAAACGCCGATACTCCGGAAGATGCGGCTAAAGCGCGCGAGCTCGGAGCGCAGGGCATCGGTTTGTGCCGTACCGAGCATATGTTCATGCAGCCGGAACGTCTGCCGGTCGTTCACCAGATGATTTTGGCGACGACGACCGCGCAACGCGCGAAGGCATTGGAGCAATTGCTGCCATTCCAGCGCGACGATTTTAGCGGGATCCTGCGCGCCATGGAAGGATTACCGGTCACCATCCGTTTGCTCGACCCGCCGCTTCACGAGTTCCTACCGTCGCTGGAGCAGCTGCTCGTGGAGACGACCGAACTGCGGCTCGCCAAAGGCACGGATACTCCAGAATACCAAGAGAAAGCCGCAATGCTGCGCCGCGTGCAGCAGCTTCACGAGCAGAATCCGATGCTGGGTCTGCGCGTGTGCCGGCTCGGCATCGTCTTTCCCGAGATTTACGAAATGCAGGTGCGAGCGATCTTCGAAGCGGCGTGCGAGCTGAAGCGCAAAGGCATCGACGCGCGGCCGGAGGTCATGATTCCCGGCGTCGGCACGAAGGAAGAGATGCAAACCACGCGTGATGACGCTAAACGCGTCGCCGACGAAGTTATCAACCAGCAAGGCCTTACGCTTAGCTATCACATCGGTACGATGATCGAGCTGCCGCGCGCCTGCGTCGTAGCCGACGAGCTCGCGGCTTACGCTGAATTCTTTTCCTTCGGCACCAACGACTTGACTCAGACCACCTACGGCTACAGCCGAGACGACGCCGAAGGCTCGTTCATACCGGTCTATCTGGAGAAGAAGATCCTCAAGGAAGATCCCTTTCAGGTGCTCGATCGCCGCGGAGTCGGGGCGCTGATGCAGCAAGCGGTGCAACTCGGGCGCGGCGCGCGCGAAGGCTTAAAGATCGGCATCTGCGGCGAGCACGGAGGCGATCCGAGCAGCGTCGCGTTTTGCGATCATTTGGGGCTCGATTACGTCTCGTGCTCGCCGTACCGAGTGCCGATTGCGAGGCTCGCAGCCGCGCAGTCCTCGCTCGGAACGCTCACGTAGACCTCGTAGCAGCGGTGATATCGGCGCAGATGCGGCGCGCCTGCGAAACTTCCACGGCATCGCGGCGCACGAAGAGCTTGCGCCAATAGGCTTTCCCGCTGAGTTTTGCGATGAGGTCTGAAACTTCGCGCGCATCGACGGGGCCGTTGGGTCCGTCGACCCAAACCGTCGCGTCGCCGCCCAGTCCGAGCGGCAGCCTGTGCATCAGCTGCGACTGCGAGTCGGCCCAGACGTTGGCTTCTCCGTATTTTTCCCGTAGCGCGGCGTGACTAGCTTCGAATGGCCGCAGATCGCGCTCGGCGTTGAACTCGGCCGCCAGCGCGTAAACTCTGACTCGGTTGCGGAGCGCAACGGCTGCCGCGCTTTTTGTGTCATCGAGCCGGTCGAGCACGCGAAAATCGTCCCACCGCATGAACTCCTCAACCGGGTCGAGCGCGCGAGGATTCGGCCAGATGTCGCGCAGCGCTTCGTGGAGCACGCGCTCGAACATCCGCGTGGTGTGATGGAAATAAACCGAAGCGAACATCATGTAGCGAGCCGTAACGAAGGATTCGAGCGCCACCACCCCACGCCGGTCGATACCGACCGCGAGTTTGCCGCCCGCTTCGACGAGGCGCAGCGATGCCATGAGCTGCTCGGCATCGTATCGTCCGGTTGCGACGCCGGTGAAATAGGCGTCGCGCAGGAGATAATCCATCCGGTCGGCGTCGAGGTTCGGCCCGCTCACCAGCTCTCGCAGCGCAGGATATCGGCTCTGCGGATCCCCGACGATCAGCGCCAGGACGTCGCCGGGCTCGACTTCGAGGCCGGCGATACCATGCGCGACGTCCGCAAGCGCGATCAAATCCTTGGTGCGTTGCTCGTGAGCGATTCCGAGCACCGTCTCGCACGAATGGCTGAACGGGCCGTGTCCGATGTCGTGCAGCAAGAGTGCCGCGCGGACGAGGCGCCGCTGGTACGCGGCGTCTGCCGCATCTCCAAAAAAGTTCTGACTTCGCCGAGCGAGCTCGTCGAAGGCTCTCGAGCCCATGGCGAGCGCGCCGAGTGCGTGCGTAAATCGCGAGTGCTCGGCCGATGGAAACGCAAGGTATGCCAACCCGAGTTGGCGCAAACGGCGCAGTCGCTGCATCACCGGCAGATCGAGAAGCCGCGCCTCCGCTGTGGATAACTCGATGAAGTGATGAACGGGATCGAAAATGCGCTTCATGCGTTCCTGATCGCTTAACGCAACGGAAAGTTCTTAAGACATCACGAAAATCCTAGAGTGAGATACGACCAGGACGTTCTTAGCGAAATCCGCGCTCGCACCGATATCGCGACGCTCGTGGGGGCATACGTGCCGCTGAAGAAGCGTGGAAACGATCTGGTCGGTCTTTGCCCGTTCCACGCCGAGAAGACGCCCTCGTTCCACGTGCATCCGGATCGAGGATTTTTCAAGTGCTTCGGCTGCGGCGCCGGCGGCGACGCTATCACGTTCGTGCAAAAATCAGAAAACGTTCCGTTCAGTGAGGCCGTGCGAATGCTCGCGTCGAAGGCCGGCGTCGAGTTACAGCCCGAGAGCCCGGGCGCGGCACGAGCGCGCAGCGAGCGCGAAGTGATGCACGAGGCGAATCGTCTCGCGGCGGCTTACTTCGGGCGGATGCTGACCGACTCGGCCGGCGCGCAGGCACGCGCGTACTGCAGCCGGCGGGGGTTCTCGGCCGCGACCGTCGAGCGCTTTAGCCTCGGCTACGCGCCGGACTCGTGGAGCGGTTTGGTCAGGGAACTCGAACGCAACGGCGTCGACCTCGCATTGGCGGCCAAGGCCGGCCTGGTAAAGAGCGGACAGCGCGGCTACTACGATTTTTACCGGGATCGCCTCATGATTCCGACTTACTCGACGACCGGCGAGGTTATCGCATTCGGCGGGCGCGCAATCGGCGAAGGCGAGCCGAAATATCTCAACACCGCCACCACGCCGGTCTACACCAAGGGCCATCATCTCTTCGCGCTCAACTTGGCGCGCCGCGCCGCGCAGCCCGACCGGACGCTGATCGTGGTCGAGGGCTATCTCGACTGCATCGCTCTCCATCAAGCCGGATTCGAGAACGCGGTCGCCGCGCTCGGGACCTCGTTTACGGCAGAGCAAGCGGCCGAGTTGCGCAAGTACGCCGATTACGTGTTTTTGTGCTTCGACGGGGATCCGGCCGGGAGCGCGGCTGCAACCAAAGCGGTCGACATTGCGTCTAGAGAGATCGAACACACCGGCTCGTCGGTTCGAATCGCTTTGCTGCCGCCGGGCGAAGATCCCGACAGCTTCGTTCGCAATCGCGGCGCGGATGCGTTCCGCGGGCTCCTCGACGCGGCCAAGCCTGCCTTGCAGTTTCGAATCGACGTGGAGATAGAACGGCTGCGCGCCGGCTTCGACTCGCCGGCGCGAATTGCGCCGAAAGCTGAAGCGTTGATTAGGAGTTTAGCGCCGCGAGAGGAATGGGATCGCTGGCGCGTCTACGTTGCCGGCCGGCTGCAGGTGAACGTTGACGACCTTCGGAATAGCCGCTTTCTCGCTGACCGAACAAACTTCGCGCCGCAGAGTGGGCCACACGCCCCAAGCCGCCATGCAGCCACGTCAGTCGAGCCGCTCTCGTTCGAACGTGAGGTGTTGAGCATCTTGCTCGAAGAGCCCTCGCTCGTCGTGGAGTTCGGTCAACGCATCAGCGGATCGCGCTTTCGCAACGAAGTCTACCGCCGGATTTACGAGCGGATCGCCGAGGCCGGCGCCGCGGTAACGACGACGGGGGATGTGTTCGGACTCTTCGCCGAGGATCAAGGAATGCTCGATATTCTCGCCGAGATTGGACGGCGCGACCGGAGTTCTGCGGTTCGGTACGGCGATTCCGACGAGCGGCGCGCGCACCTCGAGCGCGTGATCGATCGGCTCAAACTCGAGGACGAACGCCGGCGGTATCGCGAGCTCTCCGATCTGATTGACGATCGGCTAGCCAGCGGTAAGACGGTTTCGGAGGATTTGCGCGGAGAGTTTGAAGCGCTCGTCGCGAAGCTGAAGCGATAAGGATGAAAACGTAAAGGAGATGAAACCACAATCTGATGGCCCGTAAGAAGGGCGGAGGCCCGCCGGTAGTCGAGCCGCCGGCCACTCTGGAAGAGCTCAAGAAGAAACTGCTTGCTCGCGGCAAGAGCCAAGGCTCTTTGACGTACGAGGAAATCAGCAGCACGTTCGACGTTCTCGAGGAGATCAGCCCCGAGCAGCTCGATGAATTCTTCGAAGAGATTACGGCTGCCGGCGTAGAGCTAGTCGACGAGCAGAAGGACGAGAAGGCCGAAACCGAGCGCGAGGAAGAGGCCGAAGAGACGATCCCCGACGGCCTGTCGCTCGACGATCCCGTGCGGATGTACCTCAAAGAGATCGGGCGCGTTCCGCTGCTCTCGATGGAACAGGAGAAGTCGCTGGCGATGCGGATCGAAGCCGGGGAGCTCGAGGCGCGACGCGACGGGGCTGCCGATTCTCGAATCGTCGATGGAGGCGAAGAGGCGAAGCGGCAGCTAACCGAGGCCAACCTGCGCCTGGTCGTCTCGATCGCCAAGAAATACGTGGGGCGCGGGATGCTCTTCCTCGACCTGATTCAAGAAGGGAATCTCGGCCTAATTCGGGCCGTCGAAAAGTTCGATTACCGCAAAGGCTACAAATTCTCGACCTACGCGACTTGGTGGATCCGCCAGGCAATTACCCGGGCGCTCGCCGACCAAGCGCGCACGATTCGCATTCCCGTGCACATGGTCGAGACGATCAATCGTTTGATCAAGATTTCTCGCCAGCTGTTGCAAGAGCTCGGGCGAGAGCCGACCGTCGAGGAGATTGCCGAAGCAATGACCCTCACGCCCGAAAAGGTTCGCGAGGTCATGAAGATCTCGCAGGAGCCGATCTCGCTCGAGACGCCCATCGGCGAAGAGGAGGACTCGCATCTCGGCGACTTCATCGAGGATCAGGAGGCCGTCGCTCCGGCCGAAGCCGCGTCCGTAATGCTGCTCAAGGAGAAGATGCAGGACGTCTTGCAAAACCTAACCGAGCGCGAACGCAAAGTGCTGGTGTTACGCTTTGGACTCGAGGACGGACATCAGCGGACCCTCGAAGAGGTCGGCCAGGAGTTCGGCGTGACGCGCGAGCGCATCCGGCAGATCGAAGCCAAAGCATTGCGTAAACTGCGCCATCCGTCGCGCGGCAAAGCGCTCAAAGATTACTGGACCAACGAATGACCCGTTTCATAGCGGCCGCCTTGGCCGTTATGCTGCCCGCCCCATCGGCCTCGCCGACCCCGCAAGTCCCCAAGACCATCATCACGGTCATCTCGTCGCCCTACTGCAACTCGCTCGCCGAGCACTTCAACGACGCCCTGGTTCCGATGCTCGCCAACGATCGCACGCTCGACGGCGTCAGCGTCGGGCTGGACGACCTCAACACGCTCTTCTCGAAGACGAACTACGTCCAGGAGTTTCTGCACGTGCGCGATCAGCTCGGTAAGCAGGAGACCGTGCTGATGAACTCGCTGCCGGCGATCCAATCGGCGATCAACCAGCTTCGCGACGGCGCCCGGCTGGCGACCGATCCGAAAGCTGCCGAACAGATTCACGAAGCCGCGCAACAGCTGCAGACGGCCTACGACCACCAGCGTCAGCTTTCGATCGATCTGCAAGGCATGTACCAGGCGATGCTCACCTACCCGATTTACCGGGTCCATCCGGCTCTCGGCGGCTTCGACCCATATGAGAATCAGATGCCTGCCGCCGAGAAAGACGTTAAGAGCTACCTGCGCTTCGACGGACAACGCGACATCATCGCGGTCAACGAAGACAAGGCCGCCGACACCGCGCTAAACGCCGCCCAGAACTACTGCATCCCGAAAGCCACGCCGTCGCCCCGCTAGCGAGCGAACCTTAGTCGCCCTTTTCGGCGTTTGCGCTCGGAACGACGAGCGGGTTCTTGTCGGCGAAAGCGCCGTTGGGGTTGGGCTTCACCCACACGATGAGATCCCAGATCGATGGAAACAAAAAGACGCGCTTCACGTCGGATACGTTCTTTGCGATTCCCATCTTAACGAGGGTCGCGGCTTGCGGATCGTCGACGTTGCCGCCGGCATTGGCGAACTTTTTAGCGCTGGTCGCCCCGTAGGTCTCGGTGCCGTTGGGTCCGGCGAGAATGTAATGGACGTGCTCGCGAAACGAGATCCAGCGCCGGTAGTCAACGCCCCAAACGGCCGGCGGTTCGGGCGAACCGCTTTGGAGCACGGAAAAGTCGGCCCCGAGTAAGTTCCCGTGGACGTCGTACCACAGCTGGCTGGGATGCTGCGGGTCGCCGCTTTGCCACTGTAGATTTGCGTAGCTGATCGCGCCGTCTTCATCCTCGTTGGTGTAACGGAAGTATCCGGCCTTGATTGCGTCTTGCGCGGTTGGGAAGCGCGCCGTGAGATCCTTTTGAATCGACGTAACGAACGCGACCTCGGTGCCTTGCGGCGCAGGCGGCAGCGTTGGACTCGGCGATGGCATTGCGGCGAAGCCGGGAACGGTTGTGAGCGCTAGCATCGTAAGCGCACATGTCATTCTAACGAGCAAGAGTGCAACCTCACTTTCTTTTACGTAGGCGTCGAGGAAGGCGATTCGGTTGGGCTGGGCGAGGGCGAAGGCTGCGGTGCCGATCGCGAGTGCGGCGTCGTCCCAGCCGGTCCGAAGGGCGTCGCCAGCGGCGAGAGCGGAAAGGTAGCGGCAGCCGGTTGGCCCTGGTCCGGCGGCGCGGGCGTGACGATCGCGATCGATCCGTTCGATTGAGCCGTCAAAGTCGCTTCGGTCTTAGCCGGAATCACCGAGCCCGCGCCCATCACGAAATTCTTTCCTTTGCGCATGATCTGCCAGAGCGGATAGTAAGGTACGAAGATGTCGCCGGCGGTATCTTCGGCGGCGACGGTAGATTCATGCCCCGAGGAGATCCTGGGCTCGAGCCGCGAGACCGGCGCGCGCAGCGGCAAATCGCGGCCGTCGGAAAGCGCCAGCGGCTCGAAGAAGATATCGACGAAGCCGTACACGTCCATAATTTCCGACGGTGAGGCGTCGACGATCCGGATCGTTGCGGGTGCACCTGCCGCCGCGATGACGCGGCTACCCACGACGATTGCGTTTTTGAGATGCGCGCGGACGACTTCCCCCGGCTTCGAACCCTGCGACGAAATCGGATCGTCGAGCACGAAGAGCAGTGTCGAGTCGTAGGGCAAGACGTTTGCGGGGGGCGGCGGCGATACGCTTGGCGTTGGTTTCGGCATGGGCGTTGGAGGCATTGGATATGCCCCCGCCATTCCGACCCCGACCGCTATGAATGCGAGGACGAGAAGACTCGAGCCGAGCCCGAGTCGCAAACGATCAGCTGGCGCGCTGTTTGCGAGCCGTCGCCGCGCGTTTGCCCTCTTCGATGAGCTG
>DASRXM010000019.1:0-14502 GCA_035654155.1 Candidatus Babeliales bacterium
CAAGAGTCCTTGCAGCGCTTCCCGTAGAAGGCGCGTCGTAATGGACGCCTACCCCGACGAGACGCAGACGCTGCGCGAGCTTTTAGCGATCATGCACGAGCACGACCTCGAAACGATCAAGGTTAGGCTGGGCGACGCGATCTACGAGCTTTCCCGCAGCCGGTTCGATGGCGAGCCTGCCGCCGCGTTGCATGCCGGCGCGCCGGTTACGGAAGAATCGCCGGCGCCGTCAAGTGCGAACGTCACCAAAGTGCTAGCGCCGCTTACCGGCGTGTTCTACCGCTCGCCGTCGCCCGACGCACCGGCGTACGTCGAGCTCGGCGATCGCGTCGAGCCCGGCGACGTGCTCTGCGTGCTCGAAGCAATGAAGCTTTTCAACGAAATTCAATCCGACGACGCGGGCAGAATCGCGCGCATCGTACCGGGTAACGGCGAGCTTGTTTCGCAGGGCGAGGAGCTGTTTTGGATCGAGCCGTGAACTACCAGGGCCGTCGCGATTTCGACGAGCTGCTCGCCGATCGCCAAGGCCTGCTCGACGCGCCTCACTATCGCGCTCAGGTCGGCGCCATCGCCGACGCAATTGCCACGGCGCTGAGGGACGGCAAGAAAGTCTTGTGGTGCGGTAACGGCGGCAGCGCCGCCGAGGCGCAGCACATGGCCGCCGAGTTATCCGGGCGATTTTTACGCGAGCGGCCGGGACTGCACAGCGAGGCGCTCTCGGTGAATTCGTCGACGCTGACGTGCATCGGCAACGATTATGGCTACGATCACGTTTTCGCGCGGCAAGTCGAGGCTTTCGCGCGGCCCGGCGACGTGGTAATCGGAATGACGACCAGCGGAAGCTCCCGCAACGTCGTTCTCGCACTTGAAGCCGCAAAGCGGCGCGGCGCGGTCACCGTCGCGTTCACCGGCAACGGCGGCGGCAGGGTTGCCGAGATCGCCGATCATTCGCTGGTCGGTCCAAACGGCTATGCGGCAATCGTTCAAGAGGTCCACCAAGTGATGGCGCACATCGTTTGCGATCTCGTGGAGCAGCGGCTGATCTTCGACGGCGGAATCCGATGACGCCGAAGCCCGCACTGATGGTGCCCGACGCGCGCACGCTGTTCGAGCGCGCGCGCGGTCGTCGAATTCTCGTCGTCGGCGACCTCATGATCGACGAATGGATCTGGGGCACGGTCGCCCGAATCTCGCCCGAGGCGCCCGTACCGGTCGTGGCGGTTGCGGATCACTCGTTCACGCTGGGCGGCGCCGGCAACGTCGCCAACAACCTGCGCGCGCTGGGTGCCAGCGTTGTCTTTGCCGGTACGGTGGGAGACGACGCCTTCGCCGCGCAGGTCCGCGAGCTGCTGCGCGGCGAGCAGGTCGATGATTCGGGGGTGTTCACTGCTCCCGATCGGCCCACCACGCGCAAGACGCGCATCGTCGCGCATAGTCAGCAAGTAGTGCGAGCCGATTGGGAATCAACGCAGTCGCTCCACGCAAGCGATCGACAGCGTCTCGCGCAGTTCGTGCGCGAACGGGCCGCGCAGTGCGATGCGGTGATCTTGAGCGATTACGCTAAAGGCTTGCTTTGCCGCGAGATCGTCGAGGCGGCCTGTGCCGCACCGCTGGTGCTCGCGGATCCCAAGCCGCAGAACATTGCGCTCTTTGCCGGAATCACGTGCGTCGCGCCCAATGCCGCCGAAGCTTCCACGATTACCGGCATTGAGTTCTTCGACGACGCCGGGTTGGAAAAGGCCGGCCTGCGCCTGCTGGAAATGCTCGGCTGCCGCTACGCCGTCATTACTCGCGGGGAACACGGCATGGCGCTATTTGGAAGTGCCGGCGAGCGCCTCCAGATTCCGTCGGTCGCCCGCACCGTGTATGACGTGAGCGGCGCGGGCGACACGGTCATCGCCGTTCTCTCACTGGCGCTTGCAGCCGGCGCGCCGATCGAACAGGCGATGCAGCTGGCCAACTTCGCGGCCGGTGCGGTCGTTGCGAAACTCGGCACCGCGACCGCATCGCCCGAGGAAATTCTGGCGCTCGTCGATTGGTCGCCGTGACCGGTGCACGGTTCTTTGGGCAGCTTCTCGATGCCGGCGCGGCGGCGGCGTGGCGAGAAGAACTGCGTCAAGAAGGCCGGACCGTCGTCTTCACCAACGGCTGCTTCGACTTGCTCCACTCAGGGCACGTCGAGTACCTCGCGTGGGCGCGCGCCCAAGGCGATGCCTTGATCGTCGGGCTCAACGACGACGATTCGGTGCGACGGATCAAAGGCGAGGCGCGCCCGATTATCACGTTTGCGCAGCGCGCTACGGTCCTGCTCGCGCTACGCAGCGTCGACGTCGTCGTGGCCTTCGGCGAACGAACGCCCGAGGTTCTGCTCGACCGGATTCGACCCGACGTGCACGTCAAGAGCGACCAGTATCGCGAGGAGGAGTTGCCCGAACGCACCGTCGTGCTCCAACACGGCGGACGCATCGTGCTTGCCCCCCACGCACCGCGGATCAGCACGACCGATTTGATTGCGCGCATCCTACATGCGTATAGCGCTGACCGCTAATGGGCCGGGTGAAGTCGCCGGCTGGCTGCGCCCGCTGCTTCGCTCGTTGTACCGGCGCGAACCGAATCTGGAAGCGTTCGTATTTCTGGTGCCCGACGACTATGCGACGGGGTTCGAGGCGCAGATGGTGCGCGAGGCTTTCCCAAGGGCGGCCGTCTTCGAGCCAAAGAGCTATCTAAAGCTCGCGCTGGGCGGCCGTCTCGGCGAAGTGCCGCCGAAGGTGGATCTGGTGCAGTATATCGGCGGCGATCTGCTCCATGCCGCGCGCGTGCATGCCCGCCTGAAGGGTCGAGCGGCGACTTATAAATTTTCGCGTCGCCGGTATAGCAAGCTTTTCGATCGAGCTTTCGCAGTCGATTTGCGCAACGTCGAGCAGCTCGCAGCCTGGGGTATCGCGCGGGATCGAATCGAGCTCGTCGGAAACCTTGCCGTCGACGGGGCGCTCTACGAGGCTGCGACTGCGGCCGAGCCTCACGCGCCTACGGACGGAGTTCTCGTGATGCCGGGGTCGCGGCCGTACGAGATCGCAAACTTGATCCCGTTCTATTTCGCAGTGGCGTTGCGGATGCTGCGGGAACGCCCCGAGCTTCCGATTGCATTTGCGATCTCTCCGTTCACGCCGCGCGAGCAAGTGCGCGCAGCAATCGAGCGGGGTGGACATCCGCGTATGTTTGGACGGACCGGGCACCTCGTGAGCGACGGCGGGCGAGACTATCTGACGACCGCTGCGCAAGACGTGCGTATTCCGGTGCTGCGCAACGCGCTCGCGGGCGCAACCCGTGCGCGGCTGGTTCTCACGATTCCCGGCACCAAAACCATCGAGCTCGCAATCCTCGGCAAGCCTGCCATCACGATCACGCCACTCAATGCGCCCGAGCTGGTTGCGATCAACGGTCCGCTCACCTACCTCAACCGCGTTCCGCTGGTTGGAATCCCGCTCAAACGGGCGGCTGCGGTGGCAGTTTCGCGCCGTTTTCAATATCACACGCAGCCGAACATCGACGCGGGCGCCGCGCTGATCGCCGAAGTCCACGGAACGGCCATGCCGGGCCGAATCGCTCGAGTTGCCCTCGAAGCCTACGACGACTCGGCGTGGCTTACGTCGCGCGCCCAAGCGCTTGCGGCGCTCTATCGCGACCAGGTCGGCGCATCGGACGCTATGGCGCAATCGCTGCTCGCGTTGGCCGCCTAAGAGGTTCCACATGGAATGCTCGGTTGTGATCGCGACGAAGGATCGCGCGCAGTACCTCGAACGCGCGCTTGCTTCGTTGCAAGCCCAAAGCGGCGCTCCGGCGTTCGAAGTGGTCGTCGCGGACAACGGTTCGTCGGACGGTACCCGAGGCGTCGTCGAGCGGTATGCGGGGGGTGGCACGGCATTGCGCTACGTTGCGGTGCCGCAGCCGAATCGAGCGCGCGCGCGCAATCGCGCCGTCGAGGCGGCGCGCGGCAAATACCTTCTGTTCTGCGACGACGACGTCGCGCTGCCGTACGGATGGGTCGGCGCGCACGCGGCCGCGCAGCGGTCCGGCGCCGGATTTGTCGCAAACGGCCCGATTTTGAACGTTCCCTCGTATGCCGTTCGCCCTACACCTAAAACGGCAAACTATTCGCGGGCCTTCCTCTGCACGTGCAATGCGTCACTCTCCAGAGACGCATTCACGCGCGTGGGTGGATTTGACGAGAGCTTCAACCTCTACGGGTGGGAGGACACCGAGCTGGGTTTGCGCTTGCGCGCCGCGGGAATGCGCTGGAAGTTTGCATGGGATGCTTATCTCTGGCACGTGAAGCCTCCCGAGCAAAATACGCTGACGATCGAGGGGCGTAAGGCCGTCGAGAAAGCGCGCATGGCTCGAAGGTTCGTCGCCAAGCATCCCTCCCTGAGAGCGCGCCTGGCGACCGGTGCGCACACGCTCAACCTGCTGCGCGCGCGCTACCTTCTGCCCGAATGGCTGGTCACTCTGTACGCCGGTTTATCCGCCAGCCATATCCTGCCGGCTTGGGCAGGCGCGATCGTGCGCGCCCAGTTTCTCGACGCAGTTTATACGCGCGAATTGTTGCGGGCATTTGATGAGCGCTAGCGTCCCGGCGCAAGCCGGCCGCGCCTTGCTGTATTGCGCGGGCGGGGGAATCGGCGATTCATTGGTTGCGTCGATCGTAGCGCGCGCACTTCATCGGCGCTTCACGACGGTCGACGCCCTGACGCTGCCGGCGCACGCCGAGGTGCTGGAGCGCGTACCCGACCTCGATGGGGTGGTGATCGACGCGGGCGACGAGGGCGCGCTAAGTCAGCGGCTTGCCGCCCGCGGCTACGATGCCTGCGTGGTCACGTGGGCGACGCCGCGCACCGCACGAATCCCCGAGTTGGCCGGGATTCCGGTGCGGGTGGGCCAAGCCCGCCGTTTCTACTCGTTCCGATTTACCAATCGCGTCGTGGTGCGCAGCGAGAAGGGCGATGTCACCTCGCACTGGTCGGATATTCTGCTCGACTACGCTCGAGCGATCGGCTGTGACACCGACGAACGCCGCTATCGCCTGGTGCCGACGCTCGCCGACGAACTCCAGGCGGAAGAACTCAGCCGCAACCAAGGTGATTTTATCATCCTCAATCCGTGCAACGCGGTGGCGTCGCGTCGTGGAATCTGGCCGCTCGAGGGCTGGGCGTCGTTGGCTCGCGCGCTTCGAGAGCGCTTTGACTGCCGCATCTTCGTCAGCGGCTCGCGCGCGGACTTGCCGATGACGCAAGCCATCGCGCGGATCGCTTGCGACGACGGGATCGTCTCGATTGCGGGCTGCACCGGCATCGGCGGCTTCGGTGCGCTCGCGCGCAAAGCGCGCGGGTTCGTCGGCATTACGACCGGGTCGATGCACGTGGCCGCCGCGGTCGGCGCCCCGACCGCCGGAATCTTTCCCTTTCAATCCGATTTTCCGGACCGATGGGCGCCGCTCGGCCCACGCACCGCAATTATCCGAGCTTCGTATCCGTGCCACCGCGGCGATACGAAGGAAGCGTGCGCCGATTACGCCTGCATCGCGCATCTCGACCAGGCACGCATCCTCGCCGCCACGGAGTCGCTGCTGTCATGATTCGCGCGACGATTCAGCTCTGCACGTACAATCGCGCCGCCCTGCTCGAACGCGTTCTCGATGCGTGCTTCGACCAAACGCTGCCCGAGGACGCGTACGAGATCGTCCTGGTCGACGATGGATCGAGTGACGGAACTTACAGCGTGATCGAGCAAGCGCGCGGGCGAGCCACCTGCGCTTTCACGGTGGTAGCTCAAGCCAACGGCGGTCTTGCGCGTGCCCGCAACGCAGGGATCGCGCGAGCTCGTGGAGAGCGCATCGTCTTCATCGACGACGACGTTCTGCCGCTTCCGAACTTCGTCGAAGAGCATCTGCGCGCCGCCGCACGCCGTCGCGGCGCAATCGTGCGCGGCGGCGCGATCGAGGTCGAGGACCTCGACGAGCTGCCGCCGCCGATCTGGACGATCAAGAACTACAGCGGCAATTTTTTCTGGACGACCAATGTGTCGGTGCCGCTGGCCACGATTCGTGCCGTCGGGGCATTCGACGAATCGTTTGCCGAGTATGGCTGGGAAGACATCGACGTAGGGTTGCGGTTGCGCGCCGCCGGCGTCCGCGCGGTCTTCGCACCGTCCGCGCTCGTCTACCACTTCAAGCCGCGTCCGCGTGCGGCCGCCGTGTCCGCAATGCAAGCTCGGGCTCGCGCGCAGGCCCGCACCGCCGTGCAGTTGGTACGCAGGCACCCGAACTGGCGCGCCTATCTCGCGACCGGAATCAATCCCGTGCAACGAGGTTTCCATTTCGGGTTGCGAAAGCTCAACGTCGCCGGCCGCTTCGCCCGAGCGCTCGCCGGACTTAGCGGCGACCGAGAGCTGCGCCGCGGGGAGCTGCGAACGGCTCGCGCGCTGGCCAACGAGGCCTATTTCGACGAGCTCGAACGCGCGCTGCGCACGTGAGGATACTGCTTTCGCGGACCGACCGGATCGGCGACCTGGTTCTTTCCACCCCGGCGATTGCGACCGTCCGGGCGTCGTATCCCGATGCGCATTTGTCGATCGTGACCAGCGAGTACAACAGCGTTGTGATGGAACGCAACGACGACGTCGACGAGCTCATCGTCATGCCGCCCGGCAGCCGGCCGGGCGCCTTCGGTGCGCGTCTTTCGGACTACGATGTCGCGATCGCGCTTGCGCCGCGCGCCGTCGACCTGCAGCTCGTGGGCGCAACCCGGGCGCCGGTGCGCGTCGGCTACACGTACGAACGGCGGCTTTTTGCTCGGCTGACCGCGCGATTTTTGGTGAACCGGATGATGATATCGGAAGCCGATCCGGATTTGTGCGATCGAGATCCGCACCGCGTCGTCCGTCACGAAGTCGTGCAGCTGCTCGACCTCGTGGCGTTGGCCGGCGCGCAGCGGCGCGTGTGGGACCTTCGCTTGGACGTAATCGAGGCGGATCGCGCGCCTGCGCGGCGACTGCCTGCAGATCCAATCGTTCTGCATCTCGGGCGGCGCTGGTTCGCCGGAGGAAGCACGCTGGAAGGCACGCTCGCCATCGTTGCGGGTCTGGCCGCGCTGGCTCCGGTCGTGATTACGTGCGCGCGCGAGTGCGAGGCGGTTGCTCCCGTTTTTGAAGCGAGCGGAAACGTGGCGTCGCTCTTGCGCTGGCTCCCGTTTCATGAATGGGCCGCCGTGCTGGAACGAGGCCGAGTCGTCGTCACGGTCGACACCGGCGCCACACACGTGGCAAGCGCGGTTCGGCGCCCAACCGTGGTCGCGTTCGAGCACCGCTACTTTCGCCTGAATTCGCAAGAGTGGTCTCCCTATCGGGTGCCGCACGTCCTCGTCCGCAAGCCGGCGCGCGCCGACGGCCGTTCGCTCGAGGTCTTCGCCGAGGAGATCGTTGCGGGCGTCGCCGGTCTACTCGACGGTGCAGATCGTGCCTGATATCTCGGTCGTCATTCCGACCTACAATCGCATCGACACGCTGGCCCAGGTGATGCCGACGTTGCTCGTGCAAGATCTGGAGCCGTCGCGGTACGAGCTGCTGGTATGCGATTCCAATTCAACCGACGGGACGGCCGAGCATCTTGCGAAGCTGCAGGCCGAGCATCCGGGAATTCGCTATTTACCTGGGGCGTACGGCGGCCGCGCCGCGGCGCGCAATGCGGGCATCGCGGCCGCACGCTCCGAAGTCGTGCTCTTCAACGACGCCGACATTCTCGCTTCGCCGGACCTGCTCTCGACGCACCTTCGCCGTCATCGGGAGCGAAGCGGCCTCGCCGTCGTCGGACTCGAAGTTCAAGTCAAGGATCTCGCAGATTACGTCTTCAAGCGCGATCATCCAAACTCGCGCGGGCATCTGCATCCGCCGTCGCGAAAAAAACTCTCGTGGCTCTACTTCCTCACGGGCAATGCATCGGTGCGGCGCGCCGATCTTCTGCGCATCGGTTGCTTCGACGAGAGTTTCACCGGCTACGGCCACGAGGACTTGGAGCTGGGCTATCGCTTGCAGCGCGCCGGCATCGAGATTGTCTACGAGCCGGCCGCGGTGAACTATCACTGCCAAGCGATTGCGTATGAGGATCAAAAGGAAAAGATGCGGCTGGCGGGCCGCTCGACCGCGCGCTTCTATCGCAAGCATCCGAATTTCGAAGTCATGCTCAAGCTCGGGATGACGCCGGTTTCTCTTGGCGCCCATTCGCTGCTGACGCGGATACCGCATCTGCTCGGGTATTTCGACCGGCGCGCCAAGCGCTCGCGCCTGGCTCGCGAGCTGCTGCTCCAGTATTATTACGTCTCCGGCATAAAAGACGCGCGGGACGCCGGCAATGGCGGCTAGAGTATCTTGCGGCGCGCTGCGCGCCGGCGACGAAGGAAGCGCGGTCGAACTCTACGGCTGGGTCAATCGCCGCCGCGATCACGGCGGTTTGATTTTCGTCGATCTTCGCGACCACGAAGGCATCACCCAGATCGTCTTCGATCCCCAGCACCCCAGCTTCGCACAGGCCGAGCACTTGCGCCACGAAGACGTCCTGCGGGTCGAGGGTACGGTTCGCCGGCGTCCCGCGGGCACCGAGAATCCGCGGCTTGGAACCGGCGGCATCGAGGTTGCAATCGGTGAGCTGGAGGTGCTCAATCGCTCGCAGGTTCCGCCGTTTCAGGTGAACTCCGACGAACCGGTCGATGAAAATCTTCGGCTCGAGTACCGCTATTTAGATCTTCGCCGGCCCCGGATGCAGCAAAACATGCGCGTGCGTCACCGAATCGTGAAGGCGATCCGCGATTTCTTCGACTCGCGCGGCTTCTTGGAAATCGAGACGCCGATGATGATCAAGTCGACGCCCGAAGGGGCGCGCGATTATCTCGTGCCGAGCCGGCTTCATCCGGGAAGTTTCTACGCGCTGCCGCAGTCGCCGCAACTCCTCAAGCAAATTCTGATGATTGCCGGCTTCGGCAAGTACATGCAAATCGCGCGATGCATGCGCGACGAGGATTTGCGGGCGGACCGCGGGCCGGAATTCACCCAGCTCGACGTCGAGCTGTCGTTCTGCACGCAAGACGACGTCCTCGAAACGATGGAGTCCTGCATGCGCTACGTTTGGCAACGGGCGCTCGGCATCGACGTGCCGCCTTTCCGGCGGCTTACGCATCAGGAGGCGCTGGCGAAATACGGCCTCGACAAGCCGGATCTGCGGTTCGGCCTCGAGCTGGCCGACGTTTCGGCGACATTTTCCGGCACGGAGTTCGGGGTCTTCCGCTCGGCCATTGAGTCGGAGGGCGCGATCGTGGCGCTTCGGTATCCCGGCGGAGCGGCGCTGTCCCGCCGCGACTTCGACGCGCTGACCGAAACCGCAAAGCAGTTCGGCGGCAAGGGCATGGTTTGGATTGCGCTCGGGGCCGACGGCGTGAAGTCTTCGGCCGCAAAGTTTTTGACCGATGCGGAGATCGAGAGCGTGCGTGCGGCGCTCGCCGCGCAGACCGGGGATGCGTTGCTGCTGTTCGCCGACAAAACTGAGCTCGCGTATGCGGTGGCGGGGAAGATGCGCAACGAGGTCGGCGACCGCTGCGAGTTGCGCGATCCGAGTACGTTTGTCTTCGCCTGGGTGACGGGCTTTCCGTACCTCGAAATTGATGAGGAGACCGGGCGGCCGATTCCGGCGCATCATCCGTTTACGTCGCCCGCGCCGGGCGATTGGGAGCTGATCGACCGCGATCCGCTACGGATGCGCGCGCAGCACTACGACATGGTCCTCAACGGCTACGAGTTGGGTTCGGGTTCGATCCGCATTCACAAGCCCGACGAGCAGCGCAAGATTTTCGAGATGCTCGGCTTGACTCCGCAGGAGGTCGAGGAGCGATTCGGGTTCTTCATGCGAGCGCTGGAATACGGCGCGCCGCCGCACGGCGGCATGGCGCTCGGCATCGACCGCATCGTCATGATCGCTTGCGGCGAGGAGAACCTTCGCGAGGTGATCGCGTTTCCGAAGAACCAAGTCGCGCGCGACGTGATGATGGACGCGCCCGGCCCGGTGCCCGAACAGCTCTTACGGGACCTGCATTTACGATTGCGGTAAGACGGTCTTCTCGTGTGGCAGACCGGAATCGTCGATATCGAAGTCCGGATCGAAGATCGTTTCTCCTTGCGCACCTAAAAAGGCCGGCTGCGCCTTGATCCACTCGCTGGTCTTCGCCTCTCGCGCGTAGCGCAGAAGCCGGCCTTCTAAATCCGCGAGGATCTCCGGAAACTGTTCGGCCACGTTATTCTGCTCGCCGGGATCGGCCTCGAGATCGAAGAGCTCCGTCCTTCCCGGAAGCAGCGGAATTTTGACCAGCTTCCACTTCCCTTTGCGAATCGCGCCGCGGAAGGGCTCGACGTTGATCAGGACATCCTCGTGCGGCGACGATTTGCCGTCGGCGAGCGTCGCCCAGGCGTTCCTCCCATCGAACGCATGCGATGAAGCCTCGGCGGCACCCGCCAGTGCGAGCAGAGTCGGCATCACGTCAACCATGTGCAGCGGCTCGTTCACGATACCCGGTTTGAGTTTCCCCGGCCAGTTGAAGATCGTCGGGACGCGCACGCCGCCCTCGTGCAGCGACCCCTTCCCGCCGCGAAGTTTGCCGTTCGAGGCCGGAAGTTTTCCCGCAACCTCGTCGCCGCGTTCTTCCTGCGATCGCGCGCCCGTTGCGAAGAGGGCGCTGGTCGCGCCGCCATTGTCGCTCGAGAACACGATCAACGTATTGTCGCGCATCCCTTTGGCCTCGACTGCGGCCACGATCCGCCCGACCTGATCGTCGAGTGCGGTGATCATTGCCGCGTAGGTGCGGCGGCGCTCGTCCGGCTCGGAGCTATAGCGTTCGACGTCGTTGGCGGGTGCCTGATAGGGCGCGTGCGGCGCGAGCGACGCAAAGTAGAGGAAAAGCGGTTGGGAAACGTCGTGTCCTTCGATGATGCGAACCGCTTCGTCGCCGATTAGCGTCGTGAAGTATTCCTCTTCTTGCAAGAAGTGGCCGTTGCGCTGCCAGTCAATCAGCCCGCCGCGTTCCTTCGTAAAATAATCCACTTCGCCGACCAGGTTACCGTAGAAGTAGTCGAAGCCGCGATTCTGAGGCCAGTATTTGCGATCGGCATGGCCGAGGTGCCACTTGCCCACCAGCGCCGTTTGATATCCTCGCTCTTTGAGCGCTTGCGGAAGCGTCCGTTCGTCGGTCGGAAGGCCATACGTATGGCTGGGAAAGATCACGAGCGTTTGCAGGCCGTACCGAATTGGATAGCGTCCCGTCATCAACGCCGCGCGAGCCGGCGTGCAGACGGGCATTCCATAAAATGACTCGAGCCTTACGCCGCCGGCAGCCAGCGCATCGATGTTGGGCGTGCGGATATCGCTGCCGCGGTAGCCGAGATCGGCGTTGCCGAGGTCGTCCGCAAGTATGACCACGATATTTGGCGGTTGCATCGTCCCCGCCACTACGCCGAAGGAGCGCTTGCCCCTTTTTATCGGCCGCGCAACAACTCGTTAGCGCGTTTGAAGATCGCGTCGAACATCCGGACGGTCAGCTTGCCCGTGTTCGTGTTTTGGCGGCTGGGATGATACGATGCGATCGCGGCAATCGTTCGTCTTCCGTTGGTTGCCCGTAGTTCCGCCCCGTGCGCGAACGCTACGGCGTCGAACGCGAAGCCGCGTTCGCGAAGTACGTGCAGGACTGCCGAGAAGCCGATCGCGCCCAGCCCGATCGCGACGCGCAGGTGCTTGAGCGCGTCGAACTCCTCGAGCAAATAGGGAAAGCAGTTTCGCAGCTCTTGCGGCGCCGGCTTGTTTTGCGGCGGCGCGCAGCGCGCCGCGGCGGTGATGAGACAATCGCGTAGTTTCAAGCCGTCGTCACGCGCGATCGCCTCGGGCTGCGAGGCAAAGCCGGCGCGATAAAGCGCCGGGTAGAGAAAGTTTCCCGATGCGTCGCCGGTGAAGGGGCGCCCCGTTCGATTGCTGCCGTGTGCTCCGGGCGCAAGGCCGACCAACATCACGCGCGCTCGTGGATCGCCGAACGCCGGAACGGGCTTTCCCCAGTATTCGCAATCGATATGGGCGAGCTTACGCTCGGCGGCGATCCGTGCGGCATAGGCGCGCAAGCGCGGGCAACGCTTACAGCCCACGACCGCACGCTCGATCTCGGCTAAACGCATTGCAGTACGTCGGCGTATTCGATGCCGATCGGGGCGACGACGTACGCGACACCCCGGTTGCGCTGCCAGATGCGTTCGATCGCGGCGCGCGGATAGACGACGCGCACCTTGGGTGCGGCCGGATCGTTGATCGCGCAATCGCCGTCGCGGGTGAAGCCGCAGAGCACGGCTAGGTGTCCGTCGGAGTGCGGCAACGGTGCGCCGGAGAGCTCGCCCTCGCTCCATGAATACGAAAGCGCGAGCGGCAGATTCCGTTCGATCAAGCGCTGGGCATGGTCCAAATTGCAGAGATGGGCTACAACGCCGCGCAGTCCCAGCTTTCCGCTGTACGCGACGTTGAACGCCCAGTTTCCGGTGCCGTTGTAGGCGCGGTCGAAGACGCTGCGGGCGGTCTGCGCAACGGCTTGATCGATGCCGTGATAGGCGTGGATCATCGAAAGTGCCGCCGGACTGCACCAGCCGCGTTCGTCCTCGACCACAAATTGCGACCGGCGTGGAACGTCGAGGATAAGCGCATCGCGGGCGTACGGTAGTGAAGGCCGCGCGCGTACGGGCGACGAGAAGGCGAGCAACTCGAACTCGACGTCGCGCGCATAGATCTCGATTCCGTCGAAGGGCTGCGCCGCGTTGATGACGTCGACGTCCACGTGGGTTCCTTCGTGCTCCGGGCTCAAAGACGTGGCGCCCTCCGGATGCCACTGCGCGTAGTCGAGCCAGTCACCGTCCGGCCTGCCGGCGCGCAGCAGGCGAAATGATAAGCGGCCGCTGGGCGCGTGCGTGTTCCAGCTCAGCACGCCGCTGCGCGCTGGCTCGAAGAAGAGCCGCGCCGATTCGCGGGCGCCCAGCGCCTGCGCAAAGGCGGCGCTCAAATGCTCCACTGCCACGCGTTCCAGCTATCGCCGATGAACGCCGCGGGAACGTAGCTCTTGAGATCGGCGTTCATCGCGGTGTAGTTCATTCGCCAGCTGAAGAACACCGCAGGGACGAGCTGGCGCAGGCGTTGCTCTTCGCGCTGATAGAGCCGTTTGCGTGCGGCTAGGTCGAAAGTGCTTGCAGCGGCGGAGCTGGTCGCGTTGACGATCGGATCGTTCAGCCAAGACGTGTTGGCGCCGTTTGGGGGAATGAACGCGCCGTTCCAGTCTCCGGAGTTGTCGGGATCCGGCCCGTTGGTTTCGATCGACCACTCCAGATCGTATTTACCGGTGTAGAGCGGGCCATCCGTTGCGAACAAATAGCTCCCGGGGTAGTTGCGGATCACGACGTCGATGCCGACGCCGCGCAGCATTGACTGAATGAGAACCTGCGACTCGGTGTTTTCTTGATGTCCGGTCGTCGCATATATGGTGAGCCGCAACGGGAGCGCGTCCTTGCGCAGCACGCCGTCCGGACCCAAACGCCAGCCAGCCGCATTGAGAAGTCGCTTGGCGTCGGCGGGATCGTAACGATAGGATGGCAGCGACGGCGCCGCCCACGATTGCGGAAAGACGTCGGAAACCGCAAGCTCGTCGATGCCGTGAAAGACCGTATCGTTGATCCGCTTCCAGTCTACGGCCTCAGCGATTGCGCGCCGCACGCGCACGTCGGCGAGCTGCGGGCGGCTGACGTTCATTCCGAGATGACGCCAATCGGCGATCATCCCCCGGTCCACTCGGATGCCGGCGATCCCGGCAAGCCGCGGGATCGCATTGGGGTTGACGTTCGGATAGACGTCGATCTCGTGGGTCGCAAGCTCGTTGAAAAGCGTGTTGACGTCGGGAACGACCTTCCAAATCACCTCTTTGAGCTTTGGTGGGCCGCGAAAGTAGCGCGGGTTCGGAACGAAAACCAGCGACGAACCGTGATTCCACTCGCGCAGAAGATACGGCCCGCTCGAAAGCGGGTGATCGTTGAAGCCGGCGGCGTTAAGATTCGGAAGCTTGGCGAGCAGGTGCGCCGGCAACGGCGGATAGGCGGCGCCGCCGAATGCCAGAATGCCGAGCACGGCGACGTTGGGCTGGCGCAGCCGAATGACGATCGTGTGAGGGTCGGGCGCGCTCGCCGATGCGATCGCGTCCCAGCCGTAGCGGGTCTTGACGTTGTTAGCGGAGTTGGTGACCGCGCGATAGGTGAAGATCCAGTCCGCCGCAGTGAGCGGCTCGCCGTCGGCCCAAACGACGCCGCGGCGCAGATGCACGACGATGCGCTTGCCGTCGGGACTGATGCCGCCGTTGCGCAGCGAAGGAACTTGGGTCGCGAGGTCGGGGACGTAGT
>DASRXM010000020.1:0-35218 GCA_035654155.1 Candidatus Babeliales bacterium
CAATCCCATCTTGCGGGGCTTTGCCGATCGGCTCGCCGCAGCCGGCAAACACAAACGCCTCGTCATCGGCGCGGTTATGCGCAAGCTGTTGGTCTTAGCCTACGGCGTACTCCGGTCGGGAAAGCGTTTCGATCCCAATTACGCTTGACGCGGAATACGGTATCCTATCCCCGAGTCACCGTCACCTCTGGCTGCGGATGACGCATCACTTCGACGGATTGCCGCCCAGAGCTACGCCGCGGTTTTCTTGCGTCGTTTAGTGACGGACGCTTTGCCGTTGCCGGAAGCGCGACGCTTCTTCGATTCCTCGAGGCTTTGCGCGAGAACGTCCATCAGGTTGACCACTTTCGCTCGCGCCGGCGCTTTCTTCGGCTTCGGCAGCTCCTTGCCCGCGGCGCGCGCGTCGATCATGGTCAAGAGCTCGTCGTGATATTTGTTGGCGAACTTCTCCGGCTCGAACTCTTCGACGCTCATCGTGTCGACCAGCATGCGCGCCATTTTAATCTCTTTGTCCGGAAGACTCTCGCGCTCTGGAATTTCGAGCGTGCTCGGCGCGATGATTTCGCTCGCCCAGTGCATCAGCTCCAGCACCAGCGCTCCGTCGATCGGTTTCACCGCCGCGATGTACTCTTTCGTGCGAATGACAACGCGGGCGATCGCGACCCGGTTGGTGTGCTCGAGGGTCTCGCGTAAGAGCGCATAGGCGTGGCGCCCTTGTTTGGTCGGCTCTAGATAATAAGGTTTGTCGAAGAGCATCGGATTGATCTTGTCGAGCTCGACAAATTCCAGGATGTCGACCGACTGGGTCGCCTCGGGGTTGACCCTCTTGAAATCCTCGTCGGTCAAGATGACGTACTGACCTTTTTCGTACTCGTAGCCCTTGACGATCTCGTCCCACGGCACTTCTTTGCCGTCGATGCTGCAGATGCGCTCGTACTTGATGCGCCCTTCGTCCTTAGCGTGAAGCAGATTGAAAGAAAGCTCGTCGGTCTTAACCGCCGTGAAGAGCTTCACGGGAATCGTGACGAGCCCGAAGTTTATCGATCCCGACCAAATTGCATGCGCCATAGCCCGACTATTCTACCCAAGGCACATGCCTACCACAAGCGCCGGGCCTTGGTCAGGGCCGGCTCCAACCGTTGTTTTTTCCAGTATTTTGGCCCCCATAGGTCGCCCTCGCGCTCGAGCCGCTTTGGCGTGGTCGCCATCGAGAGCGCCGCGAAAACGTCGGCCGGCAGCGGGCCGGCGCGCCGGCGAGCGTACGCTTCAACCTCGCTCCAGTGCAGCGGGGTCGAGACCGGCGCCCCGTCGCGCGCCCGCACCGAATATGGTGCGACGATGGTCTTACCCTGTCCGACTTGCACGTAGTCGATGTAGACCGCGTCTTGCGGCCGCTTGGCGACCGTTCGCTGCAGGGTTGTCGAGTCGCCGAGCTGCGCAGCGGCTCGACGCGCGACAATCTCGGCGAAAACCTTGGCCGTATCGTACGAGTAGCCCGGCCCCAGAGGAACGATGACGTGCACGCCATAACCGCCCGTCGTTTTGACGAGCGGCCGCAATCCGATTTCGCCGAGCAGCTCGCGAATCGCGAGCGCGACGCTTGCAAGCGTTTTCAGCGTGCACTTCTCTCCCGGATCTAAGTCGAAGATCACAAAATCCGGCTCTTCGAGCGCCGGCATCCGCGAAGTCCACACGTGCAGCACGATCGTCGCGAGATTCGCGAGATAGACGAGCGTTGGCGCATCGTTGCAAACGACAAACGTGACTTGACTGCGCGAACCGCCCGGCGTGAGGACGGTCACGCGGCCGGCCCAATCGGGCGTACCGCGCGGAATCTGCTTTTCGAAGAACGCCTGCGCGTCGATTCCATTGGGATAGCGCTGAAGCGTCAGCGGCCTTCCTTTGAGGTGCGGGAGTGCGTACGGCGCTACTCGCTCGTAGTACTCGATGAGATCGCCTTTGGTGTAGCCGTCTTTCGGCCACAAGACTTTATCGAGGTTCGATAGCGAAAGGGTGCGCGAGCCCACCTTGGCGCTGACGCGCTGCTCGGCCATCAGCCGCGTGCCGGAAGCTCGGCGACGACGTCGTTCGCAGATTTATCCGGGCGCAGGCCGAGATATGCGGGCTGACGCAAATAGCGGTCGCGCGTCCACTCGGAGAAGCGAACATCCACGACTAGCTCGGGCGACGCCCAGTGCGCCGGCGCGTTCGCGTCGACTTTATTGGCAAACGGTGTCGTCTTTCGCTCGAGCTGACGCAGTCGCTCGTAGAGTTGCTGCAGAACTTTGGTGCTGAAGCCCGTGCCGACCGAACCCACGTATTGCAACGATTTCCCCTCATAGACACCAAGCAGCAGCGCGCCGAAACCTTTCCTGCTGCCCTGCGGCTCGGTCCAACCGCCGACCACGAACTCTTGCTCGTAGCCGGTCTTGATCTTCACCCAGTCGCGGCTGCGCCGCTCCTGATACGTGGAGTCACGCTTCTTGCCGATGATCCCTTCGAGGTCTTTTTTGCGCGCAACGTCAAAGAGCGCTTTGCCCTGTCCGATGACGTGCTTGGAGTACAGCACGAGCGAATCGTCGCGAATCAGCCGTTCCAACAGCGCTTTGCGCTCCTCGAGCGGCCTCGAGCGCAGGTCGGTACCGTCGGCGTACAGCAGATCGAAGACCGCATAGGTTAAGCCCGCCGGTTTCTTTTGCGATTCCTGCAAGCGCTGAAACTCCGACTTTCCCTTCGCATCCAGGCTCACGATCTCGCCGTCGACGACCACCGGCACACTCGCAAACGCTCCGGCAAGCTCCTTGAGGTCGGGAAAGCGCCGCAACATGTCGAGGCCGTTGCGCGAGACGAGCGAAAACTTATCTTGCTCGACGGTGCAGAGCGCTCGATAACCGTCCCATTTGATCTCGAACAGCCAGGCGGGATCGTCGAACGGCTCGGCGACGAGCGTCGCAAGCATCAGCGACTTGGGATGCGGAATCGGATCGCGCCTTGCGCGCGCGCGAGGTCGCGGCGCGGTAGCGTGGCGCGCGCTCGGCTTGGACTGCCATGTTCGCGCCCGGGGGTCGGCGGCGACATCCTTGAGCGTCTTGCCGCTCTTGACCGATTCGGGATGGTCGGCCGGATCGTAGTTCGGATCGGCATACTCGTCGCGGTCCTTGATCAGCAGCCACGGCTCGCCGTGCTCGCCCTCGCGAGCCTTAATCTTGACGAGCGTAAACTCGCCGCGCAACTTCTTGCCGTGAAGAATGAATTTGATCTTGCCTTTCGCGATCTCGTCGGCGGGATCGTTGCCCTCGGCAAGCGTGTAGGTGCCGCGATCCCACACGATCACGTTGCCGGCGCCGTATTGCTTCTCGGGGATGTTTCCCTCGAAATCCTTATAGTCCATCGGATGATCCTCGACGTGCATCGCGAGCCGGCGATCCCCGGGCACGAGGGTTGGCCCCTTGGGAACCGCCCAGGATGCCAGCACGCCGTCAGCCTCCAAACGAAAATCGTAATGCAGCCGCGTAGCGCGGTGCATCTGGACGACGAAGCGCAACGAGCCCTTGCGCGTTGCCTTGCGGCCGCTCGGCTCCGGGGTTTGAGCGAAGTCGCGCTTCTTGCGGTAGGTCGCGAGCGACCCAGGGCGCGTTGTCGAGGTACGAGACGCCATCAGCGTTTGGCGTTCGACGCGGTTGCACGGTACTCTTAGACCGCGATGATCTGGAGTATCGCGGGTTTGACGATCGCCGTCGGCATCGCCGCACTCGCGTGGCGCCGCAGTCGCTCGCCCGGCGGCTTCTACGCGCATCAAGTTTATGGCATGGACGAACGCGCGCATCGGCGGTACGCGGCCGTCAGCCTGGCCTTTGCCGCGTATTTTGCGTTAACGCTCGCCGGAAGGTTCGACGCGGCAGGCATCGCCGGGCTCGCGCTGTATGCGTTGGTGGCCGTGATGTATGGCACGTCGTTCCTGCGAGGAGCATCCGATCGCGATGAGTGAGTTTCGTTTCTCGCCGCGGCCCAACCGAGCCGCTGAGATCGCTTGGATGAGCTGGGGCCCGGATGCGTTCGCGCGCGCAGAGTCCGAAGACAAGCCGATCCTGCTCTCGATCTCCGCCGTGTGGTGCCATTGGTGCCACGTCATGGATGAAACCTCGTATTCCGATCCAGATGTAATCGGTGCCGTCAATCGCAGCTACGTTCCAATTCGCGTTGATAACGACCGGCGCCCCGACATCAACGCGCGCTACAACATGGGAGGCTGGCCGACCACGGCATTCCTTGCGCCCGATGGAACGACGCTGGCCGGCGCAACCTATCTTCCACCGGAGCAGATGCGTCGCGCGCTGGATGAGATCGCGAGGTTCTACGACGAGCGCAAGCCCGAGATCGCGCAGCGGTCGATGGAACTGCGCGAGTCCGCGAAACAGCGCCTCGAAGCTGACGGCGGCCAGCTCAACGACGCCCCGATCGCCGGCCTCATCGAAGTTCTCAAGCAATCGTTCGACGAGGAATACGGCGGCTTCGGGGACGCACCGAAGTTTCCGCAGCCCGAGGTGCACGAGTTTTTGCTTTCGGAGTGGCGCTACTCGGGGGATCAGACGCTCCATGACATGACGGCGCGAACGATGCTCGCCATGGGGCGCGGTGGAATGTACGATCACGTCGAAGGTGGTTTTTTTCGCTATTCGACCACGCGCGATTGGAGCGTTCCACACTTCGAAAAGATGGCCGAGGATCACGCCGGATTGCTGCGCGTGCTCGCGGTGCTCGTGCTCTACGCGCCGACCGATGAGTTTCGGGCGACGCTGGTGTCCGCGCTCGGATACGTTCGCCGCGTCCTGCGCGACCCGCAGACCGGATTCTTCGGCGGCAGTCAAGATGCCGACGAAGCCTATTACGAGCTGCCGTTGGAAGAGCGGCGCAAACGCGAGTCGCCCTATGTCGATCGCACCTCATATACCAATTGGACCTGCGCGCTGGCCGGAGCCGAATGCTTGGCGGCGCGCGCGCTCGACGACGATGCCGTGTTGCGCGAGGCGCTGCAGACGCTGGACAACGTCGCAGCTTTGTTGACGGCACCCGACGGAATGCTCTATCACGTCCTCCCGCTCGGCGGCGCTCCCGACGTGCGCGGCTTGTTCGTCGATCACGTTGCCTATCTGCGAGCCTTACTCGACGCGCACGAAGTTAGCGGCGAACCGCGATTTCTCGACCGCGCCCAATCGCTTGCCGACACGGTCATCGAGAAATTCGCGGCGCCCGGCGGCGGTTTTTACGATCGCCTTCCCGGCGACGAGGCGTTGGGGCGGCTTGCTCTTCCGGATCGGCCGATTATTGAAAACGGTCTCTTTGCCGACGCGCTAATCCGCCTGAGCGCGTTGACCGGTCGCGCCGATTATCGCGAGCCCGCGCAATCCACGCTTGCGCTTTACTCGGGGAACTCGCAATCCGCCGGCCCGTTTGCGGCAACGTATGCGCGCGCCCTGCGACGCTATCTCGCCCCGGAGCTCAGCGTACGCATCGTTGGAGAGGCCGCCGCAACCGATGAATTTCGCGAAGCCGCGCTGCGGCTTCCGGCGCCCTTTACGGCAATCCGAACGCTCTCGCCGGCCGATGCTGCGGAGCTCGGCATGCCGGTTGCGCCCGCGGCTTACGTTTGCGTCACCGGAACCTGTGGTGCGCCGGTTCGCGAGGCCGGCGCGTTGCGCGCCGCCTACGACGCGCTCGTCGCGTGAGCTCGCTGCTCCCACTTCGCGACGTTCACGCCGAGCACGAGGAGCCAGAGCATCAGCGAGATTTCGCCGATGCCGTCGAGTGCGAGCATATATACGCTCAAGATGTGCGCCAGCGAGGGCGCGAGAAACGCCGTCAGGCTATTGGTTACGAAAGCCAGGCCCGCGATTGATACCAGAACTCCGAGTGCTCGCGGCAGGAAGTTCGATCTGAAGATAAGGTAGCCAAGCATAAGCTCGTAGAATCCGAAAAAAACCAGGCAGATGAGGTAGCCTTGTGCGTGCAGCTTGAGCGCCAGCAGCGCCATCGCCTGCAGCTGTCCGGTGTTAAACACCTTCAGGTAGGGGGCGCCTTTTAAAAGCAACAGCGGCGCAAGGTGGCCGAGCGCGTCGATGCCGCCGATGGCAATGCCGACCAGGCTGAAGAACGCCGCAAGCAACGAGAGACTGCGGCTGACAGGCCGTAACAGCTCGTAGAGAAGAAGCGTCACGACGGTATAGGCAACGCCGCCGATGATGTCGGCGACGAAACCCAACCGATAGAACGGTTCGGATGCTAGGATGCTGTGCGCGGTCGCCACGGCGTCAGTTGGAAAGAAGACCCTGCCGCGCACGAACAATTCGGCAAATCCGCCGGTTAGCGACGTAATCAGATAAAACAGCCCGGCGAGTCGCGCCGTCGACTGAGGCGACCTGCTCATGTGATTTCTACGAGGCTCGAAGCCGGTTGTTTCAAGCGCCCGGCCGCACGAAGACTAGCCAGTACCAACAGCCCCAAAGGCCGACGGCCGCCGAGTACGCGATCAGCGCTTTTCCCCATGCCGGAAAGCGGTCGCGAATGCCGAGCATCATCAGCGCTACCAAAAAGGGCTCGAAGTCCAGCGCGTGACGCATGCCGAACTGGGCGAAGCCGTTGACGTAGTAAAGAAAATTCGGTATGGCGGTCAGCAGCGCCGCAACCCAAAGGGCGACAACCCAGCTGATGGGAGTGCGCGCGAGCAGCGCGAGCACCAGCGCCGGCGAAGTCCACGTCAGGGCGACTCCCGAGAACTCGGGACGCAAGCCGGGGAACGCAGACAACTGCGTCGGCGCTTGAACGAAGAACGACCAGAGTTGGTACGGCAGATACTGCAGGCGAAACGGCGAGCCGGTCGGCATTCCGACTTGATCTTGGTGGTACCAGGTCGTATATCCGACGTCGCTCCACGTTCCCCAGCGAGCTTGATTGTAAAGCACCCACAGCACGGCAACGACGGCGAGGACGGTGGCGAAGGAGGCAAGTCCTTCGCCCTTCGCCCTTCGACTACGCTCGCTCTCGCTCGCTCCGCTCAGGGTGACAGCGGCCCCGGCGCTCCGCTGAGGATGACACAAAACGACCAACAGATACGCATAGACCGGCAGCGCCACAACCATCGAGAAGCGCGACTCGAAGGCGCAGGCTGCGAACAGCGCGACCAGCCAGGCGCGGCGCTTACCGGCCAGCTCGACTAGCGCGAGCATCGTGAAACATACCGCGCAAACGTGCGCCATAAACCACACGTCGCCGAGCACCGCGCACCACAACAGGTCGGTACCGGCCAGCATGAATCCGCAAATCCAAGCATTACTCGATCGGCGCAAGCCGAAGCGCTCGCCAAGCTCCCAGCAGGCACCGATCGCGACGGCGGCCAGAACGGCGGCCAGAACCGTCTGATTCGTATGCGCGCCAAAGATGGCGACGAACGGCAACAGCAGCAGCGCCGGCATCGGAGCTTCGATGACGTAATAGTGTCCCCCAGCGCCGTATGGCAGCGCATCGATGTACGTGCCCGGCCAATCGATCCAGACGCGTCCGTGCAAGAACGCTTGCGCTAAGAGAACGTAGTTGTTGTATGGACTCGCACGGAGATGCGAAAACAGCGCGATCACGGCAAACGCAACCAACCCGGCGACGTATGCGGGCCGAAGCCGTAACCTCATAGTGGAGGGGTGGTCGACTCCGGCAGCGGTTTGGGCGGTTGAAACGTCGAGGGCGGCAAGCTCGCGGGGAACGCGTACTCGCTCCAAACAATGCGTTCGCGCGCCGGTTTTCCCTTGACGACCGCTTGCGCCGAAGCGCTGACCGGCATCCAATACCCTCCAAACGAGCCAAACTGAATCTCGCCGCTTCCGGTCACGTCGAGGCCGCCGCTGTGAAAGTGCACGACGCGCGGCAGAAAGTTTGCGCCGTCGATCGTCACTCGGTCGATCGCGGCGCCCGCGGTGTGATCCAACGGGGTCGCTTCGTAGACGTAATCGAGATGACGGCCGTCGCGCGCGGTTCCGACGAAGAGCAGCTCGTAGGCGTCGCTGCGCGGAGCGAAGCGCTCGACGGTGTACCGTTCCGGGCGGTGAAAGAACTGCACGATTTTGTGCGTCAGCGCGATCCCGTCGACGGAAAGGGTTTCGTCGCGCACGTCGTTACCGCTACGGTAAATCTGATGGCGCTCTTCGATGTTGCTGGGGCCGACTTGCGAAACCGTATAGGCGTACACCACGACCTTGGGCGCGAGCGCGCTCTCCAGTGCCGACGCGTAACGCTGCAGCACGTACTGCGAGTCGAGCGATTGCGACCCGGCGCCGAGGAGCAGCCAAAACATCAGCACCGCACGAGCGGCGCGTAGTGTCATGCTAAGACCGCGTTGCGAATAGCGCGTACCGCGGCTTCGGCACCATCCGGATTCGAGCCACCGCCCTGCGCTTGTCCCGCTTGCCCGCCTCCCTTCCCAGCCACCAGCGGTGCTCCAAGCTTGACGAGATTGCCGGCGTGCACGCCGGCGCGCACGAGGTCGTCGCTGGCGCTTACCAGCAGACTGACGCTTCCGTTGTCGATTCCGGCCAGCGCGACGACACCGCTGCGCAGACGGTTACGGATGGCGTTTCCGAGGTGGCGCAGCGACTCCGCATTTGCCTCGGGCACGACCGCCCCAACGAAAGCCCGGTCGCCGCTTCGCTCGGCCTTTTGAACGTAAGACTCCGCCTCGGTTGCCGCGAGCCTCGCCCGCAGCTGACCTAGCGCCCCTTGCAAATCCTTCACGTCGCGCTGCATGCGTTCGACGCGCTCGTGCAGCTCGTCCGGAGACGTGGCCAAGGCGGAGGAGAGCGAGCCGATCAGATCGCTTTGTGCGGCGGTGTATTCTTCGGCTGCTTCGGAGACGCACGACTCGATACGTCGAATTCCACTGCCGATCGAGAACTCCGAAAGTATCACGAACATGCCGAGCTCGCCGGTCGAATGCGAGTGCGTTCCTCCGCAGAATTCGATCGATGGGCCGGCCTGCACGACGCGAATCATCTCGCCGTAGTTTTCGCCCGCCATCCAGATCGCGCCGGTCTTCTTGGCCTCTTCGATGGGCAGTACGCGCGTCACCAGATGCGCGTCGTCGCGAATCATTTCGTTCACGCGCCGCGCCACCTCACGCTTCTGCTGCGGGCTGAGCGCACCGCCGGGCCAGCGGAAATCGAACCGCATCCGATCGATGCCCACCCACGAGCCGGCCTGATTGACGTCTTCGCCGAGGACGTCTTTGAGCGCGCGCTGCAGCAGGTGCGCGGACGTGTGATGCCGGCGGATTTCCCGGCGCCATCGGGCTGAGACGCTGGTCAGGACCGAGTCGCCGACGGCAAAGGCACCCTGAACTACGGCACCGTGGTGGACGATCGCATCGCCCATATACTGCGTGTCGCGCACCTCGAACTCTGCGCCCTTGGCTACGATCGCGCCTCGGTCGCCGATCTGTCCACCGCGCTCGGCGTAGAAGGACGTGCGGTCGAGAATCAGCGCCCCTTCCTCGCGCGCCGCCAGCGAGGTTGCGGCGTCGCCGTTTTTGAGGATCGCGAGAACGCGTCCGTCCGACTCGAGCCCCTCATCGTAGCCGGTGAAATCGCTGCGAAGCGCGGGCAGCTCCGCGACCTCCACGACGTCGCGTTTGGCTGCCGCATCGGCTCGCGCGCGTTCGCGCTGCCGATCCATCAACCGCTCGAATTCCAGCGTATCGACCATTGCGCCGCGTTCGGCCGCAATCTCGCGCGTGAGCTCGACCGGAAAGCCGTACGTGTCGTGGAGGGTGAAAGCTTCCGAACCGCCGATCGTCCGATCGTCGCGCTCGAGCGCATCGTCGATGATGCGATCGAGCATCGTCATTCCGCGCTCCAGCGTTCGTTCGAAGATCTGTTCTTCGGTGCGCAGCGCCGACGCGATCCGTGGCGCGCTTTCTCGCAGTTCGGGATAACCGGACTCGAAGGAGCGCACCACCGCGCCGACGAGCGGCGCCAGAAAACCATCGGGATAGCCGAGCAGCTTTCCGTTACGAATCGCGCGGCGAATCAAGAACCGCAGCACGAAGCCGCGGTCGGTATTCGATGGATAGACCCCATCGTTGATCAAAAACGTCGCAGCGCGCATGTGATCGGCGATGATGTTGCGGCGTGCGCTTTGCTCCTGCGGCGCAAGCGTGGTGCGACCAACGGGAGGCTGCGCGGCGACCACGTCGGTGAAAAGGTCGGTTTGATACATCGACGCCACGCCGTTGCAGATCGCTAGCATTCGTTCGAAACCCGCGCCGGTATCGATCGCCTTGCGCGGCAGCTCTTCGAGCCGGCCGTCGGCCGACCGGTTGTACTGTTGAAAGACGATGTTCCAAATTTCGACGTAACGGCTGCCGAGATTGGGCCCGGTATCGCTGGCACCGGCAGCATAAGCGGCACCGGTATCGTAAAAGATTTCCGTACAGGGACCGCACGGGCCGGTCGCGCCCATCGTCCAAAAGTTTTCCTCGTCGAAGCGCGTCACGCGTTCCGGCGCCAGCCCAACTTCGTGAGTCCAGATCCTCTCGGCTTCGTCGTCGCCGGTATGCACCGTCGCGTAGAGGCGCGACGGATCCAACCTAAGCACTTGCGTAACGAATTCCCAAGCCCAAGCTATCGCTTCGCGCTTGTAATAGTCGCCGAAGCTGAAATTCCCGAGCATCTCCAGGAATGTCCCGTGCCGCCCGGTGCGCCCGACGCTCTCGATATCGCTCTTAGCGCCGGCTACCCGCAAACAGCGCTGCACCGTTACCACCCGCGGCGCGGGCGCCGGCTGCTCGCCGAGAAACACCGGAACGAACTGCTCCATTCCGGCGATCGTGAAGAGCGTCGTCGACATCTCCGGCGGAACCAGCGTCGCCGGCGCAAGCAGCTTGTGCTGCTTGCCCACGAAGAAGTCGATCCACGCCTGCCTCAGCTCCTGGCTTTTCACAATCCCCTATTCTACGATACGCCCCCTCACGGACCCCATGAGGCCGGTGTTCCGGCTGAGGAGCGTCTCGATTTTCGGACAAAACAGGATGTTCGTCCGGCGCGAGCATCTCCGAAGCGGAATACCGCGCTCATGGGGTCCGTGGGGGGCGTATCGTCTTACTCCGCCAGAACGACGCGGAGCTTTTCGAGCGCCTTGGCTTGCAGGCGCGAAACGTGCATTTGCGAGACGTTGAGGCGCTTGGCGATCTCGGTCTGCGAGATCGACTCGTAAAACCGCAGATAAATGATGACGCGCTCGCGACCGGTGAGCACCGCAAAGGCGCGCTCGAGGTTGGCGCGGTCTTCGAGCAGCTCCAAAGCCGGGTCCGATACGCCGACGGTGTCGGCGAGCGTTTGCGATTTTTTGTCGGTTTCGCCGGAGACCTCGCTATCGAGGGAGAGCATGTTATAGGCTTGTCCCAGTTCTTGCGCTTCCAGGATCTCGTCTTCGCCGGCTTGCAGGTGCTCGGCCAGCTCGGCGACGGTGGGGCTGCGGCCGAGCCCGATGGCGAGCTTGTCGCTGGCGCGATTGACCGCGAGATTGAGCTCTTGGAGCCGCCGAGGAACTTTTACCGCCCAGCCTTTGTCCCGAAAATAGCGCTTGATCTCGCCGACAATCGTCGGGGTGGCATAGGTCGTGAACTCGACGCCGCGTTCCAAATCGAAACGGTCGATGGCTTTGAGCAATCCGACGGTCCCCACCTGTAGCAGATCGTCCAGCGGCTCGCCGCGGTTGGCGAATCTCACTGCGAGAAATCGCACCAAATTGAGGTGCGCGACGACCAGTTCGTCGCGCAGCCGCTCGTATTCGGTGTCGCGCCGTCCGGGCTGTTCGGCGTTGCGTTGCCGTGCTACGACGAAGCGCTCGAAAAGGCTACGCGCCCGCTCGCGATCGGGGCGCGCTTCGTCACGCTCGGTCATCTATCGCAGCGAGATCGGGGTCACGAGTTACGCCGGCGCGCCGACCAACCTCTTCACCATGAGCAAATCCGTTCCGTGTTGGGGATGCACGTCGTAACTGACCTCATCCATCAGGGTTCGGATCAGGAAAATGCCGAGCCCCGCGATGCGAGCTTCGTCGAAGTTCATGCGCGCAGAATCGGATACGATGTCATGACGGCCGCTATCGTGCACCCGCACGCGCAGCGAATCCCGCGTCGCTTCGCAGTGCAACTGGATGAATTCTCCGTGACCTTCGTGTTGGATCACCGCCGTGCAGGCCTCCGCAACGGCGAGTTTTACGTCTTCGATCTCTTCAATCGAGAAGCGCAGCCGGTTGGCGACGGTCGCCGCCGCGAGCCGCGCCAGGGCAACCCACTCCGCCCGAGCTGGAATGCGAAGCTCGACGAGCTCGGGCGCGGCGTTCTCAATCGCCTGATTCACACCAAAGCTTTCATCGCGGCGTCCTCGCTATCGAAAATGCCGAAGATCTTGACGAGGCCCGTTATGTCGAAGATTTTCCTGATTTGCGGGTTGGTGCAAACCAGGTTAACCGAGCCGCCGTGTTCGCGGACTCGCTTGAGCCCGCCGATCAAAACGCCCAGCCCGGTAGAGTCGATATACCGCACCTTCTCGAGGTTGATGACCAAGTGATAAACGCCGCGATCGATCAGTCCGCCAATGGCGTCTTTTACCTTCGGCGACGTATAGACGTCGATTTCTCCACTGAGATCGACGACGTAACAATCTCCGGGTGCTTCACGCACGCTTACCTTGATGTCCAATGTTTACTCCTCGGCTTTTCGCTGTAACTCTTCCTGCGTTGCATCGGCTGTGGCCTGCCCTTCCACGACCGCCGCGTCGATGTTGGCGCGCGCGCTTTCGACGACTTGCCGCCCTCTTTCGTAGAGGTCCGAAACGCTCGATTGCCACTGGGATTTCACATCGTTGACCTTGCCCCGCAGGTCGCCGGTTGCATCGCTGGCAAAACGGCCGGCCTCACGAGCCTTTCCAGCCAGCCGGTCGCGCGTCTCTTCCTGTGTGATAAGCACGGCTGCGACGCCGCCCACGACTGCGCCGATAACAAGACCGGCGATGAATCCACCGCCTCCGCCGTTGCCTTTACTCATCGTTACCTGCTCCTTGGCCTTTCGGACTTTTTCCAATAACCAAACGGCGTAAACCCGCGGTGAGTCCCCCCAGCGTCGCGCCCACGTTGACGATGGACGGCACGACGGCGTTTTTCGCCAAGTCGACGGTGCGCGAGAGCGCTGCAGCTGAATCCTCCAGCGATCTGGTGGCCTCGTCGACGTGCGTAAGGGTATTCGATACGGGCGTACCGACCTTCTCGAGTTGCCGGTCGACGCCGTCCAGCGTCGTTCGCAAGCGTGCCGCGGTCTTAGCGAGCGCTAGCATTCCCACGAAAACCCCAATTCCAACCAACAGCGCGCCCACCCCGGCCAGCACGTCGAGGATAAGGGGACCATACGTGGTAGCGCTCACTTTTCTGCCTCCAGCGGCGCGCGGTTCGTTTTCTCATTCTGCCCATCCCCCCGGCCCCGCCCGCCGGGTGTACGCAGCCCCGCCACCAAGGGTGGCAGTATTTCGAGCACTCGGTCGATCTCCTCACCGGTGGTCGAGATGCCCAAGGAGAAGCGGACCGCTCCTCTTCGCCACTGCCCGTTCATAGCCAGGGCAGCCAGTACGTGGCTAGGCTCAGGGCTTCCCGAGGTGCACGCGCTTCCGGCCGAGACGGCGACGCCGGCAAGATCGAGCGCAATCAGCAGCGCTTCCGAATCGACGCCCTCGAAGCTTACGTTGAGGTTATTTGCCAGGCGCGCATCCATAGAACCGTTAACGCGTACGGCAGGCACGCTCGCGCGAATTCCCGCTGAAAGCCGGTCGCGCAGAGCCGCGACTCGCTTGCTCTGGGCGGGTCGCTCCGAAATTGCGAGCTCGAGGGCGCGCGCCATGCCGGCAATCCCAAGGACGTTCTCCGTCCCCGAACGCCGGCCGAACTCTTGTCCCCCGCCGCTAACGAGTGGCGCGATCTTAACTCCCGCGCGCACGTACAACAGCCCGACGCCCTTGGGACCGCCGAACTTGTGCGCCGAGAGCGAAAGCAGGTCCACGCCCAGCTCGCGCACGTCGATCGGCAACCAACTTGGCGCTTGGACCGCATCGGTGTGAAAGAGGATCCCGCGGTCGCGCGCGATTGCCGCGAATTGCGGGATCGGTTGGACGGTGCCGATCTCGTTGTTCGCCAGCATCACTGATGCGACATATGTCGAAGGACGCAGCGCTCCGGCAAATCGCGCCTCCTCGACGATGCCGTCGTCCCCGACGGGAAGCACGGTCGCGTCAAACCCCTCGTTCTTGAGCCGGTCGAGCGCCGCCAACACGGCATGGTGCTCGATCGCGGTGGTCACGACGTGCGCACCGCGCGGCGCAAGCTTAAGGACGCCTAAGAGCGCCTGATTGTCGGACTCGGAGCCGCTGCCCGTGAACGTGATCTCATTGCGTTTAGCCCCGAGCGACGACGCGATGCTTTCGCGAGCGGAGTCGAGCAAGGCGCGCGCCCGCCTGCCTTCGGCATGTAATGAACTTGGGTTATAGTTGGCGCGTTCGAAGGCCGCGCGCATGGCGTCTGCAACCTCGGTTCGCAGCGGGGTCGTTGCCGCATTGTCCAGATAAATTCGTTCGGAGTTCACAGGTCGTTCACAGTAAGCTGCTCTAGTATCGAGTTGTGCGAAGCTCCAACGCACACTCCGAGAAGTAGCAACGGGAAACTGGCGGTCCGAGAATCACTCGGACCGCCTTTTTTGATAGTAACGGCGTCCGCTCAGATTCGCGGGTAAGTTTTCCTGCACGACGCTGTAGTCGTCGTGCGCATAATGATATCCTCGGCCGTACCCAAGTTGCCGCATCAACGGCGTCGGCGCATTGCGAAGATGCATCGGAACCGGATCGTTGCGCGTCTCCGCCACGTCCTCCATCGCCGCGCTGTAGGAGCTCCCAACGCTGTTGCTCTTCGGCGCCGTCGCCAGATACAGGGTCGCGTGCGCAAGCGGAAAGAAACCTTCGGGCATTCCCACGAAATGCACGGCCTGTTGTGCCGCAACCGCCACGACTAATCCGTTGGAGTCGGCGAGACCGACGTCCTCGGAGGCTAGGATCACCAGCCGCCGAGCGATGAACAGCGGGTCTTCGCCGCCGTCGATCATCCGCGCCAACCAGTAGAGCGAAGCGTCCGCGTCGCTCGCGCGCACCGACTTGATGAACGCGCTGACGACGTCGTAATGCATCTCTCCGCCCTTGTCGTATTGGGAGCTTCGCCGCTGCATTGCTTCGCGCACGAGCGCCGCGTCGATCGCGAGCCCTTTTTCGCGCGCCGCGGCCGAGGCCGCCGCGAACTCGAGGGCGTTGAGCGCCGCGCGCGCATCTCCATTAGAAAGCGAGATCAGAAGCGAGCGCGCGTCGTCGGCGATTCGCATCCCTTGGCTGCCGAGGCCCCGTTCTCGATCGGCGAGGGCGCGCTCGACGATTGCGCCGATCTCGGCGTCGGAGAGCCCCGCAAGCACGAAAACGCGCGCCCGCGACAGTAAAGCGGGGATGACTTCGAACGACGGGTTCTCGGTCGTCGCTCCGATGAGCGTTACCGTGCCGTCCTCGACGTACGGCAGGATCGCGTCCTGTTGCGCCTTGTTGAACCGGTGAATCTCGTCGATGAAGAGCACCGTGCGCTTTCCGACGCACCGGCGCGCCGCGGCCTCACGCACCACGCGGCGCAAATCCGCGACGCCCGCGCTGACGGCCGACATGCTCTCAAAATGGGCGCCGGTCGTTTGCGCGATGATTTGCGCGAGCGTCGTTTTTCCGCTGCCGGGCGGCCCCCACAGGATCATCGACGGCACCGCATCGCGTTCGATCGCGGTTCGCAATGCGCGCCCGGCGCCAACGAGGTCATCCTGTCCGACGAACTCGCCGAGCGTCCGCGGGCGCATCCTTGCCGCCAGCGGGGGCTCTTCGCGAGCGAACAGAGTCAAGGCTGCGGGGTCGAGCTTTCGACCGGCTGGGTGAACGCGTTCTTGGGAATCTTTAGCGGCTTGGGCGTCGCCAGTTTGCGGTGCAGCTCGCTCGGGAACTGGATCGTGACGTCGCCCTCCGCGTGAGCCGCGCCCGTGACCGTGTTGTAGAGCACCTTGCGCGCGTTCATGCTGCGCGTGCCCTGCGTGATGTGCACTGCGCCTTCGAGCAACAATGTGTGCGCTTCGTCATTGAGCGTGCCGTTGTCGGCATTGACGATCGTGTCGGACTGCACGTAATGCACGTTGCCGATTGCTTTGTATACCTTCGCGGCTCCGTCCAGCTGCGCTTTATCGGCCGTCAACGTCGACGGGTTGGGCGACTTGGCAGGCGCACCGCCGGCCAGACTTTGCGCGCTGCCCTGGGTGTCGTGCATGACGACGTGTCCGTTCAAAAACAGCAGTTGCTTCTTATAGTTGCCGTTGGCGCGATCGGCCGTAACGTCGCCACCCGCGCGCGTCATCACGACCTTTGCCGGCGTACTAAAATCGCCGCTTTTAAAGTTTGCGTCGAGCGAGCTTGCGTGCACCGTCCACACGCCGAGGTCGAACGATGCCGCCGATGCCGGCACCGATGGACTCGGCACCGGCGCCGGAGGCGGTAGCGCGATCGAAGGTCCCGGACTGGGCAAGCGTACCGGAGAAGGGCTCGGAGACGCGGCCGCGGCGAAAGCCGTGGCCGATGCGACGACGGCGACGACCACCAGAGAAAACCGAATCATTGTTGTTGCGTTCGTACCTTTACCGTAGGACGTTCGATCGGCCCGAGCAGTTCCACAAGGCGGCTCTCCGAGACGGCGCCTTCTCGCAGCAAGCGAGGATGGCTGCCGGAAAGATCGACGATTGAGGATTCGACATCATAGCGCGTCGGTCCGTGGTCAACCAAAAGATCTGCTATCGGAAGCATGGAGCGATCTCCCTCGCCGAGATAGCGCGGGCCGTCGCTTGGACTCGCTCTGGTTCCCGCGATCGGACCGCAGCGCTCGAGGAGCGCGCGCGCGAACGGATCGTCGGGAACGCGAAATGCGAGCGTGTGCAAGCCGGCCGCCAATTCGTCGCTTATGAACGCCGGCTTGCGAATCAGCACGATCACCGGCGACGGCAGCAGACGCTTCGCGGCCGCAATTGCAAGCGGATTGTCCACAGCGTATTCCAAGAATTCTTGGACGGTCGCGACGTGAATCGTCAGCGGCCGGTTGTCCGGCCGGCCCATTGCCGCGTAAACGCGGTCGATCGCTTGGTAATCGTACGGATCGCAGCCGATCAGGTAGCTCGTGTCGTTCGGCAAGATTACGGTCCCGCCTGAAAAGACGACGCCGGCCACGTCTTCGGCGACCTCGCCGGGCGGCGCCGCGGTCGCATCGATGATGCGCCCAAAGCGTTCGAGCGGCATTGGTCGAAAACTCTACACGCGCAGCCTAGCGCCGGTACCAATCGCGACGCACGAAAGCGGATCGTCGGCAACGATCGCAGGCACGCCGGTGACTTCCGAAAGCAATTTCTCTAAACCTCGCAGCAATGCGCCGCCGCCGGTCAAAATGATGCCCCGGTCGATGATGTCGGCCGACAGCTCCGGCGGCGTTTTCTCGAGAACGCCTTTCACCGCCTCGACGATCTGGCCCACCGGCTCCGAAAGCGCCTCGCGAACCTCTTCGCTGGTGATCTTCACGGTTTTCGGCAGCCCGTTGATCAGATCGCGACCGCGGATCTCCATCGCCAGCTCCTGTTCGAGTTTGTAAGCCGAGCCGATCTTGATCTTTATCTCCTCGGCGGTGCGCTCGCCGATCATCAAGTTGTAGATTCGCCGAATGTAACGAACGATCGCTTCGTCCATCTTGTTGCCGGCAACGCGCAACGACTGCGAGACGACGATTCCACCCAAAGAGATGACGGCCACGTCGGTCGTCCCGCCGCCGATGTCGACCACCATACTGCCGGAAGGTCCGCCGATCGGCAGACCGGCTCCGATCGCCGCCGCCATCGGCTCTTCGATAATTCCGACCTCGCGCGCGCCGGCCAACTTTGCGGCGTCTTTGACCGCGCGCTCCTCGACGCTGGTGATTTCTGCCGGCACGCAGATCGTCACGTGCGGCTTGGGCTTCACGATCGACGACCACCACGAACGATCTTTCATGACCTTCTTGATGAAATACGAGAGCATCGCTTCGGTGACTTCGAAGTCTGCGATGACGCCGTCGCGCAGCGGCCGAATCGCTTGAATGTGCGCCGGCGTGCGGCCCAGCATCTGGCGTGCCTCTTCGCCGACCGCCAGCACTCTGCCGGTATTCATATCCTTGGCAACGACCGACGGCTCGCGCAGCACGATGCCCTTGCCTTTAACGTGAACGAGCACGTTGGCCGTGCCCAGGTCGATCCCGATGTCCAAAAATGACTCCTAGCGGTGAAGGTTTATCCGGTTGCCGAAACCCGCGGGTACTCGCTCGTTTCGAAAAGGCCTGCCGGCTCGACCAGCGGAGTCACGCCGCTGCTCCGCTGGACTTGACCGCCCAGTTCGGAAAGCAGCTCCTCGAACCGCTCGTAACCGCGGTCGACGTATTCGAGACCGATTATCTCGGTTTCGCCGTTCGCAGCCAGTCCCGCCACAATCAGCCCGGCGCCGGCTCGAATGTCGGGTGCCTCGACGGGGGCGCCGGAAAGCTGCTTTGGGCCTTTAATGACCGCCGCGTTGCTCTCCATCGTCACTTTGACGTCGGCTCCCATGCGCGCCAGCTCGTTGACATATGAAAAGCGCGCGTTGAAGATCGACTCTTCGACGACGCTAGTTCCCGGACAAGTGCACAAGAAGCCGACGACCTGTGGTTGCAGGTCGGTCGGAAACCCCGGATAGGGCGCCGTGAGAATGTCCGTTCCGCCAGTAATGCCGTCGGCCTTCACCCGAATCCAATCGTCCCCGCTCATCGTCACCGCGCCGCACTCAACCAACTTATCGATGAGCGCACCCAAATGATCGGGGCGGCAATTGGTAACGGTTACGTCGCCTCGCGTGACGGCGCCCGCTAGAAGAAGCGTGCCGGTCACGATGCGATCCGGAATAATCTCGTATTCGGCGCCGCTCAAGCGCGGTACACCCTCGATCGAAATCGTGTCGGTGCCTTGCCCGGCGATCTTAGCGCCCATCGCAATCAAAAAGTTCGCGAGGTCTACGACTTCGGGCTCCATCGCGACGTTGTTGATCCGCGTGTTCCCTTCCGCCAAGACCGCTGCAAGCATCGCGTTTTTGGTCGCACCGACGCTCGGCATTCGAAACTCGATCTCCGCGCCGTGGAGCCGCGGTCCGCGAGATTGCGCGATCAAGTAGCCGTGAGCGTTGTGCACGTCGCACCCCAACGCGACGAAAGCTTGTTCGTGCATGTCGGTCGCGCGCGTGCCGAGCACGCAGCCGCCCGGCAACGGGACCTCGGCGCGGCCGAAACGTCCGAGCAACGCTCCCACTACGTCGAACGATGCCGCGAGCTTACGAACGAGCGCGTAAGGAGCGCGATACGACGCAACGTTGCTGGCGTCGATCGTCACCGTATTGCCGCCTTCGTAGCGAATCCGCGCTCCCAGCGCTTCCAACAGCGAACACATGACCGAAACGTCGGTGATGCGTGGGACGCGGTGAAGCGTCACCGTGCCGCCGGCGAGCAGGGACGCCGCCATGATCGGCAAGGCGGCGTTTTTGGCGCCGTGCGTCGCCACCGAACCCTCCAAACGCGCGCCGCCGCGAATTCGAAGCGTCGTTTCCAGCCGATCCAACATCACGTTAGGAACCTTCGCGTAGGCGGACGGCTCGCCTACTTATGGCCCGTCAGCCGCAGCTTGGCCTCGGCAAAATCGATGGCGGCCTGTTCGCGCGCGAACAGCGCGCGGTCGGCGCCGGCGGCTTTCTGCCGCTCCATCGCTTCGCGCAGTTGTTGGCGCACGTCGGCGACGAGGACGTCGTCGAAACGGACGGCTTCGTCCACGAGAACGGTTACGCCGTCGGGCAGCGCTTGCATGAATCCCTCGCTGGTCGCAAGCTCTAAGCGCGAGCTCGAACCGCCCAAGACCACGTTAGCTCGCAAAACGCCGGGCTTCAAGGCGGCGAGAAAGGGCGCGTGGCGCGGCAGTATGCCTTCCTCGCCTTCGGTGGTCACCGCAATGACCAGCTCGGCATCGCCTTCAAAGACGATTTGCGTCGGCGTCACTAACTTGAACGGGACCGTGTGCGCCTGCTCAGCCACGCGCCTCTTCAACCAAGACGGTCACTCGATCGGGCAGCGCTTGCATGAATCCGTCGCTCGTCGCAAGCTCCAGACGACGGCTCGTGCCTTCGGAACGCACGTTGGCTCGCAAGATCCCCGGCTTCAAGGCGGCGAGAAACGGCGCGTGGCGCGGCAGTATGCCTTCCTCGCCTTCGGTGGTCACGGCGATGACCAGCTCGGCGTCGCCTTCAAAGACGATGTGCGTCGGGGTCACCAGCTTGAACGGCACGGCATTAGCCACCGGTCATGCGCTCCGCGTTTGCCTTCACCTCATCGATCGTACCCGCGTAGAAGAAAGCGCCCTCGGGCAAGTCGTCTACTTTCCCTTCGAGTATCTCCTTGAAGGACGCGATCGTGTCGGGTAGCTTGACGTATTTACCCGGCCGTCCGGTGAATTGCTCGGCGACGAAAAACGGCTGCGAGAAGAACCGTTGAATGCGCCGCGCGCGCGCCACCGCGATCTTATCGTCCTCGGAAAGCTCTTCGACACCCAGAATTGCAATGATGTCCTGCAAGTCGCGATAGCGCTGCAGCACCTCTTGCACGCCTCGCGCGACGTCGTAGTGTTCTTGGCCCACGATCTGCGGATCGAGAATGCGCGAGGTCGAGGCGAGCGGGTCCACCGCCGGATAAATTCCCAGTTCCGAGATCGGTCGCGACAGCGCCGTCGTCGCGTCGAGATGCGCGAACGTCGTCGCGACCGCGGGGTCGGTGTAATCGTCGGCCGGAACGTAGACCGCCTGGACCGACGTGATCGAGCCCTTGCGGGTCGACGTGATGCGCTCTTCGAGAACGCCCATGTCGCTGCCGAGCGTCGGCTGATAGCCGACCGCCGACGGCATCCGTCCCATCAGCGCCGATACTTCCGAACCGGCCTGCATGTAACGAAAGATGTTGTCGATAAAGAGCAGCACGTCGGCGCCGAGCTCGTCGCGAAAATACTCGGCCATGGTGACGCCGGTCTGCGCCACGCGGAAACGCACGCCGGGCGGCTCGTCCATCTGACCGAAGACGAGCGTCGTCTGCGCGAGCACGCCGGACTCTTTCATTTCCAGCCATAGGTCGTTGCCCTCGCGCGTGCGTTCGCCGACTCCGGTGAACACCGAAAAACCTTTGTGGACGTAAGCGATATTGCGGATCAGCTCCTGGATCAACACCGTCTTTCCAACGCCCGCTCCGCCAAAAAGGCCGACCTTGCCGCCGCGCGTGTACGGCGCCATCAGATCGACGACCTTGATGCCGGTTTCAAAGACGCGCGCGGTCGGCTCTTGATACTTGAGCGGAGGAGCGGGCCGGTGAATCGGCCAGCGCGCCGCAGCCGTTACCGGCTCGTCACTGTCGATCGTTTCGCCCAGCACGTTGAAGATGCGCCCCAGCGTGCCTTCGCCGACCGGAACCTCGATCGGACCGCCGGCGTTCGTCACGGCGGCCCCTCGAACGAGTCCGTCCGTCGAGCCTAGCGCCAAACACCGAACCTGATTGTCGCCGAGCTCGTCCTGGACTTCGAGCGTGAGCTCGCGCGATTCCATCGCAGTTCCTCCCAGCTCGACTCCGTCGCCTTTTGTCGCACCGTCGCCCGAAGCACCCTTCTCCGAATCCTTATTCACTGCAACGTGGAGCGCATAGTTGATCTTCGGCAGAGTTTCGGGAGTAAACTCGACGTCGACGACGTTGCCGAGCACTTGAACGACTTTACCTGTAGGGTCAGCCATGTTCTTCTTATCGATTCCTCGCTAAAGCATTGCGTTTTGCGTTGCGTAACGCGACGGCCCGGGTTGGCACTCCACCGCGCGAGTGTTCGTCGCGGCACCTCCATGTGCCGCTCCTGCTCTCGCGTTTTTTCGGGCTAACGAAGTTTTGAAACAGCCATCCGTGGCTGGCCCGAAAAAATCGCGAAGTCGCGCTCGTGGAGTACCAACCCGTGTCCTCACGTTACGCAACGCCAAGCGCCTCTGCGCCTGCAACAATCTCAAGCAATTCCTTGGTGATCGCGGCTTGGCGGGCGTTGTTCATTTGGATCGTCAGCTCGTCGATGAGTTTTGAGGCGTTGTCGGTGGCGTTGGTCATCGCCACGAGCTGTGCGGCGTAAAACGCGGCGTCGGTTTCGAGCATCGCCGAATAGATGGTGAACTCGAGATACTTCGGGAGCAGCCGGCCGAGGACGAACTCGGGCGAGGGTGCGAATTCGATAGCCCCCTTCGGGGTTTGGTTTTGCTCTTGCGAGCGACCGTCGGGGCGAAGCGATTCGATATCCTCTTTGAGAATTGGGACCAGCTTGCGCGTTTGGGGACGCTGCACCATCATCGTCACCAGCGTTTGCGAAGCCAGCACGATCTCGGAGATGGCTCCGTGTACGAAATCGTCGGCGGCGGCTCGCGCGACTTCGCGAGCGGTGTCGATCTTCGACGCGGCGCCGAGCGGCCAGGTGCGATGATCGCGCATCCCCATGCGCCGAACGGCGTTGCGTCCCTTGATCCCGATGGTGTAGTAGGTTACCCCATTTTGCTTTCGGGCAAAGGCATCGGCCGCGCCGACGACGTTGGAGTTGAAGGCACCGGCAAGCCCTTTGTCGGCCGTGACCAAGACGATGCCGCTTGGCGCGCCGGCTTTGCCCGGCTTCATGAAGGGATCGTCGATCGTGGAAACGGCGCCGATCAGATCGGAGAGCATCTCGCGCAGCGCGTCGGCGTACGGCCGCGCGCTCTTCTGGGCTGCCTCGGCCCGGCGGATCTTCGCCGCGGCGACCTGCTTCATCGCTTTGGTAATCTGCTGGGTGTTCTTGAGCGACCTGATCCGGTCGCGCAGATCTCGGACGGTAGCCATCAGAAGCTCTTGTTAAATTCCGTCAGCGCGCCGTCGAGCTGCTTCTTGGTGTCGTCTGAAAGCTGTCCGCTTTCCGCGATCGCTTTAGGGATCTGGGGATACTTCTCGTGCAAAAAGGCAAGCATCGCTGAAGCCCAACTCTGGAGCCGCGCCGTCGGGACGTCGTTGACGAAGCCGTTGGTCGCGGCATAGATGATCGCGACTTGGTCCTCCGTCGGTTGCGGCTGGTATTGCGGCTGCTTGAGCAGCTCGGTGAGCTTCTCGCCGCGCATCAGCTGGTTTTGCGTGGCTTTGTCCAGATCGCTCGAGAGCTTGGCGAAGGCCGCGAGATCGCGGTACTGTGCGAGCTCGAGTTTGAGCTGACCCGCGACCGACTTCATCGCTTTGGTCTGGGCCGCGCCGCCGACGCGCGAAACCGACAGTCCGATATCGACTGCCGGCCGGATGCCTTGAAAGAAGAGTTGCGGCGTCAAATAGATCTGACCGTCGGTGATCGAGATGACGTTGGTTGGAATGTAGGCCGAGAAATCTCCGGCCTGCGTTTCGATGATCGGCAGCGCGGTCAGCGATCCGGCGCCCATCGCATCGGAAAGTTTCGCCGAGCGCTCGAGTAGCCGCGAATGGAGGTAGAAAACGTCGCCGGGATAGGCTTCGCGGCCCGGCGGCCGGCGAAGCAGGAGCGACATTTCGCGATACGATTGCGCATGCTTAGTTAAGTCGTCATAGACGATCAGAACGTCCTTGCCGGCATACATCAGTTCCTCGGCCATCGCGCAGCCGGCGAAGGGCGCGAGCCAGCGAAGCGCTGCAGCTTCGGAAGGGCTGACCGCCACGATGGTCGTGTACGCAAGCGCCTCCTTCTGCTCGAGAACCTGCGCAAGTGCCGCAACCGTTGAGTTCTTTTGGCCGATGGCGACGTAGACGCAAAATACGCCGCGTCCGCGCTGATTGATGATCGTGTCGACCGCCATCGCCGTTTTGCCGGTCGAGCGATCGCCGATGATCAGCTCGCGCTGGCCTCTGCCGATCGGAATCAACGCGTCGATCGCGCGAATGCCCGTCTGCAGCGGCTGCTTGACCGGCTGACGCTCGATCACGGTCGGGGCGATGTTCTCCACGGTGCGAAAGCGGCTGGTCGCAATCTCGCCCTTACCGTCGGTTGCCTGACCAAGCGGATTGACGACCCGTCCGAGCAGCGCATCGCCCACCGGCACGGAAGCAATCCGGCCCGTGCGGCGCACGCTATCTCCTTCGCGGATCTCGGCGTCGGCGCCCATGATCACGATGCCGACGTTGTCCTCTTCGAGATTGAGCGCGACGCCTTGTAGCCCGTTCGCAAACTCGACCAGCTCGGACGAGCGGACGCCGCGCAGCCCGTAGACGCGCGCGAGATTCGCTCCGACCTCGATGACGGTTCCGACTTCGTCTTCTTGAATCTCGGTCTCGAAGCGCTCGATCTGCTGCTTGAGGATGCCGGCAATTTCGTCAGCGTTTATCATTCGTGCACTTTCATCAGCTTAACTTACTTCTGCGAGCTCCCTCGCGAGGGCCGCGAGACGGCCGGAAATCGACGCATCGATGCGCCGGTCGCCCATCGTAATGCGTAATCCCCCGATTATCGCAGGATCGACGACTTCGGTTACCTCGAACTTTTTTCCATAGACTGCTTCGAGCCTGGCGACCAGGCGCGCGGACTCCGCGCGGTCGAGCGGCCGCGCGGATTGCACGGTGAGTCTCTCCACGCCGCGGGCGCTTCGCTGCAACGCCATGAACTCATCGACGATGGCTGCGAGCAGATTCTCACGCCGCTTGCGAATCAGCAAAAGCATCGCGTGGAGCGCAACCGGATCGACCCGCCCATCGAAGATCTCGCGCATCAGGCGCTCCTTTTCCGGACGACTGATTACCGGCGCGACGAAAAAATCGTGAACCAATCCGGTCGTCCCGATCGCATCGGCAATGACGCTCAAGTCTGCACCGACGCGCTCGATCGCGTCGCGCTCGCGAGCGGCTTGCGTCACCGCAATCGCGTAACGGCGCGCCAACGTCCGGTTAACCACCCGGACTCGCCTCGAGGTTGTGCGTAAAACGATCGACGAATGCGGCGTCGAACGCCGGCCCAACGCGTCGCGCGGCTTCCTCACGGGCCAGCTTGAGCGCGCGTTCGACCAAATCCTCGCGCAGCCGCGCGCGCGCGGACTCGCGCGCTCGGCCAAGCTCCTGCGCCGCATCCGCAAGCGCGCGTTCACCGGAAGCCTTCGCCTCCGCCAGCAGCGTCTGGCGCTCGCGCTCGGCGAATGCGCCCGCGCGCGATTCGATCAGCTCGCCGTCGCGGCGAGCGCTCTCGATTTCCTGACGCACCGTTTCGAGCGCTGCTTTCACCTCGTCGCGATGGCGTTCGGCCTGCGCGATCTGGCGATTGCTGCGCGCCTGCGCAGTCAGCACTACCGGTAGAATCCACCGCATCCATATCGCGACGAGGGCGACGATGAAGAGCGCAGATGAAACGACCTGGCTCCAAATCGCAATCTGCAAGTACAGCTGAGCGTCGCTCACGCTACGGCCTCCGGCATCACCCGCTCGAGCATCACGCCGGCAAGTGACGCAACCGCCTCGTTTTCACCGGATCGCGCCGCGTCGAGCTCACGCTGGGCGGTCTTTTGCGCGTCGTCGACGATGCCTTGGACTTGCCGCGCGTAGCGGCCCGACATCTCGGCTGCTTCGTTTGAAGCCGCTGCGCGCGCGGCCGCCACGCGCTGCTCGGCCTCGCGCCGAGCCGCGGCCCGAATCCCTTCCGCCTCGACCCGCAGACCGCGAGCTTCCTCTTGATACCGATCGTAATCGGTCACCAGGCTGTTAATGTACGCGCGGCGCTTGGCAATCGCGGCCGCAACCGGACGCAGAAATACCACGCTCAGCACCACGAAGAAAATCGCGAAGTTGATCAACTGCACGACAGCCGTCCCGTCGATCGACAGAAAGGACATGCGGTCTTATTTGACCAGCGCGGAGATGATCGCCGGCACCTTCGCGACCACCAGGAGGATATAGAACGACAGGGCGATCGCGATGAACGGCACCGCTTCCAGCACGCCGACGCCTAAGAACATGAACAGAAAGATGTTCGGACGCGCTTCGGGCTGGCGAGCGATCGATTCTACGGCTTTAGACGCGACGATGCCGTCGCCGACCGCCGAGCCGAAAGCGACTCCCGAGATGACGATTCCAAAACAGAGGACCGCCGCGGCGGCGATTAACGCTTCTGGATTCACAAACGTTCCTTTCTAATGGTCGTCGGCAAGCGCCAGCGATAGGTAGACGATTGCCAGCAACGTGAAGACGAAAGCTTGGATCGTTCCGACAAAAAAGTTGAAGAATTGAATGAGGAACGGAACCACGGCGACTCCCAGCGACAGATTGAAGAATCCGATGCTTATGTGCGCCAAAATTATCGAGGTGACGATGATGAAAAGCAGCTCGCCCACGAAGATGTTGAAGAACAGCCGCGCTGCGAGCGTTACGGGTCGAAGGATCTCGTCGAGGATGTTCACCGGCAGCAAGGCCGGAAAGGGTTTGAGCACGTGTCCGAAATATGCGAGGCCCTTTTTGCGAAAAGCGACCGCTTGAATCATGCAAAAAACGACCAGCGCCAAGGGCACGACGGTGTTGAGGTCGGCAGTGGGCGATCCGCCGAACGGCAGACCCAGCGCCTTGAACGGCAGCATGCCGAACTGATTGAGCAAGAATATGAAGATGAACAGCGCCACGAAGAACGGAACGAAAGGCTCGCCGTTCTCTCCCAGGACGCTCGTGACCAAATCGGCGATGTAGTTGAATACCGCCTCGAGAACCGTTTGGCGTTTCGATACGTACGGCGAACGGTAGCTCGCGCCGATCCATCCAAAGAAAATTAGCGAAACGATCATGACCAGCCACGTCGTCGCGATCGTGTCGGCATGAACGGCGCCAAGCACCGGCAGGTGCCAGAGGATGTGTTCGCCGATCTGTTCGTGCACGCTGGAAGACCTCTATTCGCCCGTGTGTCGAAACGCCCGCGAGGCGCCCCATGCATACGCCGCGAGCGGGAAAAAGAAACCGGCGAGAAACGGCCCGAGCGACCACCACGGGCCGCGGGTCGCGAGCGCCGCGGCTACTATACTAAAGGCCGCCAACCTCAGTAAACTACTTAACCCAAAGAGGAGTGGACTGCGGCTATCGACTAGCCGTTCGCTTCCTTGCATAATCCCGAGGGCGTTCACGATGCCGCAGGCGCATCCGACCCCCAGCGCCAGACTCGCGGCGCGACTGGCCGGCAGGAGCGCGAGCGCGACGGCGGCACCAGCGAGCGCGCATTTGCCCGCGGTGGACCACTTGAGCCGGTAATAGGCTTTCATCACAGCGAGCGAAGCAGCAGACGCACCGCCGAGACGGCACCGACCGCCGCGCCCAGCACGAGCCCGGCCGGCGCAAGCAGCGGCGTGCTAAAACGTTGCGCGGCGATCACGCCGCAGAACAGCCCCAGCACCGCCGCCATTGCGAATGTCCCTCCCGCCAGAAGCACGGGCAGCAGGGGCTTCATCGGGCGGCGGCGCCGGCCGGTACTTCACCCGCAAACGGGGTCGGATACGTTCCGCCGCGCATTCGGGCGTGTATCCATTGTGCGACCCGCGTCGCCGCGTGCCCGTCGCCATACGGGTTTACGGCCTGTGCCATCCGGGCATACGCCGCCGAATCCGACAGCAACCGGCGGGCCGCAGCGACGATGTTTTCGCGACGATGACCGACCAGCTCGAGCGTGCCCGCTATCAAACCTTCGGGCCGTTCGGTTTCGTCGCGCATGACGATGACCGGCTTGCCCAGACACGGCGCCTCTTCTTGAAGCCCGCCCGAATCGGTGAGCACGAACGTCGCGCCTCTGACCGCTGCGACCATCTCACCGTAGTTGATCGGATTGACGAGCACGACGCCCGGAACGCCGTCGAGCGCAGCGTGCGCGGTTGGCGCAACGCGGGGCGAGGGATGGACGGGCCAATAGAGTTGCGGACGCATCGGGAGCTCGGCGATCTCGCGTAGTCCGTCGCAGATCTCGCGCATGTACGGATGGTTCTCGCGGCGATGCGCGGTCACGACGATCGTCGGCCGGGCGGGGTCTATCTCTCTCCAACGCGGGGGACTCGGAAGGTCATTGCGGCCCGCCGTTTCGAGAAAGGCGTCGATCACCGTGTTTCCGGTCACGATGATGTCTGCCGGAGAAACGCTCTCCTGAATCAAGTTTGCTCGCGCATGCGCGGTCGGCGCGAAATGGTACGACGCGATGGCCGCCGTGAGCCGGCGGTTCATCTCCTCCGGAAATGGCAGCCAACGGTTGGCCGTACGCAGGCCCGCCTCGACGTGCCCCACCGGAATCCGCTGATAGAAAGCTGCCAACGCCGCAGCCGTGCTCGTCGTCGTATCGCCGTGCACGAGTACGACCTCGGGGCTCGCCTCTTCGAGAACGCTCTCCATTCGCGTCAGCACGCGCGTGGTGACTTGGGTGAGCGTCTGGTCCTCCGTCATGACGTTCAGATCGAAATTCGGCGTAATGCTGAAGAGCGCCAGCAGATCGTCGAGCATCTTGCGATGCTGCGCCGTTACGCATACGATATCGTCGATCTGCGGGTGCGCGCGCAGCGCGTGCACGACCGGCGCCATCTTGATGGTATCCGGCCGCGTCCCAAAGACGCTCATGACCTTGAGCCTGCCCGTCATTAAAGCGGAGAAACCTCGTTACGTCGCGTGCCGAAAGACGTGCGTGAATTCGCCGGAAAAGGCGAGCGCGACCGCGCCGAGCACGAAACAAACGGCATAAAGCAGCAACACGGCCTGGCGCACGTTCAGGCCGAAGCGGAAGATCAAAAGGTGATGGAAATGCTCCCGGTCCGCCTCGCTGATCGCTTTGCCGCTGCGTGCGCGGCGCACGATCGCGGCCGCCGTATCGAGAACCGGCAGCGCGAGCACGAGCAACGGTACCACGACGCTAATGGCGATCGCGGTCTTGCTAGCTCCGATAATCGATACCGTCGCGAAGACGTATCCGATGAATAGCGACCCGGCATCGCCCAAAATGATTCGTGCCGGATTGAAATTGTACGGCAGAAACCCGAGCGCGGCTCCGGTTAGCGCGGAAACGACCAGCGCGACGACCGGGTTGACGTGAACGACCGCGATCGCGAACAAGAACAGGCTCGAAATCGCCGCCACCCCGGCCAAGAGCCCGTCGAGGCCGTCGAGAAAATTAATCGCGTTCATCATCCCGACGTACCAGAGCAGCGTGAGCGGAACGCCGACCCATAGCGGAAAATCGATCCAGTTCGTTCCGGGATTGCGGTCGAATGGGTTATTTATTCCGGGAATCACGAATCCGTAGAGCATCGAGACGAGCGCGACGACGACTTGCGCGATGAGCTTGTTGCGCGGGCGCATCTGCATGACGTCGTCCCAAACGCCCACGCCCAAGATCAGCAGGCTTCCGAACAGCAGGCCGACCAGGCGGTGAACGTCGTCGACTTGATCGGCCGCCGGAAGGGCCCCGACCGACGAAGCGAGCGCGACGCCAAGCACGGCGAAGAGCGCAAAGGCGAAGCCGAAGAACACTGCAATTCCGCCGACGCGCGGTTTGGGCAGGTCGGGCATGCGCCTGTCGTGGCCGTCTCGGTCGACAATTCCCAAACGGTTTGCGAGCCGCGCGACCAGCGGCGTCGTCAAGCAACTGACGGCAGCCGCGATCGCAAAGGCCGCCGCGTACATTACGCCGGGACTGATGTGGTGCGCGTTCATTGCCGGGCCGTCTCGAGCGCCCCAAAATGAACCAGCGCGACTCCGGCCTCGGCCAGCAGTTGGCTCGCGACCGGATCGGGATACGGCTCGTCGTAGACGATCTTCACGACGCCCGCGCTGATGAAGAGCTTCGAGCAGTTGACGCAGGGTTGATGCGTGCAATACGCGATCGCGTGCTGCAGACTGACGCCGTGCAGGGCGCCCTGCACGACGGCGTTCGCCTCGGCATGAGTCGCACGCATGCAATGTTCGTTGACGAGCGTGCAGCCTACCTCGGTGCAATGCGCCACGCCGCGGGGCGCGCCGTTATAACCGGTCGTCAAGATCCTGTGTTCGCGCGCGAGCACGCAGCCGACCGACGCGCGCGGACAGGTCGCACGCGTGCCGACCGTGTGCGCGATCTGCATGAAGTACTCGTCCCAGCCGGGGCGCATTAAGGAACGTCGTAGCGCGAGGTGAGCTCGTGAACGCGCGAGCTAAGCCGCTCGACCTGCGCACGGGTTTCGATGTCGGCGAGACCGTCGCAAATAATCCGCGCGACGTCGCGGCACTCCTCGACGCCGAAGCCGCGGCTCGTGATCGCGGGCGTGCCGATGCGAATGCCGCTGGCAACGAACGGCTTCTGCTTGTCGAACGGAATCGCGTTTTTGTTCACGGTGATGCCGACCTGATCGAGATACTCCTCGACCGCCTTGCCGGTGAGGCCCTTCACCGAGACGTCCACCAGCATCAAATGCGTGTCGGTGCCACCGGCGACCAATCGCAGGCCCCCACGCGTGAACTCGTCGGCCATGGCCGCGGCGTTCGCGACGACTTGGCGCTGATAGGTCGCAAACTCCGGCTGCAGCGCTTCCTGGAAGGCGACCGCCTTAGCCGCGATCGTGTGCATGAGCGGCCCTCCCTGAATCCCTGGAAAGACGCTTTTGTCGAGCGGCTGCGCCCATTTGGCCGCACAGAGAATGAAGCCGCCGCGCGGGCCGCGCATCGTCTTGTGCGTGGTCGAGGTGACAAACTCGGCCAGCGGCACTGGCGACGGATGCAAGCCGGTCGCAACCAAGCCCGCGATGTGCGCGAAGTCAACGAGAAGCACTGCTCCCACTTCGTCGGCGATCTCGCGAAACGGCTCGTACTCCATCACGCGCGGATAGGCGCTCGCTCCGGCAACGATCAGCTTTGGTTTGTGCTCGAGCGCCAGCGCGCGCACCTGGTCGAAGTCGATCAGCTCGGTATCCGGCCGCACGCCGTAGGCGACCGCGTTGTAGAGTTTGCCGGAAAAACTCACTTTGGTGCCGTGCGTCAGATGGCCGCCGTGCGCCAATGACATGCCCAGCACCGTATCGCCGGGCTGCAAGACCGCCATGAAGACTGCCATGTTCGCTTGCGCGCCCGAATGCGGCTGTACGTTCGCATGATCGGCGCCGAAGAGCTTGCCGAGCCGATCGATGGCAAGGTTCTCGGCGATGTCGACCCATTCGCAGCCGCCGTAATAGCGCTTTCCGGGATACCCCTCGGCGTACTTGTTGGTCATCACGCAACCCATAGCCTCGCGAACCGCACGGCTCGCGTAATTCTCCGATGCGATCAGCTCCAGGTTGTCGCGCTGGCGGCGTTCTTCGCCGGCGATGGCGGCGAAGATCTCGGGATCCGCAGCTTCGACGCTGTTGAGCGTGAGAATGTCCACAACGGAATGTTCGCTACGGCTTGCCGATAAGCTCTTTGGGAGTCTGCGCGTCCGTCACCGCGCCGCGCTCCAAATCCTTGAGCGTGCGCGCGCGCTGCGCGTCGCCGAACTCGAACAGCTGATCGACCCGATAGGCGTGACGGCCGCCGTCGAACGGCGTGTCCAAGTACACGTCGAGCATGCGCTCGATCATCTCCCAGCCCGTGAGCCGCTCGGAAAACGCGATCACGTTGGCGTCGTTGTGGCGGCGCGCAAGCTCGGCGGAATACGGCTCGGCAACGGGTGCGCATCGAATGCCCGGCACCTTATTGGCGGCCATGGCAATCCCAAGACTCGAACCGCAGACGAGGATGCCGCGTTCGGCTTGGCCCGTTGCCACGGCCTCGCCGACCGCATAGCCGTATTGCGGATAATCGACCGGCGTCCCATCGTGTGTTCCGAAATCGAGTGTCTCGTGGCCTCGGTCGCGCAGGGCCTGCGCGATGCGGTCTTTGTATTCGAAGCCGGCGTGGTCGGCGCCAAGCGCGATTCTCATCGTGTATCTGCTATCCAATCTGCGAGGGTGAGCAAGGCCGTGCGGTCGAACGTCGCTCGCCGATGAAGCTTGCTTGCGCCAGCGGTGCGCTTCACCGCGAGATAGAGAGCGGCGAGCTTACCCAACTAGAGTTCCTGGATATATGCGCGCGCGAACTTCCCTGCGACGGCGTCGTCCTCGACGTGCGTCATTTTCCGCGCAGCGACGACGACTACCTCGCCCAGGTCAAGAAGATGGCGACCGACCGGGGGCTTACGATTGCGGCAATCGCCGATTCGTCGTTCTTCGCGGGCAGCCCCGATTACATGGCCACGGTGCTCGATCGCGCCCTTGCGCTCGGGGCCCCGATCGTCGCTTCGCCGCTCGCGCGCGAAACGCAATGCTCGTGGAGCGAACAGCTGGCGCGCTTGAATGCCGCAACGTCGCTGGCGAAAGCGCGCAACGTAACGCTCGCTTTGCGCAACGTGCCGCAGACCTTTGCGGCCACGAGCCACGATTGCAAACGCGTCACGAAGGAGGCGGACTCGGCATGGCTGCGGCTAGGTCCGGAGCCGCAGCGGCTCGATGCGGCGAGCGACCCGAAAACGTTGGAGCCGAACACCGTTTTGCTCTGGAGCGACGCTCGAACGCAAAACGAGCGGTCGATCGCCGAAGCAATCGACGCGTTCGGCGATTTTCGCGGCCACATCGCATTTGACGAACACGCCGGCGAAGCAAATCCGAACGAGATCAACGGCGCAATGCGCGCCTGGAAGGCAATACTCAACCGCAAATAGCGTCTTGCTCGCGAGGATCGAACCTGCATTCTCGCAGGTGGGTGCGGCCCGGGCGCCGGGCCGGCAGGCGTGCTGCCCAGGCCGGTCCGTCGTTTCCGGAGCTGGTGCTCCCTAGGTCTTATAAGTCGGTTCGGTACCTACACGCGCTGCGCGCTATACGCAGTCGAGCCTCTCTACCGTATCATCGTCAGTCAAGTGAGCAACCGCGGCTCCGAGGAAGGCTCGATGCCCCGATGAATGCCGGAGCGATGCTCCGCGTTTCGGCTGTGCCGCTCGAGCTGCCGCTCCTTCATCCGTTCAAAATCGCGCGCGGCGAGGAGAGCGTCGCGCGCGCGGCCGTGATCCACGTTCGCTGCAGCGACGGCCGCGAGGGCATCGGCGAGGCAAACCCGACGCGGCGCTACGGTGAATCGGTCGAAAGCGTCGTCGAGTATTTGACGACGCATCCACTCGCGGCCGGCGATCCCTATCGTCTCGAAGCGATCCTTCATGAGGGAATTCCGGCGGCCGCGCGATGCGGGCTCGATCTGGCGCTGCACGATCTCATTGGGAAGGATCTAGGCAAACCGCTCTATGCGCTGCTCGGCCTGGATCCGGCGTTAACGCCCACGACGTCATTAACGATCGGAATCGCCGATCCGCAAACGACGCTGCAGAAACTCGCCGAAGCCGGCGATCATCCGATTCTCAAAGTCAAGCTCGGCATCGGCGCGCCGTCCGAACAGATCGAAACGATCGCCGCGATTCGCTCGCGCTACCGTGGGACGATCCGCATCGACGCAAACGAAGGCTGGGACGTCGAAAGCGCGACGACCATCTTGGAAGAGCTGCAGCGTTACGAGATCGAGTTTTGCGAGCAGCCGATTCCCGCCGGACACCCCGAGCGGCTGCGCGCGATTCGCGAACGCGTTTCGATTCCGATCGTCGCCGACGAAGACGCGCGCGTCGCCAGCGACCTTGCGCCGCTGTACGGCTGCGTGGACGGCGTCAACGTCAAGCTCGCCAAGACCGGGGGGATCCGCGGCGCGCTTGCGATGATCCACACGGCGCGCGCGTTAGGAATGAAGGTCATGCTCGGCTGCATGATCGAGAGCGCGATCGCGGCAACGGCCGCCGCACACCTCTCGCCGCTGGTGGACTGGGCCGATCTTGACGGACCGCTGCTGACGGCGAGCGACCCGTTCGCCGGCGTCACCTACGATCGAGGCAAGCTGGTACTGCCGGACGGTCCCGGACTCGGCGTGCGCGAGGCGGCACTGGCGTGACGCGCCGCTACGCGATTCTCGCGCTCGATCGCTTCTTAACCGATGCCAAAACCGCGCACGGCGTCATCCGCTATGGAGAGGATGAAGTCGTCGCAGTGATCGATCCATCCAGCGCCAGCCGGCGCGTGCGCGACGTGCTGCCGTACCTCAACAGCGACGCGCCGATCGTCTCCAACGTTTCGGAAGCGTTGCAGTTTTTGCCGACCGCGCTGCTGATCGGCACCGCCCCCAAAGGCGGCGGGCTCCCTCCGCCCTGGCGTGGCGCGGTGCTCGAGGGAATCGCGGCGCGGCTGGAAATCGTTAGCGGACTGCACGAGATGCTCGATGAGGACCGCGAGTTTCGGGTGGCGTCGCGCGCCGCCGGAACGGCGATTTGGGACGTCCGCAAACCGCCCGACGTTCCGCTCTTCTCGGGCGCGGCTTACGACGTCGCCGCCCCGGTCGTCCTGACGGTCGGCAACGACTGCGCGGTCGGCAAAATGACGGTCTCGCTCGAGTTGGTGCGAGCGGCGAACGCCGCGGGAAGGAGAGCGCGCTTTGTGCCGACCGGCCAGACCGGCGTGCTGATTGCCGGCTGGGGCATCTGCGTCGATCGCGTGATCTCCGATTTTGCCGCCGGTGCGGCCGAGCAGCTCGTGCTGTATGCGGCGCACGAAGGCGCCGAGCTGATCGTCGTGGAGGGTCAAGGCGCGATCAATCATCCGGCGTATGCGCCGGTGACGCTGGCCTTGATGACCGGAAGCGCACCCGACGCGCTGGTTCTCGTTGCCGATCCGCGACGCAGACAAATCGAGACCTATCCGACGCCGACGTTGAGTTACACCGAATCGATCGCGATTCACGAGCGGCTGCTCGCTACGGTAAAACCCGTGCAAGTCGTCGGTATCGCGCTTAGCACGTTAGGGCTTTCCGACGATGAGGCTCGCGGCGAGATTGCGCGCGCTTCAGAGGAAACGGGATTGCCGGCCGGCGATCTCGTCCGGTTCGGCGCCGATGAATTTTATGCCGCAATCGCGCCGCGAATCGCCAA
>DASRXM010000021.1:0-23658 GCA_035654155.1 Candidatus Babeliales bacterium
GCGAAGCACCTTCGCGTCGTTGGTCCAGGTCACGAGATCGGTATCGAAGGAGCGGCGCTGCGGATCGTTGATCCGCTCGATGTGAACTTTGCCGACGGCGGTAAAGTCCAGCGACTGGATATTGAGCACGACGTGTTTAGCGGATATCCGCAGATACGGTTTTCCCTTGCGAAACACGATCCCGTTGCGGACGCCGTCGACGCTGCCGCTCATGCCGTCGGGCGAGAGCCGGGCGTGATCGTAATCGAAGCTCCAGGATTTCGTGGCGATATGGTTGTTGAGGACGTGTCCGCCGCGCAAGTCGATCTCCGATTGGCTCGGCGGCAACGGCGGTACGCCGCGGCCGGCCAGGACGATCTCGACGATGACGTAGATGCCGAGCCCCAATCCGGCCGCCAGCGCGAGCCGCTTCCACCAGATCGCCCTATTACGCATCCGGCCATTCCTTGGGATCGGCAGGCGCCGCGTGCGCCGGCACGAGGAGCGTTACGTAGAGTACCGTCAGTAGAAACCCGACCGTCGTGGGGCCAATTTGCGAGAATAGCGTCGGAACGCGCGGACCCACGCGCCCGCGAACGACGGTGCGTTTGTCGATCGGAGCGCGCGCCTGCCAGCGGCCGTCCGGAGCAATAATCCCGCTGATGCCGGTCGCCGCGGCCCGTACGACGTACGCGCCGGTTTCGACCGCGCGCAACTGCGCGATCTGCGCGTGCATGTACGGTCCCGAGGTTTTTCCAAACCATGCGTCGTCGGTGCTGACCACCAGCAGTTGGGCGCCGCGCCGTATCTGTGCGTATGCCAAGTCCGAGAATGCCGACTCCCAGCAGATCAACGGTGCGATCGTCAGCGCCGTCGTCGGATAGACGCCGTCGATTCGGCTAGGCGTGATGCCGCCGTTGAGCCTTGCGACGTACGGCAGCCAAGAAAGGAAGGCGCGTCCGGGAAACCATTCGGCAAACGGCACGAGCTGACGCTTGTCGTAGATAACGTAACCCCCGGCCGGCTGAAAAACGTACAATGCGTTATAGAAACCTGCCGGACTGACGGCCAAACTGCCGGCGACGATCGTGGCGCGCGCGTCGCGCGAAAGGTTCGAGAATTTTTCAACCAGCGCCGGGTCGGCGTCGAGCTCGGTCGGAATCACGGTCTCCGGCCAAACGATGAGCCGTGGTTTGCCGGCGCCGGATGCGCGCGTCATCGCGGTATAGCGCTTGACGGCAAGCGGGAGCGAGTTCCATTTGAACGATTGCGCGATGTTGCCTTGCACTGCCGCCACCGGAATCGTCGGCGGCGGCAGGCGCCGCGCCGGCCAGAAACTCCAGGCCGCAAGCGTTGCAATGAGCAGCGTTCCAACGGCGATCGCGAACGGCCGCCACGTCCGGCGGTGCAGCGCATCGGCTAAGTACGCGCCGGCGATGCACAACGCGAACGTAACGCCGTACGTGCCGGCATATGCTGCTAGAACGCGCAGCGGCGCATCGGCTTGCGTGTACCCGAGCTGATCGAACGGAGCCGCCAGCACGCCGATCGAGCGCAGCCATTCGCAGATCGTAAACGCAGCCGCTGCGCCGAGCGGCGCGAGGCTCGGCAGCATGCGCTCGTATGCAAGCGCTGCAAGCGCGCCCGCAAGCGCGACGAACGGCGCCTCGATCAACGCCGGGCCGAATGCGAGAAACGGTCCGAAAACTCCGATGTAACGCCCGACGGTGTGCCCGACCCACGCGAAATCCGCCGTGAAAAAAATTAATCCAAAGAACCAGCCGAGCAACGCGGCGCGGCTCCAGGAAGCGCCTTGCCAAAGCCAGAACAGCGCTGCAGTGCCGAACGGCACGAGCCATGCCGCGCCGAGCTTCGGAAACGCCGCAGCTAGAGCAAGAGCCGCAACTGCGGCAACGCCCACGTCGCGCATGGCATCAGAGGAGACCATGACACGTAGGTTGAGTTTCGGTTTTATAGTCGTTCTTGTAACGGCGTTCATTGTTGCGGCGTGCGGTCGTCAGGTCACGCCAAATCCTCCCGGGTTAGGACCCGGCGGCACGCCTCCGGGATACTTGGCAATCTTCTTTGACACCGAAGCCCCCTTCAACTTCAGCAACTACCAGTACATGGTCATCTTCAACACGACCGGCAGCGACATAACGCCCTCGACCGATACTATCCAGACCAACTGGGCCGGGTACTCGTTTGCATTGATCGCCTTGGGCAACGGAATCTCTTCGTACGCCGAGCCGGTCTATTTCGAGCGCAACTCGAACCCGCACATCGCGCCCGCTTGGCTTCGTCTCGGCACGACGCCGCAGACGTTCTCGTACAACCTCAACAACAACGGCACCGGCACGGAGTTCTCCATCCTCGCGCAGCGCCGGTTGTTCGATTACAATCCGTCGCCCTCTCCGTCGCCGCCGTCGAACCTGTGGACGTTCAATGCCGTTGTGACGCAAGCGCAACCGGGCGGGACCTGGCTTTTCTACGATTCGATGGGCCCGGGCGGCCCGATCGATCCGCAGTTCGTCTCGCCGGTGCTCTGCATGACGCAGCAGTTCGATAACACCTACTACGCGTATTACACGCCACCCGACCCGGCGGCGCAGATCGTGACGCTCGAGATTGCCAACAACCCGGCATCGCCCGCGCCTTGCCCGTAGCGTGCGCGCGTGCACGAATCGCCGCTCGAATGCAGTCACGACATCTGTAACTGCTCGGTAACCGGAGAAGTCGAAGGCGCCGACGTCTACTGCAGCAGCTACTGCCGGAGATCCGAGGAACGCGGCATCGAGTCTGAAACCTGCGCCTGCGGCCACCCCGAATGCGACACACCGTAAGCTGACTTTCACGCGCGGCGCTTGATCGACGTCGCGACCGTGCCGACTCGAAGACGCTCGTCGCTCGCGTCCTGCTCGCTCCTCGCTCGGCCATTTTTTGCGACAGCAAGCTTTGAAGCGGCCATCCGTGGCCGGCCCAAAAAAAGTGGACGCTTCTCGTCGTGCACGTGCGCGCCGTCGATCAAGCGGCACGAGCGCGACGTCAACGATTTAGCAGGTTCCATTCGAACGAGGACCGTCTGACCGAGCGCCGGAGCCAGGATGGCGGGAGGCGCGAGGCAGCCGACAGGAGCGCGACACGACGTCGCGCGACGAGTTCTGAGCGTCTAGAAATTAAACGTCGTTGGGACGACCGGCTGCGGCTGGGCGATGTTAAAGACCGCGGTCTGCGTCGGGAAGGCCAGCAGGTTCAGTCCGAGGCTGATGGATTCTTGCGATTCGTTGTAGAGCACGAGCAGCTGATAACAGTTGCCGATCGTGCGCGTGTAGTAGATGATCTTGTCGGAGAAGAACTCGCCGCTTCCGGCCGACGGCCTCCAGTTGACGTTGGTGACGAACTGTAACGAGGCGTCGCGCCCAAACGGCGTCGACAGTTGCAAGTTCGTCGTTTCGAAACCCATTCCGGGGCCGGGAATGAACGAGCCGGCCAGCATAACGACCGAGCGTGGCGACGGACGCGCTGTTAATTGATAACTCAGCGGTTGCGCCGTACCGTCGAAATTGGTGGACCAGCCCAGCGAGAACGCGTAGACGTCGTCGTTGAACAGGCGCAGCATGTCTTGGGCGTTTTTGGTGTTCATCGTCGGCTGCTGGTCAAGGTATTGAAACGGCACGAGCGCCGGGCCGTTGTAGTTGGCCTCGTTGTACGTCAGCGTGTTGACGATGTGTTGGCTGATCGGCGTCGTGAGACTCAAGTCTTGCTCGACCGCCGCTTTGAGGTCGCCGGTGCCGTAGGCGTACTGATCGATCGTCACCGTGCCTTGAAAGTCGCTGCCCAGAACTCTTGCTTCGGCGGGGCCCACGACGAGGTTCGCGTCACCCCGCCACGTCGCCAAGGCGCTCGGGTAGCCCTCGCCCGACGGATTGCTGTACTCGCCGACCGTCAAGTCGGCCGAAAGCGGAATGATGAAGTGCTGGAAAAAATCGGTCGGCCGAACTTCGAACTCGGGGATTTTATTGATCCCGGTCGCCTCTTGCGCGAAAATCTTGTCGAACTCCATCTGATAATCCGCCCCTTGCGTCGTGTATTGCAAGAGATAATCGAATTCGGACTGATTGCTGAACGACGAAAACCCGGCAAAGCTCGCGCTGCTGTCGCTGACGTTGTAGGTGGTGGTTTGTTGTAGGTTCTGATTGAATTGGCGGGTGTCGGTGAACGTAAACGTGTCGCTGCTCGATTGTCCGGAGACCGAACTGTGGGTGAAACTATAGTTCTGCGAGGTCTGCTCCGTTTGATGGACGAGCGCCTCACTGAGCGTCTCGTTGGGGGGAACGTTGACCAGTGGACCGTAGCTGGACTGGTAGGTGAACTGAAAGTTGCTGCGCAGGTGCTGGGTGATAAGTTCCTGCTCCTGCAGCGCCACGTTGCTTTGGCGGCCGCCCGCTACTCGATTATTGATCGTGTAGATGTTGACGCTGACGCTGCGGCGCCCGTTCTTGGCCGCGTAGAAGCCGACGTAGCCGAGTCCCAATCCTAACTTCGTGAAATAATTGACGATGTAATACCCGTAGTAGTATTGGCTTTTTCCGAAGGGGATTTGGATTTTGATCCAAGCGCCTTCGTACGAATCGTAACCGACCTCGGGGAATAGCCGCGAGCGGCCTCGTTGATTCTCCACGGTCCGTAGTGGGATCACCAATATCGGAAGGAAGAAAACCGCCACCCCGCCCAGCCAAAGCACGGCCTTGTGAATGACGATTTTGTCGCCGGGATAGACGTCCATGTCTTTGCCGGTGATGTGGTAGCCTCCGCGCGGATTTTCGCAGGTCGTTACGTATGGTGCGGTGCCGTGCGCCGTTCCATCGGGATTAGTGTGCAAGTCGCTGGCGGCGAAGTGGATCAGGCCGCGCTGCACGCCCTCGTCGCTGGCCCCTTTGCCGTTGGTCAGCTTGGCCGTCTCCTCGACCGTATCGAACACGATCACGTCGCCGGTCAAAACGGAGTTGTGTTCGTGATTGACCAGAAACGGATTCCCGGTGATCGTGATCGTGCGCAGGCCGTCGAAGTGAGCGTGCTCGCCGACGATCTCTTCATCCCCATAGTAAATGTGCACGTTCCCGATCGCGTCGCTGGGTTTTCCGGGTTCGCGGTTTCCGCTCCATTTATCGGAGATCACGGCGACGTATCCCGGCGCCAGCGTCGGAACGCCGGTCGGCTCGGGTGTTGGTTGGGGCGTCGCCTGTCCGGCCGGCGGAATCGGCGGCGGCGTTTCGCCGCCGCGCACCAAAAAGATCGGAGCCTGCGAGGGCATCGGCGTCGGCGTTGTGCTTGGAATCGGCGGCGGCCCGACGCCGGGCGTGGTGCCCGGAGCCGGAAGCGGCGGACGATTGACGGTGTACGTTCCGTTGTTCACGCCTTGCGGCGCAAACGGAAGACCCGGCGTGGTTACCGGCGCAGGCGAGGCCGGTGGCGGCGTTCCCGGCAGCGGCGTTACCTGGGCCACCGTCTGCGTCGCCTCGGCGCCGCTATCGCTATAATGTTGCGCGCAGCTCTGCGTGTTAAAGAGTGAAAGCGCGAGTTGCTGCGGATCTACGGCTGAGGCAGTCGACGCGAGCGGAAGGGCTCCGGTCGTAAATGCCGCGATAGCCGCAACCGCGGCTATGCCGCAATGTATCCGGTTCCCAACCGGCACCGTTTCAGCGCTCTTCCAGCCAAAGCAGAACCGCGCCCGCGGTTCCCATGATGATGTTTGGCAGCCAGGCGGCGATATATGGGTTCATCGCGCCGTTGCGTCCGAAAGCCGAGCTAGCCGACGTCATGAGATAATAGGCGAAGAACGCGATGATTGCCAGCGCGATGCCCAACGTGCGGCCACGCTTGCCAAAGCGAAGCGCGAGCGGCAGGGCTACCACTACTCCGATGAAGGATGCAAACGGCCACGCCAGCTTATCGGCGAGATTGATTTGCAGGTTTCCCATCGCCGTGCCGCCGACGCCCTGCGCCTGCAAGGCGTTGACTTGCATGCGCAGCGATTTGCTGCTCATCGTCCAGGGATCGTTATTGACTTGGCTGACGAACTGAGAAGCCGTTTCGCCCAGCGGCAATCCAATCCTAATGCTTTTGACGCGCTGCTGGTTGGTAAGAAAGCCGTCCTCGTTGTAACGGCTGTCGACTACGTCGTGCAGCATGAGCGAGGTGTGCTCGACCGAAGCGGTCTGCGCCTGCAGCGTTTCGTTCCACGGCCCAAAGCGCGCCGGCTTAAAAATTTGCACGTCGATCATCGTCTTGTTGTCCGGCGCGACCTGCGACACGTAGAACGTATTGCCGGTATCGGGATCCTTGCGGAAGAATTGCGGTTCCACCGGCAACGAGTCGGTATGATAAATGATCTGATAAAAGGTGCGCGTCGAAAGGTCGACCGAAGCCGGCGCAATCCATTCGTTCATCGCGTAGGCGATCAAGAACATCGTGAAGCCGAATATTAACGGCAAAAGCGCGATCCGCATGATCGGAATGCCGGCCGTTCGCATCGCGGGAATCTCGTTATCGCCCATCAAGCGCCCCATCGCCAGCAGCGCCGCAAAGAGACACGCGAACGGAAACGCCATCGGGATCGCTTGCGGAACCCGGAAGATCACGAAGCGCAAGACCAAAAAGAACGGCGCGTGCTGATTGATGATGTAGTCGGCGGCCAGAAAGAATATGTTCAGCGCCCAAAAAAGCAGAAATGCGCCGAACGCGAACCCGAAGGGGCTAGCCATTTCGCGCAGCAGGTAGCCGTCGATAATCGGCAAGCGCGGCAAGAGCGAGCGGACGCGAGGAAGCGGCTGGGTCAGCGTCGCCATGCTACGTTCGGCCGCCAGGGTTCCTTAGTAGCTGTGGTACGCGTTGAGCACGCGCACGACGTACGTGCGCGTCTCCGGATAGGGAGGGACCCCGTGATACCGATCGACGGCACCGGGACCCGCGTTGTACGCAGCCACGGCGAGCATTACGTTGTTGTGGTAATGCCGCAGCAGTGAATGGAGGTAACTCGTTCCGCACTCGACGTTCTGCGTTGGATCGAACGGATTGACGATGCCGCAGCCGGCCGAGGTTCCGGGCATGAGCTGCATGAGCCCTTGCGCTCCCGCAACGCTAATGGCCGAGGGGTTGCCTGCCGATTCCGCCATGAGCACGGCCCGAACCAGGCCGGCCGGGACGCCGTTCGCCTGCGAGGCGCCGGTCACGAGCGAGTCGAGCGTTGCGGGGTCGAGCGCTTGCGCGGCGTACGGCAGATAACCGGGACCGCTGCATCCGTAGAGCAGCGCCAATAGGCCGCAAATGCGGAGCCGTCGACTCATCGACCCGCCCTTCTTCTCGCCCGCGGGCGAGGCCTGGCAGGCAGGCCGTCACTACTGCGCAGCTCTTCGATTGTGTTTCTCCCATACTGGCGCGGCTTTTCGCAATGCCCGCCGATATCTCGATGATCATAGTTATCGAGCCTTGACGCGGGCTGAGCCAAAATAAAAACCGGAGCGCAATCTTTGCGCTCCGGCGATGCATCCGCAAACTGCGGCTACTTGACCGCGATGCGACGCGGTTGCGCCTCGGGGCGGCGCGTCAGCGTCAACACGAGCATACCATTGCTTACGCGAGCCTCGATCTTGTCGGGATCCACGTCTTCGGGAACGGTGAACGAGCGCGCGAAGGCGCGGCGATCGCTCTTAGCGTTTACCGAAACGATGTCGTCTTGAAACGTGACCTCAACGTCTTCGGGCTTGAATCCGGGGACCGGTACTTCCACCTCGTATCCGTTCTCGGTGCGCGTGACGTCATATTCGAAGCCGCGCATCAAGTGGAATGGATCGAAGCCAAGCAGGTCTCTGAAGGGCGTCCAGCCGGCCATGCGCGAGGCCTGTCCGCGGTCGCTGCGCGCGAGAGTGTCGGGCATTACTACATCCTCCTTTGTGGTTTTAGTCGGCCTCCAAGCGCTAGAGAATTCTAGGTTGTTAGCACTCTTCTCAAGAGAGTGCTAATGACTCAAAAGGTTGCAGCTTGAGGCCGCCGGCGACGGACCGACGGCGGGGGCGTTTTGCTTGCTTTGGACTCCGCTGGGGCGTATAGTGGTGTGAAATAGTGCCTAATGGTGTCTTGCGGAGGGCCTTGTGCACGCGGAGCTGCCGCGCTTTGCCGGTTCGGAGCAGCACGCCCTTGACGACAAGGGACGGCTTATCGTGCCGGCGCGCTTCCGCGAACGCCTGGGCCCACAGTTTGTCCTAACGATCGCCCACCCCGACCCCTGCCTGGCGCTTTATCCCACCGCGACCTGGATCGAGTTCTGCGGCCGGGTCGAAGCCATCCAACCCAAGGACGACCGTTACCGCCGTTACGTGCGGTATATCTTCGCGCATAGCGAGGAGGTCTCGTGCGACGTTCAAGGGCGCGTCGTCGTGCCCGCCCTGCTGCGCGCGTACGCCGGTATCAAGCGTCAGGTCGTGTCGGTCGGTCTGCTTACGCGGATCGAGATTTGGGCGAGGGAGCGATACGCGTTCGAAACACCGCCCGAAGGCGAGGTCCCCGGCTTCATGGCAGAGCTGGGTCTCTAAAACTCGCGATGTGCAAACGCGATGATTCACGTTCCCGTGCTGCTCGAACCCTCAATCGACTACTTAGCGATTCGTTCCGACGGAACGTACGTCGACGCAACGTTTGGCGGGGGCGGGCATTCGCAAGCGATTCTCCAACGGCTCGGACGCGGGCGATTGATCGCAATCGACGCCGATCCGGCGGCGCGCGCGCGTGCGTCGCGTCTTTCCGATACGCGCTTGCACTTCGTTCAAGCGAATTTTCGCGACATTCCCGGCGTCCTCGATCGGTTGGGAATCGAGTCGATCGACGGCGCGCTCTTCGACTTGGGAGTTTCTTCGATGCAACTTGACGACCCGGAGCGGGGATTCTCACTCGGAAAGGTCGCGCCGCTCGACATGCGCTTAGATCCGGAATCGGGTCCCAGCGCCTACGAGGTGCTCGCAACCGCGACGGAACGCGAGCTGGCCGACATCTTCTTTAAGTACGGCGAGGAACGCAGCGCGCGCCGGATAGCCCGCGCGGTGGTCGGTCGCCGCGAGCGCGGCATGCTGCCGAGCACGACGGCAGAGTTTGCGAGTCTAATTGCGGGCGTGATGGCGCGTCCGGGACGCCGAGAAAGGATTCATCCGGCGACGCGCGTCTTTCAGGCGCTGCGCATCGCCGTCAACGACGAGCTCGACGCGCTGCGCGAAGGCCTGCACGGTGCGATCGGACGCTTGCGCGGCGCGGGTCGCGTCGTCGCGATCAGCTTTCATTCGCTCGAGGATCGCATCGTCAAGGAAACGTTTCGCGAGGACGACCGGCTCGAAGTTCTGACGAGGCGACCCGTTCTTCCCGACGACCGCGAACTGGCGGAGAACCGCCGCGCGCGCAGCGCCAAGCTGCGCGCCGCGCAACGAAAGGCGGGATGACGTGGTCCAACCGCGTTTCTTTGCGCGGCCGGCGCGCATCGCAAGACCCCGTACCGTTCGGGCCGCGACGCAACGGCGCATCTCCCGCAGATCGCGAGCGCGCTATTCGAGCGTCAGCCGCGTTTTTGCGATCCTGATAGTGGCTCTGGTTCTCTTGATGGGCTACGTCGTGCTCACGTCGAGTTTGACCGGCACAAGCTATGCGCTTGCCAAGGCGCGAGCGCAACGCGAAGCGCTGCAGGAAGAAACTATGCGTCTCGACGACCGGATTGCGGCGCTTCGATCCGACGACCGTCTCTCGGAACTGGCGGCGCGCATCGGCATGCGCGAGCCGCAACGCTTCGCGGTCGTGCGGATTGAGTCTCCGCCGCGCGTGGCGCGCGCGCGTCTCCGATTCCCGGCGCTCTCCTCGCTGGCCGGATTCTTCATGCCGGCGGTAGCGCACCGGCAGTAGGTCGTCGCGGCAAGCATGCATCAGCGAACCTTCGCGCGCGTCGCTCCGATGCGTGCGCGATTATTTTTTTATGGATGCATCGCCGTCGCGCTGTTTCTTTCATGGCGGCTCTTCGACGTGCAAGCCCGCAACGGAGCGCTCTACGCGCGCCGGGCGCTGGAGCAACGCTCGGACACCGTCGAGGTCTTCGCGCGTCGCGGCAGCATTCTCGACCGCTATCAAAACGTGCTGGTGCAATCGTTGCCTTCGGAGAGCGTGTACGCCGTGCCGCGCGAGATCGCCGACCCCGACGCGCTGGCGCACAAGCTGCAGACGGTTCTAGGAAAGCTCGACGCGGGAACGATCGAAGCCTTGCACGACCGTCACCTGTGGTTCGTGTGGCTGGCGCGAAAAGTTCCGCACGAGGTCGCAGCCCGCGTGCGGAGCCTTGGGCTGATCGGAGTGGACTTGAAGGAAGAGGAGACCGGGCTGCGCGTCGATACGGCCGGGCGCCTCGCGTCCACGGTGCTTGGCTTCGTCGGAACCGACGAAAATGGGCTGGATGGCGTCGAGTACGCCGACGACAGCGTGCTGCGCGGGCAATCGGGCCGCGTAACGCTCGAGGCCGACGAATTCGGCCGGCCGATTCCGTTCGGCCGCGAGCGCATCGTAACGCCGGCGCAACCCGGCTTGGACGTTGCGCTGACGATCGATCCGTATCTTCAATTCGTTGCCGAGCGTGCGCTTGAAAAGCAGGTCAGTACGTTTCATGCCCTCGACGGCACCGCGATCGTGATGGATCCGTGGACCGGCGAGATCCTCGCGCTGGCGAATCTGCCGGACTTCGATCCGAACAAGTTTTGGCGCTATGCCGACGGGCAGCGTCGCGACCGCGCCGTGATGGATGCCTACGAGCCGGGCTCGACCTACAAGCTCATTACGGCTGCCGCGGCCTTAGAGTCGGGCAAAGTAACGCTGGCATCGCGATTTCCTGCGCACGACAGGCTCGAAGTAGGCGGTCAGACGATTCATAATGCGGAAGACGGCTTCATGGCAGGAACGGGCGGGAGCGAAACGCTCGAGCAGATCGTCGAATATTCGCACAACGTCGGTGCCGCCGAGGTCGGTCTCTCGATCGGCGGAAAGACTCTCTACGACATGGAGACGAAAGCTGGGTTCGGCGTGCCGACCGGCGCCGGGTTGCCCGGCGAGAATCCCGGGATCGTACCGCCCCCTTCGCAGTGGAGCGGTTCGTCGCTTGCGACGATGTCGTTTGGGCAGGGAGTTTCGGTTACGCCGCTCGCGATGGCCCGGTACTATTGCGCGATCGCCAACGGCGGCTTGCTGATGCAGCCGCAGATCGTCCGCGCCGTCTACGATCAACAAGGAAATCTGGTAAAACGTTATCCACCACACGTCGTGCGCCGCGTCTTTTCGCGCCGCACGTCCCAAGAATTGCGCGCCTTCTTGCGCGGCGTAGTCTTGCGCGGCACGGGAGATCCAACGGCACAGATTCCGGGTTATGCCACCGCCGGTAAGACCGGCACGGCGCAAATGGTCGTCGACGGCCTCTATCGCGGCGGCTATTACGCCGCGTCGTTCATCGGCATGGTTCCATATCCGCGCGCCCGTTATCTCATCTACGTCAAAGTCGAGCGGCCAATCGGTTCGTACTACGGCAGCGTCGTGGCGGCGCCGGCATTCGCCGAAATCGCGCGCGCTGCCATGCTACACGCGGGAGTCTTGCCGAGCGCCGTCGTGGCGCGCAGTGACCGTTAAACGCCGGATCGCCCTGACGGCCCTGCTAAGCCGTCTGCCGGAAGCACGCATCACCGGCGACCGGCAAGTCGAAATCGAAGCGATCGCGATCGATTCGCGCGCCGTCGAACCGGGCGCGCTCTTCGTCGCGCTGCGCGGGAGTCACTCGGACGGCCACGCCTATCTGCAACAGGCCGTTACCAACGGCGCGCGCGCCGTCGTCACCGAGTCGACCCCGAACGCCATACCGGCCGGCGTCACCGCCGTGCGCGTTGCCGATTCGCGGCGCGCGCTCTCGGCGCTCGCGGCGGCGTACTACGGCGACCCGTCGCAGGATCTCGACGTGATCGGCATCACCGGCACGAACGGAAAGACGACAACCGCGCACATGGTTGCGGCGATTCTCGACGCAGCCGGCACACGGTGCGGCGTCATCGGAACGGTCGGCGCACAGTTTGGCGGCCGCCGATGGCGTCTGGAGAACACCACGCCGTTGCCGCCCGAGCTGCACCGCCTGCTTGCGGAGATGCGGGACGAGGGAGCGAAGGCCGTAGCGATGGAGGTCAGCTCGCACGCGCTAGCGCTCGAGCGAATCGCGGACGTGAAATTTCGGATCGCGGTGCTCACGAACGTCGGTCGCGACCACCTCGATTTTCACGGCTCGCACGAGGCCTACGCGCAGACCAAGCGCCGGCTTTTCTCGTTGGCGCCGGCTTGCGTGCTCAACGTCGATGACTATTGCGGCCAAGCGTGGGCGCGCGAGCTGCGCGACGAGGGCCGCGTCGTGGTCACCTATGGCCTAAGCGACGCAGCGATGATTCGCGCCGATGCCCTCGCCGTCGACGCGGCGGGAAGCAAGTTCTGCGTCGACGGTCGGCCTTACGAGCTTGCATTAGCGGGCCGCTTCAACGTGTACAACGCGCTAGCCGCAATCGGCGTGGCGCAGCTGCTCGGAATCGACGGCGCGACGGCCGCTCGCGGCTTAGCAAAACTCCCGTCGGTTCCGGGGCGAATGGAGCGCCTCGCTGCCGGCGGCATCGAAGTCGTCGTGGATTACGCGCACACGCCCGACGCACTTGAAAACGCGTTACGTTCGCTGCGCGAAACGGCCGGCGGTGCGGTCGCCGTCGTGTTCGGTTGCGGAGGCGACCGCGATCGGGGAAAGCGTTCGCAGATGGGAGCGGTTGCCGCGCGGCTCGCGGATCGCCTCTACGTTACCAGCGACAACCCGCGCAGCGAAGCTCCCCAAGCAATCGCCGACGCCATCCTCGAAGGAATCGGCGATCGAGAACGAGTCGTCGAGCTCGATCGCCGGCGCGCGATCGAGCGCGCAATCGCCGAGGCGGCCGCCGGCGACGTTGTTTTGGTAGCCGGTAAAGGGCACGAAACCTATCAAATCGTCGGAAACGCCGTGCTGCCGTTCGACGATGCCGAGATTGCGCGGGAAACGCTCGAGGCCCGGACTGCGCTAAAGTGAATTTACCGCTCGAGATTGCGATTGCGGCAAGCGAGGCGACGATCTACGACGGCGGCGCCGCGCCCGCGGCGCTTGCCTGCAGCACCGATACCCGAACGATCGCGCAGGGAGACACCTTTATCGCATTGCGAGGCGAGCGCTTCGACGGGCACGCTTTTACGGAGGAAGCAGTGCGCCGCGGGGCTGCGATGCTCGTCGTCGATCGAATCGATGCGCGGGTCGACGGCGTTGCAACGCTGCTGGTCGGGGATACCAAAGCCGCATACATGGCATTCGCGGGCGCCGCCCGCGGGCTGTTCCGCGGACGCGTCGTCGCAATTACCGGCAGTGCCGGCAAAACGACGACCAAAAGCTTTCTGGCGCAGCTGCTCGAGCCGCGATACGGCAACCGAATACTGGCGACGCCCGAGAATGAGAACAACGAGATCGGCGTGAGCAAACTGCTCTTGGCCGCATCGAACTCCGACCACGACATCTTGATCGTCGAGATGGGCGCGCGCCGCTACGGCGACGTTGCGGAGTTGGTGGATATAGCGCGTCCTCAGCTCGGCATTCTCACCAATGTCGGCGAGGCGCACCTCGAGATCATGGGGTCGCGCGAACGGCTCGAGGAAACGAAGTGGGCCCTGTTCGCTCGCGGCGCGCGCGCCGTGCTCAATGCATTCGACGACGTTTCCCGGCGTCGCGCCCGGACGCTCGCGCAATCGCCGCACTGGTTTGCGTCGCAACCCTTTGCGCTCGATGACGGGATGGAAACCCTCACTGCTTTGACCGGTACGGGCTTTCTTCTGCATAGCTCGGACGGGATCACGGTCCAGCGCGAAGTCGAGCTGCGCGTGCCGGGCGACCACAATCGCGCCAATGCGGCGGCGGCCGCAGCCGGCGCGCTCGAAATCGGCATACCGCTCGAAGAGCTGCCCGCCGAACTTCCCCGCTTGCGCCTCCCGCAGGGCCGCTACGATCGCCTTGCGGCAAGAAACGGCCTTCGCCTGATCTACGATGCATACAACGCCAACGCAAGCGGCATGATCGCCGCGCTCGATGCATTCGGATCGGAGACTGCGTCCCGGCGCATCGCCGTGCTGGCCTCGATGGCGGAGCTGGGTGAAGAGTCGGAAGCCTTGCACGAGCGCGTCGGCGCGCACGCGGCCGCATTGGTCGACGTGCTGCTCGTGCGGGGCGACTATGCCGATGAATTGGCCCGCGGTGCTAGCCGCGCCGGCCTTTCGCAGCGGCAGATCGTCCGGATCGGAAGCAACGCGCAAGCTGCCCAATGGCTGCGCGAGCACGCGAGCGCCGGCGACGTCGTGCTGCTCAAGGGCTCGCGAAAATACAAGCTCGAAGAGATCGTCGAAGAGTTACGCACGTGAGTTTGGTGACGCGGAGCTTGCTCGTTGCGCCTGCCGGGCTGGTCGCGATTCCCGTGCGAACGCCGCTGGTTTGCCCGGGCGACGATTTGGTCGCAACGGTGGCGCGCGCAATAGACGGGATCGCCAGAGCGGGCGATCTGGTAGCCGTTGCGGAGAGCGCCGTCGCGATCGCACAAGGCGAGCTGCTCTCGGCCGAATGCGTGCGTCCGTCTTGGTTGGCCTACGCGGTCGCTCGCCGAGTTCACCCGAATGCGACGATGAGCCAGCCGGAGTCGCTGCAGCTCGTGATCGATCGCGTCGGCGCGTGGAAGGTGATCTACGCGATGCTGCTCCAAGCGCTCGCGCGCCTGACCGGCCGGCGCGGCGCATTCTACGAAGTGTTGGGGGAGGCGATTGCGGCGTTCGACGGCTACACCGGAACGATGCCGCCGTACGATCGCGCCATTGTTTTCGCGCCTCGCGAGCCCGACGCGTTCGCCGAATCGGTGCGCGAGCAAACCGGCATCGCCTGTGCGGTCGTCGACGCCAACGACCTCGGAAGGGCGAAAGTGCTGGGAGCCTCGCGCGGCGTCAGTGCGCAAGGCGTGGAAGAGGCTCTGCTCGACAACCCGCACGGCAATAGCGACGAACAGACCCCGGTCGTGGTGCTCAAATGGCGTGGCGACGGCGGAAATCCGCTCTTTGCGGGAGCTGCGGCGTGAGCGCGATCGTCCCGGCATGGACGGCCGCTCTCATTTGGGTTCTCTTCGGTTTCGTGATCGGAGGTGGCGGCGCGCTGCTGCTCTTGCAGACGCTGCGCAGGTTGCGAATCACGCAATACGCCTATGAAGACGCGCCCGCAACTCATCGCGAGAAGACCGGAACCCCCACGATGGGAGGGATCGTCTTCGTCGTAGCGCTGCTGGCGGCACTTGCGGCGGCCCGTGTCTCGTTGCTGGCGCAGCTTGCGCTGCTCGTCACGCTCTGTGCGGCGATTGGTGCGATCGACGACGGCATGAAGATTGGTCATGGCGGCAACCGCGGATTACGAGCCCGGACGAAGCTTCTTGCGACCGCGTTGGCAGCGACCATCTTTCTGCGGGAGATTTACGATTCGCCCGGGCTGCTGCCGCGCGACGTGCTGTTTCATGCCGGCAGCCTGTGGCTGATCGCCCCGCACTGGCTCTGGCTGCTGCTGGGGATACTCGCGATCACCGCAACCGTGCAGGCCGTCAATCTGACCGACGGGCTCGATGGTCTCGCGGCGGGAACGACGATACCACCGCTCGTGGCGTTCGCGCTGCTTGGGGCGCAAACGCAGGTCGCGGCTGCGTTCATCGGAGCATCGGTCGGAGTAGGCGCGTGTCTAGGCTTCTTGGTCTTCAATCGCCATCCGGCGCGCCTTTTCATGGGCGATACAGGATCGCTTGCGCTCGGCGCGCTGCTGGCCGGCGTTGCGATCCTTTCGGGCGAGATGCTCCTGCTGATCGTTGCCGGCGGCGTCTTCGTCGCCGAGGCGCTCTCGGTGATCCTGCAAGTCTCGTACTTCAAGGCTTCGCATGGCCGGCGGATCTTCCGCATGAGCCCGCTGCACCATCATTTTGAGCTGGGCGGCTGGCCGGAAACGAAGGTGACGCTTCGCTTCTGGCTTGCATCGCTGCTCTGTTCGTTGCTAGGATGGGCCATCGTACGATGAGCGAGCTTTTCCAGTTCGATGCGGGCGAAACGGTGCTCGTCATCGGTCTTGGCCGTAGCGGCTTGGCGAGCATCGAAGTACTGCGCGATCATCGCGTGGCGCTCTACGCAACCGACGAGAAACCCAGCTGGGAGCTTGCCGAAGCGATCGCGACGGCGGAAAGCTTCGGTGCGCGCTTCGTCGAGGCGTCGGAGATCGAAAGCGTGCTCGGCGCGCTCACGTGCGCCGTGCTCTCGCCGGGCGTCCCGCTCACCTCGCCGGTTGTGCGCCGCCTCGATGCCGCCAACGTTCCCGTTTTCGGTGAGATCGAGCTGGCCTATCGCTTGTGCAGAGCCCCGATCGTGGCCGTGACCGGAACGAAGGGCAAATCGACGACGACCGCCTTGATCGGGCATTTGCTGCGCGGCTGCGGTTTGACGGTTCGAGTCGGTGGAAACATCGGCAACCCGCTCATCAAGGAAGTGCCCGACGCGCAGCCCGGCGATTGGGTCGTCGCCGAAGTTTCCTCGTTTCAGCTCGAGACGATTCGCGCGTTCAAGCCGCGCGTCGCGGTTCTGCTCAACATCGCTCCCGACCATCTCGACCGGTACCACTCGATGGACGAATATGCCGAGGCCAAGTACCGAATTTGCGCCAACCAGTCGATGCTGGATTGGTTCGTCGGCAACCTCGACGATCCGCGGATTGGCGCTCTGCACTGGCGGCACGGCGACGCGCGCGTTCAAGCGCGCCAGCTTTGGTATAGCTTAGAGAACCGCGACCAAGCGACCATGTATCTGCGCAACGGCACGATCATCTACGCGCCCGCGGTCGGAGATCCTCGGCCGATCGCGCTTCTGTCGCGGGACGAAATTCCGTTGCCCGGCGAGCACAACGTGCAAAATGCAATGGCGGCGCTACTCGCGGCGCTGGCCGTCGGATGCGAGCCGCGCTTGCTGCGCGCGTCGATTGCAACCTTTACGCCGATGCCGCATCGGCTGGAAACGATCGCGGAAATCGACGGCGTGCGGTACGTGGACGATTCGAAATCGACGACTCCCGATGCGGTCATCGCAGCCTTGCGCACGTACGATTCGCCGATCGTGCTGATTGCCGGCGGACGAGCAAAAGGATCCGCGTTCGACGCAATGGGCCTTGAGATCGCAAAGCGCGCCAAGGCGCTGGTCGCGATCGGCGAAGCCGCTGCCGAGATTCGCCGCGCCGCGCCCGGCGTTGATGCCGCCGAGGCGACGTCAATGGATGAAGCGGTGCGGCGCGCGCGCGCCTTTGCAACGCCGGGCGACGTGATTCTGCTTTCGCCCGGATGCGCGTCCTTCGATATGTTTGCGTCGGCCGAAGATCGCGGCGAGCGCTTCGGAGCCGCCGTTGCAGCGCTGCGGGAACCGGCCGGTGCATAGCTCGGCGGCATTGCGTCCCCAAGCTCGGGCGCCGCTCGATACCGGGCTCTTCACCGCGGTCGCCGCGCTGATCGGAATCGGGCTGGTGATGGTGTTCTCGGCGTCGAGCGCGACGGCGTACGCGCAGCACGGCGACATCGCTTACTATTTGAAACGTCAACTCGTATGGTTGGCCGTCGGACTGGGCGGCGCGTACGGATGCTACCGGCTCGACTATCACCGGCTGCGGCAGTTAGCGCCGTACCTTCTGATCGCTGCAATCGCCGGACTCGCTCTGGTTTTCGTTCCTCACGTCGGATTGGGGGTCAACGGCGGTCGCCGCTGGATCGGCACCGGAAGCTTTAGCATCGAACCTTCGGAGTTTGCAAAACTCGCGCTGGTGATCTATCTGTCGGCAGCGCTCTCGGCGCGGGGCGAACGAATCACGTCGCTGGTGCGCGGTCTGTTTCCGCTCTGCGTTCCGGTCGTGATCATGGCGATGCTGGTGCTCATGGAGCCCGACATGGGGACTGCGAGCCTGCTGCTGTTCATCGCGTTCGCGCTGTTTTTCGCCGCGGGTGCACGGCTGCTGCATCTGCTGGCGGTAGTTCTGGCGATTGCCCCGCTCGCCGCATTCACGGTGCTGTCGAGCCCGTATCGACGCGCTCGCATTTTCGCGTTCCTCGACCCGTGGAAGGATCCGCTTAACACCGGCTTTCACATCGTTCAATCGCTGTTGGCGCTGGGCAGCGGCGGACTCTTCGGCGTCGGATTGGGTGCGTCGCGTGCCAAGTTCTTCTATTTGCCCGAGCAGTACACCGATTTCATCTTCTCGGTGCTGGGCGAGGAGCTAGGACTGGTCGGCACGCTCGCCGTGATCGCGCTCTTCGTCATGCTGGCATACCGCGCGGTTCGGATCGCGCTGCGAGCCCCCGACCGCTTCGGTTTCTTTCTGGCCGTCGGCTGCGCCGCGATGATCACGATTCAAGCCTTTGTGAACATCGGCGTCGTTTCATCGTCGTGGCCGGTGACGGGCGTGCCGCTGCCATTCATTTCGTTTGGCGGCAGCTCGCTGGTGGTCAGTCTGTTGGCCGTCGGAATCATCGCCAACGTAGGACGGTATCGCCGGACTCGCGAGCAAGCGTGACCGTTGTCTTCGCCGGCGGTGGCACGGGCGGGCACGTCTATCCGGCAATTGCGATCGCCGACGCGTTGCGGGCTCGCGGTGCGACGATCGCGTTCATCGGTACCGCCGACCGTCTCGAAGCGACGATCGTGCCGAAAGCAGGCTACGTGCTGCACCCGATTGCAAGCCGCTCGATGCCGCGCACGCCCTCGTTCGGGTTGCTGGCTACGATTACGTCGAACCTGAAAGGAACGCTGCAGAGTTTGCGGTTGCTCGCGGCGCAGCGGCCGGACCTGGTGATCGCAACCGGCGGTTACGTCGCATTTCCGGTGGCGCTGGCAGCGCGCATTCGGCGGTTCTTGCGGCTTTCGACCGCGCCGCTCGTTTTGCTCGAGCCCAACGCCGCGCCGGGCTTGACGAATCGCTTGCTGTCGCCGGTCGTCGACGAGGTTTGGCGAGCGGCCCCGGTCCGCGCGGAACTGCGCGACTTGCCCCGGCGTGAAGATGCGGCCGCGCGGCTTGGACTCGATCCTTCGCTCCGGACGCTGTTAGCGGTGGGTGGAAGCCAGGGCGCGCGTTCGATCAACGACGCACTGATGCGCCTGGTTGAAAATAACGCGGTCCCTGCCGGCTGGCAGCTTCTCGCGCTGACGGGCCAGACCGAGTACGATCGCGTCCGGCCGGTGCTGCCGCTGGCACGCCCGTATTTGGACGACATGCGCGATGCGTACGCGGTCGCGGATCTCGTGCTGGCCCGCGCGGGTGCATCCACGCTCGGCGAGTTGGCGGCCTTACGAAAACCGGCGATCTTGGTGCCGTATCCCTACGCGTCGGAAGATCATCAGGCCGCGAATGCCGCGCGCTTCGAGGCGGCGGGAGCCGCGGTGATCGTGAACGACGAGACGTTGCGCGACGAAGGTCTTGCGCCGGTGCTGGAGCAAACGGTGCAGCCGCAGCGGCTCGCGCAACTCTGTGCCGGCGCCGCGCGTTTGGAGGGAGCCGATTCGCTGGCGGTGATTCTCGCCCGGATCGAAGCACTGACTGCTAGAAAGGGCGCAGCGTGAAGACGATCCACTTCGTCGGAATCGGCGGCATCGGCATGAGCGCGATCGCGCGCGTGCTGCTGGCTCGCGGCGAAGCGGTTTCCGGCTCTGACGTCAGCGTTACGCCGCTGATCGAGGCGTTGCGTCGCGAAGGCGCGCGCATCTCGATTGGGCACGATCCGGACAACGTGCGCGACGCGGCCACGGTCGTCGTCAGCTCGGCAATCGACCGGCGCAACCCCGAGTATTTGGCGGCGCTTCGGCAAGGCTCGACCTTGTTGCACCGCGGCGAAATGCTGGCACGGCTGGTTGCGGGGCGCCGCACGATCGCGGTTTCCGGAACGCACGGCAAGACCACGACGACGGCGATGACGCATGCGGTTCTGCGTCGCGGCGGAATCGACGCCGGGCTCGTCCTTGGCGGCATCGATCCCTCGCTTGGCGGCAACGGCTACGACGGCACCTCGCCCTGGTTCGTAACGGAGGCCGATGAATCGGACGGCTCATTCGCGCTGCTCGAGCCGGCCGTTGCCGTCGTAACCAACATTGAAAACGATCACGTGAGCAGCGACGACGAACTGCCGGGACTCGTCCGTGCGTTTGCCGAGTTTCTCGGCAAGCTTCCCGAGGACGGCCTCGCCGTCATCGGCGTCGATAATCCGCTTTCGGCCTCGCTCACCGCGAACGAATTGCGCTGCCGAGTGGTGACGTTCGGGCTGGATTCGCGCGCGAAGGTTCGCGCGGTCAATATCGCCTTCGCGGAATTCGGCGCGCGGTTCGACGTGCGATACGGGGATCGCAAACTCGGCTCGATCGAGCTGCGCGTACCCGGCGCGATGAACGTGCAGAACGCGCTGGCGGCGGCCGCGACCGGCCACGAATTGGGCGTGCCGTTCGAATCGATCGCAGCGGGGCTAAACGAATTTCACAGCGTTCGCCGCCGATTCGACGTCTTGCTTGCAAACGAGCGCGCCACGGTCGTTGACGATTACGCCCATCATCCGACGGCCGTGCGAGCGACGATTGCGGCGGCGCGGCAGTACCACCGCGGCGTGCTCGTGGTTGCGTTTCAGCCGCACCGTTACACCCGAACCGCCTTTCTGGCAAGCGAGTTCGCGCAGGCGCTGCAGGCCGCGGATCGGGTTTACCTCGCACCCGTCTATGCCGCCTCGGAGCCGGCGATCCCCGGCGTGAGCGAACGCTCCATCGGAGAGCGCCTTGCCGCCGGCGGCACCAGCGTGACCTACGCCGGATCGCTCGACGAGCTGACGCGGCGGCTTCTCGAAGAGGTTCCCGCCGGCGCGATGGTGCTATTGCTCGGCGCCGGCGACATCACCGACGTGGCCGCGCGGCTGGCGCGCGATCTCTCCACGCCGTTGCAACGCCGGACGGCCTCGGCGGGCGCATGAGCGTTACCACCGCGCAGGCGCTGCGCAGCCTGCTCAAGGCGACCGATCGCGCGGAGTTGACGGAAATTCTCTCGGAGCGCGCGCGATTCGACGAGCCGCTCGCGCGCCACACTTCGTGGAAGATCGGCGGCCCGGCCGATGTGCTCGCAACCGTGCACGATCAGGACGAGCTGGCGCGGCTGCTGCGCTTTTGCTTGCGCCGCCGGATGCCGTGGTGGATCATTGGCAGCGGCAGCAACGTGCTGGTGGGAGACGGCGGCGTACGCGGCATCGTGTTGCGGCTCGCCGGCTCCTTCGCGTCGGCGGAAGTGCGCTCAGACGGCGATGCGGTCGTGATCGAGGCCGGCGGATCCGCCGATATGGCGCTGGTGACGGCCAAAGCCGCCTCGGCAGGCGCGGCCGGAATCGGTTCGCTGGCCGGAATTCCCGGGACCGTGGGCGGGTCGCTGCGGATGAATGCCGGCACCGATCGCGAGTTCGGTGAGTTTGTGCGTGATGTGTGGGTACAATCGCCGAGCCGTCCGGATCCCCATCGCACCAGCGTCCGCTACCTCTATCGCCGCTCTACGCTCGAACGCGACGTCGTCGTTTCCCGCGTAACCCTCGCATTTAAAGAATCGAACGCGCGTGAAGTTCGGCGCGAGATGCAAACTCGGCTGGTGCGGCGCAAGGCGACGCAGCCGATTGCGCTTCCCAATGCCGGCTCGTGCTTCCGCAATCCGGCAGGCGCCGCGGCGGCGCGCTTGATCGAAAGCGCTGGCGCCAAGGGATGGCGCGAGGGAAACGCTGAAGTTTCGACGCTGCACGCAAACTTCATCAACAATCTCGGCGGCGCGACGGCGAAGGACGTTGCAACGCTGCTCGCTCGCGTGCGGCGCGCGGTGGCGCTGCGTTTCAACGTCGAATTGCAACTCGAAGTGCACTTAGTTGGAGTCTTTATCGATGCAGCCTAATGCGGCAAGCAAAGAGATCATCGCCGTCGTGATGGGCGGCAACAGTGCCGAGCGGGAGATTTCGATTCGCTCCGGATCCGAAGTGATGCGGGCGCTGCATTCGCTGGGATACGACGCGCGATCGCTCGATTTCGACGAACGGTTTCTGGAGGGAGTGCGCCAGCTCAAGCCGGATATCGTCTTTATCGCGCTGCACGGCCCGGGTGGTGAAGACGGTCACATTCAGGCGTTGCTCGAGTATCTTTCGATTCCGTATACCGGCAGCGGGCTCGAAGCTTCGGCACTCTCGATGGACAAGCACCTCACCAAGAAGCTGCTCGCGGCGGAAGGCTTGCCGACTCCGGTCTGGGATTTATTCGACCTCACCGGCGGCACGCTGCCGCTTCTACCCGGATCGCTCGACCTTCCGCTGGTGATCAAGCCTCGGTTCGAAGGTTCCTCAGCCGGCGTCGCGATCGTGCGCACTCACGAAGCATGGACCGCCGCGATGCTCGACGCTTCGAAATCGTACGCGCAGATTCTCGCCGAAGAGTACGTCGAGGGCCGCGAGTTCACGTGCGCGGTGCTCGGCGAAGAGGCGCTGCCGATCGTCGAGATCGTTGCTAATCGCGACGGCTTCTACAGTTACGACGCCAAGTACGAGCCGGGCGGGAGCACGCACGTCGTTCCGGCGGCGATCGATGACGATTTAGCGGCGCGCCTGCAGATGCTGGCGCTGTCGGCGCACCGGCTGTTGGGTTTGCGCGACTACTCGCGCAGCGACTTCATCGTTACGCCGGACAACCGGCCGTATCTGCTGGAGATCAACTCTCTGCCCGGCTTGACGCCGGTGAGTCTGGTTCCCGATGCCTGCGCCGCAATCGGGATCACGTTCGAAGCCTTGATCGACCGGCTCGTAGGCTACGCGCGCGCGCGCTCCGAGCTGCGCGATGCCGTCGCCTAACGTTTAGCGAACGACTCTGCGTCGTCGGCGACGAGGAGATCGAGCCGCGGCGTATCGGGCGGCAAGCGTTGCGCGCCCGGATAGCGCTTGATGAACTCCGGGTCGCTCAAGCGCTCGCGGACGGTGCGAGACTCGAGTTTTGCGTTGATCTCGCCGTAGCGTTCCGGATCGCTATGCTCGCGGATCCATGCCGCGATCTCGTCGTCGGACTGCGCGCCGGCAATCGCCTTGCGCAACGACGACTCCGCGACGCCCAGTGCGTTGAGGAGGCTCGAGCTAAAGCCCGTGATTTGGTACTCGCCGATGTTCCCGCCGGGAAGGGTCGCGCGAAGCTTATCGACGGTGCGCGCGGCCATAAGCAAGTCAAGCCCGGGCAATAGCTCGCGCGGACTGCGCGGCGGTCGCTGCGTTAGGTCCAATGCTTTCATAACGCCCGACCATTTCAACCGGGCAACCCGCCGAAGCCTTGCGCACAGGCCGAGCGTCGGGGGAGTCGAAGCTTTGCGGCCGGGGAAAGAGTCCCCGTACAAGCTTGCCGTCTATGGAGGAAATAGTTGCCAACCGTTGTCGATCGTGGCCTCGAAGGCGTCGTCGTCGGGACCACTCAACTTAGCAATGTAGAAGGAACGAT
>DASRXM010000022.1:0-15369 GCA_035654155.1 Candidatus Babeliales bacterium
TACGCTCCTCGACGATTCCCCGGATCTCATGCAGTACCGATCCTCAACCGGCGACCACGACTTGTGCCTCAAACTCGCGGCCTTCTTACGCGGGCGCGGATGCCGTGCCGAGGCGAGCGACGTTATCGTTTGCTCCGGAGCGCAGCAGGCTGCCGACATCGTCGCAACCGTGCTGCTCGACGAGCGCAGCGTCGTGGCCAGCGAAAGCCCGACGTATTGGGGAAGCCTGGGCGTTTTCGACGCGCGCGGCGTAACCTACGTGGAGGTGCGCGGCGACGAGGACGGCGTCCGCACCGACGACGTCGAGCGGGTCTTTGCCGAATATCGCCCGCGGCTCTTCTACGTCAATCCCATAGCGCAGAATCCCACCGGCGCGGTGCTGCCGGAGCGGCGCGCCAAGCAGATCGTGGCGATGGCGAGGCGGTACGACGTCGTCGTATTGGAAGATCAAACCGGCTGGCAACTTACGTACGACGCACCGGCGCCGTCGCCGCTCGCGGCGCATGACACCGACGGGCGGGTGATCGTGATGGAGAGCCTCTCGAAATCGATCTTTCCCGCGCTGCGAATCGGTTATCTTTACGCAAAGGGCGCCATCGCCGAGGCGCTCGAAGCGGCTAAGGTGCGCGCGGACGTCTTCACCTCGACGCTGACGCAGCGAGCGCTATGGCGATTCATGGAAAGTCCCGCGTGCGCCCGGCACTTTCGAGCGGCGCGCACCCTGTACCGCAGACGCCGCGACGCCTTCGTCGAGGCGCTCGCGCGCGTGGTTGGATGGACGACCGTGCAGTCGCCGGGCGCCGGCGTGAACGTGTGGCTCGCGTTGCCGCCGCGCATTTCGACGCAAGCGGCCTTCGACGCGTGCGCGCGCGAGGGGGTTCTCGTCATGCCGGCCGAGCCGTTCTATCCAACGCGCGCCGGTCCGCCGGCGCTGCGCCTGTCGTTCGGTCATCTGAGCGAAGAAGAAGCGCGAGAAGGCGTCGAGCGCTTGGGCCGCGCGCTTACGAGGCTCGCGGTTTAGTGACACTGGATTCATAGAGCGCTCGCTCTTCGACGCGGATGCGCCACGACAAAAGCGCGGCGTTGAAGAACGAGAACAGGATGGCGATCTCGACTGCTCCGAAGGCGAGCGGGAGAATCGCGATCTCCGCGCAGACGATCACGTAGTTTGGATGACGGAAGATGCGGTATGGGCCGTGGCGCACAACCGGCGCCCCGGATACCGTGATGACGCGCGTCGTCCAGTACGGGCCCAACGATGCAATCGTCCAGATGCGGAAGGGCTGTAGCAGCGCGTAGAGCGCGAGCAGCCGCCAATTCGGCACGGTGTATGGAGGGACGAAGACTGCCATGCTCGCCAGCCACGCCGCGTGCAAGAGCACGAAAAGCGGATAGTGCGCCCGGCCGTGCTCGACGCCCCCGCGAGCGAGCAACTGCCGCGTGTTGCGGGCGGAATAAATTAGCTCGGAAACGCGCTCGAGTGCGACCAGCGCCAGAACGATCCAAAGCACGCTCATCCTTCGACAAGCTCAGGATGACACGTTTTCGAGGAGCGTGAAGCCGGCACTGAAGCCGGGCCCGAGCGCGCTCACAAGCGCGCGCCGCCACGGTTTCGCATCGCGCAGCGCACGTTCGAGCACGAACATCACGGTTGCGGCAGACATGTTTCCGTAATCGCGCAAGACCTCGCGCGCGGTGACCAGCGAGCCGGGTGCAAGTTCGAACGCTGACTCGAGCGCATCGAGGACTTTTGCGCCGCCGGGATGGCAGAGGAACGCGTCGATCTGGCGCAGCGTAAGACCCTGCCCTGCGAGAAAGTCAACGGTGACGTCGTGCAGCTGCGTCGTAACGAGCTCCGGAATATCCCGAGAGAAGATTGCCTTGAAGCCTTCGCGCGTTACTTCCCAACCCATGACGTCGAGCGAGTCGGGCCACGTATATTCGCCGCCGCCGACGATGCTCGCGCCATCGCCCTGACACGAGACGAGCGCGGCCGCCGCACCGTCGCCGAAGAGTGCCGTAGCGACGATGTTGCTTTTCGAGAAGTCGTCGCGGCGAAAGCAGAGCGCGCAAAGCTCGACGACGAGGAAGAGCACCAGCGCTTGCGGGTTCGATTGCGCCAGCGTGGCGGCACGCGCCAGGCCGATCGCTCCGCCGGCGCATCCGAGGCCAAAGATGGGCAAGCGCCGCACCGTTCGCGGCAACTGCATCCGCTCCATCAACAAGGCGTCTAAACTCGGCGTGGCAATGCCGGTCGTGGACACGACGACGATGGCATCGATTTCTTCCGGTCGCCGCTGCGCTCGTTCCAAAGCGCGCCGTGTTGCCGTCGCGAGCAAATCCATTGCCGAGTCGAGATACACCTGGTTACGCTCGGGCCATTCGTGCAGCTGCTCGTACCATTCGATCGGCACGCAGGAGTAACGGCGCTCGATGCCCGTGTTGCCGAACATCGGGAGCAAACGCATGATCTCTCGGGAGCGCGGTCCCAGGGCGCGATCGATCCGCCGCGTTACTTCTTCTTGACCGAGTACGTGCGGCGGCACCGCCGTCGCGACGCTGAGGATGCGCGCGCGGCCGTTCATGTCACGGCGTCCCGCCCCGGCGGAAGGGTCGACGCGGCCCGCATGGTAATGGCATACCTCCCGTGTCGTCTAGGCCTATTGCTGCGGCGCTGTTGGCCGCCGTTCTATTGGGTACGGGGAGCCGTCCGGCTCCTCTTATCACGTACTCGGCACCGGCAGGCGCTCGGCCGACCGGTCCCGATCGCATTCACCCGGTCAACGCGGTCCTACCCAACGGGCGTATCGCCGCACCGGCGGGAACGAGCCTATTTGTCGGCGCTAATCCCTTGGGTTTGGCGCTTACGCCCGACGGCCGTTACGCCATCGTTTCAAACGATGCGGTCCCGCCGAACTCCTCGCTCGCAGTCGTCAACACTAAGACGATGCAAGTCGTCGATACGTACAAGGATCCCTCGGCGGCATTTTTCATCGGAGTGGCGGCCGTGCGCGACCCCAGCGATCCGGCGCGAACGATCGTGCTGGCGTCCGACGGGCTGGCAGGCACAGTGCGCCTTTTCGATCTCGACGCGGGCGGTCAACTGACGCCGGAAGGCCAGCCAATTGCGCTGCCGTCGAGCGGTCATCACGCCGTTCCCGCCGGAATTGCGATTACGCCGGATAGCCGCACGGCATACGTAGCCGACAATCTCGGAAACGCGGTGGTTGAAATCGATCTAGCTGCCCGGACCGCATCGCACTCGCTGCCGGTCGGTGACTTTCCGTTCGACGTGGCTGCCGGAGGATCGGATGTTTTGGCGGCGGGCACGGGTCTGTCGACGTACGCGCCGCTAAGCTCCCCGGCGCCTCAGCCTAGCTTTGCGCCGCCGGCTTTCGACCCGGCGAAATCGTCGTCGCTGACGGTGTATCAAACCGCGGGCGGGGAGATTGGCGACCCGGCCACGGTCCGCATGGATCCGCAGCCCGACGGGCTTCAAATCGTGGGCGGTGCCGCGCCCGGTGCGATCGTGCTCAGCCGCAACGGCAACCTGGCCTACGTCGCACTTGCCAACGTTGACCGCGTCGCGGTGGTGTCGCTTGCCGGGGAACCGCAGGTGGTACGTGGATTGGATCTGCGGCTGTATCCGGGAGCTCCATACGGCGCCGTGCCGAGCGCGGAGGCGCTGAGCCCGAACGGCAAACGTCTTTACGTTGCGCTGGCGGGCCTCAATGCGGTCGCGGTGCTCGACGCCCAACGCGCCACGCGTTATCGTTACGGCTTGATCCCGACCGCATGGTTCCCGGTTGCGCTGGCGCTATCGCGCGAGGGACGCTACCTGTACGTTCTCGACGCCAAAGGCGTCAACGGCTGGGGGATGCTGCAGCGAATCGATCTGCGCCATACCTCGCTCGTCAAAGCGACGCTTGCGGCGCTTCGCTATAACCGAACGCCGGCCGTAGCCCGCTACAATCCGGTCGTTCCACCCTTGCGCTCCGGCAAACGCAGCGATGCGATCGACCACGTCGTGTACGTTGCTCTGGGCGCGCAAAACTACGACGCCGTTTTCGGCGACTTAAAAGACGAGAGCGGTGTCCCATACGGAAACGGCGACGCCTCGCTCAATCTGTATCCGGAGAGTGTGACGCCGAACCTTCATGCGTTGGCTCGGACCTATGCGCTTGCCGACAACTTTTACGCATCGGACTCCGATGCCGACGTCGCCAAGCAGTTTGGAAGCGCCGGCGATGCGACGCTCTATCAGCAACTGGTAGCGGCGACCGGCGGCGCGCGCGCACCAATGGACGACCACGGCGACGATCCCGAGGACTATGGGAGGGGAGGCTACTTCTTCAACGCTATGGCACGCGCGGGACTCTCGTTCCGCGATTACGGTGCTCTTCTACGATTGTCGGGTTACGATGGTTTGGGGTACCGGCTCGACGTTCCGGGCTTAGCCGCGCTCAACGGCAACGTCGACCTGCAATACCCCAGCTGGAATCCAGCGGTGACCGATGCCGCGCGCGCGACCGAATTCCAGCGCGACATGCAGCGTTACGTCCAAGCCGACACGGTGCCGAGCTTCACCTACATTTGGCTGCCGGCTGTGCCCGGGAAAGCTGGTGAGGCCGATGCCGATCGTGCGCTCGGCGCAATCGTCGATTATCTATCGCATACTCCGCACTGGAGCTCGACGGCTATCTTCATCGTGCCGGAAGGATCGCAAGGCGCAAGCGATCACGTGGACGGCCTTCGGACGTATGCGATCGTCGTTTCCCCGCTCGCACGGCGCGGCTATGTCGGCGATCAGAATCTCAGCATGGCGAGCATCCTGAAGACCGAGGACGAGATCTTCGGCCTCCCCGCGATGACCTTGAACGATCTGCTAGCCTCGGATTTGAGCAGGTTTTTCACCGACGCGCCGGCGCCGGAAGCATATCAGGCGCGATGACCGCGCATCGGACGATCGGCTTTGGGCCGCGTCTAGTGGCGACCGCGACGGGTCGTCTTCGCGCCGCCCTCCTGGTGCCGCCGTCTGCGGCCATCGAAGCAGCGCAGCCGTTGATCGGCGAACCGGGAGCGATTTACGCTCGCGCGCTCGAGCAGCACGGCGTGCTCTGTGCGACCTTACGATACTTCGGCGTCGAGACGATCGTCGTGGAACCGCGCGGCGACGAGCCGTACGAGACGAATGTGGCCGACGCTGCGGTCGTTCTTGAAGACGGTGCCGCGCTGATGCGGCTCGATTCGCTCGTTCGGCGCGCCGAAGTCGACCGCTTGGAATCGGAATTCGCGCGATTGGACGTGCCGTTTGCCGGGCACATCGCGCCGCCCGCGCTGCTCGAGGCCAACGACGTGCTTTTGGCCGGCCGCGTGGCGTTCGTCGGAGTCGGCTCGCGCGGCAACCAGCTGGGACGCGCAGGCTTTACACGACTGGCTCAAGCTCACGGATATCGAGTGGTCGACGTGCCACTTGCTTCCGACGCGCCTCCGCTTCGTTGCGTTGCGGGCGCCGTTTCCAGCGACACGATCGTTCTCGGCGCCGACAAGGTTGCCGCAGAAGCGTTCGCCGGTTTTCGGACGATCCTGCTCGAGCCCGGCGAAGCGCAGGCCGCGGGCGTACTGCCGTTGAGCGACGGACACGTGATCGCCGATATTCGTTACCGGACTTCGCTGGCGGCCATGCGGCGCGCGGGAGTCAAAGTCGAAGCCATCGATCTTTACGAGTTCACGAAGCTTGGCCTGACACCGTCGATGTTGACGCTCGCGCTGCGCCGCGAGTAGTCGCGGATATGCGGTTGGCAGTACTCTCCGATATTCACGGCAATTTGTCGGGGCTTGACGCATGCTTGGCAGATCTCGAATCGCAAGGCGGGGCCGAAGGGATCGTTGTTGCGGGGGACCTCTGTTTGGGCGGACCAAAGCCGAAGAAGGTTCTTCAACGCCTCGAGGAGATCGGAGCGGCCTGCATTCGAGGCAACACCGATCGGTATCTCTCGGAGGACGCAGCTGATGACAAGATCACCGCGGCGGAAGCAACCCAGATCGTGTGGACGCAGCGCGAGATCGGCGAACGATGGATTGGGTGGCTAAAAGAGCTCCCGTTTGCGGTGCGCATCGGCGAGGACGACAATCAGCTGTTGATCGTTCATGCTAGTCCAAAGAGCGACGACGAGCATATCTGGCCCGATGCGGAAGAGAAGGTGTTGCGACGGCTCATCGGCGCGGAGAAGGCCACCGCGATTGCTTTTGGGCATCTTCACATTCCTTACGTTCGGATGTGGCGTGGCAAGCTGCTCGTGAACGTTTCTTCGGCGGGCCTGCCGAAGGACGGCGACCCCCGCGTTGGGTACGCGATCTTCACCGAACGCGACGGCGGTTGGCAGGTAAAGCACCGGCGGGTGCCTTTTGACGTCAAAAAAGTTGCAACCCAATTGGCCGATTGCGGGATTCCTGGGAGTGCAGATCTGATCGCCACCCTCCGCCGCCATCGGTACAAGCAATTAAAGAACTTGATTCCGTAACATTTCCGGATCCTCGGCCGCCCGCAATCGAGGTCGAACGCCTCGTTAAGCGGTACGGCGCGTTCACGGCGGTCGACGGAATCTCGCTGCGCGTCGCCTCCGGCGAATTCTTCGGTTTCCTCGGGCCAAACGGTGCCGGCAAAACTACGACCATCAACGCGATCGTCGGGTTGGCACGCATCAGCGGCGGCGCGATTCGAATCTTCGGTCACGACAACCAACGCCAGTGGCGCGCGGCTCGGCGGCTCGTCGGGTTATCGCCGCAAGAGTACAATTTCGACCGGTATCTTTCGCTTCGAGACGTGCTCATATACGCCGCGGGATATTACGGTCTGCGCGGCAAGGACGTGGGCGAGCGTGCGGACATGCTGCTCGAACGGTTTGGACTGACTTCTCACGCTCATCTCGAGTACACCAAGATCTCGGGCGGGCAAAAGCGCCGTCTGTCGCTCGCGCGCGCGCTGATCCATCAACCCAAGCTGTTGATTCTCGACGAGCCGACGGCGGGAGTGGACGTCGAGCTGCGCCTCGAGCTTTGGCGCTGGCTGCGCGCGCTCAATGCCGACGGCTTGACGATCTTCCTGACGACCCATTACCTCGAGGAAGCCGAGCAGCTTTGCAAGCGGATCGCGATCGTGCGGAAAGGCCGGATCGTCACCGAAAAGCCGACCGAGGCGCTGGTGGCCGAGGGCGCGTCGCTGCAAGACGTTTTCTTGGAGCTGACACGAAACTAATGCTTTCTAACCCGATCGGGCTTTGGACGCTGGTCAAGCGCGAGATCGTACGCAGTCTCAAGATCATTAATCAGGTGATCTGGCCGCCGATCATCACGACGCTGCTCTACGTGTTCGTGTTCGGACTTGCTCTTGGCAGCCGAATTCCGTCCGTCCAAGGCGTTACCTACGCGCAGTTCCTCATTCCCGGCCTCATCATGTTGCAGGTCATCGACGCTTCGTACGGCGAGTGCTCGAGCTCGCTTTTTCAAGGACGCTTCATGAATTCGATTCAGGAGCTCCTGATCGCGCCGATCTCGGCGGGCGAGTTCGTCGCGGGCTTCGTTTTGGGCAGCCTCGCGCGGGCGCTGCTGATCGCGGGTCTGATCACGGCGCTGGGCTTGGGCCTCGTGCACATCGCGCCCCGCGACTGGGTGCTGTATCTCAGCGTCATCGCGATGGTGTCGGTGTTATTCTCGGCGCTCGGTCTGATTTTCGGCCTGGTTGCCGACAAATTCGATCACATCGCGATTCTCACCACGTTCGTCATCACGCCGCTCACGTTCGTCGGAGGCGTCTTCACCTCGGCAACCATGCTGCCGCCGCCTTTGCGCAATTTTGAACTTTTTAATCCAATTTTCTACACGATTGACGCGTTCCGGCGCAGTTACACCGGGCAGAGCTACCTCGCGCCTGCATTCTCGGTCGCGATGATTGCGCTACTGGCGGCGATTGCGCTGGGCATCGTATTGCGCATGACTTCGATTGGATATAAACTTCGTACGTGATGACGGTTTACGCGATGCTTTTCGCGCTGGCGCAGCCGGCCACGCACTTGACCGTCCAGCCGTGGACCGGTGCGGATCTCCAAACGACCACCCAAGCGGCGGCCAAGTACCGCTTGGAGATCAGCGGCGCCCCGAATGCAACCGTTCACCTGCGCGCGGACGGCGTCGCACCGGGCTGGCTTGCAGCGTTTTGCACCCCGCATATCTGCTCGCCGCAGCGAATCGACTTCACGCTGAGCCCATCGGGCGACGACGTGATTCAGTTCGAGCTGATTCGCGAGGCCGACGACGCGCCAAAACAGAGCGACGCAACGATCGTTAGCGAGGACGGCGCCTCGGTCGCCGTACCGACGGCCTATCGTCAGTGACCGTTAAAGAACGGGTTGTGGGCTTTCTCGAGCGCGATGGTGCTCGGCGGTCCGTGCCCGGGCATGACGACCGTATCGCCGGGCAGCGTCAAGAGCTTGTTGCGGATGCTCGTAAGGATATCGTCGTACGTGCTATCGTCGCCGTATGCGCCGCCGACGCTTGCGGCAAAGAGCGTATCCCCGGAGAACAGCGCACCTTGGAAGAGGTAACACGACGATCCGTCGGTGTGACCCGGCGTGTGGAGCATCCGTATTGTCGCGCCGTTCTCTCCGAACGGCAGCTCCGCGCCGTCTCGGACCGGCAACGCTTTGCTCGCAAGCGATCCGATAGCGTGCACGTCGAGCTCGTGCATGACGATTTGCGCGTTGGGGTACGCGCGGGCGACTTCGCTCGCCGCGTCGCAGTGATCTGCATGTTTATGCGTGATCAGGATGTATTGGAGATCGTACCCGCCGTCGCGTAGAATCCCGATCAGCTTCTGCGGTTTGCCTGCAGGGTCGACCAACGCCGCGCGCCGGCCGGCTTCTAGGAAAAAGACGTAGCCGTTGCTGAGGACCTGGCTCTCTTGCGCGTGGCGGCTAATGTCGGGGCGCTCAATGTCCGGCGGATACCAGCGCTGCGCCGCGCTGTCGGCAAATTTTGCGCCGTCCAGCCGCAGAGCTGCGGCTAGCGCGCGCGCTTGAGTATCGTCGCCGGCCCCGTCGTCCTTGAGCCATAGCTCGATCGTCGACGCCGGAATTGCGGTGGCGGCGGCGAGCTGTGAAGTTCGGATCCCCGTCCCACGCATCGCTTTGCGCAGGATGTCGCCGAAGGTGTCTTCCAAGGGCAGGCGTACGTCGTTCATACGGCGACCTTCGACGTGCGGCGCTCCGGCGCTGCAACCTGGAATGGCAAGCAACGAGTCGAAGAGGGTCGCATGGAACGCGTCATCATCATCGGATCGGGCCCGGCCGGTCTTACCGCCGCGGTCTACGCGGCGCGCGCGAATTTGCGGCCGCTCGTTCTGGCCGGCGGCCTGTACGGCGGTCAGCTCATGCTGACGACCGACGTCGAGAACTACCCTGGATTCCCGGAGGGCATTATGGGTCCCGAGCTGATGATCAAGTTTCGGGAGCAGGCCGAACGGTTCGGCGCCCGGATCGAGAACGTCGACGCGACCTCGGTAGATTTCACCAAACGCCCGCTGACGGTACGGACCGATGACGCCCGGTATGAAGCGGAAACGGTAATCGTCGCGAGCGGCGCCAGCGCGCGATGGCTCGATATTCCGGGCGAAGAGCGTTTGCGCGGGCGCGGCGTTTCGAGCTGCGCAACCTGCGATGGAGCCTTTTTCCGCGACAAGCGTATCGTCGTCGTCGGGGGCGGCGATTCGGCGCTCGAGGAGGCGCTCTTCTTAACGCGGTTCGGCAGCAGCGTGACGATCGTCCATCGGCGCGATCGCCTGCGCGCAAGCAAGATCATGGCGCAGCGCGCGCGTTCGCAGCCCAAGATCGATTTCATTTGGAACGCCGTCGTCGAAGAGGTGCACGGGGAAACTCACGTCACGGGTCTGCGGCTTCGCAACGTCGCCGACGGAAAGGCCTACGATTTACCGGCCGATGCGCTCTTCGTAGCAATCGGTCACACGCCCAACACGGCCGTCTTTGCAGGGCAGCTCGACCTCGACGAACGCGGCTACGTCGTTTCTCCGGACGGCACGATGACCAACGTCGAAGGAGTCTTCGTCGCCGGCGACGTCAACGACCATCGCTACCGGCAAGCGATCACGGCCGCCGGCGCGGGTTGCCGGGCCGCGATGGACGCCGAAAAGTATCTCGAGGCGCTCGAGTTTAAAGTAGATTCGCTAGCGCCGCTTTGAGCTCGGGGAATTCGAACCGGTATCCCAGCTCCTGCGTTCGCCGCGGCAGCACCCGCTGACCGGTGAGGAGCATCTCGGCGCCTTCGCCGAGCATGCTGCGCAACGCGATGGTCGGCACCGGGATCCAAGCAGGGCGATGCAGCGCTTCGCCGAGTTGGCGCGTGAACCTCGCATTCGTCGCCGCGTGCGGCGCGCAGGCATTGACGGCTCCTTCGAATTCGTCCAGCGCGCGAAGATAGATCGCGACGAGGTCCCCGATGTGGATCCATGAGAGCCACTGCCGTCCGGTGCCGACGACTCCGCCCAGGCCGAGGCGGAACGGTGGAAGCATTTTTTGCAGCGCGCCGCCGTCGGTGCCGAGCGCGATCCCGCTGCGCACGATCGCGACCCGCATGCCGAGATCGGCGGAGCGCCGCGCCTCGCGTTCCCAGCCGATGCAAACGCGCGCCAGGAAGTCGTCGCCCGGCGGGCTCTCCTCAACGAACGTTGCCGTCTCGCTCGTGCCGTAGTAACCAACCGCCGATGCGCTGACGTAAACCTTGCAACGCCGCGGCTTCGTCGAAAGTGCATCGATAAAAAGCCGGGGCGCCTCGACGCGGCTGGTCTCGATGCGCCGCTTCACGCCGGCGTCCCAGCGTTGCGCCAGCGGCTCGCCCGCGAGATTTACGATCGCATCGCATGCCGCCGCGTCGTCGGCCGCGGCGGCCGCGTCGCGCAACGACGCGGCGACGACCTCGTCGCCGCGCTTCCGTAGCGCGGCCGCAAGATGCCGGCCGACAAAGCCCGACGCTCCCAGCAGCAAGATCTTCATGCGCGACCTGGTAGGATGCCGCCGGAGCAGGGTCCTGCCCGCATTCCGAAGATTACGATGAAGTGACGTACGCTCCGAACGCTTTCGATGTGGGACTGATATCGCTTAGCGCGGTTCTTGCCATCATCGAAGTTCGGCTGTTTTCGCTGTTGTGGAAAGATCCGGTGCTTGCGAGTAACGCGCGAACGCGGGCCTACGTCTACTTGATCACATATCAATGGGTACTAACAGCCTGCGTCGTCGCCCTTTGGATCTGGGCGAAACGGCCGTGGAGCGCGTTGCTGCTTGGGAAGCCTAATCTGTGGGGTTTTGCTGCGGGCCTGGCGCTGGGCGCAGTCTATTTCGTGCTTGTGATTTGGCAGCGCCGCAAGATCTACGGGCGCCCAGAACTTGGGGAGCGCGTGCGTCAGGCACTCGGATCCCTCGAGCCAATACTGCCGCACACGCGGGCGGAGTATCGTCTTTGGCCGTACGCCGCCGTGACGGCAGGCTGCTGCGAGGAGCTGCTGTTCCGCGGCTTTCTGTTTGCGTTCGCCGCGAGTCTCATGGGTATTGCGGCGGCCGTTCCGGTCACGGCCATATTATTCGGACTCTTTCACGCTTACTACGGTCTTAGCGGTATGCTCAAGACCGCGGCGTTTGGGTTGGTCATGTCGCTGCTCGCACTCGCGGCGCATTCCCTCATTCCCGTGATCCTGATCCACGCAGCGGCCGACTTGTTTAACGGCGATACAGGCTATCGTCTCCTCTCTCGTTCGGCGTCATCCTGAGCGGAGCGCTGTAGATGTGTCATCCTGAGCGGAGCGCCGTAGGCGCGTAGTCGAAGGACCAGTGCAAGGGTCGAAGGGGCGTTCGCCGTCCTTCGACTTCGCTCGCTGCGCTCGCTCCGCTCAGGATGACACATGATGCGCTAGATTCCGCCGACGAAGCAGCCAGGGTTCAACGTGCGATTCGGATCGAAACGGTTTTTGAGCGCGCGCATTCGCTCGATTGCCGGCGGCGCCGTCCCGAACACGCGAAGGTAGATCCGATGCGGATGATTGCTCGCGACGACCTGTGCGCGCGGCTGCGGCTCGTGCAGCGCGTCGTCGAAGGTTTCGATCTTGGCGCCGAGCCCGTGGGAATCGAGATCGCTGACGCGGAGGACGACGTCGCCGTTCATCACATCGACGATCGTCTCGCTGCGCAGCTTGAATCGCTGCGCGAGATCGTGCAGGTCCAGCGCGCATCGCGCCGCCTCTTCGACGAACGGGTAGAGGCGGTACGTGACCGAGCGCTCGCCCAAGGTCGCAATGTAGGCATCCACGACGCGCGCGAACGCCTCGCGCGCGCCGGCATCCACGACGCGCGTTTCGGGTACGCCGGCGCGCCCCAGCGCCGACCGAAGTTCCAGCGTCGCGCGCTCCAGTACCGCGTCGCTGCCCTCGAGCAGGACGAACACTCGGCCTTCGGGGCCCTCGTCGCCGTCGATCGCATGGTGAAAGCCGTCGATCCAAAAAGCTGCCGATGGCCGAATGCGCAGTTCTGCGAGATGAAGGCAGGCTCGCTCGCGGGTGCGTTCCGGAAGCGGTGCCAAGAACAGCCGGGCGTGCTGCGGTATCGGGATCGTTTTGAGGTTCGTTTGCGCTAGAACGCCGAGGGTTCCGAACGACCCGACGTAGAGGCGCGTCATGTCGTATCCCGCGACGTTCTTTACGACCATCCCGCCGGCGCGCGCGATCGTGCCGTCGGCCAGCACGATGGTTGAGCCCAGCAAATAGTCGCGCAGGCGGCCATAGACGTGCCGCCTGGGGCCGACCCATCCGGCGGCAAGCGTCCCGCCCAGTGTCGCATAGTTCGGCTGCGGTGCATCGAACGGCACGAACTGCCCCTGGGCCGCAAGCGTCGTTGCCACGTCGGCGATCGGCGTGCCGCCGCGTACCGCGAGGGTCAAATCGGCGCGTTCGTTCGCTACGATGCCGGTCATACTCGTCGTGCTCAGACGCACGTCCACGCGCTCCGGCGGAAAGCACATGGCCGCGAGCGTCCCACCGCCGATCACCATGACCTTTTCGCCGGCGCGATCGCATCGGGCGAGCGCCTCGCTTAGCGCTTGCGTGGTTGCGGGCGCGACGCAGTCCTGTGCCGCGTTCACGGAGGCGCGACCTCGGGGCAGCGCGTTCCGCTCGGGAAAATCTTCTCCGGGTTGAGCATCCACGATGGGTCGAAGACGTCGCGCACGCGTGCCATCGTTGCCAGGTCGGCAGTCGAATAAACCCGTGTCATCGCATCGCGCTTCTCCCAGCCGATGCCGTGCTCGCCGCTGATCGTTCCACCCAGATCGATTGCCGACTGCAAGATCGCGTTACCCGTCTCCACGACGGCGGCAACTTGCCTGCGGTTTCGCTTGTCGTACATCAACAGCGGATGCAGATTGCCGTCGCCGGCGTGGAAGACGTTGCCGACCATGATCCCATGTTCGCGGGCTGCGACCTCGACACAGCGTAGCGCCTGCGGCAATTTGCTGCGCGGCACGCATACGTCTTGCGTGTAGTAGTTGGGTGCGATGCGTCCGGTCGCTCCGGCCGCGCCTTTTCTTCCGGCCCATAGCGCGTCGCGTTCGGCTCGATCGCGAGCGCTGCGCCAAGAACGCGCCCCGTGCTGCGCCGCAATCGCAGCAACGGCCGCTTCCGCCGCCGCGACGTCTTCCTCGAATCCGGCGTTTTCGACCAGGAGTAGGGCGGCGGCGTCGGTGGGATAGCCTGCATGGAACGCTGCTTCGACCGCTTGCGTTATCACGGCGTCCATCATCTCCAGGGCAGTCGGCAGAATTCCAGCCCTGACGATTGCAGAAACTGCTTCGGAGGCCGAGTCGATGTCGGAAAAGGCCGCGATGGAGACCCGCACCGACTCGGGAAGCGCCGTCAGACGCAGCCACGCCGCGGTTACGATGCCGAGGGTTCCTTCGCTCCCGACGAGCGCCGCGGTAAGGTCGTATCCGACGTCGTCGATGCTGGTGGTAAAGACTTCGCCCGCGTCGTCGACGACTTCGAGCGCCAACACGTGATTTACCGTCGTCCCGTACGAGAGACAATGAGGCCCGCCCGCATTGGTTGCGATGTTGCCGCCGATCGTCGAGACCTGCTGCGATGACGGGTCGGGGGCGTAGAAGAGGCCACTCGATGCCGCTCGCAGCGAGAGCTCGAGATTGATGACGCCGGGCTGCACCCGCGCTCGGCGGTTGCGTTCGTCTAACTCGAGCACGCGATTCATGCGCGCAAACGAAAGCACGACGCCGCCGGAAGCCGGAACGGCCCCGCCGCAGAGACCGGTTCCCGCCCCGCGAGCTACGATCGGCTCGCCGCAATCGCGTGCGATCTTGACGATGGCGCTGACGTCTCGCGTCGATTGCGGCAGGACGACCGCCGACGGCATTCCGCCGTCGGTATATGCGTCGAAGGCATAGACCGCGAGGTCCTCGGGCTCGGTCTTTACGGCGTCGCTTCCAAGCGCGTCGATCAACCGCTCGCGCAGCATGCCGAAGCTTTCGCCGCTTGAAGGACGCCCTGCTGCAAGCGCGCCCTTGACAATCGACCGACGCTATGATTGCATAGTCGAACATTATGCCGAGGTTGAACGCCCCTGCCGATTCGGCGGGGGTTCGCGTTTTTCGCGGGATACGCGGTGCGATTACGACCGACGCTGACGATAGCGCCTCGATTGCGCGCGCCACGAAGCGGTTGCTCGCGGAGATGACGCGGCGCAATGCCATCGAGCTCGACGACATCGCCTCGGTGCTTTTTACCGTCACTTCCGATTTGCGCGCCTGCTTCCCGGCCCTGGCTGCTCGCGAGATGGGCTGGACCTGGGTGCCGATGCTGCACGCCTGCGAGATCGACGTCCCCGGCGCGCTGGGCCGCTGCATTCGCGTGCTGATGCACGTCAATACGACGCGGGCCGCCTCGGAAATAGAGCACGTCTATCTCGACGGCGCCACGGTCTTGCGTCCCGATTTAATGCGAACGACCTCGTGACCGGCGCGACGCTCGGCGTCATCGGCGTGGGTGCGATCGGCGGCTCGATCGGACTGCGGGCGCGGCGCGACGGCACCTATGTCGTCGGTGCCGACTGCGATGCGGCGGCGCTCGCCGCAGCGCTCGAGTTGGGCGCGATCGACGCAAGCGCTACCGAAAGGGATTTGCCGCGCGTCGGCGACACGCTGGTCATCGCAGCGCCGCTAGAAGCGACGCTGCGCGAGATTGCACGCCTTGCGCGCGCGCACGATTCGAAATCCGCGTTGATTCTGGACGTTGCCTCGGTGAAGCTG
>DASRXM010000023.1:0-11301 GCA_035654155.1 Candidatus Babeliales bacterium
AGGACTATAACTACGGCTATACCACGATGATCTATCGCGTGACGGTCTCCGGTTCGCAGGTAACCGTCGTACGTTCCACCCAGCTGACCGACAACTGCTATCCGTACAGGAACTGGATGGTCGCGGTTCAGCCGTTCATCAGCGGCTCGACCGGCAAGCAAAACGCCGTCGTCGCGCATAACCTCAACTGCCCCGGCCGCGAGGGCTTCTGGAACTACACGGCCGGCGGCTTGGCCAAGCGCCTTATACGATCGGCGATCGCTCCGGCGGTATCGTACGGCGAAGCCGTCAGTCCGCCATCGAGCGACAGGTAGTTACGCCAGACGCTCGTGCGTCTTGCGCTTCCAGACGAACTCGTAGTAGCAGAACTGAAGCGTCAAGACGACGCAGTACGAGATCGGATAGCCCAGCCAAACGCCGTCGAGACCGATCCGGTGCATCAGAACGTACGCCGCGAGAACCTCGACGCCGATCGCGAAGATTCCGTTGATCGTGGGCCAGAGCACGGTGCCGCTGCCGCGCATCACGCCGCTGAGCACCGCCGAATTGCCGAAGATTAGATAGCTCCAAAGCGTGATCATCAGCAGCTGGTGCGCGATTGCCAACGTATTGGGATCGGTGATGAACCACCCCAGAATCACCCACGCAAAAACGTAACACAGGCCGATCAGGAGTCCGCCGATGGCGTAGTTCAGCCCGACCGCCGAGCGGATGACGCTGCCGAGCTTGTCTTCCCGGCGCGCGCCGATGCATTGCGCGCCGAAAATCGAGGCCGCAATCCCGATCGAGATCGCGGGGAATTGCACGTAGCCGATCACTTGATTGACCGCGCCGTAAGCGGCGGTCGCGCTCGACCCGAACCGATTTACGAACGAGATCACGGCCAGCTCGGCCAGCGAAACCATCATCACTTGCACGCCGGTCGGCACGCCGATGCGAACCACGGCGCCGAGAATCTTCCAATCGACGATCATGTCGGCAAGCATCTCGCGATCGAATTTGAGCAGATGGTCGCGCCGGTGAAGATAGTAGACAAGCCACGCAAGGGCCGCGCTGTTCGCGATCAGTCCCGCGACGGCCGCGCTGACCACGCCGAGCTTCGGCAGGCCGAAGGCGCCGACGATGAACAGCGGAGTGATCGCAATCGCCAGCACCGCCGAGACGATCAGCGCGTAGAACGGCGTCGTGGAGTCGCCGGCGCCGCGCAGAATCGTCGCGTAAACGAAGTAGACGAAGAACACGGGCATAATCAAGAAGACGACGCGCGCGTAGGCGTCGGATTGCGCGATGATGTCGGGCGGCGTGCGCAGCCAAGCCAGCACCGTGCTCGATCCCAGCGAGCCGACGATCGCAACGATGATCCCGAGATAGAGCGCCGCGCCCAGCACCGTCCCGGCAATCCGCTTGACTTTGTGATGGTCGCGGGCCCCGAACGCCTGACCGACCAAGACGGCGCTGCCGCTCGAAACCCCAAACACGAACGAAAACAGTAGGAAGACGATCGGGAAGACCGCCGAGATCGCGCCGAGCGCACGCGTGGAAATCAAACGCCCGATCCAGATGCTTGCAAACGTCTGCGATGCCGATTGCACGACGTTGCTCAACATCAACGGCACCAGAAAGACGAGGAGGATCTGCCACATCGGCTTCCCCTCCTCGAAAATGTTGACCCCGTGGCGGCGTGCCGCCCCAGCCTGGGCCATGTCGGCGAACTCCCTTTACTCTTCCGCTAGCAATTCGTAGATCTCTTTACGCGCCGCTTTCAACAACTCGCTGACGCGCTGGATCGTTTCCGGCTTCGACGAAGGCCCAAGCTGCGCAATCGCTTGCATCAGCCGGCGGGCCGAATCGCGTAAGTGCGCGACGGCAGGGTCCTCGGCCTCTTCCTCCTCAGCGTTCTCATTTTCGTCGAGGAACCGCTGGAGCTCGGCGGCGTGCTCGCCCAGATGCCGGCGACCCTCTTCGGTGACCTCGTAAATCCGGCGATCGCCCTCCTCGCGGCCCGCGATCAGACCTGCCGCTTCAAGGGCAGCCAGCAAAGGATAGATCGAACCGGCGCCGCCGCCCCAGCCCTTCTCGCGAACCGCTCGAATGAGGTCGTAGCCATGACGCGGCAGCTCGTCGAGCAGCTTTAGCAGCGCGAATTTGAGGACTCCCCGACGCAGCCGGCGCATGCCGCGCCGGTGCCGTCGTTCTTCGTGCCGACGGTGCCCTCGCCACCAGCCTTCGTAGCGTGGATCGTCCCAATCGCCCATTCCCATCATAAAATGCCTCCCTATCATGTCGCGATACTAACGGATATATCGTTACATTGTCAATGGGAGGGCATCCCAACCTGAGCGAACTAGGGCGCCTGTGCGGCTCGACAAGTTCATGAAGGTCTCGCGACTGGCGCGCCGGCGCAGCGAGGCACACGAAGCACTCGAGCACGGACGCATCACCAAAGACGGCAGACCGCTGAAACCCGGCTATCAAGTGAAGAGCGGCGACCAGCTCGAGATTCATTACGCGACGAAGTTCGTCACCGTCCGGGTTCGCGAGGTGCCGTTGCGCGTCACGCCGGCGGTCAAGCCGGCCGATCTCTACGAGATCCTTGACTCCCGCAAAGACGACGCCGACTGGCTGTGATCTCCGCCGACACCAAAGATGCGCTCGCGCGCGACCTCCCTTCGGCCGTCCATTGCCGCGAGGCTCTGCTGGCGGGCCTGGCACTCTACGGAAGCGCGCGCGCCGAGTTCGTCACCCACCGCAACGCGGTCGCGCGACTCTTTTGGTCGCTGCTCGACGAACGCAAATCGCATCCGATCGAGACGCGCGCGCCGACGCGCCTCCAGCACCTGCCGACGTTTGCGATCGCGCTCCCGCAACGTTTGCGCGGTATGCCGCCCAAGCCGGCGCATAAGTGCGACCGTCTGGCCGAAATTCGGGCGGCGTTTCTGGCTTGCGGCTCGCTGGCCGCCGGCTCTGGAGGATATCACCTCGAGTTCGTTACGCGCGCGCCGGAGGTCGCGCAGCGCTTGAAGTGGATGCTGCGCAGCGCGGGCGTGCCGCCGAAAGAAACGCTGCGCAAGGCGCGCTACGTTCTCTACTACAAAGATTTTGACGCAATCGTCGAGCTGCTCACGCTCGTTGGAGCCTACGCCGCCGTGCTCGCGCTCGAAGACGTTCGCGCGCTGCGCGAAACGAAGAACCGCATTCACCGCCTGGTGAACACGGAAGCCGCAAATCTGGAGCGCAGCGCCGCGGCCGCGGCCGCGCAGCGTCGCGTGATCGAGTATCTCCGTAACGCCTACGGCTTGACGCGTTTGACGCCGGCCTTGCGCGAAGTCGCCGAGCTTCGCCTGCGGCATCCAGACGAGTCGCTCGCGGAGCTGGGACGACGCTGCAATCCGCCGATTGCAAAACCCACGGTCAGCAGCCGGCTCGGTGCGCTCGCCCGGCTGGCCGAACACCTCGGCGGCCTGCAGGTAAGCGCGAAAGCCGTCCGGTAAACGCGCTCATGCGCATCGGAATCAACGGCTTTGGCCGCATCGGACGAAACGTTACCAAAGCGATCGTGGAGCGGCATCCCGAGATCCAGATCGCCGCGATCAACGACCTCATCGACGCGCGTCAATGCGCGCACCTCTTCAAATACGACAGCAACTACGGCATCTACGACGGCACCGTCGGGGCGGGCGAGGGGCAGCTGCGTATCGACGATCGCGAGATCCGCGTCTTCGCCGAGCGCGATCCGGGCAAGCTGCCGTGGCGCGACCTCGGCGTCGACGTCGTGATCGAGTCGACCGGTCTTTTCACGGATGCCGCCAAGGCACGAGCTCACATCGACGGCGGCGGCGCCAAGAAAGTCATTATCTCGGCGCCCGCCAAAGGCGAAGACATCACGATCGTCCTCGGAGTGAACGACGACAGGTACGATCCCGCTCGGCATCACGTTATTTCGAACGCGTCGTGTACGACCAACTGCCTCGCCACCGCGGTCAAGCCGGTGGTGGACAGCCTCGGTTGGGTCAGGGGATTCATGACGACGGTTCACTCGTACACCAACGATCAGAACGTGCTCGACGGGCCGCATAAGGATCCGCGCCGCGCGCGCAACGCCGCCACCAACATCATTCCAACCTCGACCGGAGCCGCCAAGGCGCTCTATCTCACGATTCCCGAAGTCGAAGGCACGTTTGACGGCTTTGCGTTGCGCGTTCCGACGCCGACCGTCTCGATGGTCTATCTCGTCGCGCAGACGAAAAAGCCCACGACGCGAGCGGACCTCAACGCGATCCTGCGCGGCGCCGCCGAAGGCGAGCTGCAAAAATACGTTTCCTACACCGAAGAAGAGCTCGTTTCGAGCGATTTCAAGAAGAATCCGTACAGCTCGATCATCGACGCGAAGCTCACCAACGCAAACGGCGATCTCGTCCAGATCGCCGCGTGGTACGACAACGAATGGGGTTATTCGTGCCGTCTCGCCGAGCTGACGTCGATGGTCGGCGCGGCGATTCCGGCAAAGGTGTGAGCTTTCGGCGACTCGAGGAGCTCGACGTTCGCGGTAAACGCGTGCTGGTGCGCGAGGATCTCAACGTGCCGCTTTCCGACGGCCAGGTTCTCGATTACGCGCGAGTCGACGCAGCCGTGCCGACACTCTGCTGGCTGCACGAACACGGCGCCCGCACCATCGTGCTCTCGCACCTTGGCCGGCCGGACGGCAAACCCGATCCGCGTCTCTCGCTGCGGCCGGTAGCGCAAGCCCTCTCCGATCGCCTCGACCTTCCCGTGGCATTCGCCGGCGACAGCGCCGGCGAGGTCGCGAAGGCTGCCGTCGCCGCGCTGCGCGACGGCGACGTGCTGCTGCTCGAGAACGTGCGTTTCCATCCTGAGGAGGAGCGTAACGATCCGGAGTTTGCAAAACGCCTGGCCGAACTCGGCGATCTCTACGTCAACGACGCGTTTGCGACCGCTCACCGGGCGCACGCCTCAAACGAAGGCATCGCGCACCTGCTGCCCAGTGCAGCCGGCTTGTTGATGGAAGCCGAGCTGTCGGCGCTGTCGCGCCTCGTTCACGATCCCGCAAGACCATTCGTGTGCGCGATCGGCGGCGCAAAGATCGCCGATAAGATCGGCATTTTGGAGCACTTGTCGGAGCTGGTGGACGCCTTCTGCATCGGGGGCGGCATGGCCAACACCCTGCTGGCCGCCCGCGGCGTGGACGTCGGCGCGTCGTTGCGCGACGCCGATCTCAATCCGGCCAAAAGGGTCCTGGAGGTCATGCGGGAGCGCAAGGTCGACGTGCTGCTTCCAACCGATGCGGTCGTGGCGCCTAGCGTGAACGACGAAAGCGACGCGCACGTCGTCGCCATCGGCGCCGTCGGCAGCGAGATGATTCTCGACATCGGGCCGGCGACGGTGCAAGCCTACGCTCGCGCGATCGAGGCGGCGAAAACCATCGTTTTCAACGGTCCTATGGGCGTTTACGAGCGCAAGGCCTACCAAAACGGCACCCGCACCGTCGGCGAAGCGATCGCGCGCGCGACCGCCGCCGGTGCGACCAGCGTGATCGGCGGCGGCGACGCAGCCGCGGCCGCGCATCTCTTCGGATTCGCGGCCAAGGCGTCGTTCGTATCGACCGGCGGCGGCGCAACGCTGGAGTTTTTGGAAGGCAAGCCGCTTCCCGGGGTCGCGGCGCTTGAACGTTAGAACCATCGTCGCCGGCAACTGGAAGATGCATAAGACCGCGGCCGAGACCGCCGCATTCTTCGACGTCTTCCTGCCCCAGGCCGCGCAGCTGGCGCCGGCGATCGAAATCGTGGTCGCGCCGACGTTTACTTCGATTCCGGCAGCGGCGGAGTGCTTGCGCGCAAGCCGCGTTCGGCTGGGCGCTCAGAACATGCACTGGGAGCTTTCCGGCGCGTTCACCGGCGAGGTGAGCGCGCCGATGCTGCGCGAGTTTGGCGTAACGGATGTGATCCTCGGGCACTCCGAGCGGCGCAGATATTTCGGCGAAACCGATCGCGCCGTCAACTTAAAAGTTCACACCGCGCTGCGCCACGGCCTAACGCCGATCGTAGCGGTCGGGGAGACGCTGGACGAGCGCAAGGCGGGCCTTACCGACGAACGCGTCGTGGCGCAAACTCGAGCCGCATTGGACGGCGTTGCGCGCGACGCACTGGACAAGGTCGTAATCGCGTACGAGCCGATTTGGGCGATAGGTACGGGGGAGAATTGCGACCCGGTGGAGGCCGACCGCGTCATGGGCACGATTCGCCGCTGCATGGAAGGCCTCGAAGCGACGCCGATCCTGTACGGGGGAAGCATGAATACCGGCAACGTGGCAGCGTACGCTGCGCAGCGCAACGTCAACGGCGGTCTGGTGGGCGGCGCTTCGCTCGACCCCAACGGCTTCGCCGCGCTGATCGCCGGCGCCCGGCGGTGAAGTACCGCCCCGTCGTGCTCGCGGTGCTCGACGGTTGGGGATACCGCGAAGCGACGCACGGCAACGCGATTGCAGCCGCTCAAGTTCCGCACTGGCACGCGCTGCTCGATCGCTATCCACACACGTTGCTGCAGGCCTCAGGTGAAGCCGTCGGCCTTCCCAGGGGGGTGATGGGCAACAGCGAGGTCGGGCACATGAATCTTGGGAGCGGACGCGTCGTTCCGCAAGGCGTTACGATCATCGACGCCGCGATTGCCGATGGTGGCTTCCCTAAGAATGCAACGCTGCAGCGCGCGTTCGAACACGTCCGCCGCACCGGCGGAACGCTCCATTACATGGGCTTGCTTTCGGACGGATGCGTGCACAGCTCGATCGTCCATTTGTTTGCGCTCATCGATGCCGCGGCCGCGGCGGGCGTGCCGATTGCGGTCGATTGTTTTTTGGACGGGCGCGACACGCCGCCGCGCTCCGCTCTGCGATACGTCGAGCAGCTTGAGTCCAAGCTCGCTGCGGTAGGACGGGCCGGCTCCATTGCCAGCGTCACCGGCCGTTATTACGCGATGGACCGCGACCGGCGCTGGGAGCGGACGTTCCTCGCCTACGACCTGCTGGCGAACGGCCGCGCGGAACATCGCGCGGGCGACGCATCGGCCGCGATCGGCGAAGCGTACGGGCGCGGCGAAGACGACGAGTTCGTGCTTCCGACGATCGTGGCGCGGCCGCGTCCGATCGAAGATGGCGATGCATTCGTCTTCTTCAACTTTCGCCCGGATCGCGCGCGCCAGCTCACGACGGCTTTCAACGCGGGGACGACGCTCTACTTCGACGACGGCTTCGGCGTTTTTGAATCGAAACGATATGCCAATCCGTTCTTTGCGACGATGACTAAATACGATGAAGCCTATACTAATCCGGTGCTTTTCGGTCCGCGGCCGCAGTACGACACCTTCGGCGAAGTTCTGGCCGGCGAAGGACTACGCCAGCTGAGGCTGGCGGAAACCGAGAAGTACGCGCACGTCACGTACTTCTTCAACGGCGGGCGCGAAGACCGGTTCGAAGGCGAAGACCGGGTCTTGATACCATCGGATCGCTCGGTGCCCACCTATGACCTTGCGCCCGCGATGCGCGCGCGCGAAATCACCGAGGCCGCCGTCGAGGCGATTGCCGGCGCAACGTACGATGCGATCGTGATGAACTACGCCAACGCCGACATGGTCGGGCACACCGGCAAATGGCTGCCGACGATCCAAGCCGTGGAAGTCATCGACGAATGCCTCGGACGCCTGTCCGACGCGGTGCTGCGGGCCGGAGGCTTATTGGCCGTCACCGCCGATCACGGCAACGCCGAAGAAAAGCTCGACGCGCAGAACGACCCGCTCACCGCCCACACGACCAATCCCGTGCCGTTCGTTCTGGTAGCTCGCGATCTCGACGGAACGCTCGCAAGCGGCGGAAAATTGGGCGACGTCGCACCGACGCTGTTATCGCTCATGGGGCTGCCGATTCCGGAGCGAATGACGGGGAGAAACCTCTTCACTCACTCGTAGAGGCTACTGTGCGTTTTTCCGTACGCCGCTTCTCTTAAGGAGCTTAAAAAAGTTCAGCGAAATCACAGCCGGTTCTCCGCTCACTACCAGTATCGCGTGCGAGGATGCAGAGGATGGACGCCTATGACGTGTTGCTGGTCACGAAAGCGCTGATCTACTTCGTCTTCGTTGGAACGGCGGCCGTTGCGGTCGCCGTTCTTTCCCACTTGATGCCCGCCGGTGGTTAAAAATCGGCGCGGTAACAGCCGCTGGCATCGACGCGGACGCATCGCTCTCCCACGACGATCGCGCGGATGCGGTGATCCCAAAAGCCGAGAACGCGCACCGCCGCTGGTTTGAGCTTCGCGATGAGCTCGCGCGCTCGTTGCGAAACCGCCACCGCATCCTTGACCCAGCGGGGCTGGTCGCGCGGCAGTAATGCGGTCTCGAGCTCGGCTTCGGCAACCAGAGGCACGACCGCCTCCGAGCGGCCGGCTCCGATCTGCAGCGGGAGGGCAGGCGCCGTCTCTTCGAGCTCAATGCGGCGCAGCATATGTATCGCGCTTGAGCTTCGCGAGCGCACTGGTATGCAGCTGCGAGGCACGTTGCGGCGAAATCGCTAGCCGTTTCCCAACCGTTCGCAGCGACGTCTCGTAAAAATAATGCATCAGCAGCACCTCGCGCAGACGCCGAGGCAGCGCCGCGATTGCGGCAGCCAGCCGCGCGCGCTCGGATCGCCACTCGACGATCCGCGCCGGGTCCTCACCCCAATCATAGGCGAGCGATTCGCCGTGCGGCAGCGGCGCGTCGAGCGACAGCGGCTGTCCACGATATGCGGCAGCCAGCGCGCGCCGGAAGCCGGGGCATCGCGCCTCCATCTCCAGCACCGTCGGAACGTTGCCTTGGCGGGCAGCCAGCGCGTAGCGTTGATTCTCGCCATCGCGGACGAGGCGCCGGGCGCGCTCGGAAACGGGATCCATCCGCCGTATTCCATTGAGCATCGCGCCGACGATCAAACGGCGCGCGTACTCGGAAAGCTGCGGACCGCGCAAGGGATCGAAGGAATCGACCGCGCGAATGAGGCCGACGCAACCGTCGCCGATGAGATCGTCGACGTCGAAGCTCGGCACCAATCGCTTTAATCGCCGCGCGAGCGCCCGCACCAACGGCAACAAGGCGCGCACGCGCTCCTCGCGCGCCGCCTCGGTCACGAGCGGCGCTCCAAATTCGCCGCGAGTAGGGCCGCAAATCCGCGATCGTCGCGCCCGGCGATCTCTTGCGCGAGCAGATCGAGCTCGTAATCGCCGAGCACGCCGGCGCCGTCGATCATCGGACGTAGGATCGGCGCGAGCAGCAAGCCTTCGACCGCGACTGCCACGCGGTGCGCCGCGACGCTATCCACGCTGCAGATTGTTGGCGATGCGCAGCATCTCGTCGGCTGCCTGGACTCCCTTTGCATTTGCCTCGTAGGCGCGCTGCGCGGTGAGGATCTGCATCATCGCGTCGACGATCGTCACGTTCGATTCCTCGAGCATGCCGAAGCGCAGTTTGGGGCCGTCTTCCGAGCCGGCGGCGATCTCGCGCGGCTCTCCGGATTGGGCGGTTGCTTCGAACAGCGCTCCGTCGAGCGGACGCAGGCGTTCCGGCGAGGAGAATTCGACGATTCGAACTTGGCCGATCGAGCGCGTCCCATTTGAAAACGTTGCACGAACGGTTCCATCCGCGGCGACCGTGGCCGAAAGCGCGTCGGCGGGAATATGCAGGCCGGGCAAGCGCAGATCGCGCGCGTTGCGCAGCGTGCCGTCTGCCGCTCGCGCAAATTGGCCGTCGCGCGTGTAGCAACGCCGCCCGCGCGAATCGGTCAACGCGAAAAAGCCCGGGCCGTCAATCGCAAGGTCGAACGGGCCGCCGCTGCGCGCAAGCTTTCCTTGGGTAAACATCACGCGCGCTCCGAGCGCAATCGTGCCCAAGCCGCCGCGTCCCGGCTCGACGAGCTCGGCAAAGGCTTGGGCCGAACCCTTGAAGCCGACCACTCCGGCATTGGCCAGATTGTCGGCGATCGTTTCAAGATTTCGCTGCTGAGCGGCCATGCCGCTCGCAGCGGCAAAAAGGGCGCGATCCACGTCAGCCCGCTATTGAATCCGGGCCGCTTCGGCCGATTTTTGACGGGTGAGGTCGATCGCGGCGACCGCCTTTTGCGCGCTCTCGAAGGATCGCTCGGCCGCCAGCACGTCGATCATCTCGGCAACGGCGTCGACGCCGTTGCCGGCATGTAGACCGGCGAGCGTGCGATCCGGCACCGCGCGATCGCGCTGAAACGCGATCGTAACTCCGCGCTCGGTCAGAGCTCCACGGGCTGCGATGCGCCGGAAACCGTTGGTTGAAACGTTTGCGAGATTCTGAGCGGCTATTTCAAGACGCGTTCGCGCCGCAACCATGGCGCTCGCGGCCCAAGCAATTCCATCCACGAACGCATGGTAGCGCTACCGGGTAACCGAATCGTTTCCGCACGATGGCCGGTCTTCGCGCGCGTCTTTACGCGCTGACGGCTGCGCTCCTCGCCGCCTGCGCATCGCCGCAGCAACGCGCCGGCGACGCGGAGATCGCAGCGGTAATGCCGCTCAAGCGCCAATACGCAGGGCTTCTTGCGGGCTTCGACGTCCGGCCGCCGGACACGCTGATCGTCAGCCTCGATTTACAGCAGTACATCGAGACCGACGACGCGACGATTGCGGCAATGAAGCGCGACACGCTGGAGCGCTGGCGCGCGGCTTGGCTGGGCGCACATCCTCACGAGCACGCGCTACTGCACGTCCGCTTCATCGATTTCATCGGGCGCAAGGTCGCGCAAGAGTCGGTTCGCGTCTGAGAAGCCTTCGATCAGAGCCGCGATAGGACTGCGTCCGTGAAAGCCTGCGTTGAGAGCGCGGCCTGCGCGGAGCCGGCCAGCTCGGCGGTGCGCGCGCCGTCGGCATAGGCGCGCTCCACGGCGCGCTCGATCCGCGCTGCACCGGCGTCGTCGCCGAGCGAGTAGCGCAGCAGCATCGCGGCGGAGAGGATCGCGGCGGTCGGATTGGCTACGTCTTTGCCCGCGATATCGGGGGCCGTTCCGCCGATCGGTTCGTAGAGACCGAACTGACGGCCCGGTGAACCCCGCTCTCCGAGACTTGCGCTGGGAAGCGTGCCGATCGAGCCGGTAAGAATCGCCGCCTCATCCGAGAGGATGTCGCCGAACATGTTCTCGGTCACGATCACGTCGAAATCCCGCGGGCGCTGCACCAGTTGCATCGCCGCCGTGTCCACCAGCAGGTGCTCCAGCGCGACGTCCGGATAATCGCGAGCGACGCC
>DASRXM010000024.1:0-3389 GCA_035654155.1 Candidatus Babeliales bacterium
GACCGAATGATGCCCTCTTGGGGCTTCTCTTTGGCCGTGTCCGGTAAGAAGACGCCGCCGCTCGTCTTGTCGTCCTGCTCTACGTGCTCGACAACGACGTTGTCGAACAAGGGCTTGAGATTCACGTAAACCTCCAAAAGCATGGTTAATTCGTACTACAGGGTATTTAGCACTCTCAGCGCGAGAGCGCTAGCCGTGCCATATTAGCAGACTCTAAGCGCGAGTGCAAGGACCGTTCTGGCGCAGGGCCCAGGCTCGTTGGGCGCCTGGGCGAATGGACGGCCTCGTGATTGGCGGCTTGACGATCTCCCTGGAAGCACTGCGGCACAACGCTCGGTTGCTTAGGGACTTGGTTGGGCCGCAGCGCGCCGCTTTTGTCGTGAAGGCCAACGCCTACGGCCACGGACTCGTGCCGGTAGCCCGGGCGATCGAGCAGTTCGCCAGGAGGCTGTGCGTTTATAGCATTGAGGAGGGCCTCGCCCTGAAAGCCGGGGGCATTACGGCGCCGGTCCTGGTTCTGGGGCCGATCCCGTCCGACGCGCTCGACGACGCGCTGGCGGGGAACGTCGAGCTGGTGCTCTGGAGCGCGGGCGACTTCGCCCGGCGCGTTTCCAGCGCGGCGCGCAAGCGCCGGCGCCCGGCAGCCGTCCACGTCAAGATTAATACCGACCTCAACCGGCTGGGCTTCGAGCCCCACGAACTGGTGGACGCGCTCGAAGATTTGTTGCAAATGCCGGAAATCCAAGTTGCCGGAATTTTCTCCCACCTCGCCTCCGCCGAAGAGCTCGACTCGCCCTATACGATGCACCAACTCGCTGCCTTGGAACGCGCGCTGGGCCAAGCCAAGCCGTTGCTCGACCGCCGCGGGCTGACGCCGATCCGCCATATCGCGGCGTCCGCGGCGGCGATGCTCTGGCCGCAGACTCACTTGGATCTGGTGCGCTTCGGCATTGCGCTCTACGGTCTAATGCCGTCACGGCAGACCCGCGAGGCGCTAGGGCCGGCGCCGATTGCGTTGCGGCCGGCGCTCTCGTACCATTCGCGGTTAGTGGTGACGCGGAAGATCGTAGCGGGCGCGTCGGTCGGTTACGGCGGCGCGTTTCACGCACCGCGCGACATGCGCATCGGCGTCGTTCCGGCGGGTTACGCCGACGGCATTCCGCGCGCGCTTTCCAATCGCGGCGCGTTCGTCGTCGAAGGCGCGCTCTGCCCGATCGTCGGACGCGTTGCGATGAACATGACGGAGGTCGATCTCACCGCAGCGCCCCAAGCACGCGTTGGATCGGTGGTGACGTTGATCGGGCAAGACGGCACTGCAAGCGTCGGCGCCGACGACTGGGCGACGTGGGCCGATACGATTAATTATGAAATCGTCGCGCGCCTGCCGGCTGAACTTCCGCGCGAATATTTAGAAGATTAGCCGACTGTTTAGGCGACCGCCGCAATCGCGTCTTTGAGATCCATCGAGCCGCTGTAAAGCGCGCTGCCGACGATGCACGAGTCGACCGTAACCGGGACCGAGCGCCGAAGCTCGCGCAGGTCGTCGATATTACGGGCGCCGCCGCTCGCCGTTACCTTGACCTCGGCGGCATTGGCGACGGCGTTGAGCGCGTCGATGTCGTAACCTTCGCCCATTCCGTCCCGCAGGATCTCGGTGAAGATGATTCGCGTAACGCCCCATTGCGCGACCCGCCGGACGAGCGCGTCGCGATTGACCGGCGTTCGTTCTTGCCAACCATGCGTCGCGACTTGGGAGCCGCGCGCGTCGATGCCCGCAATCACGCGGCCGGCAAAGCGGCTGACGATGTGACGCGCGAGCCGTTCGTCCTCGACGAGTATCGTGCCTAAGATAATTTCAGCAGCCCCGGCTGCCAAGGCGTCCTCGGCGTGTTTGACGGCGCGCAGGCCGCCGCCGGTCTGCACCGGCACGTCGACCGACTTGCAGATCCGCTCGACCGCCGCGAGATTCTCGCCCGAGCCGAAGGCGCCGTCGAGATCGATGACGTGCAGCCGTCGGGCGCCCGCGTCGACAAAGACCTTCGCGCGTTCGACGGGATCGCCGTCGTAGGTGGTTTCCGTCGTCGGATCGCCTTGCTTCATGCGAACGCATTTACCGCCGCGCAAGTCGATTGCGGGCACGACCAGCATCAGGCTTCAATCACCCGCGCTGACCGTTGGCGGTACGCTGGTCGATTGGAACGTACGGCCCGGCAGCGGGCCCTTCGTACGTAGCCTGCGGCCGAATCAGCCGGTTGTCCGCAAGTTGCTCGAGGACGTGGCCGGTCCAACCAGCGATCCGCCCGCACGCGAACAGGCACGTGAACTCGTCGCCCGGGATACCCAGGTCGGCCAAAACGGGCGCGGTGTAGAAATCCACGTTGGCGTAAATCGTGTTACCCGGCTTCTTTTCTTGCAGCACTTTACGGCTGGCTTCTTCGAGCGCGTGCGCGGTTTCGTACCACCGGTCGCCGCCGACGTGTCCGGAGAGTTCCTTTGCCATCGCCTCGAGATGGCGCGCGCGGGGATCGCGCACTTTGTATTCGCGATGACCCATGCCCATGATGCGCTTGCCACGATCGAGAACGTCGCGAACGTGCCGCTCGGCGTTCTCCGGCGATTTCACCTCGGTGAGCGTGCGGAACGCCGCGCTGGCAGCTCCGCCGTGCCAATCTCCCTGCAGCGTGGCCAGCGCCGCCGTTACCGAAGCGTACATGTCGGCGAGCGTAGAGGCCGCAACGCGCGCCGCAAACGTCGAGGCGTTGAACGAATGATCGGCAAGCAGCACCAAGTACGTGTCGAGCGCGTCTTCCTCGATCGCGTGCGGCACCTTGCCGGTGCGCATGTAGAGAAAGTTCCCGGCCTGCGAGAGATCGGAGCGCGGCGAGACCGGATCGAGCCCGCGCCGAATGCGGTCCCAGGCCGCCACAATCGTTGGAAATTTCGCGATCAGCTCGATTGCGGTGTGAACGTCAGAGACGTGTTCGCCCTGCGCATTGACGGGCGAGAAGAGGCCCAAACCGCTGACGATCGTCCGCAACACGTCCATCGGCCACGCCGTTTTGGGAACGTTCTGCATCGCGTTAACGAGCGGCTCCGGAAGCGCGCGGCACGATCCCAGCTCGCGCTTGAGCACCTCGAGCTGATGACGATTGGGAAGGCTCCCGTAGAGCAGCAAATGGACGATCTCTTCGAACGTTGCGTTCGGGGCGAGGTCGTCAATATCGTAACCGCGGTAGGTCAGCCGACCTATCGTTCCTTCTACATTGCTAAGTTGAGTGGTCCCGACGACGACGCCTTCGAGGCCACGATCGACAACGGTTGGCAACTATTTCCTCCATAGACGGCAAGCTTGTACGGGGACTCTTTCCCCGGCCGCAAAGCTTCGACTC
>DASRXM010000025.1:0-28266 GCA_035654155.1 Candidatus Babeliales bacterium
GAGACGCTCCTCATCAGAACGTCTTGTCGCCGCCATGACGAGACGCTGCCGCTAACCGACAAGAGGGTTGGAACTCCGTTAGGCGCGACTTCGCGATTTTTTGGGGCCAGCCATGGATGGCTGTTTCAAAACTTCGTTAGCCCCAAAAAACGCGAGAGCAGGAGCGGCACAAGGACGTGCCGCGACGAGCGCTCGCGCATGACGGAGTCCCAACCCTCTTGTCGCTGAAGTCGAGGTTCCCGTCTAAGCGGCGGCGAATCGGGCGAACCTGCGTTCCCCCCGGAACGAAAGGAGTTGCCCATGACCGCGCGCATCGAATCGCTGGCGGCGGGCTCATCGCAAGACCCCGCTGTCAATGCGATCCTCGACTTTTCAAAGAATGGCTTCGGCGACACGGAGATGTTCGGGCTCCTGGCCCGGCGTCCTGAACTTCTCAAGCGCGTCGCCGCGATGTTTGCGTATTTTCTCGGAGGCGAAGGCGGCCTGATCGAACCACAGCTGTTGGAGCTCATGCGTCTGCGAGGTGCGAATCTCAATGCCTGCACCTATTGTTCGACCGTTCGTTTGCAGCCGGTGGCCGGCGACGTCCGTCCAAAGGAGCCGATCCTCGGACTGATCGACATCAGCGGGATGACGAAAGCGCAGGCCGTAGCCGCGCTGCGAGATTCAGTCGAGACCGCCAAGCTGACGCCGCGCGAGGCGGCCGCGATCGCGCTCGTCGACCGGATCATCGTCGATCCGCATGGTGTCGACGACGCGCTCTTCGCCGAACTGCGCCGTCACTTCAGCGACGATGAAATCATCGAGCTGATTGCCGCGAGCAGCCTGTTTACGTGGGCCGGCACGCTGAATACCGCCGTGCGCGTGCGGACCGGCGCAGAGAGTCTTTACGGCAGGGGGTTGGCGTACGCGGGTTCTTGATCGGTTTGCCGCGCCGCCGAGCGAAGCATGACGATGGCGGCATAAAGGACGACGATAACCACCAGCCATCGCAGGGCAGCCAGCGGAAGCGACTTTACGAGAAACGCGGCGATCAGAACGCCGGGAACGCCTCCGATCGTCAGCCCGAGGGCTGCCCGCATCGAAAACGCGTCAAAGCGGATAAACCGTAAGCTCGCAACGGGCATCAGAAACGCGCAGGATGCCATCATGATCGGAAACGCGGCGATCGGATTCATCCCAAGCAGCGTGACCATGATCATGCACGGGGCGTAAAACCCGATCCCGATCGTCATAAGCGCGCCTAAGCAAAAACTGATGGCGATGCCGGTCAGCAGTCGCGTGCCGGCAAGGCCGAGAGCGGTGCCGCTCAACCCGAACTGACTTCCCTTCAGGTTGCTCAAGATAAAAAGCGTCGCCGCCGCCAGCAATGCAGTGCCCATCCCAATCTGCACGTAGCGGCGGGGAAGACGGGCGACGAGCCCCGCCCCCAGCCAAGCACCGACGACGGCGGCGAGGATCAACGAGAGCAGCGTGCGCGGCTCGACGGCGATGATCCCGATGAAGATGGCCGCTTCGACGATCGTAGGGATTGCATGTCCCACGTTGAGGGTACCCGGAATGCGCTCGTCGGGAACGAAGCGCATGAACTTAAAAAGCGAGGTTGTCGTCGCGAACGATCCGATGCCCAGCGTATCAAAAAAGTTGGTGACGAACCCGATCGCGATTCCGATTGCGGCAGTCAGCGGATCGGGCATCGCACCGCGATGACGCGGCATTGCTCGCGCCAGCGCGACGCCCACCATAATCGCTACGACGCCGAGACCGGCGAAGAGGACCGTATGAACCGTCATTGCTCGAGACGGTACGCCCACAACTTGCCGCGGCCTGCTACCAGCAGCACGTCCCCATCGAGTGCGAGGCCGCGGCCATAGAATTCCGAAGGCAGCGTCAGGTCGCGCAAGCTGCGACCGTCGCGCAGGTCGAACCCGGCAATCGTTCCGTCTGCCTCGGCCACGAGGACGACGCCGTGCCAAATGACCGGCTCTTCATAGATTCCACCGGTTTCGGCCCGCCAGACAACCGACCCGTCATTTTCGTTTATTGCGACCAGCTCGCCCTGAAGCGAACTATGAAAGAGCGGCGCGACGATGATTTTCCCGCCCGAGGCCGGCGTACCGACCGACTGCATCCAGTGCATGCCGCCGACGAGCTGCCGCCGCCAAAGGATCTTTCCGGTGCGCTCGTCGAGCATGCAATAGCGCGAGTTCTTCAACGTGACGCCGACCGCGCGAGTTTGGCGCCCGCCCACCGCGAGCAGGAAAATCTGCGGCGACGTGAAGACGTCGAAATCGTTCGCGTCGTGCGCAAGAAGCTGCGTCACCCAGCGCCAACGTCCCGTCCGAGCGTCGACGGCAATGACCGAATCGGTATACGGATCGGGCCCCGGCGGTGGAGCGCTCATCGGCGTTGGATTTCCGGTTCCGATGATGACGAGACCGCGGGCGGCGTCGACTGCGGGCGTGCCTGAAATGCCGCCTCCCGTCCCTTGATAACGCACCGGCGAGAACGCCCATGCGGGCGCGCCCGTCGCGGCATCGAGTGCGACTTCGCGCCCCGCATCGGTGGGCCGGTCGGCGATAATATCGATGCTAAAGAGCGCGCGCCCGTCCGCAATCGCCGGCGACGCAAACGTGTCGTCGTTCTTCTTAATCGAGCAGATGCGGCGCTGCCAGATCACGGTACCGCGGTTGGCATCGAGCGCAGCGGCTTCGCAGCTTCCGCTAACGGCGTATGCAATGCCACCGCGGACCGCCACGGACGATATCACCCCGCGCGGATTGCCGTACGTCTCGTCGGGGTTTGCGCCGAGCGAAGCCCGCCACAGCACGTTACCGTCACGTTCGTCGAGGGCCAGGACGTCGCCGGTCGTGGTTCCCTCGTAGACGACGCCGCGCGCGACGGTCGGGATGCCCAGCATCCAGCCGCGCTCGGCGTGTGTCCACAGATGCACGAACGTCACTGCGAGCAGCGCGATCGCCATCTCGCTTACGCTTACGAAGCCGCTAGTTCGCGCGTTGCCGCAGCGTTAAAATACGCCGCCTGCGGATGGTGCATGACGATCGCCGCGGTCGATTGCTCGGGGACGATCTGAAAGCCGGGCGTGAGCGTTATGCCGATGCTGGCGGTCGCATCGAGCAAGCGGAAGACGATCGCATGCTGCTCGAGATCGGGACACGCGCCGTAGCCCCACGAGTAGCGCTTTCCGCGCTGCGCGTCTATTTTCAGCTCGCTTCTGATTCGGCGATGAGTGTATTCGGCAAGCGCTTCGGCGGATTGCACCGAGAAGCCGTGCAAAAAGTACGATTCGCTGTAATCCCCGGCAGCCTGCAGCGCCTCGATGCGCCGGGTCGCCAATCCTCCGACGGTCACGATTTGCAGCGCGATCACGTCGCCCGCCCCGGCGTCGCGCGGCTCCCGCAAATAATCGGCGAGGCTCAAATGCTCGCCGCCGGCTTGGCGCGGGAACGTCATCCTCGCAATCTCGCTGCGCGGGTCGGCGGGATCGTAGACAATTACGTCGTTGCCGAGGCCCGCCGCCGGGAAGTAACCGTAGACGATGCGCGGTTGCAATAGCTCGCCGCGAGCCGCTTCCTGCTCGTAGCGCCGCAGTCGCGGCTCGAACTCGTCGGCTACGAGCCGCTCGAAAGCGTTACCTTTGGTGTTTGCGCCGCCCCACGAAAGCCGGTATAGGCTGCGCAGATCGAAGCACGACCAGAGCTCACCCCAATCGACGGCATCGAGCCTGCGAGTTCCCCAGAAGGGCGGTTCCGGCACGTCCGCGCGCCGTTCTTTCACGGCCGAGCGCACCGAGGACGTGGCGCGCACCGGAGGGGTTCGACGACGCTGACCCTGCTCGAAGGCTTCGCGCTTTGTGCGCTCGAGCAGCGCGTCGCGCCGCTGCGGATCGCTGGTCAGGGTGTCTACCAGGTCGAGGCCTTCGAAAGCGTCCCGCGCGTAAAAGAGACCCGGTTCGAAGAATCGCTTTCCTTCGTCGAGCAATGCAATCCGCCGGCCGAAATCTCGATTGATGGCGGCGCCGCCGACGATGACCGGAAAGCGCAGACCGCGGGCGTCCTGTTCCTCGACGCAAATCGGCATTTGTTTGCTGGTGGATACCAACAGCGCCGAAAGTCCGATTGCGTCGGCCTTGACTGCGACCGCCTTTTCCAAGATCGTGCTCATCGGAACCTGCTTACCGAGATCGTGGACGGTGTAGCCGTTATTGGCCAAAATCGTGTGCACTAGGTTCTTGCCGATGTCGTGGACGTCACCAAAGACGGTAGCCAGCACGACCGTTCCTTTGGTCGCGCCCTCGCGGCGTTCGAGGAATTGCTCGAGGTGCGCAACCGCCTTCTTCATTACCTCGGCACACTGCAGCACGAACGGCAAGATCAATTCCCCTCGCCCGAAGCGATCGCCGACGTCTTTCATCGCGGGCAGCAGGATTTGGTTGAGGACATCGACGGGCGTGTACTGCTCGAGCGCTTCGTCGATCTTAGCTTCGATGCCGTCCTTGCGGCGGCGCAGGATCGCTTGATGGATGCGCTCCTCGATGGGCGTATCTTCTCGTTCTCCTTCGTCCTTCGACAAGCTCGGGATGACAGCATCGGCGGCGGTTTCGTAGTGTTCGATCAGGCGCGTGAGCGCGTCGGGGCGGCGATTGAAGACGAGATCGTCGCAGAGTTCGCGAACGCTCGCGTCGATCTCGAAGTATGGAACGATCTCTTTAGCGTGCACCAGCGCACAATCCAGGCCGGCCTCGACGCAGTGATGGAGAAAGACCGAGTTGAGCGCTCCGCGCGCCGCCGGCTTCAATCCGAATGAAACGTTGGAGACGCCGAGCGACGTCAGGACCCCCGGCAGCTCGCGCTTGATGCGGCGAATCCCTTCGATGGTCTCGACCGCCGACGTCAAGAATTCCGCTTCGCCCGTTGCGAGCGTGAACGTAAGCGCGTCGAAGATGAGCGCGCCGGGCGGAAGTCCGTATTCGCCCACGGCAATCTCGTAAATGCGGCGCGCCACTTCGGCTTTGCGGGCGGCCGTCTTGGCCATACCGCTTTCGTCGATCGTGAGTGCCACCACCGCCGCGCCGTGCTCGCGCGCCAGCGGCAGAATCACGTCGATCTTCGATCGCCCGGCTTCCAGGTGAACGGAGTTGACGATTGCGCGTCCCGGATAATTCTGCAGCGCTACCTCGAGCACTCTCGGCTCGGTCGAGTCGATCGCCAACGGCGCCTCGATCGCTTGCGCGAGCCGGCGCACCAACTGGCGCATCTGCTCGTCTTCGTCGGGGCGCTCGGTGAGCGCGCAACACACGTCGAGCAGATGCGCGCCCCCTTCCACTTGTTCGCGCGCAACCAGGACGATCTCGTCGTAGTTGTCGTCCAACAGCAGCCGCTTGATCTTCCGCGATCCCTGCGCGTTGATGCGCTCGCCGACGATCAGCGGACGCGGCTGCTGTTCGAGCGCGACTGCCGTGATCGCCGAGGCAACCTCTTCGCCGCCCGAGCGAGCTGGGCGCGGTTTGCGCTCGACCGACGCGACGGCTTCGCGCAACGCGGCGATGTGCTCCGGCGTCGTGCCGCAACATCCGCCGACCGCGTTGACGCCGAAGTCGCGTACGAACGCCGCCAGCTCATCGGCAAGCTGCTTTGGACTTTCCGGATAGATCGTCTCGCCGTTGGGTCCCATCAGCGGGAGCCCGGCGTTGGGAATCACGCTGACGAACGAACCCGACCGTTCGCACAGGTAGCGAATCGAATCGCGCATCTCCGCAGGACCCGTGGAACAGTTCAGCCCGACGACTTCAACGTCCAGAGCACCGAGCGTCGTCGCAATCGCGCGGATGTCGGTGCCCAACAGCATACGTCCTTGCGAAATTAGCGTAGGCTGGGCCTGGATCGGCACGCGCCGCAGGCCGTGCCCAAACTCGCGCTTGATTCCGGCAATCGCCGCTTTGAGCTCCAGCAGATCTTGCATCGTTTCGAGCAGCAGCAAGTCGGCGCCGCCTTCGACCAGCGCACGCGCCTGCTCGGCGTAGATGTCGCGCAACCGTTCGTAGGTGATCTTCGAGAGCGCCGGATCGGACGACGAGATCAGCATTCCCGTCGGGCCCATCGAGCCGGCGACGAATCGAGGGCGTTGCGGCGTCGAGAACGCGTCGCAGGCTTCACGCGCGAGGCGGGCCGCGCCGAAGTTAATCTCCCGAGTCCGCTCGCCAAGTGCGTACTCGTCGAGCTTCAGCCGGGACCCGGTAAACGTATCGGTCTCAACGACGTCGGCGCCGGCGGCGAGGTAGGATTCGTGGATCGTTCGCACGACGTCGGGGCGCGTGAGGACGAGCGCCTCGTTGCACCCGCTAAAAGACGCGCCGCCGAAATCCTCGGCGGATAGTTCGAGCGCCATGAGTTGCGTGCCCATGGCGCCGTCGAAGATCAGGACCCGCTCTCCGAGCAGGTGGAGGTACTCAGACAATAATTCGACTCGCTTTTTCGACGGCGACGTTCGTGGACGCGCGGATCTCTCCGACCGCTTGTCCGGCCCGATTATACACTGCCGGCCGCTCGAAGCGAGCGAGCTTACCGGCTTTTTGTTCGTCCAGAACGCCTAAGGTCCGCAGGGCGGCAAGCGTCGAGGGGCCCCGCGCCCGCGAACTGCCATCGGCGACTTTCGAGACGTAGCCGCAGCCGCGCGCAACTGCGGCGACGCCATGCACGCCTTCGGCACCGGCTTTGGAGACGATTTGGAAGTCGCCGGCGAGCATGAGCTCGGTATCGAGCTGCCCGATTCCGGCGACGTATTGCGGATACGCCGTCATCGCGTTGCGGACGGCGAGCAACGCTGCGGCATCCGCGGGCCGCACGCCGTCCGGCGTCGCAAGCCGCGCAAAGGATCGAGCCGCTTGGCGTAAGCTCGTTGCGTAGACGGGAATGCCGCAACCGTCGGTCCCAACCGGCCAGGTTGCGGGATCGTCGTCGGACATACGGGCGCAAAATTCGAGGATGTACCGCTGCGCCGGGTTCTCCCGGCTCAGATACGTCGCCGGATCCGCGCCGAGGACGAGACATAACGCGAGAATGCCCGCATGTTTCCCCGAGCAGTTGTTGTGCAGCGCGGTCGGCTCTTCGCCGTTGCGGCGCATCGCGTTCGCCGACGTCTCGTCGTACGGGAAGTGCACGCCGCATTGCAGCGCCGATACGTCCATGCCGATCTTGCGCAAGATCGAAAGCACGGCTTCCAGATGCAGCGGCTGGCCCGAATGCGAACCGGTCATCACGGCAATCTCGCGCGCTTCCAAACCAAAGCGTTCCACGACACCGGCCTCAACAGCCGCGGCCGCAATGAACGGCTTGGCCGCCGAGCGCAAGTAAACCGGCGCGTCGATCTCGCCGGCGCGCAAAAGCACGCGGCCGGCGGCGTCGACCGCGCAAGCGGAAACCCGATGAACCGATTCGACCAGGTCTCCGCGGGTAACCTCGACGAGCAGCGGCTCGTCCCGGTTCACGCTAGGGCACCAGCGCAGGCTCGACGACCGTTTGATCCTGTTCGGCAAAGACCGGATTGCTCAAATAGCGCTCTCCGGTATCGCACCCGATCGTCACGATCGTCTTTCCCCGCGATTCGGGACGCGCCGCAACCTGCATGGCGGCCCAAACATTGGCTCCGGTCGAGATGCCGACGAGCATCCCTTCTTCTCGCGCCAGACGGCGAGCGGTTGCGATCGCATCGGCATCGGTCACGCGTATCACTTCGTCATAAATCTCGGTGTTGAGCACCTTCGGCACGAAGCCCGCACCGGTGCCTTGAATTTTGTGCGGACCGGGCTTGCCGCCCGACAGTACGGGCGACGCATCGGGCTCGACCGCAATCATCTTTGCGCCGGGTTTGCGCTTTTTGAGCACCTCACCGACGCCGGTGATCGTGCCGCCCGTTCCGATCGCCGAAACGACGATGTCGACCGAACCGTCGGTGTCGCGCCAAATCTCTTCAGCCGTAGTCCGGCGGTGAATTTCCGGATTCGCCGGATTCTCGAACTGCTGCGGCATGAAATACTTCGCCGGCGCCGCGGCAGCGATTTCGTTGGCGCGTCTCACCGCGCCGGGCATGCCCTCGGCGCCGGGCGTGAGCAGCACCTGCGCGCCGTACGCCTTGAGCAGATTCCGCCGCTCGATGGTCATCGTGTCGGGCATCACTAGAATCAGCGGATATCCCTTCGCCGCGGCGACGAACGCCAGCGCAATCCCGGTGTTTCCACTGGTGGGTTCGAGGATCGTCATCCCGGGAAGCAGACGGCCCTCACGCTCTCCTGCCTCGATCATCGAAACGCCGATGCGATCTTTGACCGAGCCGGCGGGATTGAACGACTCCATCTTGACCAGCAGCGTCGCCGGTAGATCTTTGGAAAGCCGAGGGAGCTTGACCAGCGGCGTGTTCCCGAACGTGTCGGCGAGATTTTCATAAATACGTGCCATGGTATGGACTCGAAACCCCTTCAAGGAATGAAATGTTGCATCTGAGTATCACCGGCCATGCGACGATCCTCCTTCGCCCTTACGCCGGCGTGCGCGTTAATCGTGCTCTCCCTGGGCGCCCCGGCCCCGCCCGCGCAAGCCGCGCAAGGACCTGCCATCGATGCGGCGCTCGATGCAATTGCCGCCTACGCGCCGCAAGCGATGCGCGAGCAAGGCACTCCGGGACTCTCGGTCGCGATCACGGACCGCACGCGGACGCTGCGCGTCATAACGCTTGGCTATGCCAACCGCGAGCTGCAAGCCCCGGTAACGGCGCAGACTCGGTTCGCGATCGGCTCGATCACCAAATCGATGACGGCGCTCGCGCTGCTGCAGCTTCACGACGCCGGGCTGCTCGATCTCAACGCCGTCGTAACGCGCTACCTTCCCTGGTTTTCGATCGACAGCGGCGGCAAGCCGATTCTGGTTCACCAGCTGTTGTCACATACCGCCGGCATTCCTGACGACTTCGCCGCGGAAATAGGATACAAGTACGATATCCTCGCGCTGCGCCGCGCCAAGACGCTTTTTGCGCCCGGAACCGCATGGTCGTATTCCAACGACGGCTTCGCGACGGCCGGCGCTATCTTGGCGCGCCTCGACCGCCGGCCGTGGCCCGATTCTCTCCAGGCGCGCGTCCTAGGACCGATCGGCATGGAAAATTCGTCGTCCGTTTTCACGCCCGAGTTGATGACGAATGCAGCCATCCCATATCAGTTCCGCGACAACGACCGGCCGCCGCCGCTGCAGCCGGCCCTCGCTCCGGCACCGCCGATGGACTTTGTCGATCCCGCCGGCTCGGTGCTTTCAACGCCCGAAGACATGGCGCGTTACATACGCTTTTATCTCAACGCCGGGAGAACGGAAAGCGGCGCGCAACTGATTTCGCCGGCAACCTTCGCTGCGATGACGCGACCCGATGCGTTGAACAACGGCAAGCCGGCGGGTTCGACCGAAACCGTGCTCGAGGAAGCGCCGGCTTTTTACAGACAATATGGATACGGGCTCTCCATCTTCAACGACGGCGGCGATCGCGTTATCGGCCACACCGGAGGAATTTCCGGCTATACGGCCTGCATGCAGATGAACCTTACCCGCGGATTCGGCATCATTGCGTTTGCGAATCTGGTCGAGGCTCCGCTCCATCCGTGCGCGATCGTGCTCTACGCGATGCGCGTGCTTCGCGCGCAGAGCCTCGGTCAACCGCTTCCGCCTGCGCCGCCGGCACCCGATCCCGCGCACGTCGCCCAGGCTGCGGATTATGCTGGGACCTACACCGCCGCCGGCGGTGCCGTTTTGCGCGTAGCCGGCGCCGGCGATCGTCTGCGGCTCGAAGACGGATCGGCAACCTTCACGCTCTATCCGCGCGGGCCTGGACTCTTTTGGACCGACGATCCGAACTACACAATGTTTCTGATCGTCTTCGGGCGCGACGCAAACCGTAAGATCGTCGAGCTCACCTACGGATCGCAGTGGTATCCCAACGAGCGTTACCGTGGGCCGCGCTCCTTTTCGTATCCGGCCGGCTGGAACGCGCTAGTCGGGCGCTACGAGAATACCTATTTCGGCAGCCCGGCAATAACGCGCGTCGTGATCGTTAAGAATCGCCTCACCTTGGATGGAACCGATCGACTGGTTCCGCTGCGCGACGGTAACTTCGCGTTGGGAAGCTCGGTGGTGCGGTTCGACTCGTACGCCGGCTCGCAGCCGCAACGATTGAGCATTGACGATACGTACCTCTATCGCGTGGAATTGCCGTAAGGCGTCAGCTCTCCGAGGCGGCGCTCGGCGCCGGTCCGGTCGTATGCACCAAATCGGCGAGAAGGCGCTGCAATTCGGCGCGGCCATTGCGCGCCTCGGCTAACTGGCTCTCCAAATCGCTGAGACGAATGCCTTCCAGCGCGACCGCGACTTCGTGCGCGAGCTGGGTAAGCCGCTTGAGCTCGTCGGGCGAAAGAATCTCGCCGTCACGCTTGGGTCCGATCGCGAGGAAGCCGACCAGCGCGCCGCGCGAGATCATGGGAAAAGCATAACCGCCGGTGCCGAGAAGCTCGCTTTCTACGGCATCGGCTTCGCTTTTGAGCGAAACGACGATCGCATCGAGCGGTTTGACGCGTTTTGGCGACGGATCGCCCGCGCTGACGACCCGCACGTAATCGGCGCCGCGCCTCGGTCGCTCCTCGGCCGGCTCGACGATCCCGCGCAGGTAGAGCGCCGTCGATACGGCGCCCACGTACTCGTCGAGTGCGCCGGCGCAACGGTGGGCCAAAATGGCCGCATCGTCGATGTGCCCGACTTCTTTTGCGAATCGCGTCAGTGCCTGCTCGCTCACGTGACGCTGCTTGAAGATGAGCTGGTCGATGAATTTCTCGATCCGCTTGTGAACCGATTTGAACGAGGCCGTCAGCAGCACCGCAAGGCTGACGAGAAAGACGTTCTTGCCGCTGCTGCCTTGTCCGAACACGTTGGTCGCCGTCCACTCGGCGGCGGCGAAGATGGGTACGAGCGATGAAGTGATCGCACCGTAGACGAGCGTTCGGCTCGCAATGTAGTGCGAGCTAACGACTCGGTGCGAGAGCAAACCGTATCCTAAGCCGATCGGGATCATGAGCAGCGTCAATCGGGGAATGAACCAAGCCTGGAGGTTGGCTCCGGTATTCCCGAGCGCGAACATCGCCGCGATGGAAACGAAGAAACCTGAAAAGCCGACTCCAAAGGTCCAGGCGATGTAACGAAGGCGCTGTCGCTCTTGTCCCTTCGACTCGGCGGCGGCGGCGGTGAGCGCGGCGATAGCCGCTACGACGCAGATTGCTTGAACCGCGCGAAACGGCGGCGTGTAGTAAAGCGCGCGCGGATCCATGAACATAACCAAGATGCCGATTTCTAAAACCAAGAACGCGACCGGTGCCAATCGCACCATCCACATCCGAAAGTCGCGCACGGGACTGCCGCGGATCGCTACCGCAAAGATCATCGCAATGCAGATTCCCACCTGGACGACAGTGTCTTCGACCGAAATCGCGACCGCGCGTATCGGCCCGACGTACTCCAGCCGGTCGATCTGCCAGGGCGCGAAACCGACGCATACGAGGTACGCGCAAAGCCAGCGAACCCAAGGCGCGTCGGCAACGTGCCATGCCAGTACTATCGCGAGCGCGAGCATCGCGATTTGAAGCGCTAGCCTTCCGACGCGCAGCACCCAGTCGGCCCAGCTCCACGGCACGGGGTGCGCGACGGCCACGATCGTGGCCCGGCGCGTCGAATCCCCGCGAACGACGCTTCCGGCAATGCGGTCACCTGGCGCCCACGTCCACCGCGCCTGCAGCGAGTCGTCGGGAATGAAGCGATCCCCGGAGATGATCCCAGCAGCGGCCAAATTGGACCCCGCGGGTGCCGAGACGACTAGGAACGTCGTTCTCGCGCTGCCGGGCAAATCTAGCCACGAGCCCTCCAGTCTGACGTCGCCTTGCGTGAAGTCGACTGTTGGGGCAACGAACTCATACGTCGCGGGAACCGCGCAAACCGCGACGGCAAGGACTATCGTTGCTCGCCACGCTCCAAGCTTCATGTATTTAGCTGCCGATGTCCCAGAGCAGGCCGAGATCTTTTTTCGAAAACGAACGGAAGGCAATCAACGTCTCGGTGCTGAGAATGCCCTCGAGCGCCGCCACTCGGTCGGTGACTAGATCGTTGAGCTCTTCGTGCTGCCGAACGCGCGCAATGGCGATGAGATCGTAAGGGCCGGCGACCGAGTACACCTCGGCGACGCCGTCTATGGCCAGCATATCGTCGGCAATCGAGCGCAGTCGGGTCCGTTCTACGTTCATCAGGATGAACGCGGTAACCATAAGGCGCATATATGCCGCTCTCAGTATCGGGACCTGTAGGGAAGGAGCAAGCGAATGAAAGCGGTCGTCATCGAGCATCGCGGCGACGAGGGAACGCTCAAGGAGATTCCGACGCCGCGGCCCGCAGCGCACGAGATACTCGTCCACATCACCGCGGCGGGCGTAAATCCAATTGATTGGAAGCGCCGCGACCGGGGCGACGAGAAACTCCCTTTCGTTCTCGGTCAAGACTTCGCCGGCGTCGTCAGCGCCACCGGAGACCACGTGACAAAGTATCGCGAAGGCGAACGCATCTTTGGCATTAGCGATCAGGGCGCTTACGCAGAGTACACGATCGTTCCTGAAGACGACCCCGAGCAGCCGATCGCGAAAATTCCCGACAGCGTCGGCGATGCCGATGCCGCGGCGCTTCCGACGGCGGGACTGACGGCGCTCGCATCGATCGATGCGTTGCACGTCGAGAAGGCAACGACGCTGCTGGTGCTGGGCGCGACCGGCGGGGTCGGCGGTTTCGCAGTGCAGATCGCGCGCGATCGTCAAGCGCACGTGATCGGAACCGGAGGGTCGTCGAACGCGGGTCTGGGGCGCTCGCTAGGACTCGAAGAGTTTATCGCATACGATCGAGAGAACGTGGTGAATGCCGTTAAAGCGGCGCAACCGCAAGGCGTTGACGCGGTCCTCGACCTGGTAGACGGTCCGGATGCGATCAAGCCGATCGCCGATGTCGTCCGGGCCGGTGGGCGCATCGTTTCCACAATCGGTGCGGCCGACGTCGCTTGGTTCGCCCAGCGCCAGATCACAGCTCAGAACCTGGTCTCTGGCAAGACGCCGGAACATTCGCACGCGGGTCTGCGAACGCTGCTCGAGCTCCTCGAGCAAGGCCGCTTACACGTAACGATCGCCGACGAACGGCCGCTCGCCGAGGCGGTCGATGCCCTCGCCGAGAGCAAACGCGGCTCCGTCAACGGCAAGCTCGTGATCACGGTAAATTAAAAGACTCACAACTGCGCTAGCCGCCGTCGACCGTTAGTCTGATAATCTGAACGGCTCCGGGTTCGATTCCCGGGCGCTCCAGCCGCGAATGCTCTGCATTGCGCTGGACGGTTTGATGTGATAGTCTCAGATAATCAGACTGACGGTCGCATCAAGCGCCAGGAGGCACTGCAGGAAATGCAGCGCCTCTCTTTTATTGCAATCGTCCGTCGCCCTTCGACTGCGCGCCTGCGGCGCTCCGCTCAGGGTGACATTAAATGCGCGCTCCGCTCGGGTTGACACTAAATTCCTTAACGCCAAGCGCCGTAGGCGCGCAGTCCTGAGCGAGGCGCGCAGCGCCGAGTCGAAGGGTTACTTGTTCTTGAAGCGGGCGACGCGCTTTTCATTGTAGGCGGCGAGGCCTTCTTTTGCATCCTCGCTCTTGAAGAGCAACGATTGCAGCTCGCGCTCGAGCGCAAGCGCGTCTTGCAGCGGAAGCTCGGCGCCGGTCTGCACGCTGCGTTTGATATGGCCGACCGCCATCGGGGCTTTGTTCGGCGAACAAAACTGCTTGGCATAGTCCGTGATCTGCTCGCGAAACTCTTGTGCGCTACCCTCGAAGAGATCGTTGAGCATGCCCCACTCGAGGGCTTGTTCGAAGCTAACGGTTTTGCCGGTCGCCATCATCTCGATGGCGCGAGACTTGCCGACCAGCCGCGCGAGCCGTTGGGTACCGCCGGTACCGGGGAGCACGCCCAGTGCAACCTCCGGAAGGCCAATCTTACCGGCATCCTTACGCGCGATGCGCAGGTCGGCCGCCATCGCAATCTCGAGGCCGCCACCGACGGTGTGGCCGTTGAGCGCGGCGATCACCAGCTTGGGCGTCTGTTCGAGCCGCGCGAGCGTTTCGTTGGCGTGCAGGCAAAACATGTATTTGAACTCGGGCGTCACCTGATTGAGCATGCCGATGTTCGCGCCGGCCGAGAAGAACTTCTCGCCTTTCCCCGTGAGCACGATCACTTCGACGTCGGAATCGAAACGCGCGTCGAGAATCGCGTCGTCGAGCTGACGCATCATCTCGTGCGTATAGGTGTTGGCCGGCGGATCGTCCATTTCGATGAACGCCACGTGGCCGTCTTTCCAATAGTTGATCACGCGCTTACCGTCGTGCGGACGGACCTCCCGCCCAAACGGGGTCTGCTGCGCGGTTCCGTTGACTGTCGTGCTCATGCAAGGTTTCCTTTGGGTGCGATCCAGTTGGGATCTTTAAAGTATTCTTTCAGCTTGGCTTCGTCCGCCTCATTCGGCAGCACCGTGGGCGCGTACGCGTCCCATTCGCTTTCGGTAAGCGGCCGCCCGTCCACGCCGTAGCGCTGGGCCGCGTAGTCGCCGATCTTGCGGTTAAAGCGCATGTCGGGGACGTAGAGCTTGATGTCGCTGAGATTCACCTCGTTGACGCGCGCGACGGTCGACGTGATCTCGTCGTGGAACTGCTGGCGCGCGCGTTCGTTGAGGTGCTCCTTGTCGACTCGGTCGCCGGTTTTGTCTTCGTCGACGCGGCCTTTGATGCCCCAGGTGTAGGCCCACTGCGCCGAGCCCGAATGATCCGTCCCGAAAAGATCGAGCGAGCCCGATATCCACTTATTGTAGTACTTCTGCTGAATCTCGACCGGAATGACCCCAGCTTTGGCAATTCTCCGCAAGCCCGTGATGCCGGTGCCCATGTGAAATGCCTCCTCGCGCAGCATCGGCCCCATCGAAGCGGCCAGCGGTGCGAAGCTCGAGTGGGCGAGCATCGTGAGCTGGAACTTGCCGTCGCGATCCATGAAATTGGTATAGGCGAAGAAGTCGAGCCAGTGGGTGACGTCGTCGTTGAACGCGTTGAGCAAACGATTTTTCTTGCCGAAGGCACGCCGCTCGAGCATCTTCTGCGCCTCGATCTTTCCCTCGCTGCCGAAATGCTCGACCATGAGGTGGCACATCTGATACCCATGGCGCGTTTCTTCCACCATAATGCGAACCAGCGAGGCCAAGTCGTACTCGCTCGGGGCATTGTTGACCAGAAAGCGCTGCTGTTCGTTCGAGGCAAACTCGGTGTCGCCCTGATAGACGACCATATTGAGCACCGCATCGCGCATTCGCTGATCGGGAATTTCGCGGATCTTATCCCAGCGACGTTCGCCCTTGAAGTCGCCGAAGTAAATCTCGCTCGTCGCCAGCTCGCCATACTTTGCCTCGAACCGGTACCCCGGCATGAAGCGGTCGACGAGCTCGCGATCGAGCCCGATGTCGCGTCTCCACTCGTCGAGCATGGAGATCCAATCGTCAAAGGTCGCAATACGGCTCATAGCCTGCCTTCCAGCATATGACGGATTTTTGTCGGTCGGATGGAATAGTGTTATATTAGACCCGCTGAAAGGGGGTGTCAATACTGCCGGACCGCCAGGTCGCTCGCCCCAATTCCTTTATCTTCACCCTTTACGGCGACTTGGTGGCGCGCTCGCGCGGCGACGGCTCGCTCTGGATCGGGGCTCTCATTCGGCTGATGTCGTGCTTTGGGGTTTCCGCACCGGCCGTGCGCCAGGCCGTTTCGCGAATGGCCCGGCAAGGCTGGCTGGTCGCGCACCGAAACGGCAACCGGGCTTTTTATCGGGTCACCGAACGCGGCCGGCGCCGCATCGAGGAGTTGAGTCCGCGAATATACGGGCCGGTGATCGAGTGGGACGGACGCTGGCGGTTACTGGTGTACGCCATTGGCGAAGCGCACCGCAAGCAACGAGAGCGGCTGCGCAAGGAGTTGAGCGCGTTGGGCTGGGCGCAGCTCTCGCCATCGGCCTGGATCTCGCCGTCCGACACGCTCTCCGCCGCACGGGACGCTGCCGAAGCCACCTCGACCCTCGACGGCGTGAACCTCTTTACCAGCGAATACCGCGGACCGCTGAGCGATCGCGGTTTGCTGGAGCGGTGCTGGGACGTCTCCGAAATCGCCGCCGCCTATCGTTCCTTCATCGCCCAGTATGCCCCGAGTTTGGAGCGCGAGCGCGAGCGTGGCGAGCTAACCGACGAGCGCGCGCTGGTGGAGCGCTTGTGGCTGGTCCACGATTACCGGAAGTTCGCCTATCTCGATCCGGGCTTGCCGAGCGAGCTGTTGCCGGCTCACTGGCCCGGAACTGCCGCCGCCGCGCTCTTTCGCGAATACTACGCGGCGATCGACGCTAAATCACAACGTTACTTTCATCTTTGCGCAAGCGGCGCAAACGGATGAGGGTCGAGAAGCGTCGAAACGACGCGCCCATGCCCAAAGTTCTTTTGCTCGTTCTTGCGGTGGCTGCACTGGCGATCGCCGCCTGTCACGGCAGCTCGAGCTCGCCGACGCCGACCCCTTCGCCGGCTTCGCCTTCGCCCAATCCGTCGGTCAGCATGGCGACGATCCTCGTCACGATCAATGGGACGCCGGTGCCGAAAATCCCGGTCGAAGAATCGACCCCGCGGGTTCCAGCCAGCCCTCGTCCGGGCAAGCCGTTTTTCATCAAGGACTCGGGCAAGAAAGGCTACGCGCGCTTTAGCGGTTTGAAACCGAGCGGAACCTATTGCTGGGTCGCGGTTTTCGGTTCGGGGTTCAAGTCTTCCGAGTGCGCCGGCTGGGCGGTGTGGCAAACTAGCATCATCTACCTCGGAACGTAGGAAGCGTCTAAATCTCGTCCTCGTGCAAATGCAAGTGGCAGCCGTCTTCGGCGTCGGAGAGCACGTCGCGGGCTTCGGCGAGAACTGCCGCCGATAGCGGCCGTTTCGGCGGTTCGATCGAGCCCTCTTCAGCCAGAAACTCTACCTCGCTCCAGTCCTCCCACGTTTCCAGCGGCTCGTCGTTCGTCGCGGAGGGGAAACGCACGCAAAATCCTTGATCGAGGTGAAGGCCGACGACGGTAACCTCGCTGCCGCGCGGAAAGTACGTTCCATCCTTCCAAAGCGTACCCGCTGTCGTGCTATAGCGTTGCCCGATCTTGAGCGGTTCGTCCATCCTTTGGCTATACCCCAAACGGGTCTATCGGTTTCTCGCCGATATAGGTGAGAACGCTTTTAGTTTCGCTGTAGAGCCGCATCGTCTCGATGCCGAGCTCTCGGCCGTAACCGGATTGCTTGTATCCGCCGAATGGCACGCCTGGGTAGACGGCGTACGGAGTGTTGATGGCTACGGATCCGCTGCGGATGGCGCGAGCGACGCGATTCGCCCGTCCCAAGTTCGTGGACCACACGCTGGCGGCAAGACCGTATTCGCTTGCGTTGGCGAGCGCGATCGCTTCCGCTTCGTCGGCAAAGCGCACGAACGTGGCGACCGGACCGAAAATCTCTTCACGAGCGATGCGGTGCGACTGCTCGGCCTCGAATGCGGTGGGACTCCAGAAGGTGCCGTTGGCAAAGTCGTCACCGAGAGCCGGCGGCATCCCGCCGAAAATCCGCTTCGCTCCTTCCGCAGCTCCGATTTCGCAGTACTCCTTGATCTTCTCGTACTGCTCGTTTAACGTGATCGCGCCGATCTGCGTCTGCGGGTCTTCGGGATCGCCGAGCCGCAGGCGCTGCGCTTTCTGCGCAAAGGCGTCGACGAAGCGATCGAAGATGGACGACTGCAACAAGATGCGGCTGCGCGCTTCGCAGCACTGACCCGAGTTATAGTAAACTCCGTAGAGCGCGCCCGCCACGGCAGCTCCGAGGTCGGCGTCGTCGAACACGACCGAGGGCGATTTTCCACCAAGCTCGAGCGTCACGCGCTTGAGCGTTTGCGCCGCCGCGGCCGCCACGCTCTTCCCCGTCACAGTCGAGCCGGTAAATGCGATCTTGTCGATGCCCGGATGTTCGACCATCCATGCGCCGATCGGCCGCGTCGAGCCGGTGAGCACGTTGAGCACGCCTTCAGGCACTCCGGCCTCAATTGCAATTTTTCCAAGCTCGACGGCCGTTCGCGGGGTCACGGACGACGGTTTGAGGACGATCGTGCACCCCGTGGCAAGCGCGGGCGCCACTTTCCAAGAGGCGAGCAGCAAGGGAAAATTCCATGGCACGATCGCGCCTACCACGCCGACCGGTTCGCGCACCGTATACGTCAGATACGTCGGAACGGGCGGCGGGATCGTCTCTCCGTAATTTTTGGTTACCGCGCCCGCGTAGAATTCGAAGGTGTCCACGATTGCGCTCAACTCGCCTTTGGCGGTAGCAATCGTCTTTCCGTTGTCGCGCACTTCAAGCAGCGCCAAGTCCGAAGCCCGCTCCGCAATCAGCTGCGCCAGCTTGTAGATGACCTTCGCGCGCCGCGAAGCAGCCATGGTGGGCCAGCGACCCGCATCGAAGGCGCGACGCGCGGCCACGACCGCCGCATCGACGTCCTCGCGCGTGGCATCTGCGACGTCGGCAATCTTGGCGCCGGTCGCCGGATTGCAATCCTCGTACGTGGCGCCGTCCGACGCGTCGCGCCATTGCCCGCCGATCAGAAGCTGCGTCGTGGTCGCGGTTGCCGTTGTGCTCATGCCGCTGGCTTCAACCCGACACGTTCGAATACCGTTGCGATGCCTTGGCCCACGCCGATGCACATCGTTGCAAGCGCGTAGCGTCCGCTACGGCGGCGCAACTCGTGCAGGAGGGTCGTAACGATCCGCGCGCCGCTGGCGCCAAGCGGATGCCCCAGCGCAATCGCGCCGCCGTTGACGTTGGTAATCTTCGGGTCGAACTGAAGATCGCGCATGCACGCAATCGCTTGCGAAGCAAAGGCTTCGTTGATTTCGATCAGATCGAGCTGCGAAACCGAGAGGCCGAGGCGCGCTAGCGCCTTGCGCGTCGCCGGAATCGGGCCAAGGCCCATCACATCGGGTGCAACTCCCGCGCAAGCGGATCCCACGTAGCGCGCCATTGGCGCGAGTCCCATTTTCCGCGCGGCTTCGGCCTCGCACAGCAGCACGGCGGCTGCACCGTCGTTGACGCCCGATGAGTTGCCGGGAGTAACCGTTCCGTTCGACTTAAACGACGGCTTGAGCTTCGCCAGCGCCTCGAGCGTCGTCTCGGTTCGCGGATGCTCGTCACGTGATACGAGGGTCTCTTTTCCGCTCGAGTCCGGGACACGCACGCCGGTGATTTCACCGGCGAAAACCTCGCGCTCGAGCGCCGTTTTACACTTCATCTGCGACTCGAAGGCAAAGCGATCTTGCTCTTCGCGAGTGATGCCGTACCGCTCCGCGACCAGCTCGGCGGTTTGTCCCAGCGAGATCGTCCATTCTGCGGGCATCCGCGGATTGATCATCCGCCATCCCAAGACGGTATCGTGCAGATGCTGCTGCCGCCCAAACGGCGCGTCGGCTTTGGGCAAAACGTAGGGCGCACGCGTCATAGACTCCACCCCGCCCGCGATCACGACGTCAGCCTCGCCGAAAGCAATCGCTTGCGCGCCGGAGTTAATCGCTTGCAGGCTCGAGCCGCAGAGACGATTGACCGTCGCGCCGGGCACATCGATCGGCAGCTGCGCCAGCAGCACGGCCATGCGCGCGACGTTGCGATTGTCCTCGCCGCTCTGATTCGCCGCCCCGAGGTAGACGTCGTCGATTGCACCCGGCGCGATGCCGGTGCGTTCGACGAGAGCTCGTAGCGCGACCGCGGCGAGGTCATCGGGACGAACGGCCGAGAGCGCGCCCCCATATCGGCCGATCGGGGTGCGTACCGCATCGATAACCCAAACCTCGCGGCTCATTGCGCGTTTGCCTCGGCGGGCGTCTCTTCGACGTCGAGCATCCAGAGCGAGCGATGCGGCGCAAACGCATCGCCTTCCGCATGGGCGAGGCGGCGCAGGATCCGCGCGATGCGCGCGCCGCCGATCTCGCGACCCCACGCAATCGGGCCGAGCGGATAGTTTGCACCCAGGCGCATGGCGAGGTCCACGTCGTCGGGCGATGCAATCTCTTCCGCTACGGCAACGATCGCCTCGTTCACGATCGAAGCGACCGTGCGGCCGAGAAACAGGCCCGGCGCGTCCTCGACTAAGACGGCGCCTTTGCCCAGCGAACCAAACAGTTCTTGTGCGAGCTCGAGCGCGTCATCGCCAACCGTTTGCGAATCGACGATCTCTACCACGCTTTGCGCGTCCAACGATCCCAGAACGCCGTAGCCGACGACCCGCTCGGGGTGGCGCAACCGCCGCACGCACGAGCCGAGATCCGTCGCGTATGCGTCGACAAAGAAGACGCTCTCGGAGCCGAGCAGCGAGTCCAGCTGGGCAATCACCTCGCCGCGATCGGTCGCGCCGTCGCCCGCGTCGATCACGATCGTTGCCTCGGGCGAGAGCTCGTCGAGCAGTTCGTCGTTTTCGATCCGTTGAATCCGCGCGTAGCCGTTCGCAATCTGCTCGGCCAGCACGTCGGCGCGGTCACCAAAACCGATAATTGCGACCAGCTCTTGCTCGTCGGCCTCGCCTCCGAGCGGCGCGGGATCGAAGCGCTCCGCCCTACCATCTTTATAGACGTAGAATCCGGCTCCGCTTTTGCGTCCGAGCAAACCCTGCGCGACCATTTGCCGCTGCAGAGAAACCGGCGCAAAGCGTTCGGCTTCCGTGCGGGCATAAATCGATTCGGTCGTCGCAAGATTGACGTCGAGGCCGATGAGATCCATGAGCTCAAAGGGTCCCATCCGAAAGCCGGCGGCTCGCGCCAGAGCGTCGAGCTCCTCGGCGGATGCAACGTTTCGCTCGAGAGCGCGCAGCGACTGAAGATAGTAGGGACGTGCAACACGATTTACGATGAAACCCGGCGTATCAGCCGCAAGCACGGCGGTTTTTCCAAGACGGGCAACGACCTCGTATGCGCGCTCGATGGCTTCATCTGCGGTGTGCTGCGCGTAGACGATCTCGACGAGCTGCATTCTCGTGGGAGGGTTAAAGAAATGCAGTCCAACCACGCGCCCGGGATGCGGCACGCTGCCGGCAAGCTCGCCGACGGCCAGCGACGAGGTGTTCGTCGCGATCAGGGCCTCGTCCGCGAGCGCCCGGCCGAGCGCGGCGAAGACGTCGCGCTTGAGCTCGAAGCCCTCGGGCACCGCCTCGACCGCGACGTTTGCATCGCAGGGCTGCGCAATCGCATCTCTCCAGCGAATACGCTCGAGGATCGAGAGGTCGCCCAACCGTTGCGCCTCGGCCGCGACGTATGCGACGCTGCGCTCCCGCGCGAGCTGCTGCGGCTCGACGACCTCGACGTCGTAGCCTGCCTGCGCGGCGACGAGCGCAATGCCCGAGCCCATCGTTCCTCCGCCGACCACCAAAAAGCGTTCCGCCATCTCTGCGGCTCTTCGCGGAAGGAGCTGCAAACGCTTCGCCATAGATGGAGAAGGCAAACCTTCATGAAAAAGCCGGGCTGGCGCCTGCGCGCGTCGCATTATGTCGTCGATTCTCCGCACATGCGGCTGCGCGCGGATGAGATAGAGCTCCCCGATGGAACGGTCGTTCCCAACTATTACGTGCGCGAGTCGCTGGGATTCGTGATCGTCTTTGCGCTCACCGCCGACGATCGCGTCGTACTCGTCCGGCAGTATCGCTATGGTGCCGACTCGATTCATTTGGAGCTCCCGGCCGGGATGCTCGCCGAAGGCGAACGGCCGCGCGACTGCGCTCTCCGCGAGCTCGCCGAAGAGACCGGTTACGAGAGCGAACGGTGGGAACCGGTCGCGGAGTACCTCCCCGAGCCGGTTCGCTCGCCCGCGCACGCTTACGTTTATATAGCCCTCGACGCCAAGAGGACCGGCGCGCCCCGGCTCGACCTTACCGAGCACTTGGAAGTCGAGCTGGCGCCGCTGCCGGCCTTCCGCGCGATGCTGCGCGACGGTCGAATCGACGCGGGAGCATCGCTGATCGCCGGATATCGCGCGCTCGACAAACTGGGCCGATTATGAAACCTCGCGGAAGACTCGCCGGTAGCTACAATTGACAATGAGGAATCCAATGCTCGCTCTCTTTCTGAGGTTAACGCTGGTCGTCGCCGTCGCCATCGTTGCGATCGTCGTCGTGCTTTTTCTTTTGAAGATCGCGCTGATCGCCGCCCTGATCGCGGCGATCGCGGTCGGCGGCCTCTTTCTCTACCGGCTCGTCCGCCGGCGCTCGAATCTTCCGGTTATTCGCTAAGAAAAGCGCGGAGCGCGACCGTAACGCGCTCGGGCTCTTCGAGCATCGGAAGGTGACCGCTCGTTTCACAGACGATCAGCCGGCCGCGCGGGAACCTAGCGGCGATCGAGCGCGCCTCGTCGAGTGAGATGACTCGATCCTCTGCGCCGGCAATCATCAGCACCGGCAATTCTAAATCTTCGGCGATATCCTCCGACGAAGCGCGCAACGCCGCTCCGCGCAGCGTTGCGGCAGCTCCCGTTGCTTGGTTTTCACGCGCCATCGCATAGGCTTGCTCGACCACGCTGGAACGCTGGGCCAGCGTCTGCGGCGAAAACAGCCGGGGCAGATACGCCTCGACGATCGGCTCGATGCTGTCGTCGCTTTCGGCACGCTCGGCAAGCTTCCGGCGCGCTACGGCCTCTTCACTCGTGTCGGCGCGCAGCCGGCTTGAGATCAGCGCCAGCCGCGCGACGCGCTCGGTGAACATACGCGTAAAAGCGAGCGCGACGTATCCGCCCATCGAATGCCCGACCAACGCCGCACGATCTAGTCCGAGCGCGTCGAGCACCGCAGCAACATCCGCGGCATGTCGTTCCACGAGATACGGACCGCCGGGCGCGCTCGATTTTCCAGCCCCGCGCAGATCCGGACGAATGGTGCAGAACGTCTCTGTCAGCGCTTGCGTTTGGCGTTCCCAGAGCGCGCGCGTAAACGGAAATCCATGAATCAAAACGACCGCGCGCTTTCGTCCGCGACCGTCGACGCATGCGTCGATGCGAACGCCGTCGTCGGCAAAAACTTGCATTGCAGCGCGTAATACTGTATAAGGTAGGCAACACCCCTGGTCGGTTGCCGACCAGAGAAAGGATGACTCGACAGCCAATGGCAGTCAAACGCAGAAAGAAAGCCGCAGCGGCAGCGGCACCGAAGAAGCGCAAGGTTCGCAGAGCCGTGCGCAAGGCCGGTCGCAAAGTCCGCAAGGCCGCGCGCAAGGTTGCGCGTAAGAGACGCAAGGTCGCGCGCAAGGCGGGCCGCAAGGTTCGCAAGGCCGCGCGCAAGGGCGTGCGCAAAGCGCGTAAAGCCGTTCGTCGTAAGAAGGCAGCGGCCTAACCTCGGTCTCTGGTAATTCCGCCTTTAATGGGCGGAATTTTAGCGAGTCGCGAAACATCGCGACTCGCTTTTTTTACACGGTCCGAACGGCTGGGCGCGCAAACCAAATGGCGAGAAAAAGCGCGGTGCACAAGGCGCCCGCGAACGCAAAGGTCGGGCGCAGACCGACAATCGAAGCAACGGCGCCGTCGAGGAGCGCGCCGAGCGGAACGACGCCGATAGCGATCATCGTGTAGATCGACAGCGCGCGACCGCGCAGGTCGTCCGGTGAAAGCGTCTGGATCAAAGTATTCGTGGCCCCCATCGAGGCGAGCGTTCCAACCCCGATCGCGAAAAGAACGGGCAGCGCCGACGCGAGCGTCGGCACGAAAGCCAATCCCGCCACCCCAACCGACATCAGCAGTCCCGATTGAAGCCACAGACGCGAGCGCCGTTCTCGCTGCGCGAGGTATGCGGTAACGAGGGCGCCGCCGAAACCGCCGACGCCGACCGCGCTGACCGCCCAGCCTAGTCCGCGCGCGCTTGCGTGCAAGACGTTGACGGCCAAAGCCGCGATGAGCAAACTGTAGGGTCGCGTCAGCAGCGAGGTCACGAACTGCGCCAAAACGATCCATCGCAGCGCCGGGTGTCCTGCAATGAATACAATGCCTTGCTTCATCGCGTGCCAGACCGGCTCGCGATGGCTAGCCGACGGCGGGACGGGGCGCATCATCAGCACCGCCACCACGACGGCAAGCGTTGCCGCCGCATTGAAATAAAATGCTCCTGCAACTCCGATCCACACGATCAGCAAGCCCGCCAGCGCCGGACCGATCACGGCCGGCGCATTGAATGCGATCGAATTGAGCCCGACCGCATTGCCGACGTAAGCTCGATCGACGAGTAGCGGAAGCCAGCTTTGACGCGTCGGAGAATCGACGGCGTTGGCGCCCGAGTTCAGCGCCGATAGCAGCACGAGCCCGAGCATCCCGAGGCGATGAAAGCTCGCCAGCAACGCGAGCAGCAGCGCCGCCAGCGCCATCGTCGTGTTCGTCACGATGAGAACGCGGCGGCGCGGCAGATGATCTGCGACCACTCCGGCCGGCGGCGAAAGAAGCAGAACCGGGATCGCGCGTGAGGCGCCGAGGATGCCGAGATCGAGCGCGGCCTTGTGCGGCGAACCGGCCATGCGCGCCACGAAGAATCCCATCGCGGTAAACTGCATCCACGTGCCGAGATTCGAGACCAGCAGCCCCAGCCAGAGCAAGCGAAAATCACGGTAACGAAGCGCCGTGAAGATCGAGGGCCGGATCAGGTCGACACCGCGTTAACGATGCAGGAGGCCGCTCGCGCCGGGCCGAGTCGCGACGCGTCGACGCAAAGATCGTAGTTCCGCAAATCGCCGAACGTCAGACCGTACCATTGCCGGATGTACGCGCTGCGGGCCCGGTCGATGCGATCTAGTTCCGCTTCGGCGATCCCGCGCGCGCATCGCATCGACTCGACGACGTGCTCGATTCGCCAATCGCGCGGGGCGTGAATGAAGACGCGCAGCACGCCGGGCTGGCAACCGAGGATCGCCGAAGCACCGCGGCCGACGATGACGACGCGGTCGCGCGCGGCATATTCGCGCACGGCTTCCTGCACTGCGTGCAGCAGCTCTCGATCGAACGGCTCGACCGCCGACGCTTGCGCGAGCTCCGGTGTGGCTCGCTCCAACCCGGTCAGGATACGCTCCCCCAGCGTGATCGTCGTATCTTCGTTCGCTTCGACGGTCTCGGGCGTGACGCGCAGCCGCTTCGCCACGACGACCGGAAGCTGGCGGTCTACGTACTCGTAACCGAGCGTCTCGGCAACGCGCTGTGCGATGTCGAGGGCACCGGAGCCGTACTGGTTCGAGATCGTCACTATCACCGGAGAAGGAGTACGCAGTGCCGAACACGGGGGTCCTGCCGATCGTAGAGACGCGCGAATTGCGCAAGGTGTTTCGAACCCGGAAGCGCGCGCAGGGGAGCCTCGGCGCGCTGCGCTCGTTGTTCTCCCGCGAATACGAGGAACGCGTAGCGGTGGACGGGGTAACTTTTGCGCTCGAACCGGGCGAGCTGGTGGGCTACATCGGCCCAAACGGCGCCGGCAAATCGACGACCATCAAGATGCTGACCGGGATCCTCGTGCCAACCTCGGGCGAAGTCCGCGTCGCCGGCTACGTTCCATGGAAAAGCCGTAAGGAGAATGCCCGGAATATCGGCGTCATCTTCGGACAGCGAAGCCAACTGTACTGGGATCTTCCGCTGGTCGAGTCGTTCGAGCTCCTCCGCGCGATCTATGGAGTTCCCTACGAGCAATACCGCCGCAACCTGGACGAATTCGTCGAGATCCTGGAAATGGCCGACTTCCTGCGCACGCCGGTTCGCCAGCTTTCGCTGGGACAGCGCATGCGGGGCGACTTCGCGGCGGCGCTGCTCCACAGCCCCAAGATCGTCTATCTCGACGAACCGACGATCGGCTTAGACGTCGTGGCGAAGGAAGCGATCCGCGAATTCATCGCGCGCATCAATGCCGAGCGGGGCGCGACGATCGTTCTCACGACGCACGACTTGGCCGACGTCGAGCGTCTCTGCCGGCGCATCGTGCTGATCGATCGCGGAACGTTGATCTATGATGGCGACATCGAACGAATAAAGAGCGAGTACGGGAGGTTCCGCACCTTGCTGGTGCGTTTCAGCGGGCCGGTCGAGCATCCGCATCTGGACGGCGCGCAGCTCGCGCGCGTCGAAGATTCGAGCGCTAGCTTTCGTTTCGACCGCAACCTTCAGCGGGCCGATCTGCTCGTGCGGCAAGCGAGCGAACGATACAGCGTCGAAGACGTCAGCCTGGAGGAACCCGATCTCGAGTCGATTATCCGGCGCATCTACGTCGAAGGGTACGAGGGTCAACCGCGGGAGGGCGCATCATGATTCTTTCGAGCGGCACGAAGCGGCCGAAGATCCATAGCAGCGCATACGTCGCGCCGTCCGCGACGATCAGCGGCGACGTGACGATCGGAGCCGACAGCGCGGTGCTGCACGGCGCCGTCATTACGGCCGAAGGCGCGCCGGTGACGGTTGGCGCCCAGTGCGTTATTATGGAAAACGCCGTACTGAAAGCGAGCGGTGGCAGCGCACTGCAGTTTCCGCTCACGATCGGCGACAGCTGCATCGTCGGCCCGCACGCGTACGTCGTCGGGGCCACCATCGGCGAGGGTTGCTTCCTCGCCGCGGGTTCCAAAGTTTTTAACGGGGCGACGTTGGAGAAGGGCAGCGGCGTCGCGCTGGGCGGGATAGTGCACGTGAAGACGCGGCTGCGCGCCGGGGAGAGCGTTCCGATGCAGCACGTCGCTTCGGGGGATCCGGCCACAATCGTGCCGCCCGCGCGAGCCCCGGAAGTCCACGCCAAGATGAACTTCTACGAGGACGTGTTTAACCTCGAGCCGAGCGACGACGTGCGTGCCCAGGCCGCGCAGACGTATGCGAAGTTTTTGCGAAAGACGCACGCGCAAGATGCGGCGCTCGAAGAGCACCGCAACGTCAAGCCCCAACCTCGGCGCCGCTCGGGCGAAGAGCCGCCGCCGACGCAAGCGACGCAGGTCGACAAGGTGGTGGACGTCATGATGCTCGAGCTCGAAGAGATGGAGCATCGCCGTCAGCAGGCAATCAAGCGACAGAAGGGCGGTTAGCGCACGTACCTGCTGCCGTACGTCGAGTTCGCGAAGAAAGCGTTTTCGCGCGAGGCCACCTACCGGATGGAAGTCTTCACCGAGATCGGCTCGCTGGTTCTGCGGGTCTATATTCTTCGCGCGTTATGGACGGCGCTTTACGCTCACAACGCCGCGCCGCTGAACCTTCCGCTTCACAGCATAATAACCTATGCGACGATTGCGATGCTGATGTCGTTAATTTTGGAAGTTGACGGAACGCGATTGATCCGCGAAAAGATTCGGGAAGGAACGATTGCGACCGACCTTATGAAGCCGATCAGCGTTCCGCTCTACTTCTTCAGCGACGGCTTCGGGCAGACGCTTCTGCACGCGCTGCTGGTCGTGCCGTCGCTACTGTGCGCGTTGCTGCTCGTCCGCATCGACGTTCCGCCAGCTGCTACCTTCGCGGTTTTTCTGCTGGCCTTCCTGATCGGTTATTGCGTGAACTTTTTCCTGAACTTTCTCATGAACTGCGTCGCGTTCTGGACGCTCGAAACGTTTGCCGCGCAGCTGATCGTGCGTTGGGTCTCCGATCTGCTTTCCGGCCAGATCATCCCGTTGACGCTCTTTCCCGGAATCCTCGGCCGGATCGTTTTCGCGCTCCCCTTCGCGGCGATCTACTCGACGCCGCTGCTCATCTACGTCGGCGTCATCCCGCCTTCGCAGTGGGCAGCCAGCATCGGAGCGCAACTGGTTTGGCTGCTCGTTTTCAGCGCGTGTTCGTCGCTGGTTTGGAAGGCCGCGTCTCATCGCGTCGTCGTCCAGGGAGGCTAAACCACTCCGGGCCGCGACCCTTGACCTGGATTGATTATCACTTTATGATATCACAATGCCCGACGTATTGATTCGCGACCTCCCGCGGAGAACGCTCGACGGCCTCAAGGCGCGCGCCCGTCGCCACGGCCGCTCCATGCGAGCCGAAATTATCGACATCCTGGAGCGTTCCAGCGCGCCAGCCGGCGAAAGCCTCGCGGCTTGGCT
>DASRXM010000026.1:0-34685 GCA_035654155.1 Candidatus Babeliales bacterium
TTGAAGCTGCTGCGTCATCATCAAGCGATCATCGCAACACTCTATGGTTGATCGCTGATCGCAAGATTACCGACTTGAGAAATAGCGTTACGCTAGGCATTCTCCAACCGCCCCGCAAGATCGATCAACGCATCGCGTGTCTCTATGCGATGCGAGATGCAACCATTCTGACGAAAAAACGCCTCGATGCGATCCTCGGCGGCCATCGCTCTTCGCGCCCAAGGGTCGTTCGGCTCGATGCCTACTGCGCGCGTATCCTCGATGCGCTCGAGCGCCGTCATTGCCCGCCGCACCGTGCGAGCCGCCCGCAAATGCGGCTCGTCGACGACCGCGTCCATCGTTCGGCTGGTGCTGGCGAGCACGTCAACCGCCGGGAACCTGCCGGCCTGCGCTAGTTTGACCGAAAGCGTAACGTGCCCATCTAGCAGCGCGCGGGCTGCTTCGCTGACCGGATCGCGTTCGTCCCCATCCTGGATCACCGTAGCAATCAACGTAATCGCGCCTCGGCTCAGCGCTCCGGCAACTTCGACGAGTCGCGCAAGCTCGGCAAACACGCGCGGAGGATAGCCGCCTCGTCCGCTGCTTTCGCCCGCCGCGAGGCCGATCTCGCGAATCGCGGCGGCGACGCGCGCCAAGCTATCCAGAACCAGCAGCACGTGGAGTCCCCGCTCGCGCAGCGCAGCGGCATGCGCAAACGCCACGTTCGCGGCCAGCACCCGCTCACGTGCGTGACGGTCGCTGGTGGCGCAAATCATCGTCGTGCGATCGTCGAGGCGTTCGATCCAGCGCCGCGCTTCGCGGCCCCGCTCGCCGACCAGCGCTACGACGATTGCATCCGCGTCGCAACCTCTAGCCATCGACTCGAGCAGCGTCGTCTTCCCCACTCCCGGCGCACCGAAGACGCCGAGGCGCGCACCCCTGCCGATCGTGAGCACGCCGTCGATTGCGCGAATCCCGGTCCAAAGCGGGTGAGCAATCGGCTCGCGCTCGTTCGGCTGGGGCAAGCGAAGCTCGAGTGCAACGCGACGTCCTCGCGGCGGCACGCCACCGTCGAGAGGCATCCCATGCGCATCGATTGCGCGCCCAAGCGCGCATACGCCCAGCGGAAGCGCTCGCGGCGTCGTCACGCCGCCCAAACTGCAAGCGCTTCGTCGAGTCGCGCAGAGAGGCTCAGATCGATGGTGCCGCTTTGCAAATCTATGCGAACGTCGCCTGGTGCGATGGAACGGTCCGAAGTCAGCGTAAGTCCTCTGCCCGCCAGCGCTTGCGCGTCCCCGGGATTTACGCGAATCGATAGGACGTTCTCGGTTCGAAATCGCTCAAGGGCCCTTGCGATCAGGGCATCCAGATCTGCACTCGCCCAGCGCAGCTCGCGCGCCAGAACGTCGCTCGCGATCGAACGCAACAGCTGCTGGACGGCCGCGTCGAGCGCATCCGCGAGTGCCGCCTCGAAACGGCGAACCGCGCGCAGCGTCTCTTCAAGCGCGGGGATAACAGCTGGGACTTGCGGCGCCAGCGGTTCGGGCAGTTCGTGCGTTTCCTCCTCGGCGCCGGACGAACGCAGGAAGTCGCCCAGAGGAACGAAGCCTTCAGGCACGGCGGCGCAAGATCTCTTGGGTGTTGGGAATCAAGGAAGAGTTATTGCGTTGCATTCGATGGACGATCGCCTCGCGTTCGTGCGGCGGATAGAGCTCGAGGACCGCCGTAGCAGTTGCCGCCGGCAATGCGCTGATGATGGCGGCAGCCGCGTGGGGAGGTTCCTGCTCCAACATGCTGCGCACGCGCGATGGCGGGAACCCGTCGGCGGCTTTCGCAGCCCTTTCGACGGCCGCGCTCTGGGCGAGCGTTTGCACGAGCCCGGCGACCGGAGGCACGAGGAATCGCGCGCAGGCAACCAACCCGATCGCCAAGATCAGCGCGGGCGCCAACGCGAGCAACGTACCGTACAGCATCCACCAGAAATCCTTGCGCACAACCGGTTCGCGATGGAAATCGATCGCCTCGATGGCAAGCGCATCGCCGCGACGCGCGTCGTATCCGAGGGTTGCTTCTGCAAGCTCGCGCACTTTAGCCAGATCCAAGGCGCGGCTTTGATCGACGAAGACTGCGGCGGAAATCCGCTTGAGCGCACCGGATGGGTTCTGCGAAACGATTTCGCGTGTTTCACTGCCGCGATCTTCGGCCTCTTCGACGTGGCGATAGCGTTTGCCGGCCGCATCGTAGCTTTCGCTGCGCCCGATGCGTTCGATCGCCTCGGCGGCCGCAGGCTGCCGACGGAACTGCCGTTCGGTGCTCTGCGCCGCGTCGTACTCCGCGCGGACGCGGACCAGCGCCGCTCCTTCTCCGAAAGCAGCATCGAGCGCAGATTCTAACGACCGCTGAAGGCCTGCCGCATCGTCGGTAGTAACGGCGTTGTCGCTGAGCGCCACGCCGCGATCGTCAAGAATCGTCACGCGCGCTGGTTGCAACTCAGGGACGCTAGCGGCGACGAACGCCCGAATGCCCGCGACCGCTTCGGACGCCAGCTGCATTCCGGAGCGTAATCGCAGTCGTACCGAAGCGCTCGCGTCGTGTGCCGCCTCGTCCGCGAACTCAGCCGGCTTCGCCGGCGCAACGATGACGCGAGCGTCGTCGACTCCCTCGACGCCGCGAAGACCGGCTTCGATATCTCCGGCAAGTCCGGCGCGCGTTTGCGCCTCGATCACCGCTTGCGGCGTGAGAACCCCAATGCTTTGGAGCGCCTCGCTGGTGCTGGACAGGTGCGGATGAGGAATGCCGGCCAGCGAAAGTCGCAGCAAGAGATCGCTACGCCGCCCCGCATCGACCAACACGTTCTCGCTCGCCGGCGTAAACGGTACGCTCCAGGCCGCCAGACTCTCCTCGACCTCCGTAAGTTGTTCCGGGTGCAGCGGCGCGCTGAAGAGAGCTACTCGAGATTGATGTCCTGCGATAAAAATTGCGATGGCAATTGCGATACAGGCTAAAAAACCGGCGCCGGCAGAAAAGCGCATCGCTCGGGGCAGCGAGTTCCACCGAGCGACGAGATATTCTGCGGCACGCATCGAGTCCTACACCTGCATGTTCAAGACGGACTGGACAGCTTGGACGAGCCGTTGCGCCGCTGATGTGGCAACCGATAGCGCGACGTCGGCTCGAGCACGTTCGTAGACGGCGTCCAGTAGCGAGCCTCGGCCGTAGGCAAAGTCGTCTTCCGCGCGAGTCGCCTTACCCAACAACCCGCCAACGGCGTCGAGAGCTTTGGCAAAAGCTGACGTATCGCCGCCGGCAACCGGCGCCGCCGGCGCGTCGGGAATCAGCGGCTCGACTCTCATAGCCGTTCCAACTCGAGCGTTTTTTCTGCGAGCCGCTTTCCGACGTCGAAGATCGAGGCGTCGGACTCATACGCGCGAGACGCGTTCATGACGGCAATCATTTCCGTCAGGATGTCGACGTTGGTACCGCGCTCGGTGTGCGTTCCGGTAAACTCCACCGATTCGCCGTCGTCTGAAGTGTCGACCTTGAAGACCGGAATCAGTCTGGCGTAGTCGGCGTTCGGGCCGGCGGCCTCGGCGGCGGCGATGTTGCGCGCGGCAACGTCGAGCGCAGCCCGTTGCGCATCCATGGCGCCGGCCGCGGCGTCAAGCAAATCGAGGTTCATTTCGTTACCGCCTTGATCGCTTCGAATCGCTGGCGCTCGGCGGCGAGCAAAGCCTCGGTAAAAATCGCGGCCTGCGCCGTTTGCGCCATCGCCGCATCGGCGGACCGTCCCGATTCTCCGGCATTGGCAACCACCACGGTCGTCTGCGCGGCGCGCAGACGACTGCGCGCAGCGGCGAACGCATCGCGAAGCGAATCTCCTACGTCGAACATACGCCGATGCTATCAGCGCGGGGTGGCCGCCAGGCGTACCAGGTATCGGCGAAATGTTACTGAACGGACGATGAAGATCGCGTTGGAACCCGCTATAGACCGGGTAAGAATCGCGTGAAAGCGCCGGACGGATGCCTGTTGCGGTCGCTCGCGTCGGATATAATGAGACCTATAATATCTCCAAGTTAGGAGGACTCGTGCGAATCATAAAATCGCTCCCCGCAATTTTAGCGGCAATTCTCATCACCGCGCTCCCATTGCCCTCGTTGGCACAGTTCAGCATCGGCGTCGGCTTTACGGTGGGGTCGCCCCCGCCGGCGATCCCGTATTACGCGCAGCCCCCGGCTCCATATCCGAACTATCAGTGGACGCCGGGTTACTGGGCCTGGGGCCCGGCCGGTTACTACTGGGTGCCCGGCACCTGGGTCGCGCCGCCTAGCGTCGGCATGTACTGGACGCCGGGCTACTGGGGCGTCGGCGTCGGCGGCGGCGGCTACGGCTGGAACGCCGGCTACTGGGGCGCCAGCGTCGGCTTTTACGGCGGCATTAACTACGGCTACGGCTATGGCGGCGTCGGTTTCGTCGGCGGCACGTGGGGTGCCAACGGCTTCGCCTACAACACCGCCGTGACCAACGTCAATAACACCACCATCAACAACACCTACAACAAGACGATCGTCAACAACGGCAACTTCTGCAACCATTGCACGAACGTTAGCTATAACGGCGGCAAAGGCGGAGTCACAGCGAAGCCCACTTCGGCGCAGATTCAAGCGCGCAAGGGCGGCGTCGCACCGACCACGTTCCAGAAAAACCAGGCGACGATCGCCGGCGAGGACCGCAACCAATACGCCGCGATCAACAAGGGCAAACCGTCGCTGACCGCGTCGCAGAAGCCGTTCAGCAACACCAACAAGCCCAAAAACTTCGCGCCGGTAACCTCGGCCGATAAGAATCTCGCGCAGAATTACAAGCCCAAAGGAAACCCGGGCACTGCGAACAGCGCGCTAGCAAATCAGGCAAAGCCGGCTGCGCAGACCAAGCCGGCAGCGCAAACCAAGCCTGCCGCGCAAACCAAGCCTGCCGCGCAAACTAAGCCTGCCGCGCAAACTAAGCCTGCCGCGCAGACCAAGCCCGCAGCGCAAACCAAGCCTGCTTCTATCGGCAGGCCGGGTACCGGTTCACCGCAGAACCGGCCTGCACCGCAAAATCGGCCTGCGCCGCAGAACAAGCCCGCCGGCGGACAGATGCAAGGTCATCCGCAAGGCGGCGGCAAGCAAGGTCACCTCGGCGGCAATTACGCTAAGCAGGGCCATCCGCAAGGCCAAGGCAGACCGCAGGGTCATCCGCAAGGCCAAGGCAGACCGCAGGGTCAGGGTCAACGGCCTCCGGGCGGCGGCGCGAAGCCGCAGGGCAACGGCGGCAAGCCTCCCTCGGGCAACAACAACAAACCGCCTCACCGGCACTAAACTCGCCGCAATCGGAACGGGGACTCAAGTATTGAGTCCCCGTTTCCATTCTATTGCATCATCGCGCGGCGGGCAGACCGTCTGAATCCAGCGGTACGCCGAGCATCAAGCGCGTCACCTCGTCGTAGTTGGCGACGCCTGATGCGATCCGGTTGCTTTTCAAATATACGTTGTACGTTCGCCACGACCAGTGCGCGAGGATCACGTTGATGTGGCGAGCATCGCGTTTGCGCAGCGCCGCGAAATCTTGCCATACGAGACGGACGAACTCTCGGCGCGCGTAGTGCTTCTTCTGCGGCAGGTAGAGAAAGAGCTCGAACCAGCCCGAATATTGCATCGCCGGGTCGGGAGAGCGCAGACACGTTACGATCGCGAGATAGTTGGCCTCGTCCTCGCGGGCGTAGGCGGCGTCGTGGCTCCACTCGTGCGCGAGATCGAACGGCCGCTCGAACCAGAGCAGATCCGACGCGAGCGCAACGTTGAGCGTCAAGGGATTGACGAAGCCGCTCGTTCCGGTCGCCATCATGAACGGATCCGCGATCGTCGGCTTCGGGGCGCCAACCAACGGCAGCCACTCGTCGCCCGCGCGCTGCACCGCTGGCAGCCAGGCCGCGCGCAGGTCGCTATAGTCAAGCGGACGCGCGGCAATCGCGTGCGCGGCCGGAGCAAGCGCGTTCATCTGCGCCATCGCGCGCCGGCGCAGCGCGTCGGCGTTACCCGAGGTGACGCGCCCGGCATCGAATTGCACGCGCGTCTCGAGCGGCGCTCGCGCGTAGTTCCAGCCCCAGCTGACTTCGAACCAAATCGCGTAGAGCCCCAAAACCGCCGCACAACCTAACAGCAGTTGGCCGACGTCGGACCACCGCCGCACCCGCCGCCGCCCGAATTCCACTATCTGCCAAACGATCGCCGCCGCACCCGCAAGCGCCGCAACGTCGCCCAGCGACCAGGGCAGCGGATGCGTGATTGCATACGCGGCGTGTTCCCAAACCGGATAACCGCCGTTGACGTACGCGCGCTCGATCCAAGCCGCGTCGGGCTGTACGAGCAAAGCGATCGCGCCCAGCACGACCGCCAGAATCTTGAAGAGCAGCCTTAGCGTTTGCTGTATTGGAATCGTTTGCGGGCGCGCTTGCGACCGTACTTCTTCGATTCCTTTTCGCGCGGATCGCGCGTGAGGAAACCGTTCTTACGAAGGATTTCCTTGAAGCTCTCGTCGATCGCCAGCAGCGCGCGGGCGATGCCGTGACGGATCGCTCCGGCTTGTCCGGTTACGCCGCCGCCTTCGGCCTTGACGCTAACGTCGAAACGCGACCCGCTTTGCGTCGCTTCCAGCGGCTGGCGGACGATCTGAATTAGCTGCGGGCGCGGAAAGTACTCGTCGACGGGTTTGCCGTTAACCGTGATGATGCCCTGACCGAGCGCAAGCTTCACCCGTGCTATGGCGCGCTTGCGGCGGCCGGTGGATTGTATGACGTCGACGGCTTGGTCCAAGAAATGCTCCTACGGCAGCGACGAGAGCGGCGCGGGTTTCTGCGCCTCGTGAGGGTGATCGGCGCCGGTATAAACGCTCAAGCGGCGCAACTGCGCGTCGCGCATGCGATTGGTCGCGAGCATTCCACGCACGGCCTTCTCGATCAGGCGCTCGGGATGTTTCTCGGCGATCTCCCGCGCGGTCTGAACTTTCAGTCCGCCGGGATAGTTGCTGTGACGGTAGTAGAGCTTCTGTCTCCACTTCTGGCCACCCAGCTCGATTTTTTCGGCGTTGACCACGATCACGTGATCGCCGTCGTCGATGTGCGGCGTCCAGCTCGGCTTGTGCTTTCCGGAGAGGGCGCGCGCAATCCGAACCGCGAGCGTTCCGAGACGCTGCCCGGACGCATCCACGACATACCAACGATGATCCGTTTCAGAAGTTTTCTGCTGGTAGGTGCGCACAACCAACGTATCCTACGGGAAAGCTCCGTTCTCCGTCAAGTCAGCGCGCGAGCCTGAACCCGCAGGATCGGCGGTTCGGCGAAGGAGTCATAGCCGTCGGGGTACCGCACTCCGGCCAGGTAGAGGCCGCAGGCCGGGGCAGTCGGTCCAGCGGCCGAGCGGTCGCTGGCGGCCAGGATCGCCGGAATCTCGCTTGGATCTCTGCGGCCGGTCCCGCACTCGACGAGCGTGCCGACGATCGCGCGGACCATGTGGTGCAGGAAGCCGTCGGCGGCCGCTTCGATCCGGATCAGCCCGGCGCGCGACTCGACCTGGAGGCGACCCAAGGTGCGGACGGATTCGGCCCCGGGTTCGGTCGAGCCGAACGAGCGGAAATCCCGTGTGCCGATCAGCTGCGCTCCCGCGGTTCGCATCGCGTGCAAATCGAGCAGGCGAGCTACGTGACAGGCATAGCGCGCGAGCAGGGCGCTGCGTTCCGGCCGGTTCGCGATTGCGTAGACATAGGTGCGCTCGAGCGCTGAGAAGCGCGCCGAAAAATCGCCGGCGACGAGCTGGGCGTCGGTGACAGAGAGATCGGCGGGAAGCACCGAGTGCAGTGCGGGCAAGAGCCGCTCGAAGGGGAAGGCTACATGCTCGGGCAGGGAAACGACCTGGCCGCTGGCATGGACGCCGCTGTCGGTGCGTCCAGCGCCGGTTATCTTTACGGGCCGGCCGAAGAGCCGCTCGAACGCCGCCTCGAGAACCCCGGCAACGGTGCGCGCTCCGGGCTGCCATTGAAATCCGGAAAAGTCGGTGCCGTCGTATTCGACGGCGAGGCGCAGTTTTCTCAGAATCCGGCTCGGCGCAGCTCGGCCTGCGCCGCGGCGAAGTCGCGCGCGAACTTTCTGTCGTGCATCATCACGTAGGCTGCCAGAGTACCGGCAGTCCAGCCCGAGGCGACGTCGCTTGGATAGTGAAGGCCCAAGAGTATCCGGTTCTCGGCGAAGGTTCGTGCTTGGATGAAGATTGGGTCGCGTTTGGCGGGCAGCAGCTGGGCGAGAACGATCGCGCTTGCAGCGGCAAATGCGGCATGTCCGCTCGGATACGAGCCGCGCGGTTTTTCCGCCCCGTCCGGACGCGGCCGGTTCCAATAATCCTTGGCGATGTCTATGAGATTCTTGACATCCGAACCAATCCGCGCGAAGAACGCCGCGGTGACCGGCAAACGCGAGTCGGTGAATCCGGGACCGATCGAAGGTTCGAAAAAGAAGACGGTTCGAGCAGAGTCTTCTTCCGCCGTGAGAAATTCCGTTTGGCTGCGTCCCGCCACCGCGGCGGCGACCTGCGCCTCATCGGAGTTGGCTTGTGCCGAAGCGACGTCGGGAGGCGGCGGCAGCAGCAGCGTGAGATCGATCTGACTCGGCTTCAGATAATAAAACTTCGCCTGGGCGCTCCCGCCGGCCGGCGCGAAGATTGCGACGAGCAGAGTCAAAACCGCGAGCGCGCGCACCGTCATAGTCGTGATTATCCGTGCTGGCGCTGCAGCGGAAAGAGCATCACGTCGCGGATCGAGCGTTGCCCGGTCAACAGCATGATCAGCCGGTCGACGCCGATCCCGATGCCGGCGGTCGGCGGCATTCCGTACTCGAGGGCGCGCACGTAGTCCCAATCGGGCTCGGGAATCTCTTCGTCGCCCAGCGCCCGCTGCGCGACTTGCGCTTCGAAGCGCGCCCGCTGATCGTCGGGATCGTTGAGTTCCGTAAACGCGTTCGAGATCTCCATGCTCGCGCAGAAAAGCTCGTACCGGTCGACGAGCTCGGGATCGCCGGCGCGGCGCTTGGCCAGCGGCGAGATCACGACCGGGTATCCGCTCACGAATGTCGGCGCGATCAAGTGCGGCTCGGCCACCCGCTCGAAGATCTTGTCGAGCGCGTGCGAGTGGGTCGGCGACGGCGGCACGTCCAGCTCGCGCAAAATCTCCTGCGCGCCGGCCGGATCGAGCAGGCGCTCGCGCGTGTATTTGCCGTCGCTGTAGCGGGCGAGCGCGTCGAGATATTCGATCCGCGCGAAGGGCCGCGCAAACGAAATCGTCGTACCGGCATACGGGAGTTCCTGGCCGCCGTCGGTTGTAACCGAAACGAGATGCGCGATCAGCGCCTCGTTGAACTCCATCATGTCGGAGACGTCCCAATAGGCGGCGTAGAGCTCGAGCATCGTAAACTCCGGCGAGTGAGTCGTGTCGATGCCCTCGTTGCGAAAGATCCGGCCGATCTCATAAACCCGCTCGAGGCCCGCCACGATCAGCCGCTTGAGATTGAGCTCGGTCGCGATGCGTAGCTGCATCACCTGATCGAGCGCGTTGCAGTGGGTGACGAAGGGCCGCGCCGCCGCTCCTCCCGCTACGTGCAGCAATGCCGGCGTCTCGACCTCGTAGAAGCCGTAGCCGTCAATGAAGCGGCGCATCTCCGCGATCAAACGGCTGCGCAAGATCATCGTGTCGCGCACCTCGGGGTTCACGATCAAGTCCACGTAGCGCTGACGATAGCGCTTCTCGACGTCTTGCAAGCCGTGCCATTTGTCGGGCAGCGGCATCAGGGCTTTCGCCAACACGGCAAACGAGGTGACGTGCAGCGTGAGCTCGCCCATTTTCGAGCGAAACATGTAGCCGCGCACCCCAACCAGATCGCCGCGATCGAGATCTTCCCAGTCGGCAAAGGCCGCTTCGCCGACTTCCTCTTTGCGAATGTAGAGCTGCAGCTTTGCGGTGCGATCGGCGAGATCGGAGAAACTGGTTTTGCCCATCGTTCGCTTCGAGAGGATCCGGCCGGCCAGGCTCCATCCTTCGGCGCTCGCGTTCTGGCCCGGAACCAGAAAACCGTAGCGCTCGAGCAGCTCCTGGGCGGTGGCCTGCACCTCGAAGCGCCGAGCCGCAAACGGATCGTTTCCCCGCGAACGCAAAGCGGCCAGATTCTCACGTCTGGCCGCCACGAGCGCCGCTTCGGTCTTGCCGAGTTCGTCCAACAGAACCCCTTTACAGAGCGCCGCTATGAGGCCTTCTTCGTGGTTTTCTTCGGCGCGCTGCTCTTGATCGATTCGATCTTATACTTCACGAGACCGCGCGGCGTGGCGACGTCTACCGTCGTGCCTTTCTTATGACCCATGAGAGCGCTGCCCAGCGGCGACTCGTTCGAAATGCGGCGGTTCGGCGGATCGGCTTCCGCGGAGCCGACGATCGAAAACTCGTAGCTCTCGTTGTTCTTGAGCTCCTTGACCTTCACGATGGCGCCGAGATGAACTTCGTCGGCCGCGTACTCCGACTCGTCGATGATGCGGGCATTGCGAATCATCGCCTCGAGCTTGAGGATCCGGCCCTCGATAAAGGCTTGCTCCTGTTTGGCGTCTTCGTACTCCGCGTTTTCGCTGAGATCGCCATATTCTTTGGCCTGGCGAATGCGGTCGTTGACCTCGCGACGATGGACGCTCTTGAGCTCGTCAAGCTCCTGCTCCAACTTCGTCAGACCTTCCGCGGTCAGCACGATCTCTTTGTCGTTCAACTAGTAGACCCCTCACGGGACGCTTAGCCTGTAAGCAACCCCACAGCTCTTTTGATGGCGTTCTCCAACGCTGGCGCCGTTTGTTCTGAGGGCGCCGCTTGAACCCTTCTCCGCCCGGGCGGCCTAAGCGAGCCCTGCGTCAGGACGGACCCAATCGAACGACGCGCGGTTTCAGCTGCAGCTCTCGCAGCAGACGCTCGTAGTCGGCCGCTTCGACCTCGTTCCAGCGCTTGCCGAGCAGCGCTAAGAGTGCGGCCTCGAGTACGTTGGTTCCAAACGAGCGTCCCGCTAGGTCCGGGGTCGTCGTAATCAATAGTTCGACGCCGCGCTGCGCTAACTCGTCGACGTTTGCCTGCGTCACGGTGTTGGTGAGGACGATCTTGCCGTCCAGGCGATCCGGCATAAACTGGCGCATGAAATGAAAATCGCCGGCGATGATCTCGGCCTGCTCGTAGTACTGCGGGTACTTGGGCTCGGGCGGCTTCTCTTGTTTCTTGCCGGTTGGATAGAAGAATTGAAACGGCAGCTTGCACGCGTCGGGAAGATACTTTTCCGCCATTCGTTCGAACTCCGCCAGATCGCGCACCGGCATGTCCTTGTCGAGTGCGAAGATGAAGTCGCCGAAGAGCACGTCGGCACCCGCATCGACGAGCGCCTGCGCCATGCCGAAGCGATCGAGCGCGCTGACCATCAACACCCGGCGGCCGCGCAAGTCGATCTGCAGCTGCGTTTGCATGAAGGCGACCGCCTCGCGCTCCAACGTGTTCTTCAGCCCGCTGCCGTCGACCACTGGCGTGACTTTCGCAGCCTCGAGCAATCGCAAGCCGTCGCGCAGCGCATAGCGGTGCGTCCCCGCGTAAAGGTACACGTCGATGCCGCCTAAGCCGATCGCATCGACGGTGCCGTCGAGCTGCCGCACCAATGCGATCGCGGCATCGAGCTTGCCGTCGGTGCCGACGCGCGAGATGTCGAGCTCGTGGCCCATGAACGTGACGCGCGCGCGATGGTCGCGTTTGCTCGATCCCAGCGAAACCGAAACGACGCGCTTCATTTGACTGCCGTCCTGGAAGCGGCGCGGGTGGCGGCGATCTTCTCCGGCGTGATTGCGGCATCGAATGCGCGCATGTCGGCCAGCGTAAAGCCGCAGCGAGCGGCCATCGCTTCGATTTCTATGATCTTGCCGAGATCGATCCCGCGCCCCAGCGTGTACGGTTCGAGCCGTCCTTCGAGTGCCAGGATCATCGTCTCACTCATGCAGGCCAAGGCCGTCCCCGGCGGCAGGTTGAGATCGAAATCGGTGCCGCGTTCGCGCACGCGCTCGAAACGCGGAGTTCCCGGCACGACCATGTTTCCGCCCTCGATCACCAACACGTCGGGACGCTCCTGTGCGACGCGCCGGCTGACGTCGTGCGGCAAGGAGAGCTCGCAGACGACCGCACCGCTTTGAAGATCCTCGGGCTCGATCACGTCCTGCGTTGAGGTCGTGGCGGTCAGAACGAGCTGCGAACGGCGCACCGCGCTGGCGACGTCGGTCGTATGCTCGCTCTCGCATTCAATCTCGCCTGCCAGCTCTTCGTGGAAATTCCGCAAGCGCGTGGCATTGCGTGCGACCAAAATTATCCGCTTTACCTTCGGCGCGATGAGCCGCGCGCAAGCCCGTCCGATCGATCCCGTCGCGCCGATGACCGTGGCGGTAGACGCCGCCGGATCGATGCCCATCTCTTGCGCGCCCCGAAAGAGGCTCTGCACGCCGGCGGCGATCGTCAACGAGTTTCCGGTGGTTACCGGAATCGGCGAGCGCTCGTTGATCGTGATGCCGGCATCGCCGACGACTGCGGTGAACGCGCCTAAGCCCGCTACCTGAGCGCCGAGCTCGGCGCCGATCTCGATGGCGCGAACCACCCGCTCGTAGACTTCCTCGCGCGGAAACTCCACGAGCTGCTGTGGCAGCAGGGGCGCCGCGACGAACCAGCCTTCCGTCTCGCGTCCGTCGGGCGCGCGAACGCCGGTGACGTGCACCGCCGCGTACGACGGCATCCACTCCATGATCTTGCGCAGGATCGCCTCGCCCTTACCTTTGGCGCCCGGCTCGTAGCGCGCGATGTCGTCGAACGAAAGCGGATGAATGACGAAGCAAAATCTGTTCACGCGTTCTCCGCCTCGCGCTTGAGCGCGGCCAGCATCATCTCGCTGTTTTCGCGGACCTTCTTCTCCAAGGTCGGTCCGATCAGCTCGGCCAGCGTCGGCACGCCGAAATCGTAGTCGACGCCCAGCACCACGTGCGTGACGCCGTCGCGATGCTCGAACGTCCATGCACCCTCGAATTTATCGAGATCGCCTTCGATCAGCTTGTAATCAATTCGCAGCCCGTCGTCGTCGAAGCGGTCCTCCTCGGTCCACTCGATCGGCGCATCCTCTACCAACGTCTTCCAACGGGCGATCGCGCGCGATTCATCACGCTGCAGGACGGTCACGGCTTCTACGTCGGGCATGAACTCGGGAAATCGCTCTTGCTCTTTTGCGAGCTCGTAGACGCGGCGGGCGGGAGCGTCGATCACGATCCTACTTTCGACATACGGCATTGCAAAAAGGTTACAGCGCGCCCAGTTTGTCGTAAGCGGTGCTGACGCCGGCGCGCAGGGCCTCGACCGCGCGATCGACCTCGGCTTCGCTTACGATCAACGGCGGCTCCAGCCGAATCACGCGCTGTGCGTTCAGCGTCCAGGCCGCGGTGACGCCCGATTTGAGCATCTCGGGAATGATCCATCCGCCGTAACCTTCATTGGTCAGCTCGACGCCGACCAAGAGTCCCAGACCACGCGCTTCTCGCACGACCGCCGGGAATTCTCGCGCGATCGCGCGCGCGCCGCGCAAGAGCTGCTCGCCTCGCACGCGCGCGAACTCCGCCAGATCTTCGTCAACGAGCACTTCCATGGCCGCAAGCGCCGCGGCACAGGCGATCTCGCTGCCGCCGAAGGTCGACGTGTGCACCAGCGGAGCCTCGCCGAATGCGCGCCTCCAAATATCGGGCCGAGCGATGAACGCGCCGACCGGAACGACGCCGCCCGAAAGCCCTTTGGCAAGCGTCATCACGTCGGGCACGACGCCGTCGCGATCGCAGGCAAACCGGTAACCGCATCGTCCCAAGCCCGATTGAATCTCGTCGGCTACGAACAGCGCGCCGGTGCGATCGCAAATCGCGCGCACTTCGCGCAAGTAGCCCGCGTGAGGAACGTTGACTCCGCCCTCGCCCTGCACCGGTTCGACCACGAACGCCGCCGCATCGGTCAGTACCGCCTCGAGACCGTTCGTTTGAGCATACGGTACCGCGATCGAATCGGCCAGCAGCGGGCGGAACGGCGCTTGAAACGTTTCCCGCCCGCTCACCGAGAGCGCGCCCAGCGTCTTGCCGTGAAAGGCGCCGTGCGTACCCACGATTTTCGCGCGGCCGGTTGCGGCGCGCGCGAGTTTGATCGCGCCTTCGATGGCTTCGGTTCCGCTGTTGCACCAAAACGAGATCCGCAGATCGCCCGGCGCGAGCTCCGCAAGCCGCCGCGCGGCGCGCCCGAGCTGCACATTGAACATCGTCTTGCCGGAGAGCGCAATCAGCTGCAGCTGCGCGCGGACTGCCTCGACGACCTTGGGATGCATGTAACCCAGCGTAAAGACGCCGTAACCGCCGGCGAAATCGAGATACGCTTTCCCGTTTTGATCCCAAATCGTGCAGCCGCGCGCGCGCACCTCGACCGGCGAGCCCGACAGCTTCATCACACGCGCCAGCGGCGGATTGACGAACTCTTTGTAATTCTCGTACGTTTCCGCCGCCAGTTCTTGCGGCGTCGCCGCACCGTAGAGATCGTGCCGCTCTTCGATCACGGCCGAAACCTCGTCATCATGCTACCAATGCGTGATTAGAAGCCAAGCCCCTGTATCCGGCTAAGTATCTTGACGCGGACCGGTCACCCGCGTTAAAGTCGAGGTGCGTAGTCAGTATTGCAGCTTTTGAGCTACAGATCGACGGGGCCGGTGAAAGCCGGCCTCGTTTTTTGTTCATGCCGCCGCGAGCGGAACCGATTCGAGCCGGGCAATCGCTTCTTCGAGGACGACGATCGTTTCGGCGGCGCTTTCGATACGCATAATCCGTTCGCGCAATGCCGCTGCGCCGGGGATTCCTTTCAGATAGAGCGCGACGTGCTTGCGCATCTGCGGAACCGCGCGCCCTTCTCCGAGCTCCTCGACCATCGTGCGGTAGTGCACGATCGCAAAGCGCAGGCGATCCGCCGGCGCCGGAAGCTGACGAGCATCTCGATCCTCCATCAAATCCCGAATTTGCGAGATCAGCCAAGGATTGCCAAGCGTGGCGCGGCCGAGCATGATGCCGTCAACTCCGCTCTCGCGCATCCGCTGCATCGCGACGTGCGGGTCGTCGAGATCACCGTTGCCGATCACCGGGATTTCAACCGCCCGCTTGAGCCGCGCGATGTGCTCCCAGTCGGCGTCGCCTTTGTAGAACTGCTTGGCGGTGCGCGCGTGCAACGTCACGGCCTTTATGCCGGCTCGCTGCGCGCGCCGCGCGACGTCGATATACACAAGCGCATCCTCGTTCCACCCAAGGCGCATCTTCATCGTGACCGGGCAATCGACGGCAGCGACGACGGCGCGCATGATCGCCTCGCACCGGTCGGGATCGCGCAGGCAAGCCGAACCCCCGTTGGTTTTCGTCACCTTGGGCGCGGGACAACCGAAGTTGATGTCGACGATGTCGGCGCCGCACTCGCGCACGACGTTTGCCGCCAGCGCCATCGTCTCCGGATCGTCGCCCCACAGCTGCGTCGAGACCGGTTTCTCCAAACCGTGCTGGTCGATCATCTCCATCGTCCGGCGGCTGCCGAACTTGAGCGCGTTGCAGGAAACGAATTCCGTGACCGTGAGGCCGAGGCCGAAGGGCCGGTAAAGCGCGCGCATCGTGCGGTTCGTCACGCCCGACATCGGCGCCAAAATCAGCGGCGGCCAAATCTCGATCGGCCCAATTTGCAAAGGGGCGCAGCGCATTGCCTAATCTTTCCGGTGGAAGAGTTCCAATCCCACCAAACTCAAATGCAGGTCCACGGCGTCCACGAGGAGCGTCTGCTTGGCAACGACCTCGGCGAGGCCGCCGGTCGCGACGACCTTTGCATCGACGCCCATCTCGGCGCGCATCCGTGCGACGATCGCCTCGGTCTGGCCCGCGAATCCGTATACGATGCCCGCCTGCAGCGCCTCGATGGTATTTCGCCCGATCGTTCGGTCCGGGGCTTCCAGTGCGATCTGCGGAAGCTTGGCGGTGCGACCGATCAACGCGTCGATCGAGACGGCAATGCCCGGCGCGATTGCTACTCCGAGATATTCGCCCGCGGACGAGATTGCGATGAAAACGGTCGCAGTGCCGAAGCTGACGACGATCAAAGGGGCGCCGAAGCGCTGCCTCCCGCCGATCGCGGCGGCGACCAAATCCGCGCCGACCTCGGCGGGATTCTCGGTAAGAATTTTTATGAGATCTTGGGCTTGCGGCTTCAGAAACCGCGGCGCAGCGCCGAAGAACCGCGTGCAGGCGATGTCGATCACCGGATCGAGCGGAGGCACGACGCTCGCGACCGCCACTGCGTCGATTGCGTGAACTTTGAGATCGCTTGCCGCGAAAAGCTGCGTAAAGAAGACGCCGTACTCGTCGGGAGTGCGCCGCAGCTCGGTCGTAACGCGCCACGTCTGCTTCAGCTCGCTGCGCGCGAAGCAGCCTAGTTTCGTCTCGGTGTTGCCGACGTCGATGGCTAGGAGCACGTCATCAACTCCTCTATTGCGTCGAGCAGACGCGCCGCGAGGACATCCTTAGAAGCCGTTCCGAGCTCGCGGCGACCGTCCTCGCCCCACAGCAACACCAGCGAGTTCTCGCCGGTGCCGAAGCCGCGTTCGTCGCGGACGTCGTTGACGGCAATTGCGTCGAGATGCTTGCGTTGCAGTTTCACTCGCCCGCGCGTTTCGTGCTCGCCGGTTTCCGCGGCGAACCCGACCAGGAAAGTCGAATTCTTTCGTTCCCCAAGCGCAGCCAGAACGTCGGGATTGGGCGCGAGGCGAACGTCCAGGGTTTCACCGGTTTTGTGCAGCTTCGAGTCGGATGATTCTGCCGGCCGCCAGTCGGCGACGGCGGCCGCCGCGATCACGAGATCGGCGCCGGTCGCGTGCGCAAGCGCAGCCTCGTACAGCTGCGTCGCGGTCGTGATGCGCACGACTTCGACGCCGTGCGGCGGCTCGAGCAGCGTCGGGCCGAGCAGCAGCGTCACGATCGCGCCCCGGCGCGCCGCTTCGCTGGCGAGCGCGATCGCCGTAGCGCCGGTCGACGCGTTGCTCAGAAAACGAACCGGGTCGAACGGTTCGCGAGTCGGACCGCCGGTGATCGCAACGCGTTTGCCGCGCAGCGATTGCGAGCGCGCAAGCACGGCTTCCAATACTTGCAGAATCCGCTCCTCGGCGGCTAACCGTCCCAACCCAATCTCGCGTTCCGCCAGAAAGCCTCGCTCCGGATCGATCAACTCGTATCCGCGCTCGCGCAAGGCGGCGAGATTCGCTTGGGTTGCGGCGTCCTGATACATCGCTTCGTTCATCGCCGACGCGATCAGGCGCGGAATGCGCGCCGCAAGCAGCGCCGTCGTCAGCAGATCGTCGGCGATTCCGGCGGCGAGCTTGGCGATCAAGTTCGCGGTGGCGGGCACCACCAGCGCAACGTCGGCTTCACGAACCAGCCGAATGTGCGGAATACGCTCCGGCGAGTCCCAGAGCGACCCGTAGACCGGCCGTGCCGTCAGCGACGAAAACGTCAACGGGGTGACGAACCGCTCGGCCTCGGCGGTCATCACCACGTCGACCGTCGCGCCGCGTTGCACCAGTGTGCTCGTCAAGGCTGCGGCCTTATACGCCGCGATCCCGCCGCTCACGCCGAGGAAAATGCGCGCTCCGTTCATCACTAGCGTATCCACAGATTGTCGATCAAACGCGTGGCGCCGAACCGGGCCGCACCGATCAGGAAGGCCGGCGCGCGCAGCCGGTCGAGCGGCGTGAAATCGTTTGCGTCGACAATGTCGAGGTAATCGAGCTGCGCCGATTCGCTCAAGACGGACTTTCCGGCGGAGAGCGCCTGCGGTTTGCTCATGCCGCGCTCGAGCGCGTCGCGCATTGCGCACAACGCGCGATAGAGCGTGGGCGCCTGGGCGCGCTCGTCCGGGTTCAGATAACGGTTGCGGCTCGACATGGCCAAGCCGTCCGGTTCGCGAACCGTCGGCACGATCTCGACGTCAACCGGAAAGTCGAGCTCGTCAATCATCCTACGCAACAGCACTGCCTGCTGCGCGTCCTTCTGCCCGAGAAAAAGCAGGTTCGGCCGCACGATGTTGAGCAGCTTTGCGATGACGGTCGCGACCCCGCGAAAATGACCCGGGCGCACGGTACCCTCGAAGACGGCGTCGACCTTACTAACGTCGACGTAGGTAGCGAAGCCGTCCGGATACAGCGTCGCGATCTGCGGCGCAAAAAGCATGGCGACGCCCTCCGCGTCCAGCTTCCTTCGATCCTCGTCGAGGTCGCGCGGATACGACGCGAGATCCTCGTTGGGTCCGAATTGCAAGGGGTTGACGAAGACGGAAGCCGCGACTGCCGCGGACCGCGCGCGCGCGCGCCGCACGAGCGCCAGGTGACCGTCGTGCAGGGCGCCCATCGTCGGTACGAATCCTAGCGGGCGAGGCAATGCGTTCGAGAGCGTCCGCGCCGCCGCCACCGTAGCCACGTTTTCCATTCTGATGCGCTAGGTGCGCGTCACCCTCAGGACAGTGCGGCCGACCACGAACGGTACGCCGACCGGCAGGGGAACGTCGCCGACGACCGGCCGGCCGGCCAGGCGCGTTCCGTTCCGGCTGCTCAAGTCAGTGAGCCGCAGCGAGTCGCCTTCGATCTCCAGACGCGCGTGCCGCCGCGAAACGTACCGGTCGAGCGCCAAGCACGCTTGCGCCAGGGCATCGTCGCGGCCAATCGTTATCTCGCGCTCGAACGGCCAGGTTTTTCCGTCGAGCGGGCCGCTCAACACTTCGAGCAGGTACATGGCCGCCAGCCTTTCTCTAGGCGGCGCGGCCGCCTCCTGGCATCGGGCTCGGCCTTCCCCTAGGAAACCAGGGTGCCGCAGCCGATAACTATGGGTAAGCGATGGGAGACCGGATCGACGAGCTGCTCGACCTCATCGAGAGCGAGCCCGAACGCCTGCGCGCCGCGGAGCTGCTCAACGCGCAAGCGGTGCTTTCCACACTCGTCGGCAAGACCGTAACGGCGGCCGAGGTCGAGGAGACTCGCGTTGCGATTGCGACCTCAGACGGCTGCCGCTATTACTTCTACGGTTTTACGGGCTCCGAAGACCCGAACTAGCCGCTAGTTTCACAGGCGCGCGCGGCAAAGAGCGCGCCGAGATAGGCGTGGGCGATGCTGACGCCGCCCTGAACGTAGACTTCAAAAGGCGGCCGCAGCGGCGCGTCGCACGAGAGCTCAATCGTCGCGCCGCTGACGAACGCGCCCGACGACATGAGGACCGGCTCCGCGTAACCCGGCACGCTTGCGGGCTCGGGCCGAAAGCGCGCGTTCACCGGCATTGCCGCTTGCAACCCGCCGGCAAAGCGCCGGAGCTTGTCTTCGGAGCCTAATCGAACGGCTTGAACGATGTCGGTGCGCCGCGCGCCGGGCTTTGGATCGACCGGATAGCCGAGCGTTTCGAACAACGCGGCGATGAAGTCGAGCCCGCGCAGCGACTGCTCGACGATCGCCGGCGCAAGAAACAGCCCTTGGCAGAGCGCGCGTCCTGTTCCCAGCGTCGGTCCGATCGCATCGCCGAGTCCGGGCGCAAAGAGCCGCGCGGCAACGCGCTCGAGAAGGTCGCTGCGCCCAGCGACGTAGGCGCCGGCCGGTGCTATCGAACCGCCGAAGTTCTTGATAAGCGAGCCCATCACCAGGTCGGCGCCCACGTGCGTGGGCTCGCGCTCCTCGACCAGCTCGCCGTAGCAATTGTCCACCAGCACGAGGGCGGACGGCGCAACCCGTTTCACCGCCGTAACGGCGCGCTCGCATTCCGCGACGCACAGCGACGGCCGCGGTGCATAACCGCGCGAGCGCTGAATAAAAACCGTCGGGTCCACGAGCTCGGCGGCGCTCCGCGAGCTTGCATCCGTATCGACCGTCCCGTCGGCTCGCAGCCCGATCTCGCGATAGGCGACGCCCTGGCTAACCAGTGAATGCGGCGCCTCGCAAATCGCGTTGCGCAGCGTATCGTAGGGCAAGCCGGAAATCGAAAGCAGCGTCTTTCCGGGCGGCGTGCACGCGGCGAGCGCAGCCACGATTGCTTGCGTACCGCTGACGATCGAAAGCCGCGCGATGGCACGCTGCGCGCCGAGCACCCGCGCCAAGAGCGATTCGTACTTCGCCCGCGAGACGTCGTCGTAGCCGTAGCCGGTCGTGCCGGCGAAATCGCTTTCTACGAGCCCTTCGGCGATGAAGGCCTGCAGCACGTTGAGCGCGACCGTCGCCTGCGCGGGGTAGACCAGCGCCGCCGTGCGTTCGTAGGCTGCAAGCGCCGCGTCGCGAATGCGACCGCCGATCCCGAACCGCTCGCACATCTGGGCTATCATGCGCTCTCATCCTTGTCATCCTGAGCGGAGCGACCGGAGGAAGCGTAGTCGAAGGACTGCCCAAGATGGCGTTCGTACGCGCGCACGAAGGGATACCAAATAGCGGTTGCGATCGCGATGTTCAGGCAGGTCAACGCCAGCGCGCGCGTGTCTTGGGTTGCGAGATAAGTCGAAACGAGCGTGGGCACTGAGGACGGCACGTAGAACGCCGCCCGCGAAACGATACCGCTCGCGATCGTCGCGTAGGTGATGGTCGCGAGCACCAGCGGCGCGCCGACGAACGGCAATACGAGATGGGGATTGAAGACCACCGGTGCGGCAAAGAGCAGCGGCTCGTTCAGATTGAAGAGCGCGGGCACAAAGGTCGCGCGCCCGATCCGCCGCAAGCGCGGAACGCGCGAAAGCGCGAGCAATCCGGCCAGCGGCAGCGTCGCACCGGCGCCGCCCGGAAAGACGAAGAGAAACAGCGAGACGACCACCACATACGGCAGCGGCGCGTGCAGCGCAAACGCGTGGGTGTTCTGCATCTGCATCGTAAGATAGACCGGGGTGACGATGGCCGCAAGCATCGCGGGCCCGTGAATCCCCGCGGTCCAGAGCAAGCATTCGATCGCGACGATCGCCATCAGCGCGACGTACGTGTCACCAAGATGCGCGATCGGGTTCATGCCTGCGGCGATCGCCGCAGGCAGCGACAGGTGCGCGAGCTTTAGCAGCGTGAATGCCGCGATCGCCAGTGCCGCGCCGGCCCAATCGGCAAGCGCAGCCGGTGCGACGCGCCGCAGCGCCGCAACCAGCGCTCCCGCAACGCCGCAGGCCAGGATCGCAATAAACAAGCCCGAGGCGCCCAGCACGCGCAGATAGGCGATTGCATCGAGGCCGAGCGGCTGCGGCAGCGCAAGCGCAAACGCTCCAACGGTGCCCGCGACCAATGGCGCCGCCCGATAGCCGGTTGCGTGGGCGAGCCGCATCGGCAGCACGACTGCCAACGCCATCGCCATCACCCCAAAGCTGGGCAGGAGCGCCGACGCCAATACCAAGCCGATCGACGTCGAATGCGGCGTTGCGACGCGCAGCTGAATCGGAAGAATTACAACAAACGCAGCCGCGAGACCGACGAAGCTCCAAGGAAGTGCCTCGCGCACCGCCGCGACGAACGGCAACTCACCCAGGCGCCGCATGACCGGCACCGCCCGAGCTTCGAAGGCGAGAAAGACTTTAGATGCGGCGGATGACGGCTTCGACGCGACCGAGGATCTCGACATCGCTCGCGTAGATTGGCGCCATTGCGCGATTCTCCGGCTGCAGCCGAATCCGGCCCGTCTCGCGGTAAAAGCGCTTGACGGTGGCCTCGTCCTCGAGCATAGCGACGACGATCTCACCGTTTTCGGCGGTCCGCTGCGGGCGCACCAAAATGAGGTCGCCGTCGAGAATCGCTGCGTCAACCATCGAGTCGCCCTGCACCCGCAGCATGAACGCGTCGGATGCGCGCGGCACGAATGCGCTGGGCAGCAGAAACTCGCCTTCGACGTTCTCCTGGGCGGTGATCGGAACGCCGGCTGCGACCTTGCCGAGAACGGGCACGACCAAAGCCTCCGGCACCTTCGGCAGGTTGCCGGACCGAAGCGCGCGCGGTTTGGTGGGATCCCGCGAGATCAGCCCGCGCCGCTCGAGCGCCTTAAGGTGAGCGTGAATCGTCGAGGAAGACGAGAGTCCGACGCGCTCGCCGATCTCCCGCACCGAGGGCGGGTAGCCGTGCTCGGCGGTAAAGCTCCGAATTACGTCGAGGATGCGGCGCTGCCGCTCGGTGGCCGGTTTCTCCATCGTTTTCTTGCGCAAAGCTCCCCCGGCCGGAATGCCAAGCGTATGGCACCCGCGACCGGTACAACCCTACCATAAATCCCATTTCAAGGCAAACATACGTTCGAAACGTCTTGACAATCCGCGGCGCCGGCATGCTAAAATATGGTGGACGAACAGGCGTTTGGCACTAGATATGGGGACTCCGGAGCTGGGTATAGGGAGAGAGTGATGATAGCTAGACGGAAACGGATCACGCTGATGCCGGCGATCGCGCTGGCCGCCCTGGCCCTCATGGTGGCGCTGCCGACCCTCTCCAGCATGCGGCTCTATGCCGCGACCACCCAGCGCTACGTGACCGTGACGGTTCTGCCGGGCGATACGCTGTGGGCCATCGCCGCGGCGCACTCACGGCCTAGCTCGGACGTGCAAGAAGTCGTCGATCGCATCAGCGACGCTAACCACCTTCGCGGCGGCGAGCTCCAGCCAGGCCAGCACCTGCGTATCCCGCTGTAACGATTTTTCCGGGGTGGACGCAGAGGCCGCACGAATGTGCGGCCTCTGTTTATCGGCGCGAGACCAGCACGATGCTGTGACCTTGATGCTCGTCCAAGAACGCAAGCCCATCCATCATCCACGAATCGAGGCCATTCGCCGAGTGCCGGGCCACCTCGCGCACGACGTGCAACCGGTCCTTGAGCCAGACTAGCTCGGCGCGCGTCGTGGTTGGGAAGACTGCCACCTCGCAGTCTTCGCACTGATAGCCGTATTGGGCTATGTCTTGGCCATCGTATCGGAGACGAGCTGGAGCGTCGTCTGGTAAGTCGTTCTCGAGGTTCCGTTCAGACCCGAGTCGGTGTATTGGGTCGCATACTCGTCGACCGAGGTGGGCACCGAACGCGTGAAGTCGTAGCCGATCTTGGTCTCGATGTCGGTCGTCAGATGACCGGCCCCACTCTCTTTGACGCTGCGCTTCTCGCCGATCTGCATGATGCCGCTGTTGTTGCTATTGATCGTGTAGTCGGCCTGCACGCTCATTCCGTCGCCGCTGTTCTCCACGATGCTCCAGTGCCGGCTGGCATCGAGCTGACTTGGGTTGACGAAATTCGCGCCGAGAAATCGTAAAAGGGTGTACTCTTCGGTGTAAACGGTCTTGTTGGGGTCGCACAAAACGTGGGTGTTGCCGTACACAACGCATTCGGCGGCCGGCGCGCGCCGGGTGTTCTCACCTTGCTCGCTGATCGTGACGACGAGCGTTCCGTCCGGCTGCTTCTTGACGATCTCAACCGTCATCGTTCCCTTGTCGGTCAAGTTGCCGGCGTAATGGCTCTCGCCGGAATTGCTGCCGCCTGCAAGGCCTCCACCTTCACTCGGATTCTCGAGACTGTTGGCCGAGTCGCGCGCCGTTATGCTTTGATTGGCGCTATAGGTAAAGTTGTAAACCAGCTGGCCCATCGAAGCGTCGGCGCGAACGACGGCCGGCAAAGCCGCCGACACGACTACAGCGGCGACGATGGCCGCGCATCTGAAAAACGTCATGCTAACCTCTCATCACTGGCCGCATTGGCTCAGCACTTCGGAGATCGTTTTCCCGGCGACGTCTTCGCGCTTTTGCGTCTCGGTCTGCAGCCATTGCATCCCATCCATAATTCTTGAAAGCGGATTGTAGCCCACGGCTAAGCCCGGAATCGTGCTGGGATCGAGGGCATACGGGTTTGGGGGCAGGCCCGGCGTGTTAGGATCTTGCCACGGATTGGGCGTTTCCTTGGCTATCTGATTGCTCGTATCGGTACCTTCAATCGCGCCGATGTATTCCTCGCCGGCGTGCTGCAGCTCGCCCATCTGCTGGGTCTGGACGAAGCCGTTGATTAGATCGAGCGAAGCGCTCTGGAAGGCAATCGTGTCGAGCAGCTGCTGCTTGATCTGCGCGAGCTTGGCATCGTCGGATGCATTACCCGTCGGGTCGGTCAGCTTGGTATCGTCGAGCAGCGTCTGGGCCGCGATCAGATTGCGCGCGATCGGGATCACGAGATATGACATCTGCTGCAACGCCATGCTCGTTTCAGGCGATGAGTTGTTGATCGAGTCGTTGCTTTGCGGCGCCCCGGTGCCCCATCGCGGATTGGCGGCGTCCTGGGCCGTAAGCGCACCGCGCTGATACTTCTTGAAGAGCGGCGCACTCTTGGCGATCCCCTGATCGTTTTGAAGAATCATTGCAACCGCGGGTCGGACGTGCTCGTGCAATCGCGCGCAGACCGCGGTGGTGACGATGTGATAGATCTGCGGCGGCGGCGTCCCGGCGGCCGAGGCCGAATCGCCCGACCGAGCCGCCTGCGGAAGGAGCCCGGCGCACGCTAGGGCGCAGGCAAAGAGCAGAACGGTTTTCTGCATGGGAAGGAATACCGCGAGCGAGGATGCCGTGCCTGCCCGAAAGCAGAAGCGGGACTCGATTCTCGAGTCCCGCTTCGCTGCTACGTTAGCGCTTCAGACTGCGATCTTAGATCTTTATCTGTGCGTTGAAGTAGACGTTGATTGGCGGAACACCGCCTCCGATCGCTCCGTTATTGAGATTGCTTGGTAAGTAGCTCTGCGTCCACGGGGTCGAAGCCTTGTTGGCTGCGCGGTCGTAGATGCTGAGGCCGTTGTAGAAGTTGCTCGGATAGAGCGTGCTGTTGAGCGAACCGCCGGCCGGGCTGTATCCGCAGATCACGTTGCTGGGCGGATTGGCCGAAGTCCACGGCTCGGCCGTACCGCCGAAGCAGACGTGGAACAGGTTCGCGCCCAACACCGACAGCGTCACCCGTGGGCTGACGTTGTAGGCGATCTGGAGGTTGCCGACGATCTGGTTGGGCTGCTCGACGTTGTCGAACAGGAACGTTCCGGTCTGCGGATCGGGCACGTAGAGATACGTGAACGGTCCGGTTCCCGCCGACGTGGTCGTCAGGTAGTTGCACTGCAGCGGATTGGTCTTCGGCGAGAGCTTGGTGATGCCGGTCGCCAACGAGTTCTCGACGCACGAGCGTGGGTCGAGGCCTTCGGTATCGAGCGGGCTTCCGTAGTAGCCGCCCGACTGGAAGACGATGCTGGGTGTCACTGCCAGCTTGTTCTCGCGCCAGTTCGCGATAAGCGACGCCACGTACGGTGAGATGTACGATCCGACCGCACCGTTCAGGTTCGGAGCGATGGCCGTCGAGTACGGATTGTACCAGCCGCTAGGATTGAGTAGGCCCTGCTGCGGCAAGTTGTAGTACGGGTTCAGGATCGTATCGTAGCCGGCAACGATCTTGCCGTTGGGTTCCGAGCACGGCACCGCCGTACCGGCTTGATAGCACGGACTGCCGCCGCCCGCTTTCGTGAGCGCGTTATAGGCCGCGATCACTTGGTTGAGGGCGGTCGTCGTGTTCGGAATGGTGCCGCCCGTGATCAGCGGCCAGTTCTCGAACATGACCTTGGAGTTGGTATACGTGAAGGCCACTTGCCCGGACCATCCGTTGCGGCTGAAGTCGCCCTTGTTGAACTGCATTTCCAGACCTTCGTTACGGTTCACGCCGACCGGGACTTGCGTCACGAAGCCCGAGCCGATGAAGGTCTGCTGCTGCCAGCCGTTGACCCACGTGTAGAACGGCGTCAACTTGATGCTCATGTCGGTTCCGCGGAAGTGCTGTTCGTAGGAGAGATCGTACTGCCCCGACGAGATTCCGGGAATCGGATGGAACGGCGAGTAGAAGCCCAGGTTCATCGTGTTGTTCCAGACCGAGCGGTCGTCGCCCGATAGGCTCAAGTATTGAACCGAAGCCGAGATGGGCGGCTGCGTGAAACGGCCGGCCGATAGTCGCCAGACGACGTCGGGCGACTGCGTATAAGTAGCCGAGACGCGCGGCTCCCAGTAGTTGAGCGTGTACGATCCCGGCGAGCTTGCCGAGAAGTTCGGCGCCGTGATCCCGTTTTGAACCGTACCGTTGGGATGGACCCAGCCGGTGTGCGGCCCACTCGGATGGAGCGCCGCGGCTGCCTGGTCGCAGTTGCCGATGACGTACTGCGCCGCGGCCGGAGGTGGTTGCCCCGGGAGTAGGGGCGTCGTCAGCACCTGATTCGTCGCTGCATAGACGCAGGTATAGTTTGACGTCATATAGGCGTAGAACGAATCGGCTGCGTTGACCGAATCCGGCAGGTCGTACGTGAAGTTGTCGTACCGGATCGCGGCGTTGATCAGGAACTTGTCGCTGGGACGGAACTGGTCTTGCAGCGACGCATTGGTAAAGCGAGGTCGCACGGTATTATACGACCCGGTAGCGTTGCTGTTCCAGATGCTGTCCCACGTAGCCTTAGCGATCGCTGCGGGCGTTCCCGGAGCGGCGAAGGCCGGAGTTGACTCTGCACCGCTCACCCAAGTTGGCGCGACGGTGCATTCAGGAGCCGATGCGACCGCGCAGTTGTACGTCCCACCCTTCGTGGTCGTGCCCGAAAGGTTCGTATCGTAAGCGCTGCCGTACAGACATGGCACCGAATAACCGAACTTGCCGGCATCCGGTCCGCTGATGGCGTCACCGTAGCACGTGTAACCGGTTGCACCCAGCGCCATGTAGCCCGTCGGCGAGCCGTCGCTGCAAAGTCCAAGGCATCCGGCGTAGGCCGAGTAGTTGTTGAAGCGGATCACGCCGGCAGTCGAATAGTTACCGTCCAGCGTGACCAGGTTCTGGTCGTTGAGTTGGTCTTGGAAGGAGAGCGCGCCGCCCGAGGTGTGCGTGATCAGCTGATACTGCGCGGCGGTCGAGGACGGAGCGTATCCGTCGGTGCCGCCGTACATCGGGCCGAGCTCCAGCCAGTCCGAATAGAACGTATAAGCGTAGGCTCGCAGATACGCGGCCTGGCTTAACGCATAGGTGTATTGCAGCTTGGTGATGCCCGTGTCGTTTTCGTTCGACGCCAGGCTCTGACTGAGCGGCTGCGCACCGTCGAACGCGTGCGCCGGCGTATCCGGAGCCATATAGACGCCTGGAGTGGCGATCGACGGCGCCGACGTCGTCTTGTAGTTCCAGGTTCCGATCGGCGTGCCGAACGGCACGTTGTAGGCGATGCTATCCGCGTACGGGAGATACGTCGGCCCGCACGCCAGCCCCGGGGCGCTCGGCGGCGTTACGCCGCAGGTGTACAGCGACTGCAACGGGATGATCTGCCCGAAGCTGCTGCAAACCGGAATCGTGAGCCCCGGTCCGACAGCTGTCGGAGTGCAGGTTGGTGACTTGTAGAGCGTACCGTACAACGAGTAGTTGAACTGCTGGTAGCCCGGACCGATGCTGTTCTGATCGTTGTAGAAATAGTTGTTTAACGCCGAGCCGCTCCACAGTAATTGAACGTCGTCTCGAAGCCCGTTGGACTTGGGGATGCCCATGTGCAGGTTGATCACGTTCTCGCGATCGCTGATCATGAGCGGGTCGGCCGAAACGCCGGCGTAGTATTGCCAGCAGCCCTGTTGGCCGATCGTTGCGACCGGCTGGTTCGACCACGGCGCGCCGACCAGCGGACACATCGGCTTGACGCCCTGACAGGTTCCGATCAGGCAGGTGTAGCCGGTTGCCAGAACCTGATCGCTGCCGAAGCCGTACCCGATTGCGAATCCGTCCGGATCACCCGAAAAGATTCCGCCCGGCGTGCCGTAGCCGGCGCCGTTGCTGTTATCAATAGTACGATAATCCTGGTTGTAGCCGAGAAGGCCGACGTAATAGCTGAAGGTCCGGTCGGGGGTTGAGCCGCCGATCTCGACCTGCGCTTGGTGGTAGAACGTCGGGCTTCCGATGCCGAGGTTCGCGGTTGCGAAGCCCGGGAACGTACCGGTCTTGATGACCTGGTTGATGAAGCCGGCCGTGCCTGCCGTAGCCGTCGAGGATGGACCGCCGCCGGTATAGACTTGCAGCTCTTGCAGGCCCAGGCTCGACTCGGTCGAGGAGTTGTAGTTATCGAAGGCGCGGTTGACCGGGATGCCGTCGTACTCGTAACCGGTATAGTACGAATTTTGTCCGCGCACGTACGCGGCGTTGAAATCCCAGCCCATGCCGCCCATCGAGGTCTGGATGCCCGGCACCGAGGCCATCGCCGAGTAGGCGTTGTTCAGGTTGCCGCCGCCGCCCAGCGCCGCCGCGGCGGCCGCCTGAGTGGCGTTGACACTGTACAGGTCGCCGCCGACGCCCGATTTCACGAGCGACGAGCCCGCCTGCGAGGTGACGTGGGCGATCTGTTTGAGCGCCTGCTGCAAGGTGTAGGCCACCTGCTGCGTCTGGTCGGCAAAGACCACCACGCCTGGGAAGGAAACCGGTTGATACCCTGACTTGCTCAAGCTGAGCGTGTAGGTATCGGGGGCGAGCGAGAGGATGACGAAGTGACCTCCCGCATCCGTCGTTGCGGTCGCAGTTTGCGAGGGCGCGACTGCCTCAATCCTGACACCGGCAATCGGCGCGCCGCTCGTATCCTTGACCGTCCCCGCGATGTTACCGGTGGTTGCTGCCAGTGCCCATGTTCCCTGGAACAGAAATGCCACCGTTAACGAAGCGGCGATGACCGCGTGACGGAGGGTTCGATGTGAACGCATGTTCGTTTACCCTCTATCGATGATTTGAGTTGTCAAATTGCGCAAGCCGCTCTGCGCGCCCCGGCCTATTCGGCCTCAGGAGCCTCTCAGAGTGACCCACTGGTCCAAGGGTTTCCTCAGGGTAGGGTCGGTTCCTTTAGGGGACGTTAACGCGTAGCGCCAACCCGGCGCTTGGGCGGCGGCTAGACGCGAACGGCCAACCGCTCGGCGACTAAGCTTGGTATTTCAGACGGCCGCTCGGCCACCGGCACGCCCGCCGCGCGGAACGCGGCGATTTTGCTTTGCGGCGTACCGAAGGCGCCGGAGATGATCGCGCCCGCATGCCCGAGCGATTTGCCGGGCGGAGCGTTGCGGCCGCCGACGAACGCCACGACAGGCTTCTCCGGGAGGTGCTCGGCAACGAACGCAGCCGCGTCTTCCTCGTCGGAGCCGCCGATTTCGCCGCAAATAACGATCGCTTCGGTTTGCGGATCGTTTTTGAACTCGCGAAGGCATTCAACGAACGTCGTTCCAATGATCGGATCGCCGCCGACCCCGATGCACGTGGACTGACCCAAGTCCGCGCGCGTCAGCAGATCGACGACTTCGTACGTGAGCGTACCCGAGCGCGAGATCACACCGACATTGCCTTCCTTAAACACGTGACCCGGCATGATGCCGATCAGAGCTTTGCCGGGCGAGACAAGTCCGGGACAGTTCGGACCGATGATGCGCATGCTTGACGTCGTTCCGACGACTTTGAGCGTGTCGTGAACCGGAACGCCTTCGGTGATGCAGACCGCAAGCGTGATGCCGGCGTCGTGAGCCTCGTATAGCGCATCCGCTGCAAACGGCGGGGGCACGAAAATGCAGGTGTGCGTAGCGCCGGTGGCGTCGACCGCTTCGGCGACGGTATCGAAAACGGGCAGTCCTTGCGGGGTCTTCTGCCCACCCTTGCCAGGCGTGACCCCGCCGACTAGATTCGTTCCGTACTTGAACATCCGCTCCGCGTGATACGAACCCTCGGAGCCGGTAATTCCCTGCACGATCACCCGGCTGTTCTTATCGGCGAAAATAGACACCTCAAGCACCTCGCGCAAGACGGACGGCTTCGTGCGCGCCTTGATCCATCGTTTCGACCGGAGTCATGGCCGCAGCCGCGAGAATCCGCCGGCCTTCTTCTTCGTTGGTCCCGGTCAGCCGAATGATCAGTGGTATCTTGCGCGACGTGGTCTGCTGCATCGCTTGCACGATGCCGCGCGCTACCTCGTCGCCGCGCGTGATGCCCCCGAATATATTAATGAAGAAAACCTTAGCTCCGGTATTGTTGACAACCAGCTCGTAGCAGTTGCGGACGCGTTGCGCGTTGGCGCCGCCGCCCACGTCGAGAAAGTCGGCGACCTCGCCGCCCGCGTTTGCGACCGCATCCATCGTCGCCATCGCAAGCCCGGCCCCGTTGGCCAGTGTGCCGACCGTGCCGGGAAAGCGCCTGAAGTTCCGAATGCCGACGCCGGCCCGCGCGGCCAGCAGCTCGTCTACGTCGAGCGGAAGCGCTCCGCGCCACTCCTCGAACTCCGAGTTGCGGAAAAGCGCGTCGTCGTCGAGCTCCACTTTCGCATCCGATGCTACGACACGCCCGTCGGCGAGCAATGCGAGCGGATTGATTTCCACGAGCTTCGCGCCGTAGCGAAAGAACAAATCGTACAGCGCGCCGGCAATCGGGGGAAAGTGCCTGCGGTAACCCGGATCGAGCTGCGATGCAAAAGCCAACTCGCGTCCGATGAACGGCGAATAGCCGATCGCCGTGTCCACGAAAAACTTCGCGATCGATTCGGGATGCTCGTGCGCGACCTCTTCGATCTCCATGCCGCCGAAACGGCTCACGATGAAAACCGGCTTTCGCGCCGCGCGGTCGATCGTGATCGCGCAGTACGCTTCTTTGACGATGTCGAGCCGCTCTTCGACGAGCAGCGATTTCACCGGCTCGCCCCGCGGGTTCTGACGGTTCGGCGGCATCGGCGTCGCTAAGATTTCTTCGGCGACGCTGCGGCCTTCCGACGAGCTGCCGGCCATCTTGATCTTTCCGGCTTTGCCGCGGCCGCCTATCAGAACTTGCGCTTTCACGACCCACTTGCCCGGCGAGGTCTCCAGTATCTCGGCGACGTCGGCGGGAGTTTTCGCGTGATGACCGCGCGGCACGGGAATGCCGGCGCGCTTGAAAAGTTCCTTGCCTTGGTGCTCCATAAGGTTCATAGCGGCCCGACTTGTTCGCGCCGGGCGATGCGATGCCCCTTGCTGGTTAGGTCGCAGCAAGTGAGAGCACTTCGCTGGGGCGGTTCGATGGTGTCGACGGACGAGCCGATAACTCCGTTCCGCTGCGGGTTCGATTCCCGTCCGCTCCAGCTGGTCTGCCGTTGTGGCAACTGTAATCGATGTGATAGACTCGGAGTGAGTTATCGGCTCTTCTATCGACATCGCGAAAGGCGTCCTAGCGGATGCCTTTCGTTATTTGTCGAGCCGGCCCAGCAGCGAGCGGGCGATGATGACCTGCTGAATCTCCGACGTTCCTTCGTAAATCTCGGTGATCTTTGCGTCGCGATAGTGACGCTCGACGGGAAACTCGCTGGTGTAACCGTAGCCGCCATGAATCTGCAGCGCTTCGGCGGCATGCTTCCGAACGGCGGTCGAAGCGAAGAGCTTGGCCTTGCTGGCGGCGAGCGCAAAGTTTTCGCCGGCATCCGCCAGCGCCGCGGCGCGATAGTTGAGCAGGCGCGCCGCTTCGAGATCCATCGCCATCTGCGCTATCTTGAACGATACGCCTTCAAATGCGCCGATCGGTTTGCCGAATGCAATGCGCTCCTTCGCAAACGCCACCGACTCGTCGAGACACGCGGCTAGGATGCCGATCGCTTGTGCTGCGATGCCGATACGGCCGGCGGTCAGCGCAGTCATCGCATTGCCGAAGCCGGCTCCCTCCTCGCCGAGCAATGCCTCGTCGCCGACTTCCACATCGTCGAAGGCCAAATCGCAGGTGTTGCTCGTATGGATGCCCAGTTTCTCGGTCACGCGCTCGACGACCAGACCGGGAAGATTCGCCTCGATGAGAAACGCGCTGACGCCCCGCGCTCCCGCGCCACCGGTGCGGAACATGCCCATGATCACGCCGGCATAGCTGCCGCTCGTGCACCACTGCTTTCTGCCGTTTAAGACGTAGCCGCCCGACGATCGCCGCGCGGTTGCGCGCAACGCAGCCGCATCCGATCCCGCATCCGATTCCGTCAAGGCAAAGCCGGCGATGACGTCGTCGCTCGCCAACCGTCGCAGCCAGCGCTCCTTCTGGCGTGGATTGCCGAGCTTGCAAATCGCCGAACAGATCATCGAGTGCACCGAAACGGTGACGGCGGTACCGGCGTCGACGCGCGCCAGCTCTTCGATCGCAAGCGCGTACGAAACGTAATCCGCACCGGCGCCGCCATACTCTTCGGGAACGAGCATTCCCATCAGGCCGCCGGCGCTCAGCTTTGCGTAGAGCTCGCGCGGAAAGACATGATCGCGATCCCATTGCGCGACGTACGGAGCGATCTCGCGTTGCGCGATCTCGGCCGCCAGCGCTGCGATCTCGCGCTGGGTCGCCGTCAGCTCGAATTGTGCGCCCTTCGACAGGCTCAGGACAAGCTCAGGACAGGCTGCATTGGATCGTGCTAGTCCACCCGAATGAGCAGCGCGTCACCCTGGCCGCCGCCCGAACAGATCGCCGCAATCCCCAGCCCGCCGCCGCGCTTGCGAAGCTGATTGATGACGGTTCCCGTAATACGCGCGCCCGACGCGCCGATCGGATGGCCCATCGCAACCGCGCCGCCCCACGTATTGACGAGACCGTCTTCGAGACCCAAGCGCCGAGCCGCAGTCATTGCGACCGCCGCGAACGCCTCGTTGATCTCCCAAACCGCGATGTCGCCGGCTTGCAGCCCGACTCGGTCGAGCAATTTACGCGCCGCCATCGCCGGCGTGAGGGCGATGTATGGCGAGTCCCAAGCTACCGTTGCGTGATCCACGATCGTCGCGAGCGCTTGGTAACCGCGCTGTGCCGCATAGTCGGCATCGGCAACGATCATTGCCGCGGCACCGTCGTTGACGCCGGGCGCATTGCCGGCGGTGACCGTGCCGTTTTTCTCCAGCGGCCGCAGCTTCGCCATTGCTTCCAGACTCACGTCGCCGCGCACCGACTCGTCGCGATCGACCACGGTATGCGGCTGTTCGCCCGTAACGAACGGCGCATACGCGGCGTAATCGAGCGTAAACTCTTGTGACGGCTCGTGTTCCCACACGCGGTTGCCCGCGCCGACGGCGGCAGGAACGCGCACGCGCCCCTGCTTGGGAAGCTGCTCCACGACGACCTTGTCCTTGAGTTTGCTCGCGACCCTTACCGGAACGATCTCGTCGGCGAAGTGCCCCTTTGCATGCGCTTCGCCGGCGCGCCGGTGGCTTTCATACGCGAATCGATCCTGCTCTTCGCGCGTCAATCCGAGCTCTGACGCGACCTTGCTCCCCTGGGTCGCCATCGTCATCGGAAAATACTGATCCCAAAGACCATCGTAAATCATCGCGTCGACCAGCGCTGCGTCGCCGAACCGGTAACCCCAGCGCGCATCGCGCAGAAGATAAGGCGCGTTCGACATCGACTCCATTCCGCCGGCAGCAACGACCGTGTTTGCGCCGGCGTTGATCGAGCGCATCGCATTTACGACCGCAAGCAATCCCGACGCGCAAACCTTGTTGACGGTATCGGCGGTGACGGTCTTGGCCAGGCCCGCCTTGAAAAGCGCTTGACGCGCCGGATTCTGCCCGACGCCGGCCTGCAGAACCTCGCCGAGCGTCACGTGCTCGACTTCTGAAGGATCGATCTTCGCCCGCTCGATCGCACCGTTGAGCGCGACCGCTCCCAGCGTCGTGGCCGAGAGCGGAGCGAGCGCTCCCCCGAGCCTGCCAAACGGCGTCCGCGCCATTCCGATTACGACAGCTTTCGAATTCATGTCAGCCATGACGCCGCAAGTTCTCCTAAAGGTTGCTGGGGCCTAGCACCCTTGGCGGAAACTCGGGTTGGGACTCCACCGCGCGAGCGCTCGTCGCGGCACGTCCATGTGCCGCTCCTGCTCTCGCGTTTTTTGGAGCTAACGAAGTTTTGAAACAGCCATCCATGGCTGGCCCCAAAAAATCGCGAAGTCGCGCTCACGGAGTCCCAACCCGAGTTTCCGCCAAGGTCCTAGTGTTGGATTGGAATGGGACAGCTTTCGCATTCGAATTGGACGGTGACGTGCGAGACGCCGAAGTGCGTTTTGACGCACTCGTCGATGTCGCGCAGCACTTCTGCGGCTTCGCTGAGCCGGCGGTCGTCAAGCAGCACGTGCGCCGACAGCGCGCGCGACCCGCTGCCGATCGACCAGACGTGCAGGTCGTGCACGCCTACGACGCCGGGGATCCGGGCAATGTGGGCGGTGAGGTTAGCCGCGTCGACGTCGCCGGGAACGCTTTCGAGCAGCACGTCGGTTGCATCGCGCAGGATGCGCACCACGCCCGCAACGATGATCGCCGCGACGAACAGCGAGAGCAGCGGGTCGATCCAGGCGCGATGCGTCAACGCGATCGCAATCCCGCCGAGAACTACCGCCGTGCCGCCCAGCGCGTCGCCGAGAACGTGGGAGAGAGCGGCGCGCACGTTGAGATCGTGTTTGCCGTTTTGGCGAAGCAGCAGACCAACGCCGCCGTTGACGGCGAGCCCGATCGCAGCGACGGCCGTCATGACGCCGGCCGCCGGCTC
>DASRXM010000027.1:0-2840 GCA_035654155.1 Candidatus Babeliales bacterium
CGGAAAACGAAGCTCGCACTTTAATATCTTGACTATGTCCGCCGCGAGGCGGTACGCTGGAGCTTGAAATGGCACTGAAGGTCCAAGCACCGGTCTCGCCGTCGGAGCTCATCGAAGAGTACCGCCACGGCTTTCACGACCCAGAAAACTACGTCTTCAAGTCCGACAAGGGCCTGACGCAAGAGATCGTCGAGCGCATCAGCGCGATGAAAGACGAGCCGGCCTGGATGCGCGAGTTCCGGCTCAAAGCCTACGAGATCTTCATCAGCAAACCGATGCCGACGTGGGGCGACACGAAGCTCCTGAGCGAGATCGATTTCTCAGACATCCATTATTTCGTAAAGTCGACCGACCAGACCGAGCGCTCGTGGGACGACGTCCCGGAGGACATCAAGCGGACCTTCGACCGTTTGGGAATCCCCGAGGCCGAGCGCAAGTTCTTAGCCGGCGTTTCGGCGCAATACGAGTCGGAAGTCGTCTATCACAGCACCAGCAAGGCGCTCGAAGAGCAGGGCGTGCTCTTCTGCGACATGGACAGCGCCGTCAAGCTCTATCCCGAAATCGTTCGCAAGTACTTCGCGACGGTGATTCCGCCGGGCGACAATAAGTTCGCAGCTTTGAACTCGGCGGTGTGGTCGGGCGGATCGTTCATCTACGTTCCGCCGGGCGTTGAAGTCAAGATGCCGCTGCAAGCCTATTTTCGGATCAATGCCGAGAACATGGGCCAGTTCGAGCGCACGCTGATCATTGCCGACAAAGGGGCGAAGGTTCACTACATCGAGGGCTGCACCGCGCCGAAGTTCTCGACCTCGTCGCTGCATTCGGCGGTGGTCGAGCTGATCGCGCTGGACGGCGCCTCGATCCGGTACACCACGATTCAAAACTGGTACCGCAACATCTTCAACCTGGTCACCAAGCGCGCGATCGCACACGCCGGCGCAACCGTCGAGTGGGTGGACGGCAACATCGGCTCGCGTTTGACCATGAAGTATCCGTCAATCTATTTGATGGGCGAAGGCGCCCGCGGAGAGATCCTTTCAATGGCCTTCGCCGGCGAGGGCCAGCACCAGGACGCCGGCGCAAAAGTGATCCACGTCGCGCCGCGCACGACCTCAGTCGTGACGAACAAGAGCGTCAGCGCCCACGGCGGCAAGACGACCTATCGCGGCTTGGTTGAAGTGCACCCAGGCGCGATCGGCGCCAAGACGCGCGTTCGCTGCGATGCACTGATCATGGACGAGGAGTCCTCGAGCGACACCAAGCCAACGATGAAGATTCACGAGCAGCGCTCCACGGTCGAGCACGAAGCCAGCGTCAGCAAGATCGGCGAAGAGCAACTGTTCTACGCGATGTCGCGCGGGTTGTCCGAAGCAGATGCGGTTGCGATGATCGTCAACGGCTTCTTCGATTTCTTCGTCAAAGAGCTGCCGATGGAGTACGCCGTCGAGCTGAACCGCCTGGTCAAAATGGAGATGGAAGGCGCCGTCGGCTGACGGCCGTTCTAGTAATCGTAGACGGGCGCGAAGCCCAAGTAGCTCCGTGATCTTGCCGAGCCTGTCGCACGGAGCCGGCGTCCTCTAGGCGCCCACAGGTCAAACGGCTACGGGCCCGAAGCGGCCACCGTTTATGAGCAGCCCAAAAGGCGCCGCTTCGCGCGCCATCGCCGTCATCGGTATGCACCGCAGCGGGACGAGCGCCGTGGCGCGCGGACTTCAAGCGCTGGGCGTCTACCTCGGGAACGATTTTCTCGACGCCCAACCGGAGAATCCAACCGGCTACTGGGAAGATCGCTGCATCGTCGAGCTCAACGAGCGCGTGCTCAAGGCGCTGGACCTTAGATGGGATGACGTTCGGCCAATCGACCGGCGCGAATTCGCCGGCTGGCAAATGTGGCGGCTGCGCCGGCGAACGATGCGCTACCTACGGGGCCGTTTCGCGCGCCGGCCGCTGTGGGGATTCAAAGACCCGCGCACGATGCGCCTCTTGCCGTTTTGGCGAAAGATCTTGCACGACTGCAAGGTTGACGACGCGTACCTGCTGGTGATCCGTCACCCGGCGAGCATCGCCGCCTCGCTCTATGCCCGGCAGCAGACGGATCTTCAGACCGCGCAGCAACTGTGGCTCGAGTACACCGTGCCATTCCTGCACGAAATCGCCGGCAAACCGCTGATCGTGGTCGATTACGATCTTCTCATGCGCGACCCGCCAGGACAGCTGCAACGAATCGCGCGCCGCCTCGAACTCCCCGCGCCCGAAAGCTCAACCGAGGTCGAACGATTTGCCGAAGACTTCTTGGACGAAAAGCTCCGTCATACGATCTTCTCACCCGAGCAGGTGGACGCCGGCACCGATGCGGGGAGCCTGACGCACGACGCGTTTCTTGCGCTCTACGAGTTGGCTTCAGACCGGAAAGCGCTCAACGCGGAGTTTTGGCGGCAATGGGAGGACATCGTCCTTCGACTGCGCTCGCTGCAGTCAGGATGACACGAGACAAAAGCGTAGAACCCCGGCCAGCGTGGCCAAGCATCGCGTGGCAAAGGTTTCGGAGATCGCGCCGGAGACGACGCGCCGCGTCGTCGTCGATTCGATAGAGATACTGTTATGTAACGTTGACGGCAAGATTTACGCGATCGAAGACGTTTGCACGCACGACGGCGGACCGCTCGACCAGGGCGAGCTGGAGGGCGACCGGGTGGTCTGCCCGCGCCACGGCGCGACGTTCGACGTTCGCACCGGCGACGCGCTGACGCTGCCGGCTGTGCTGCCTTTGATGACGTTCGAAGTAACGGTCGAGGGCGACGACGTCTTCGTCGATGCCTGACCTACCGTGAAGACACACG
>DASRXM010000028.1:0-21653 GCA_035654155.1 Candidatus Babeliales bacterium
CTCAGACAATATGGAGGGGAGTACGCGCGCAAAGCGCGCGGTTCCCCGTGCTCGATGCGGTCACGGACCGCATCTCCGCCGGGGTTTCAAAAAAGAAGCACCGGCCCCGATTCGTGAAAACGTAGGTTGCCGCCAAAAACGACAGAGCTACACGCGAAAGGGACCGGCTATGACCAAGCATACAACGTCTTCGCTCAAGAGTGAAGCCCGCAAGTGCGTCGGGCTAGATGTCCACAAGAACAGCATCGCCATCGCGGTCGCCGACGGGCAGGGAGCTCGGTTGGTCGGCGTCATCGCCAACGACCTCGGTCAGTTGCGCAAGACTTTGCGTAAGCTGGCATCCCCTGCGGCCTTGCGGGTTTGCTACGAAGCTGGCCCTTGTGGCTACGTGGTCTACCGCTACCTGCGCCGCTTGAAGATTAACTGCGTTGTGGTGGCACCGTCGCTGATTCCCAAGCGCCCTGGCGACCGCGTCAAGACTGACCGCCGGGACGCCCTGGCCTTAGCGCGCCTACTGCGTAGTGGCGAGCTGACCTCGATTTGGGTTCCCGACGCTGATCATGAAGCGCTGCGTGATCTGATTCGAGCGCGCGAGGACAGCGTCGAAGACCGCCAGCGCGCTCGCCACCGCTTGGTGAAGTTTCTGCTGCGCCTTGGCATCATCGCTCCGGCCGGACGTCCTTGGACGCTGCGGCATCGTCGATGGCTCGATGGTCTGCGTTGGGAAGATCTCGCTCAGCAGCTCGTCTTTAGCCAATATCGCCAGAGCCTCGAAGAAATCGACGCGCGCATCGCGCTCTTCGATCGAGCCATTGCTGCGGCGGCTGCCAAGTCTCCCCATGCACCAACCATCGCGGCACTGCAAGCAATGCGCGGCGTCAAGCTGCTCACTGCCGCCACAATCGTGGCTGAAGTTGGCGATCTGACCCGCTTTCAATCACCGCGTCAGCTCATGAGCTATGCCGGCGTGACTCCTTCAGAATATAGCAGTGGCGCCCGAATCCGCCGAGGCTGCATCACCAAGACGGGCAATGCGCATCTCCGGCGCGTTCTCATTGAAAGCGCTTGGCATTATCGTCATCGACCAGGGACTTCGGCGGCGCTGCGCGAGCGCCAGCGAGGATTGCACCCGGAGGTTTGCCGCATCGCCTCGAGAGCGCAGCAACGCCTTCACCATCGGTACATCGGTCTGGCAGCACGAGGCAAGATCAAGCAGCAAGTCGTTGTCGCCATCGCCCGAGAGCTGCTCGGCTTTATCTGGTCAATCGCCCACATCGTCCACGCAACGCAACCGCTTGAGCGCGTAGCTTAGAAAGGAACCCGGCACATCGGTCAGCGGTCGATCTCGGTTACGGAGAACCCTCGTTCATCCTTTGCGCTAGCCCAGGCGAACGCGCGTGCTCAGACCGAGGCAGCTCCCGACGAACCCATGTCATGCGGTAGCCAACCCGCGAATATCAGTCTGATTCACCGTCGAGCATTCAGATCAACCGCTGACCGATGTGCCTTACCCGCCAAAAAGAGGAAGAAATGGCAAAACAACGTCAGCTAAGACCCCTTGACGAGCATCCCTCCATATCAGGATGACATCGTTGGGCGGCTCGACTCAGGATGACACCCAATGTGTGCTAAAGGTTAGCGCATGCGGCGTGGCCTACGCGGACCGACAAGTTCTGGTTCGCGAGCTGCGCGATCGGTACGTTGAGCAGCGTCTCTGAGAATCCGTTGCGAACGGTCGTGAGCGCGTATTTCGATGCGGGCTTTGCTGCTGAGCAATTTCCGGCGTCGACGATGGCAGCTTGTGCCGCGTCCTTCGGGCCGTTGAGCAAGTGAATTGCCCGGACCCGTTCAACGGCGAAAGAGCGTAGACTTTGTTGCCGGTCGTGGCGCTTCCGGGTTCGACGGGCTGCGCGAGCGCCGGCACGGCGGTAGCGCCGCCGGCAACCTGCAGCGGCCTGGTGGGGTTTATCGAAGAACCCCCACCCCTCTAACTGATGCTTTAGGAGAAGTTTGTGATAAAAGAAATTGCGTTTACGGCGTATCCGGCCAAAGACGTCGCCGGATTACGAAAATGGTACGAAGATAAGCTAGGGCTGAAGTTCACCGGTCCGTTCGAAGAAGACGGCGTCGAGAAATACAATGAGGCGCAAGTCGGCAACGGCTGGTTCGGCGTGTTGTGGCACGAGTGGGTCGAGCGCGAGCCGGGAAGCGCTTCCGGGATTGTTTTCGAGGTCGATGACATAGACAAGAGCCTCGCCGATCTACGGGCTAAGGGCGTCGAGGTGGAAGATCCGTACAACACTCCGGTCTGCAAGATCGCATCGTTCAGCGACCTAGAAGGCAACAAGGTCTCGTTCCATCAGATCACCGTTCCCCATTAAGCGATGATGGCCGGGCACGGGCTGATGTGGTCGAACATCTATCAGCCCGAGAAACCGAAAGTGAAGCGGCGCGTCGAGTGGCGGCGATTGGGCGCGCTCTTCGCGCCGTATTGGCGCCAGCAGGGTACGGTGCTGGCCTGCATCGTCGCCGTTTCGGCGTTGGGGCTCGTGCCGGGCTTCGTAGTCGCCCGAATTATCGACCAAACGATCCCGCATAGGAATCTAGTCGCGCTCGCAATCGACGTAAGCGTCATCCTGGCTTCGGCGCTGCTTTCGGCCGGGATCGGCGTGCTACAAGGTTATCTGAACTCGGTCGTCGGCGAGGGGATCATGCGCGACATTCGCACTAGCCTCGTCGCGCATCTCCACAAGATGCCGCTGCAATTCTTCACCGGTACGAAGACCGGCGAGATCATGAATCGCGTCAGCAACGACGTCGACAACGTGGACAATGTTGTCACCGGAACGCTCACGACGATCATAACGAACATCGTTTTGATTTTCACGACGCTCGTTGCGATGTTTCTCTGGGACTGGCGACTTGCCGTGATTTCGATCGTGATCGTCCCCCTGATGGTATTGCCGCTGGGCCCAGTCGGCCGGCGGATGTACGAAATCCGAAGAGAGACTCGCGAAAAACGCGATGAGATCGAGTCGATTACGCAGGAGACGCTCTCCATCTCCGGCATCACGCTCATCAAGTCGTTTGCCCGCGAGGCGTACGAACGCTCCCGCTTCTATCGCGTCGGGACGAAGCTGATGCAGCTCGAGATCGACCTCGCAATGGTCGGGCGTTGGTTCCTCGCGTCCGTAACGGCGATGGTCGTCGTCGGGCCCGCACTCGTCTGGTTCGGCGGTGGGTGGCTTGCGATTTTCTCGAGCCTGAAGGTCGGGGTCATCGTCGCCTTCGTTTCGTTTATTCAGGGAAGGCTGTACGGTCCGGCGGCGGCACTCGCCGGAATTCAGGTTCAGATCGTGAGCGCGCTGGCGGTTTTCGAGCGAATCTTCGACTATCTCGACATGAAGCCCGAAGAGTACGATCCGCCCGGCGCGATCGCGCTTCCGAGCGTTACCGGCGACATCAGGTTCGAAAACGTGGTCTTTTCGTATGACGGCACGCGCAACGTGCTCGACGGAATTTCTTTTCACGTGCGCCCGGGCGAAGTTGCCGCCTTCGTCGGCCCTTCGGGCGCCGGCAAGACGACCATCACTGCGCTCGTCCCGCGCTTTTACGATCCAACGGCAGGGCGCGTACTGGTCGACGGACACGACGTCCGCGCCGTCACGCTCGAGTCATTGCGCCACGATATCGGGATCGTCACGCAGGAGACGTATCTCTTCCACGATACCGTCGCCAATAATCTTCGCTACGGCAAGCCCGATGCGACTGATGCCGAGCTAGAAGCGGCGGCGCGCGCATCGAATATCGCCGACTTTATCGCGTCGCTCCCTGAAGGTTACCAGACGGTGGTGGGCGAGCGCGGCCACAAGCTTTCCGGCGGCGAGCGCCAACGGCTCGCAATTGCGCGCGTCTTGCTGAAGGATCCGTGCATTCTGATTCTAGACGAGGCGACGAGTTCGCTCGATTACGAGAACGAGGCCGCCATCGCCCGCGCGCTCGAGGTGGTCATGCACGGACGAACGAGCCTCGTCATCGCGCACCGTCTCTCGACGGTTCTACGAGCCGATGTAATCTTCGTCGTGAGCGAAGGACGCATTGTGGAATCGGGCCGCCACGCGACGCTCCTCGCGCGCGGCGGCCTCTATTCACGCCTCTACCGAACTCAGTTCAAAGACCTGTCGGCGTAACGCCGCGCTGCGCGCCTCCGCGCAGGGTGACACGGGAAAGTTGTTACTGCGCGGCTTGAATGCCGAGGTTGACCTGTTCGATCGCCTTGTTGATTAAACCGATCGCGTTTTCGCGATGACCGGCCTTGTCGGCTTGAGCCGCTTGCAACTCGCTCAGCGCCGATTGAAGATCGTTGCGAGCATTGACCATGTGAGTTTGAACGGCAAGCGCGGTTCCGGCGCCAAGCGCTGCTGCAAAGAATAGTGCGAAGAGCAACACGCCCAAACGAAGCTTGAGAGTCTTCACCTAAACCTACCTCCTTCGACAGGAAACCAAGGGACTTGAGCTTTCGGCATTAGCGCAAACGCCCCCTCGCTCGCTATTGCGACTATCACGCGACGCCGGCCGGAATCTCCATAACCATCGGCGGGACCGGAATTTCCAAGGCCGGCTCGGTCGCAGCCTGGATCTCTTCGATCGTGACGCCGGGAGCCAGCTCGCGCAAGATCAGCCCGTCGGGACCCACGTCGATCGTCCCCATGTCGGTGATGATGCGGTGAACGACCCGTTTCCCCGTTAACGGAAGCGAGCACCGGCGCAGGATCTTGTGAGCGTTACCCTTGGCGACGTGTTCCATCATAACGATCACGCGCTTTGCACCGTGGACCAAATCCATCGCGCCGCCCATGCCTTTTACCATCTTGCCGGGGATCATCCAGTTCGCGAGATCTCCGCGTTCCGAAACCTGCATCGCGCCGAGCACGGCCAAGTCGATGTGACCGCCGCGAATCATGCCGAACGAGAGCGCGGAATCGAAAAACGACGCACCGGGAAGCACGGTGACGGTCTCTTTGCCCGCGTTGATCAAATCGGGATCTTCCTGGCCCTCGTACGGATACGGCCCCATCCCAAGAATGCCGTTTTCGCTCTGCAGCGTCACGGTGACGTCCCGGGGGACGTAGTTAGGAATTAGCGTCGGTAAGCCGATACCGAGGTTGACGTATTGGCCGTCGCGCAACTCCTGCGCAACCCGCGCGGCGAGCTGCGTTCTAGTTAGCGGCATTCATTCGCGAGTCAGGATGACGCCGTTTTCTTGCGGGTTGTTACGCGCTCGGTGCGTTTGCCTTGCGGTCCGACGTGGACGATGCGCTGCACGAAGACGCCGGGCAGATGGACCTGCTCGGGATCGATAGCGCCGGGGTCGACTAGTTCCTCAACCTCGACGATCGTAATCTTTCCGGCCATTGCGCAGAGCGGATTAAAGTTGCGCGTCGCCTTATGGAAGATTAAGTTGCCGGCACGGTCACCCACCGACGCGCGAACGAGCGCATAGTCGCAAACGATGCCGCTTTCGAGTACGTACTCTCGTCCGTTGAAGAGGCGCGTCTCCTTCTTCGGCGATGCGATCGCGACGCTGCCGTCGGCACGATGAAGCCAAGGCAAGCCGCCGTCCGCTACCAACGTGCCGTCTCCGGCCGGCGTGTAAAACGCAGGGATGCCGCAGCCGCCGGCGCGCAAGCGCTCGGCGAGCGTTCCCTGCGGGACGAGCTCGACTTCCAGGTCGCCGCAGAGGTACTGTCGCTCGAACTCTCGGTTCTCTCCGACATACGAGCCCGTCGTTCTTCGTATTCGTTTGTGATCGAGCAGGACGCCCAATCCCCAGCCGTCCACCCCGCAGTTATTTGAAACGGTAACCAGATCCGAGGCGCCCTGCTCGAGCAGCGCCTCGATGAGATTGTGCGGGATCCCGCTCAGGCCGAAACCGCCAACCGCGATCGAGGCGCCGCTAGGAATGTCGGCAACCGCATCGGCACAGGAGGGGTAAACCTTCTCCATGCCGCCCTAATGCGCCGACGGAAACGATGTAGCCTCCGTGGAAGCGTCATTAATGACGACTGCACCGACCGTCGCTGCAACCAGCGAAGAAGAGGCGATGATCCTCGCGATGGTTCGCGAGCTCGTCGCCGAAAAGGTGGCGCCGCGCGCCGCGGAGATCGACGCGACCGGCGAATTCCCGTGGGACATCAAGCAACTCTTCGCGGAGAACGATCTTCTCGGCATCCCGATACCGGCCGAATACGGCGGGCTGGGCGGCACGTTCCTCACGTACGTGAAGGTCGTTGAAGAGATCGCCAAAGCCTGCGCCTCGAGCGCCCTGATCGTCGCGGTACAGGAGCTCGGCATGCTGCCAATCGTTATCGGCGGCAGCGACGAGCAGAAGCGCCGGTTCCTGCCCAAGATCGCCTCCGGCGAACATCTCGTCGCCTATGCATTGACCGAAGTTTCCAGTGGCTCCGATGCGCTCGGTTCGATGCGCACGCGCGCAGAGAAGCGCGGCGATTCGTATTTTTTGAACGGCCAAAAGATCTGGATCACGAACGGCAGCGTCGCCGACGTCGTTTGCGTCTTTGCGGTAACGGATCCGTCGGCGGGTTCGCGGGGCGTCAGCGCGTTCGTCGTCGAGAAAGGCTCGCCCGGATTTTCAGTCGGCAACGTCGAGAAGAAAATGGGCATTCGCGGTTCGCCGACCGTCGAGCTGGTCTTCAACGATTGCGAGGTGCCGGCGGCCAATCGTCTGGGCGAAGAGGGCGAAGGCTTCAAGATTGCGATGAAGGTGCTCGACAAATCGCGTCCGGGCATCGCCGCGCAGGCGCTTGGTATTGCCGCCGGTGCGCTCGATTACGCGACGGGGTACGCGAAGGAACGCATCGCCTTCGGCAAGCCGATCGGACAGCATCAAGGCGTTGGATTCATGCTTGCCGACATGAAGACCGAGGTCGAGGCGGCGCGCCTGCTGCTGTATGAAGGTGCCCGCCGCTGCGACGTGGGAAGCTCCGACGTCACGCTTTGGGCAGCCATGGCAAAGCTGAAATGCGGTGACGTTGCGATGTCGGTCACGACGGACGCGGTGCAGGTACTCGGCGGATTTGGATATTCGGCGGATTATCCGGTGGAGCGCATGATGCGCGACGCCAAAATCACTCAAATCTACGAAGGGACGCAACAAATCCAACGGCTAGTCATCTCGAGGTCTTTGGTAGGGCGCGCGTCGTGAACGTGCGGCAGATCCTCGCCGGCGTCATCGTCGCCGGGCTCTTTGGATGCACCTCCAGCGAACCCGGCGGCCGAAACGAATCGTCCGGACTAGCTCCCGGCGCTGGGGCACGCGTGAGCGTCGCGCAGGCGCCGCCGTCAGTTCGCCGCACGGGCTCGATCTTAGGCGGCGGCAAAATCAAGTACGTCGTTATCATCTTTCAGGAGAACCGCTCGACCGACAATCTCTTCAATGGATTGAAGGGAGCCAATACGGTCAGTGAGGGGGAGAACTCGGCAGGCGACGAGATACCGTTGCAGAGCATCCCGCTCACGGCGCCCTACGACCTGGATCACTCGCACCCCGGTTTCGAGATCGAGTACAACGGCGGCGCCATGAATGGATTCAATTTGGATGTGTCGAGCTGCCGCGCGGGTCAAAGGCTCTGCGGCGGGGCGAAGGCTCTACGCGCGTATGCGTACGTGCCGCAAAAGGAAGTCGAACCGTACTTTACAATGGCCGAAGAGTATGCGTTCGGCGACGAAATGTTTGCGACTCAAGCCGGGCCTAGCTTCCCGGCGCACCAATACATCCTGAGCGGAACCGCCACAATTGCACAGGGCTCGACGCTAAAGGCATCGGAGAACCCGCTCGACCCCAAGCAGCAGTTTACCGGCGGCTGTGATTCACCGGCCGGCACGCTGGTGACGGTGATCGACACGTATGGAACCGAAGACCAACAGGTTTTTCCGTGCTTCGACCGTCCGTCGCTTCCCGAGTTGCTTGCCGCGAAGAGCTTAACGTGGCGCTACTATCAAGCCTCGCCCGGACCGGGTCTCTGGAACGGCCCCGACGCGATCAAGAACATACGCTATGGCTCGCAATATTCGACCCACGTCATCACGCCGCCGTCACAGGTGCTCACCGACGTCAAGAACGGGAACTTGGCCACCGTAGTTTGGGTAACCCCGACCGCGCTTGAATCCGATCACGCCGGGGTCACGAACGGATCGGGCCCGGATTGGGTTGCATCGGTTGTTAACGCCGTCGGCGAGAGCAAGTACTGGGACAACACCGCGATCGTCGTGACATGGGACGACTGGGGCGGCTGGTACGATCACGTGGCTCCCCAGCAGTATAACTCGTTCGAGCTCGGCTTTAGAGTACCGCTGATCGTAATCAGCCCGTACGCCAAAACCGCCTACGTCTCCCACGTTCAACACGAGTTCGGCAGCATCCTGAAGTTCGTCGAACAGGTCTTTTCTCTGGGTTCGCTCGGCACAACCGACGGACGATCTGACAATCTGAGCGATTGCTTCAACTTCTCACAGAGTCCGCGCGCCTTCAAACCAATCCCGACCGTACTCGGGCCGAATTACTTCTTGCACGAACCGAACTCGAACGTCAGCCCCGACGACGACTTTTAGCCCGGTGTCATCCTGAGCCGCGCGCCAAAGGCGCGCGTGTCGAAGGACGAGGGTGCAGGTTGGTTTATCAGCGCGTCCTTCGAGACGCGCGCTGCGCGCGCTCCTCAGGATGACACGGTTAATCGAAGGCGGCGGATTATCTTGGGCGTCGGACACAGCTGATTCACCGGGCAGCGCGGGCAGAACGGCGTCGGCGCCTTGCAGACCGCGCGTCCGTGCATGATCAGCCAATGCGTTGCATCACCCCACTTTTCGGGAGGGACGAGCGCGGTGAGATCGTCTTCGACTTGGCGCGGAGTCGTGCCGAGGGTTAAGCCAAGCCGATGCGCTACGCGAAAGACGTGAGTGTCCACCGCCAGCGCCTCGGCGTGAAAGGCGGCCGCCATCACGACGCTCGCGGTCTTGCGCCCGACCCCGGCGAGCGATTCGAGCTGCTCGCGTTCGTGCGGTACGCGCCCTCCGAAATGCTCGACGATATCCCGCGCGCAGGCGATGATGTTCTTCGCCTTCATGCGAAAGAAACCGGTCGATCGGATAATCTGCTCGACGTCGGATTGGCGAGCGCGAGCGAGTTTTTCGGGGGTCGGATACTTGGCAAAGAGTGCCGGGGTCGTCATATTGACGCGAGCGTCGGTGGTTTGGGCGGAAAGAATCACCGCGATCAGCAGCTGGAATTCGTTTTCGTACTCAAGCGCCGTTACCGCGTTGGGATAGGTCTGCTCGAGAATGCTCATCTCCTCGAGCGCGACGCGGCGCGCTACCTTCTTGCCTGGAAATGGAATGCGCGGCACGGGGCGCTATTCTCGCAGCGCGACGTGGGTTCCGTCGAGCGTGATCAGGCCGTCGCGCTCGAGGCTGACGACGAACTCACGCACGTCCTCCAAACTGCGGCCGGAGAGCACCGGCCCGATCGAGGCGTGAAGATCGAGCAATGAGATGCGCTGGCCGGGCTCGAGATCGCGAAGCCGGTCGACGATGCGACCGCGCGCGTAGCGGGTCGTCCGTTCGAACGGAATGCGTTCCTGCGGCGTTCGTCGCTTCGGCACCGCGTTGCGCAGGCGCTCGAGCTGTACCGCGTCGACTGGAGCTGCAACGCAATCGTCGCGGAGCGGGCAGATCAGACACTTGGGTGCCCGCGCGGTGCAAATCATTGAGCCGAGATCCATCAAGGCCGAGTTCCAATCGTGCGAGCGCCCCGGCGGAATCAGCTCGCGGGCGCGTTGGTCGAGCGCTTTTGCCGCTGCGGCGCGCGGAAACTCAATTCCAAAAAAGAGGCGGTTGACGATACGGCGGACGTTGGTATCGATTGGACCGTCGTCGATATTGAAGCCGAACGCGCGAATGGCGCCGGCAGTGTACGGCCCGATGCCTGGCAACGATCGCAGTTCGCGGCGCGCCTGCGGCAAAAGACCACCATATCGCTCGACGACGGCCTTGGCAAGCCGATGCAGACGAACCGCGCGCGAGTTATATCCGAGGCCCTTCCACTGGCGCAGCACGTCGGCGGTCGAAGCGGCTGCGAGCGCTCGAAAATCGGGAAACCGTTCGACGAAGGCTTCGAACTTCGGCACGACGCGATCGACTTGCGTCTGCGCCAGCATGAACTCGCTCACGACCGTGCGATAGGGATCGCGCCGAGTGCGCCAGGGCAACGAATGGCGCCCGTGCGAGCGATACCAGCGTAAGACTGCTTTGCTCAAACGGTGCAAGCTACCTCGTCCTTCGTCCCTCGACTCCGCTCGGGATGACATTCCTGCGCTCGCCTCGGTCAGGATGACACCTCGGTCAGGATGACACCTGTTGGCGCAGGGTCGAGATTGCTTGCCCGATCCGGCGAATGCCCTCGGCGATTTCGCGCCGCGCGACGGCGGTGAGCGCGAGGCGGAAATAATGATCGCCGCCGGAGTTGGCAAAGAAGGCTTCACCAAAGAGAAATGACGCACCCAGCCGTTCCGCCGAATCGAGCAGCGCTCGTGCTCGAAGTTCGCGCGGCGTTGAGGTCCACAGGTAAAACCCGCCGGCCGGGCGGCTGACTCGTAATCCCGCCGGCCAATGGACGGCGATCGCTTCATCCGCGATGGCGCGCCGTTCGAGCAGCTCCTTGCGCAGCTGCTCGACGTGCTCGTCATAGCCATGCTCGAGATAGTCGGCGATTGCCGCCTGGACATAAAGGCTCGTCGCCATGTCGTAGGCTTGTTTGCGAAGCAGCAGCCGCTCGAGAATCGTGCGCGGTGCTGCCAGCCAGCCGACGCGCAAACTCGGCGCGATCGTCTTCGAGAAGGTCGAGATGTAGACGACGTGCTCGGGCGCGAGTGCAACCAGCGGCGATCCCGGCGGCGCGAGTGGGCCGTACGGATCGTCTTCAACGATGGGAACGCCCGCGCGCCGCGCGATCGTTGCCAACCGTTCGCGCCGGTCCGCGTTCATGATGGCGTTCGTCGGGTTATGCAGCGACGGCATCGTGTAGATGAATCGCGGCCGGCGCGTGCGCAGAACCGCCTCGACGTGATCCACACGCATTCCCTCGTCGTCCACCGCTACCGGAATCGCTCGCAGACCGTTGATCTGAAAGACTTGCAGCGCGCCGGGATAGGATGGAGATTCAACGATGATCTCGTCACCGGGCTCGGCCAAACTCTGTGCGACGATCGCGATTCCTTGCGTCGACCCGGTCAGCACGATGATGCTTGCCGGCGTGATCGTGCCGGCGCCGCGCGCATTCATGCGAGCCGCAATCGCGCTGCGTAGGGGCTCGTACCCTTCCGAATCGCCGTAGGAAAGAACGAAGCGCGGATCGCGCGCGACGCGCCCGAACGATTTCGCAAGCTCGCCGAGCGGCGAGGGCTCGTCCGGGGCGACGCCTTGCACGAATGAGATTCGGCCCGGCTCCGGCTTGGCAGCCAGTTCGCCCAGCACGTTAGGGAACTCTCCGACGCGCCACGGCGGCAGCGTAACCCACCACGGTACGCCGGCGGCACGTTCCGGCTGACCGCCGCGAAGCTGCGGCACTACTCGCGAGCCCGAGCCAACGCGCTGCTCGATCAGCCCGTCGCTGACCAGCTCGCGATAGGCATGCACGATCGTGCTTCGATTTACCGCGAGCCGCTCGGCCATGGTTCGCTCGGGCGGAAGCCGGGTCGACTCCGGAAGCGTTCCCGCCAAAATCGCTTCACGCAAGTGCTCGTAGATTTGCCGGTAGAGCGGCACGATCGAATCACGATCGAGCTCGGGCATAAGGCCGGCCCATCCAATTCTCGACACTGGATGAATCCATTTCGCGGCCTCGCCTGGGGAACGCTCCCGCCTTTTGCGAAACGTGGTCGGCATGAGCACTTCGGCAGACCATCAGTTCGACGTAGCCGTTATCGGGGCAGGTCCCGGCGGCTACCACGTCGCGATCAGGCTCGGGCAGCTGGGCAAGAAAGTCATCTGCGTGGACCGCGACGAGGTCGGCGGCGTCTGCCTCAATTGGGGCTGTATCCCAACGAAGGCGCTGTTGCACGTTGGCGAGGTCGTCCGGCACATCGAGCGCGCCGGCTCGATTGGGCTTAAAGTGCCCAAAGCCGAAGTCGAGCGCGAGTCCGTTGCAAAATTCAAGACGGACGTCGTCAATGCGAACGTCAACGGCGTCAAGACGCTTTTCAAAGCCAACGGCGTCGAGTTCATGTTGGGTGAGGCTACGTTTGAATCGCCGACTGTCGTGAGCGTTAAGCGAAAGGACGGCGCGCGGGAGCGCATCAGCGCAGCTAACGTCGTCATCGCGACCGGCTCCGCCCCAATCGACGTCAAGGCATGGCCTCGCGACGGTCAGACGATCGTCAACTCCGATGACGCCGTTCGACTCGAGCGCATCCCCAAACGGCTGCTCGTCGTCGGCGGCGGCGTGATCGGCTTGGAGTTTGCCACCGTATATGGGCGGCTCGGCGCCGAGGTTTTGGTCGTCGAGATGATGCCGCAAATTCTCACCGGCACCGATTTTGAGGTCGGCAAAACCCTTGGGCGGATATTGAAAAAGCAAGGCGTCGAAATCATGCTCAACACCAAGGTCGCGGGGATCGAGCAGAGCGGAAAGACGGCGCGCGCGACGCTCAACGGCGAAGGCACCGCAAACAAAGACGAAACTCGCGAATTCGACATGATCCTCGTCGCGGTTGGGCGCCGCCCCGTTACCGATAACCTCGGCCTTGGCGCTGCCGGCCTGAGCACCGATGAACGCGGATTCATTACCATCGATCGGCAGCAGCGCACGAGCGTGTCGAATATCTTGGCAATCGGCGACGTCACCGGCCCGCCGCTTCTCGCGCACCGCGCGATGAAGCAAGGCGTCGTCGCAGCCGAAGTGATCAACGGCGACAAATCGGCGGCCTTCGATCCGGTTGCCGTGCCGAACTGCATTTATACCGATCCCGAAGTCGCGACCGTCGGTCTCTCCGAGGAAGAGGCCAAGGCCGCCGGCTACGAGGTACGGATCGGAAAATTTCCGCTAACGGCGAGCGGGCGTGCGCGCACTATGAACGAGAGCGAAGGGCTCATCAAGCTGGTCGGCGACGCGCGCACCGATCTGCTGCTCGGCATGCATATCGTCGCGCCGCAAGCCGAATCGCTGATCGGCGAAGGCGTTATCGCCCTCGAAATGGGTGCAACCTTCGAAGACATCGGCCTCTCGGTGCATCCACACCCGACGCTCACCGAAGGAATCATGGATGCGGCCGAAGCCGCGCACGGCAAAGCCATCCACATTATCAATCCCAAGCCTAAAACTCCGGTCACTGCGTGAGCCTTCCTGGACGATGAATAGCGCGCGTCTGCTGGACTTGGGGTTGCGGCCTTACCGCGAGGTGTGGGAGCTGCAGCATCGGCTGCATGAGGCGGTGCGTGAAGGGCGCGAGCCCGATACCTGGATCGTCGCCGAGCATCTGCCGGTCATTACGCTGGGTCGTCAGGCAAAGCGCACGAACGTTTTGCTTTCGGCGGAGCAACTCGCGCGGCGCGGGATAGAGTTGGTTGAAATCGAGCGTGGCGGCGACGTGACCTACCACGGTCCCGGGCAGCTCGTCGTCTATCCGATTCGCAGGCTCCCGCGCTTTCGCGAAGTCGTGCCGCTCGTTCGCTCGCTCGAAGCCGCCGTCATTAACGTCTGCGCGCGCTTCGGCGTTCCGGGAGAGCGCTGGAGCGGACATGCCGGCGTCTGGGTCGGCCGCAACCAAATCTGCGCGGTCGGCCTTGCGATACAACGGATGGTTTCGCTGCACGGCATCGCCCTGAACGTTTCGACCGAGCTGAGTTACGACCGCGTAATCGTGCCATGCGGCTTGCCTGAGCGCGGCATCACGTCGCTTTCGGCAGAAGCCGGCCGCGTGGTAGGAATGGACGAGGCAAAATCGGTGGTGCTGGAAGAGCTCGCGCGCACGTTCGATGTAACGTTTTCGCAGCTGGTTGAGGCGTAGCGTGGGCGTTACGATTGATTTAGTTTCAGAGAGGTTCGCGCGTTCCGCACAGGGCGACACCCGTAGAAGGAAGCCGGAGTGGTTGCGGGTTTCGTTGCCGATTGGGGAAACGTACGAAGGCGTCAAAGCCAAAGTCAACGCGCTTGGATTGCACACGGTATGTAAGGAAGCAGCGTGCCCGAACGTTGCCGAATGCTGGGGCGCGGGCACGGCAACGATCATGATCCTGGGCGACACGTGCACGCGAGGTTGCCGTTTCTGCAACGTCAAGACCGGCAATCCGCGCGGTCGGATCGATTGGCTAGAACCGTTACGCGTCGCCGAGGCGGTGCGCGATCTCGGCTGGAAGTACCTGGTTGTAACCGCCGTCGATCGCGACGACCTCGCGGACGGCGGCGCGCTGATCTTTGCCAACACGGTGCGCGCGATCCACGAACGGGTGCCAGGAACTCGAGTAGAGATCTTGAGCGGCGACTACCGCGGCGATTTGCGCGCCGTGGATATCGTGCTCGATTCGAGGCCCGACGTATTCGCGCACAATTTGGAGACGGTACGGCGGCTCACGCCGTCGGTGCGCGACAAGCGCGCCGGCTACGACCAATCGCTGGCGGTTTTGGGACACGCGAAGCGGCGCGCGCCGGGGCGCTACACCAAGACGTCCCTGATGCTTGGTCTAGGCGAGGGCGAGCCCGAGATCGAGCAAGCAATGGACGACGCGCGAGCGGCCGGCGTCGACATCTTTACGATGGGCCAGTACCTTCAACCAAGCAAAAAACACTTGCAAGTCGTGGAGTTCGTCACTCCCGAGCGGTTCGAACGGCTGGGGGCGCTGGCGAAAACGAAGGGATTCCATCAGGTCGTATCGAGCCCGCTTTCCCGTAGCTCGTATCACGCGGAGCAGGCCTTTTAGAATCATTCTCCGCCCGCAACCGCCCTTAGCCGTCATTAGGTTGGTAGGGCTAACGTGACGAAGGTCTTTCTCACCCGGCCGGTCCTCGCGGCGGTTTGCTCGCTCCTCATTCTCATCGCCGGCCTGGTCGTGCTACCGGCAATGGCCGTTTCCGAGTACCCGCAGATCGCGCCACCGGTCGTCGTCGTATCCGCGGTCTATACCGGCGCGAGCCCGCAGGCCGTCGAATCGCAAGTCACCACGCCGCTCGAGCAAGCGGTCAACACCGTCCAAGGCCTGCGTTACATCAGCTCGACCAGCGCCCAGGGCCTTTCGACGATCACCTGCACGTTCAATCTCGGGGTCAATCTCGACATCGCCGCCGCCGACGTCCAGAACGCGGTGCAGTCATCCCTTGGACTGCTGCCGGCTACCGTCCAACAGGTCGGAATCCAGGTGACGAAGAGCTCGAGCAACTGGGTCATGGGCATCGCGTTAACCTCCGACAATAAGGGCCTTGACGCGTTGACGATGAGCAACTACGCCCAGATCAACATCACGAACAACCTAAGCCGCGTGCCCGGCGTTTCTCAAGTCCTGATCTTCGGTCAGCGCCAGTACGCGATGCGGATCTGGATCAATCCGATCAAGCTGCAGCAGCAGGGGCTCGATGCCAGCGACGTGGTCAGCGCGCTGCAGGAACAAAACGCCGCCGTGGCCGCGGGAAGCATCGGCTCGCCGCCGGAGCCGAAAAACCAGCCGTACACGTACACGGTCAACGCGTTAACGCAACTTTCCGATCCGTCCCAGTTCGCGAACATCATTCTCAGAGCGAATCCCAACGGCGGGTACGTTAAGCTCGGCGACGTCGCTCGCATCGAGCTCGGCGCCGAAGATTACAGCACCGATTTACGCTTCGACGGCAGCAACAAGGTCGTCGGCTTGGGCGTTCAGCAGTATCCGAACGCCAACGCGATCAACGTCGAGAAGCGCGTCCTCGCGGAAATGCAGCAGCTCGCACCGGCGTTTCCGACCGGAATGCACTGGGACGTCGCATTCGACGTCACGACCTACGTCAATGAATCGATCAAGGAGGTCGTGCTGACGCTCCTCCTCTCGATTCTGCTCGTCGTGGCCGTCATCTTCGTTTTCTTGCAGCATCCCAAATCAACGCTGATTCCGGCAGCGACGATCCCTGTGTCGCTAATCGGCACGTTCTTCATCATGCAGCTGTTCGGCTTCACGATCAACACGATCACGCTCTTCGGCTTGACGCTTGCTACCGGGCTCGTCGTCGACGACGCGATCGTCGTGATCGAGAACATTGCCCGGCATATGGAGATGAATAAGGGCAAGCAGAGCGGCATTGCCAGCGCCGCCGAGGCGATGCGCGAGGTTCAGAGTGCCGTCGTCGCCTCGTCGCTGGTCCTTCTTGCAGTATTCGTTCCCGTCGGCTTCCTCCCCGGAACGACCGGTCAAATCTACAAGCAGTTTGCGCTGACCATCGCAGCCTCAATCTCGATCTCGCTCTTCCAAGCGCTCACGCTCGCCCCGGTCTTGTCCGCGCGCCTGCTTTCGGGCGAGTATGAATCGAGAGCGGCGTTCTTCCGCGCCTTCAACGCAGGCTTCAAGCGCTTCCGCGACTGGTACGGACGCATGCTGCCCGTAATGTTCCGGCACCGCTGGCCGATCGCCGGCGTTTTCCTGGGCGCGCTGCTGCTCACGCTGCTGCTCGCTGCGAAGACTCCGCAAGGCTTCCTACCCGATGAAGACCTCGGATACTTCATCACGCTCGTCCAGGCGCCCGAAGGCACATCGCTCGAAGGCGAGCAGCGAATCGCGCGGCAGGCGGAGGCGATCATTCGGGCGCAGCCGGAGGTTCGCCATCTGTTTGACATCGGCGGGTTCGGCTTCTCGGGATCGGCGCCCAACCGAGGCATCATGTTCACGCTGCTGAAGCCCTGGGGCGATCGGAAGTCGCCGAGCTGGTGCCAGTTGATTTTCCTCTTCGCGCACCCGGCGGCATGCACGTCACACTCGGCCTTCGCAGTCGAGCAGCGGCTCAACTACGCGTTCTACACGCAGATCCCACAGGCACAGATCTTCTCATTCAATCCGCCCGCGATCAACGGCGTCGGAAACTTCAGCGGATTTCAGTTCGAGCTGGAAGACCGCGGCAACGTCGGCCTGACGAATCTGATGAACACCGCCTACGCCGTGATGGGCGCCGCAGCCAAGGATCCACGGCTGATGAACGTTTTTACGCAGTTTCGGATCGACTCGCCGCAAATCGAATCAAACATCGATCGCGATAAGGCAAAATCCATCGGCGTCTCGCTGCAGGACGTGTTCACCACGATGGAAGTCGACCTCGGCTCGCTCTACGTCAACAATTTCACGTACCTGAACAGATCGTGGCAGGTCGACGTTCAAGCCGACGCGCCGTTCCGTAACAATGTCTCCTCGCTGGGAAATCTCTACGTTCATTCCAGCAGCGCACCTGGAACGACGGTCGTACCAAACGTGATTGCGACGCCTGAACCCGGCGTTGCGGAGAGTGCCACGACGTCGACCGGAGGCGTGATGACGCCGCTTTCCTCGCTGATGCAAATCAAACAGGTTTTGGGACCGCCGATCATCACCCATTACAATCTCTACCGCAACATCGAGTTGAGCGGTGAGAATGCGCCGGGCACGAGCACCGGCGCAGCGATCCAAGCGATGCAGCAGATCGCGTCTTCGGTACTGCCGAAAGGCGTCAGCTTTGAGTGGACCGGCTTGCAGCTCGACCAGATCGCTGCGGGCCCGCTCACGGTCGAGATCTTTATCCTCGCACTTGTCTTCGTTTTCTTCGTGCTATCAGCACAGTACGAGAGCTACATCGATCCACTCATCGTGCTGCTCGCCGTTCCGACGGCGCTGCTCGGCGCGCTGCTATTCATCAACCTGCGTCATCTTCCGATACCGTTTCTCTTCGACCCGACGCTCTCACAGGACGTCTACGCGCAGGTTGGGTACGTCATGCTGATCGGCCTGGCGAGTAAGAGCGCGATTTTAATCGTCGAGTTCGGCAACCAGCAGTTACGCCAGGGCGCTACGATTGTGCAGGCGGCGATGCGCGCCGCGCAGACGCGGCTTCGCCCAATTCTAATGACTTCAATCGCTTTCGTGATCGCGGTCATACCGCTCGTCCTCGCCTCCGGAGCCGGCGAAGCGGCGCGCCATTCACTGGGAACCGTCGTCTTCGGCGGCATGCTCATGTCGACAGTTCTCAATCTCGGCATCACGCCGGTGCTCTACGTCATCATTAAGTCGCTCGAACTGCGCGGCGAGCGCGCAGGTCGTGACGGTCAGTCGCGCGGCGAAGTGGTGATCGAGAAGCCTGCGACGCCGGCGGTCGGCGTCTAAACTCGTGCTGTGAAAGGATTTCACCTCATTTAGCGCAACTGTCGCAAGCATAGTACGCTTGAGGAGTTGCTCGATGCTCGGACACGTAATACGCGCAGTAGCTGCCGGTGCGGCGTTTGCAATCGGCGTTAGCGCGCTTCCCGTCATAGCCGACGACGGCACCGGAGACGTTTTCCAAAAAACGACCGTCCCGGGGGCAAACGACCTGATCAAAAGCGTCATGAGCCGCCCGAAGCCGCAAAAGGAAAACACGACGGTAGCACAGGCTCCGCCGGTCAGTCAACCGCCGATTCCGGGCATGGAGCTGCCCGGCGACCGTTTTACCTACATGGTGGATTTTTCGATGGCCACGCCATCGGGCAACATTGGGTCGTACGGAAAGCAAGGCTGGTTGATGGGCGGCATGGACGGATTGCTCGCTTACAAATTCAACTGGTCGACGAAGCTCGTCGCAAGTCTGTTCCAGCTTCAGCACTGGCCGTACGGTTTCAATAGCGGGCTCGTACCGGTTTATTTAGCCGGCTTCGTCAACCCGGTTGGATGCGCGGACTTGAGCGGAGGCAACGCTTGCGGTCCCGGTGCCGGGCGCAACATCAACGTGCGCACCAAGGACACGTTCGGCGTCTTCATGCTCCAGAAGATGATTCTCATCAAGTCCGACTACATTCCGGGTCCGGGCGCGATACCGATCGTCGTTTCGCCGACGTACGTCGCTCGCGGCGGCCAGATTGGCTACACGCCGAACAACAACGACGTCGTTCCATTTACCTATAACCTGCCGAATGGGCCGGTTGAAAACATTGCCGCGCGCACCGCGCAGTATTACGCGGTCGCCTTTACGCTGCCGATCCTCAAGACTCCGAAGATGTTCGGCACGTTCACGATCGCTCCGCAGTGGCTCGTCCATACCGCCGGGGCTAACACCGGCAATTCGATGCAGGTCCCGCAGGTGCTCTATCTCGAGTATACGCCGGTGCGCGGAACGACGCTCTTCTTCGAGCCGCAGAGCGCGCGCGATTATCTTCCGACCGATCCCTATCCCGAGCACCTCATCGCTTATTTCCTCGGCGTCTCGCAGCGCTTCACCAAGTATACGTTCGTTCAGGTCGTGCTCAACAGCGGCGGTCCGACCAATCTCGGCCCCGACGGCGTCGTCGGCATCAAATGTATAACCGTCCAGCAAGCGCTCACCAATGCTTGCGGGCTTGCAATCGGCGGGCTCAAGGCAACGCAGCTGCAGCTGCAATTCGGCTTGGGCTCACCCAACGTCTTCCCGTTATAACTTCAGAGGCTGGCATGAATACTTCGTGCGTACAAAAATCGATCGCTTTAATCGTGCTTGGAGCGCTTGTCGCCTGCAGCAGCGGTAGCGGCGGCAACAGCTCCGGCCCAGCACAGATCTTGCCGGCGCACCGGGCGATGCCGGCCCAGTCGGCACTCTCGAAGATCGTCGGCGTCGGCGATAGTCTGACGGCCGGCTATCAATCCGATGGATTCCTTGGAGAGACCGGCGTACGCAATCCCTTCTATACCGGATACTTTCGGCAGATTCCGCCCAACCAGGAAAACGGATGGTGGGCGCTGCTCGAGGAACAAGCCTCGGGATTGTCGCTGGAAGACGCAATCGCTCAAGTGTACGATCCGTCGACGAGTCCGTTGCCGCTGATTCGCGGTCCCGGCCTCGACAATCAGATCATACCGACAAACAATATTTACGACCCGATCGGGCAGTTCAAGGGCACCGACCCCTGCACGTTCGATGGGAGCTTTAACCAAGCAGGATTCGGATTGCGCACGTCGGCGCGCGTTCGGTTGAATCCCAACGCTTCGACCATTCGCGATTTCGGCATTCCCGGTATCACGCTCCACGAAGCAAACGCGATCCATCAGCCGCCGACCGACACCTGCAGCCCTTTGCCGGGGATACCTGGATTATTGAACGACGTCGTCTCCGAGGAGAGCGGCACGTTTTGGCCGGTCCTGCGTAATTTCGCATACCTCGGCGGCAATTTGACCGAAGTCACTGCCGCAGCTTCGGTCCATCCGACGCTCGCGACGGTGTGGCTTGGTGCAAACGATGTCCTGAAATACATGGGCAGCGGGGGACGCTTCGTCGGCGGCGACAGGACACCGGGTCAAGTCGAAACCGACTTGCGATCCACGGTCTCGACCCTCGAGCAGGCCGGCGCTCACGTCGTCCTGGCGAACCTGCCCAACGTGCTCTATGCCGGGTACTTTCAGCGCGTCACCGTGCCGAAGAGCCCGAAAGACTGCGCGCTCGCAAGTTATGCGACGTGTGTTTTGAAACTGGCCTCAATCGAGGGGTTCGTACCGCAGATCGCGCACGAATATGGTCTCGGCACGCCAAACGGCTGCATTCCAACGTCGCTGACGAAGCCGTGCGGCTACCTCACTCTGCCGGCCCTCTTTTTGATCATCCAATACTATGACGCTTATGGCCAACTGCCGAACTTGGACTGCGCGCAACCCGCGCCAAACTGCAAGGCGGTTCCGGGCAGCGGCCTGGGCGCCAACTATATCACGCCGCAGTTTGCCGCAGAGGTGCAGGCGCTCAACAACGCGGTAAACCAAGGGATAGACAACACCGCAACCGCTATGAGCCTACCGCTGGTCGACGTCTACACGATCTTCAACGGACTCGCCAGCGCCGATCCGTCAAATCCGTACTTTCGGCTCGCGGCGTCTATCCAACCGGGAGTTTGCTGCTATATCGGCTACCTTGCCGGCATCTTCAGCTTCGACGGCATTCATCCATCGAACACGGGCTATGCGCTAGTCGCCTACGAATTCATCGCCACGATCAACAAGGCGTATGGGACGCATATCCCTCAAGTCGATTACGTCGCCGCTTATAACGGAACGCGCTGTAACGTCCAGAGGTACTGCTTCCCGGATCCCTACGCGCCGCATCCGTAATCGCAAATAGAATGCTGACCTGGCTGCGCGAGCTCGCAGCCACGGTCGGAACATTCGACCGCTCGGCGCTCGAGCCGGGATACGCGCTGCGCTGCACGATCGGCGTCGCGATCCCTCTTCTCATCGCGGCATTCTTGCGACAACCAGCGCTCGGCGCTCCCGCCGCAATCGGCGCGTTCATCACCGGGTTTACGTCGCTGCAGGGGATCTATCGGACGCGCCTGACGGCGATCCTAGCCGCTGCGTTGGGAATGTGCGCCACCAGCTTCGTCGGCGCACTCGCGGCGCATTCCACGCCCGGCGTCATTGCGGCAAGCGCAGTGGCAGGTTACCTTTGCGCC
>DASRXM010000029.1:0-22333 GCA_035654155.1 Candidatus Babeliales bacterium
CAGACGGAGCTTGCGTACGCGCTGTGGAGATATCCGGCCGGCGGCACGCCGTTCAAGGAAGTCTTTACCGACTATTATCCGAGAGCAATGGTCGTCAGCGTGGCGCGTTAGAGTTGGCGCCTGCAGATGTCTACGTAGTGCGCCATACCCTGAAGCTGCACCCAGAGCAAGAAGAACGCGAACAACAGCGCAAGCGGCAGAATCAGCCTCAGTACCTTCGCGCTGCGGTCTTGACGCCGCCACGAAACGAGCAAACTTGCCGCTATCACGGCAAGCCATCCGGTAATCCAGAGGAAGCCGCTGTAGACGCCGTCTCTTGCCCAGCCCGCCTTGTTCGGGAAATACACGTTCTCGATCTCGATATGGCGGCTTTGCAAAACGGTGTCGCATTGAGCGTGGCTAAAACTCCAGAGCTGCGCGAGCGCCGCCGTAATATGACTAAAATCCATCTGTGTACGCCGTTCGCTTCGCGCGGAACGGAACGCCAACCTCGATGCCGAACCACTGCCCACCATGGCTCGGCTCATCATGTGGAACCTCATTAGTCTCGACGGTTTCTTCGAGGGCGACGGCAAGTGGAAGATCGATTGGTTTCAAGCGATTTGGAACGACGAGCAGCATCAGCACGCGCTCGATCAGCTGCGCACCGCAAACGTGCTGCTGTTCGGACGCACTACGTACGAGGGCATGGCCGATTACTGGCGCAGTGCCGAAGGCGACATTGCCGAGCTCATGAATTCCTTGCCCAAGGTGGTCGTTTCGCGGTCGCTCGAGGGCGCCGATTGGAACAACACGCGGCTCGTGAGAGGCGACGCCGTGGCCGAGGTCGCCAACTTAAAGCGCACCGTCGATGGCAACATCTTCGTCTTCGGAAGCGCCACGCTCTCGGCGACGCTCACCGACGCTTGTCTCTTCGACGAATATCGGGTCGGCCTGGTGCCGGTGATTCTCGGCAGCGGAACGCCGCTGTTCAAGCACAGCCCCAATCGTATCCAGCTCGAGTTGCTCGAGGCGCGACCGTTTTCATCGGGATGCGTGGTTCTGCGCTACGCGCCCCGATGAGCCTGCCGCTTGGAGTCAAAGTCGTTGCGGGGTTGATGATTCTCTTTGGGTTATTGGAGATCGTCACCGCATTCCGCCATCGTTTTTTCGGCATCATCACCGCGGAGTCGCTCGTCTTTAGTTACGCGGCGTCGGCGATCGGCGCCGTCTATACCGCCGCGGGCTTGCTGACCTTGACCGGGAAACGCCTGGCATTGTGGGCGGCGCTCTTCTGTCTGGGGATCGACGTCGCCGGGCGCATCACGCTTGCCGCGGCCGGCTTGTATCCGCTCAACAACGCGCAACAAATCGCCGCTATGATAGCCGGCACGCTGCTAGCGGCAGGCTTCGCTATCTACCTCTGGTCAAAGCGCGCACGCTTCAGCTAGCGGTCCAGCCCACGGCGTGCCGTAAACCGACGAGCCGAATTGATTGCCGGAATAGATCGCGAACGGCTGATCGGGCGCGGCCAACAATCCCCACGGGCCCCAAAAGCTGTTTCCCCAGCAGAGCTGCGGGGGCGGCAAAACGTATACGGGATACGAGATATAGCCGCGCCACGGGAACTGACTCGGAATCGCGACGGCGCGGGGCATCGAGTGCGGCGGCCGCGACGCGACGGGTTCCAAGGCCGGCGCCGATACCGTATGAAAGCTTGGCGCCGGGTGCGCGACCACGACCGCGAAGATGAGAGCCGCCATGCCGAGCATGAGGAAAGTAAACTTCGACTCAGCAGGGCCGCCGCCTGGGGAATAGGCCCTCTTGACTGAGTGCTCTCATTTTGAGAGGATACTCTCGAAATGAGAGCGGGTTGAGAATCATCAGCAGGCGACGGCTTCGCGAATATTGGACGAGTCATGCCGACGCCGAAGATGCGCTCAGGACGTGGTTCGCGATCGCCAAACGCTCTCATTGGTGCAACCTTGTCGAAGTCCAGCGTACCTATTCGAGCGCTGAGGCCGTGGCGGGCTACACCGTCTTCAACATCAAAGGCAATTCATATCGTCTAATCTCGAAAATCGAATATCGACTCCAGACCATCTTCATCAAAGCGGTATTAACCCACGCAGAATATGACAAGGATAAATGGAAATGACTTCCGCTCAAGCCTATAGACATTTGCTGACCGAGGAGCTTCCTCATGCCATTCACAACGATCGCGAGCATCGCAAGTACGTCCTTCGTGCAGAGGAACTGTTAGAGAAGAAGCGGCGGTCGGCTGCCGAGGAACTGTATCTCGAACTCCTAACGGTTCTGATCGACCGCTATGAAGACGAAAATCACGTGATAGAGACACCCGATCCCATAGCGGCACTTAGAGAACTCATGCTTGCAAAAGGGATGTCGCAGGCAGCGCTGAGCGAACTACTCGGCTCAAGCGGGATTGCGTCCGAGGTTTTGTCGGGTAAACGTGCGCTCAGCAAGGCGCACATTAGGAAATTGTCCGAGGTCTTCAACGTCTCGGCCGATCTATTCGTCTGATTCGCCGCTGCGCCGTCGTTTCATCGATTGCCCTGCTGGCGACCGCCTCTGCCGGGGCCTCTAAGGAGAGCGCCGCGGCGCTGTTTGCCCGCGGCGACTTTCCGGCGGCGGCCGCGGCGTATGAAGCTGCGCTGCGGACGAACCCTGGCGACAAGAACGCACAACTGAATCTGGCGATGATCCGCCTGTACGAGAACGACTTGAACGCAGCCGAGCCGCTCTTGGATTCACTTTTATCCATTGGCCCGCAAGGCGAACGGGCGGCGTCGTTGCTCGCCGAGGTGTATCGGCGCCGAGCCGAAGCGGCGCGCGGCGCAAGCGTCGGCGGAGGCGAGAGCCGGGTGCCTTTCTTAACCGCCGAACCATTGCCGGTCGTGCGCGTCGTCGCTAACGGAGCCGCGGCAAACTTTCTGGTCGACACCGGCGCCGACGTCGATCTGGAGCCGAGTTTCGCGGCGCAGATCGGCGTGAAGACAAGCGCCGGCGGCACCGGCGTCTTCATGGGCGGGCGCCGCGCGGCGGTGGAGCGAGGACGGCTGGCATCGCTTTCCGTCGGCGGCGCAACGGCATACGACGTGCCGGTACAAGTGATGGTCACGCACGCGACGATGCTGGTTCCTACCTTGCACATCGAAGGCGTCGTAGGGACGACTTTTTTCGAACGCTTTCTTGTGACCATCGATTATCCCAACGGCGAGCTGATCTTCCGGCCGCGCTCCCCGCAAATTTCGGCGGCGTTTCAGGCAAAGGCGGCGGCCGCGCACGCCGCGATCGTGCCGTGCTATCTCGTCGGCGATCATTTCGTTATGGCGACGGCGCAGGTGAACGACGCTCCCGCAGGGCTGTTCGTCTTTGATTCCGGTCTGGAAGGCGCGGGCGTGATGGCCTCGGCCCGGCTCGTCGGGCCGGCCGGAATCTCCTTAAGCGAAGGGCGCGCAAAAACGAGCTACGGCGGAGGAGGGGCCGTGACCGAAGTGCCGTTCGTCGCACAGAACGTTCGCGTTGGAACTGCAATGCAGCGCGAGGTGCCGGGCATCTACACGCCGCAAGGTTCTCCGTTCGATCTCTTTCCGTTCGCCGTCTTGGGCGCGATCTCGAACGATTTTCTAAAGCACTACGCCTACACGGTCGATTTCGACGCGATGAAGCTGGTACTCGCGAGCGATTAATCCTTCGTCCTTCGACTTCGCTCGCTGCGCTCGCTCCGCTCAGGATGACACGCAACGCGCCGCGCCGCGGCGCTTACACTGAGTTGTATGCGCGGCGCAGCTCTTCGATGTCGAGTTTCTCCATTTGAAGCATTGCGCGCAGGGCGCGCTGCGAACGCTCGTCGTCGCCTTCGATGATCTCGCGAAGACCTTGAGGCACGATGTTCCATGCGAAGCCGTAACGATCGGCAAGCCATCCGCACGGCAGCTTCTTGCCGGCCTCCGAGAGCTTATTCCAGAGCTCGTCCACTTCGGCTTGGGTTTCGCAGCTCACAAAAAGTGAAATCTTGCCCTGGTGAAAATTCTCACTCGGCACGTCGGGATCGCCGGTCGGCGCGTTGATCGCCATGAGAGGCCGGCCGTCGAGCTCGAAGTCGACCGTCATCACCGAGCCCGCCGGCCCGGGGCCTGATTCGCCATACCGGCTGACGTCGGTGATTCTGGAATTCCTAAAAATCGAAACGTAGAAGTTGGCCGCTTCCTCGGCGTCGGTGTTGAACCAGAGGAACGGGGTGATGCTTGGCATAGGGTTTCCTTTCGCTAATTGTTTGCGCGCGCCGTCCTTCGACTTCGCTCGCTGCGCTCGCTCCGCTCAGGATGACAGGGTAATCTTTTCCCAGACTATGCTGACGGGGCCCCACGGCGCATCCGCAAATAGTTCGAGACGATTGCCGTCGAACGACCAAGTGCGCACTTGATCGGTGCCGACGAGATTCGGAAACGAGCTGCCCTCGACGTGATGCGTAACGGTGCCGGCGCTTGCGTCAATTGTATACGTACCGAAGTAGCCGAAGTAGCCGCTCCACGCGGCGGTCTTTTCCTCCGATGTCGCTTGGCGCCAGTCTTCGCTTTGAAAACGTGCTTGGTTCCGGCGCATCAGCTGGGCAGAGACCCGGCCCGACGCGTCGTACATCAACTGCCCAACAGGATCATCGCCTAGCGAGGATTCGCCCTCCGCTACCGACGAGATAAACCTCCAGCTCCCCACCAGCTTCTCACGCACTTGCGTCGCATTCATGCCCTCTGGTTTGTCACAGGCCGGCCGCGCGCCTCGCTTGGAAACCTGAGGGGAGGTCTGCTTCTGAACCGAATGCATCTCGGGCGCCAGGTATTCGGCTTATCGGCGATCGCGTTCGGCGTCTTCGCGCTGACGTGGCACCAGTACAACGAATGGCAGCAGATCCGGCCGCTCGCCGCCGTCCCGCATCCGGAGGTTTTGCTCTATCTCATTGCCGTCGTCGAGATCTTAGGCGGCGTAGCGATCCTTTTTGCAAAAACGGCGCGCGCCGGCGCTGCCGCGCTGGGCATCGTCTATCTGTTCTTCGCCCTGCTGTGGCTGCCGCTGTACGCCGCCAAGCCGCACGTCTACGACTTTCTAGCCAACTTCTTCGAACAGTTCTCGCTGGTTTCGGGCGCGCTGATCGTTTACGCGACGTTTGCTCCGGGCGATCCGACGCGGAGATCGAAACTCGTTCGCATCGGCTACTACGGCTTTGGAATTTCCGTGGTATCGTTTACGCTCGAGCAGCTCCTCTATCTTCACGGAACCGCGAAATTCGTACCGCCGTGGATCCCGCCGGGACAGATGTTCTGGGCGGTAACGACTACGATCGCGTTTGCGCTGGCAGCCATCGCGCTGCTTACCGGGCGTTCCGCGTTACTTGCCTCGCGCTTGCTCGTTGCGATGATCGCGGTATTCGGCTTCTTGGTGTGGCTGCCGGCGCCGTTCATCGAGCCGCACAGCCTCACGGCCTGGGCCGGCAACGCCGAAAACTGGGCGATCTGCGGATCCGCCTGGATTGTCGCGGATTATCTAAGCAGCCGGCGATGACGGCGGACGGCGGGCCCTCCACGCGATCCCGCAGAAAGCGCCGCCATGAATACAAACGAATCGGATCCGCAGTTCGTTGTTACCGTCACGATCATCGTCGCCGACATCGCGCGCTCGGTTGCATTTTATCGCGACGTTCTTGGAGCGACCGTCTTGCGCGAGGGCGAACCGGTTTTTCTGCGCCTGAAAAACATTTGGCTAACGATCAACCGCGGCGGCGGCGGCACCGACGACAAGCCCGACGTGACCGCGACTCCGCCCAAGGACCTCAACGCGCTTAGCTCGTTTATCAACCTGCGCGTCGTCGACATCCAGCAGTGTTACGAACTGTGGCGCTCGCGCGGCGCGAAATTCATCACCGAGCCGAAGAAACACGCCACCGAGTATCGCTGCTACATGCGCGACCCCGACGGATACCTGATCGAAGTCGGGCAAACGACGATGACGGCGACGCCGCTCGAACTCTATCATTGATGAAGGCGGTCGTAATCCACGAAGCCGGCGGCCCCGAGGTGCTCAAGGTCGAGAACGTGCCGGTTCCAACGCCCGTTGCCGGCAAGGTCTTGATTCGCGTGAAAGCATTCGGGCTGAACCGTTCCGAGATGTTCACGCGTCAAGGCCTTTCACCGGGCGTGAAATTTCCGCGCATCTTAGGCATCGAGGCGGTTGGAACGGTCGAGTCTGCGCCGGACGGCGAGTTTCCCAGCGGTGCGACGGTCGCGTCGGTGATGGGCGGAATGGGCCGCGTCTTCGACGGCGGATACGCCGAGTATACGCTGGTGCCCGCCAACCAGGTGCGCAGCTTCGCGACGAGCCTGCCGTGGGAAACGTTGGGCGCAATTCCGGAGATGTTGCAGACCGCGTGGGGTTCGCTCTACGAGGCGTTGCAACTCAAAGCCGGCGAAACGCTGCTGGTGCGCGGCGGCACGACCTCGGTTGGGCTTGCGGCTGCGGCGATCGCGCGCGCTCGGGGCGTAACGGTCTATGCGACGACTCGCAGTGCCGGCCGCGAGCAACTGCTTCTCGATAACGGCGCAGCCGCAGTATTCATCGACAGCGGCAGCATAGCATCCGACGTCAAGGCGCGAACCGGCGGCGCCGATAAGGTGTTGGAGCTGATCGGCACGACGACGCTGCTCGATTCGCTGCAATGCGCGAAGCAAGGCGGCATCGTGTGCATGACGGGAATCGTTGGAAACGCGTGGTCGCTCGAGAAGTTTGCGCCGATGGATGCGATTCCGACCGGCGTGTACCTTACCAGCTACGGCGGTGACGTCTCTGATTTTATGGCGATGCCGTTGCAAGAGCTCGTCGATCAGATCGAGGCCGGCAAGCTGCGTGTGCCGATCGGCAAAGTCTTTCACATCGACGATATCGTCGAAGCCCACCGGCTCATGGATTCCAACACGGCCGGCGGCAAAATCGTGGTGCTGACGTAGCTTCGCCGCGAAAGAGCAATATCCGGATGGTATCCCTGCGTACCGGGCGGCTATCATGCGGTTATGAAATACATTCCGGTGCCTGAATCCGTCGCAAAGGAAGCCCGCGAGACCTTGCGCGACCGCTTCGGCCACGATCTCGCGATCGCAAAGGAACTGGCGCCGTGCCGCGTCTGCCTTCGGATCTCGAAGGAGCCCGAGGATCTCATTCTGCTCTCGTATCAACCCTTGGCTGATACCGGACCGTACGCCGAGGTTGGACCGATTTTCGTGCACGCCGCGCCTTGCGAGCCATATTCGAGTGCAGACGTGTTCCCCGAGGACTTCGCGACCCGCCGATTGATCCTGCGAGCGTACGGTCACGACGGCCGAATCGTGGACGCGCTCGTCGCCGAGCCCGGCACCGCACCGCAACGCGCCGCGCAGCTGCTCGAGAACCCCGCAGTGGCAGAACTTCACGTCCGGCACGTTTCCTATACCTGCTTCGACTTCAAGATCGTTCGATAGCCATGACTGAGACAAAACGCATTCAAGATATTTGCCGATACATCGAAACGCATAGCGACGATAATTTGACGCTCGACGATTTAGCGGCAAAAGCTGGAATGAGCAAGTTTCACTTCGTCCGTCGCTTCAAATCCATCGTCGGCGTGTCGCCCAAACAGTATGCGTTAAACGTTCGACTGGGGCAGCTTAAAGACAAGCTGAAATCCGGCCAAGGCGTGGATGCCGCGATTTACGATGCGGGCTACGGATCGTCCAGTCGAGTCTACGAGAACGCCGCGCGTCAGCTCGGGATGACGCCGGCGCAATACCGGCGCGCCGGCGAAGGCGTCTCGATTTCGTATGCGACCCTCGATACGCCCGCGGGTCTGATGATGATCGGCGCCACCGATCGCGGCGTATGCTTTGCGCAGCTTGGCGATTCGGAAGACGAGCTGCTGGGGCGGCTGCGCAGCGAATACCGCAATGCCGAAATCGAGCCGATGCGCGAACCCCGCCACCCTGAATTCGCTCGCTGGGTCGATGCGATCGAGCGATACATCAGCGGCCGGCAGCCGAGTCCGCAGCTCCCGCTCGACGTTCGAGCAACCGCATTCCAAATGCGCGTCTGGAAGTATCTGCAGTCAATTCCGTACGGCGACGTGCAGTCGTATGGCGAGGTGGCGGCCGGAATCGGCGAGCCGCGAGCGGCGCGCGCCGTCGCCAGTGCATGTGCCGCGAACCCCGCGGCGATCGTCATCCCCTGCCATCGCGTCATTCGCCAGACCGGCGATCTGGGCGGCTATCGCTGGGGCATGGAGAGAAAACGCGCGCTCCTCGATCACGAACGCGCGCTCAGGATGACAAGGGGAAAATCCCGCAGAATGTAGGGCGCCGTGACCGCATCGAGAGCGGGCGCGATCGTTATCACGCTGATAATCGTCGCACTCAACTTGGTGATGCCCGGCCGTTACCGCTTTGCGCCGGCGTGGTTAGGCTATGGAATTCCGATCCTGATGGTCGGGGCGATGGCGATCAGAATGGCGGAGCCGTCGAGCCGCTTCTGGCAACGCGTCGAGAAGTACGGCCTGTTCGGCGCCGCCGCGCTCGCGTTTGTTCTAAACACGCTCAATCTGCTCGACATCATCGACGCTCTGGTCTACGAGCCGGCCACGCTAAAACCTGAGCCGCTCTTCTTCACGGCCGTCTCGATTTGGGTGATTAACGCCTGCACGTTTGCTTTGATTTACTGGCTGATCGACCGCGGCGGTCCGGATGCGCGAGCGAGCGGAAGCGCGGCGTATCCCGATTTCGATTTTCCGGCCATGGACAATCCCACGAAAGTGCCGCCGGGCTGGCAGCCGCATCTGATCGATTATCTCTTCATCGGTTTTACGACCAACACCGCATTCGGGCCGACCGAAGCGATGCCGCTGACCGTGCGCGCCAAGAGTCTCATGATCGTGCAGAGCGCCATTTCGCTCGCCGACATCGTGGTAGTCGCGGCCCGCGCGATCGGAGCCATAGGTTAACAACGCTATGATGAACGCGTTTCTCTTTGGAACTGCGGGATGGGTGCTGCCCGTCACGATGGTGGTCGTGCTGGCCTTGATGCTGGAGCTGCCCTATCGCCTCGCGAAGCCCCGCCAGCCGGTCGCGGGCGAGAAAAAGACCGTCGCATGGGATATCGTTCAGGCCGGGCTCTTCACCTTAGCCGCTTTCGTGCTGGGGCTTTCGTTTGCGCAGTCGACGGGCCGCTTCGACGCGCGGCGCGAGCTGGTCGTAAAGGAAGCAAACTCCATCGGCACCACCTGGCTGCGGGCCGAACAGCTTCCGCCTGCTCTGGAGAAACGGTTTCGCGCCGACCTCACCGCGTATCTCAACGTCCGCCTGACGGCCTATAAAACTCCGCGCATCGGTCAGGCGGCACTCGACCGCGCGGTTGCGCGCAGCGACGCCTATCAAGCCCAGCTCTGGTCGATCGCGTCGTCGCAGCTGAAGGCGCATCCCACGAATCTCGGTCTGTCGTTGCTAATGGAAACGCTCAACGACACGATCGACGTTTCCGGCGAGCAGTTTCAAGCGCTGACGACCCACACGCCGACGGCCATCATTTCGCTCATGCTGTTGCTGGTGGCGCTGGCGACGCTTTCGGCCGGTTTCCGGTTTGCGCGCGACGGCGCGCGTCCGCTGGCGCTCAGCGCGCTATTCATTTTCGCAAACGTCGCCGTCGTCACGATGGTCGTCGATTACGACCGCCCGCAAGTCGGTTCCATTCGCGTTAATCTCGGGCCGCTGGAACGGCAGCTGGCCTCGATGCAACAAACGGCGCCGTAGCAGGATTCGGTTGCATTTACGTTAAGCCGACTCTCACGAAAGGAGTATCTACGTGAATAGACTCTACGCACTTGTAATTCTCGGCGCGCTGGCGGGTGCGACCCCGGCGGTCGCCGTTGCGCAAAGCAGTTCCTATCCGCTGATCGACAAGCTCGCAGCTCAAGTCGTCTCGCATTACGAGAACTCGAGCTGTCAGCAGATCGCGGCTAAGAAGCAGCAACCGCCTTCGGCGCAGCAGGCGCAAGCCGAGCAAAAAGCGGTGCAGTACCTGCATCAAAACCCGCAGGCGGCGCAATACTTCATCGGCAAAGTGGCGACGCCGATCGCCAACAAGCTATTCCAATGCGGGATCATACCCTAAGCTGTCCTTCGACTACGGCGCGCCGCGCCTCCGCTCAGGATGACACGAAAAGAGCTGATCCCCGTTAAGGGGACGCAGCGGCGCGTCTGGCCCGGCGCGAGTCCCGTTGCCGAAACCCTTGAAGGCAACGTCTTGCTCACCGCATGGCTGCATCCGCGGCGCGGCGGCGAGCTCGACGTTGCACGGGCGCAAACGCTTGGCGCGACGCCTCCTTCCCTTCGGTCCTACGCGGATCGTGCGACGTTGCGCAGCCAAACGAACGCCGACCCGGCCGATATCGCGCTGTTGCGCCGCTATTGCGCGGAACACGGCATCGACGTTCTCGAAGAGCATTGGCGTTCGGTGGTGATGAGCGCATCGATATCAAAGTTCATCGAAGCATTCGGAGCGACGGCCGGGGTTTACGAGCTGGGCGACAAGCGGCGCTTTCGCCATCGCTCCGGTTCGCTGCATGCACCGGCGGACGTTGCCGCTATCTTGCGCGGTCCCTTCGGCATCCATCAGTGGCCGCGCTCGCACGCGGTCGGCACGCTGCACAGCGGCGTCGCGCCGCTCATGGCATCCGAGATCGCAGTGCGTTACCGGTTTCCCGATGCGGACGGCGCCGGGCAAACCGTCGGCGTGCTGCAGATGCGCGGCGCTTTCAACCCCGACGACTTTGCAAGATGCATGCAGGCGCAGGGCGTAACCGCGAAAACGCCGGTCGTCAAGCGAGTTGACAACGCCGAGCTGACGCACGAGATCGAAACCGCGAAGGACGTGGAATCGGCGATCGACACGCAGATCGTCGGCGCACTCGCGCCCGGAGCGCAGATCGTCGTCTACGCGACGCCCGACGACGAACGCGGCGTGCTCGATGCAATTCGGACCGCGCTTTTCGACGAAGAGTACCGGCCGTCGATTCTCTCGATCAGCTTCGGATTTCCCGAACAGCTCTGGACGCCGGTCGCCTTGTCGATTCTCGACGAGCTGTTCGCGGCCGCGGCGTTGCTGGGCGTTTCGATCTTCTGCGCGTCGGGAGATCACGGCGCGGAAGTCGACGCCGAAGGCAAGCCGCACGTGTTGGCGCCGGCGTCGAGTCCGTTCGCGCTCGGGTGCGGCGGCACGCGAGTTACGGCCGGCGCGGATGCCGCGGCGGAAAGCGGCTGGGAGAATAGCGGCGGCGGATTCAGCGCCGTGTTTGGCGCGCCGTCGTGGCAGAGCGCGAAAGACGGCCGCGGCGTTCCCGACGTCGCGGCGCAAGTGAGCCCCGGCTACGCGGTCTTCTTCGAAGGTGCGCAGCTCGCGATGGGCGGCACGAGCGCGGCCGCACCGATGTGGGCGGCGCTGACGGCGCGACTGAATCAGCGGCTCGGAACGCCGGCCGGATTCTTCGCGCCGCTACTTTACGGCGCGGCGCCGGGCAGCATTTTTAGCGACGTGCTCTCAGGCGGAAACGATCGCTATCGCTGCGCCGCCGGCTGGAACGCTTGCACGGGACTGGGCGTTCCGATCGGCGATGCGATTGAAAACACGTTGCGCGGCCCGAAAGCTTAGCGGCTCAGCCGCCGATGCATTCGAGCGCATCGTCTTCGAAGACCTGATGCGCACCCTTATATTTCGCGACGGCAACCGTGAGGCGCGCCGTATCGCAGCCGGGAAGCGCGGCGAGCTTTTTGTGCAGTTCGTCGATCGCTCGAGCGTGAGCGCTAATTGCGGCAGCAGCTTCATTCTTATTGTCGGACATGCTGCTCGTATATCGCCGCCGCACAGGCAAGCGCCTCCTTTTTTGTAAAGCGCCCGCCAAGCTCGATTCCGGCGGCAATTTCCTCTGCCGAACAGATCTCCGCGAGCGTCGCCATCAGCCGCTCGTATCCCCGGCGCTCCGTATATTGCCGAACCTCGCCGCTGGCGGCGTAGAGCCCGTCGGAGAAACCGGCCAGCGGCGCGGCGCGCTCGGAATCGCGCCACAGCGCGGCCAGCAGCGCGTGGTGCTGGATCAGGCTTGCAAGCCAACGTTCGCCGGCCTCTCGCTGCAACTGCAGGGCCCGGCGTAAGTGCGCGCGTGCTTCGTCGAGGTCGCCGGCCTCCATCGCATAGGCCGCGAGATTCGAAAGTGCGATCGCGGTGTAGATCGAGTTAGTGCCGGCGAAAGCCTCTTGCGCTTTGCGCGCGGCATTTCGGGCCGCCTCGACGTCGCCGGATGCATACTCGAGCTCGCCCAAATTCAGCAGCGCGCTCGCATGCGCTTCGCTTCCGGGGCGTTCCAGGCGCGCCACTTCCGAGAAGCGCCGGCGCGCAATCTCGACATCGCCGCGCTGAAGACTGCTGACGGCCCACATCCGAAGCACGGTGTTGTTGGTAAGACGTGAGAGCCTTTCGGGCGTTGCGTAGGCCTGCGCGAAGGCTCGTTCGGCTTCGTCGAAGCGTGCAGCATGCAGATACACCGAGCCGAGATAGCCAAGCGCGCGAGCCGTTTCGTCGGGATCGTCCGCACGGCGGGCGGCCTCAATCGCGCGAAGCGCGAGCTCCTCACGGTGCGCCGTCGAACGTCCGGTCAGCCATTCCAGCACAACGCTGTGACGCAGCAGCCGCGCGCGCACGAGATCGCTGGGCATCGCGTCTTCGAGCGCAAGCGCCGATTCGTACCAGCGAAGCGCTTCGTCGGGCGTCACCACCAACTCGGGCCACTCGACGCCGGCAAGCAGCTCCAAGCCAACGCTCGGGTCGCGCTTTTGCACGACGGTCCAATCGATCGCGGCACGAATGTTGTCGAGCTCGCTGCCGAGAAGGCGGCGCCACTCCGCGTCCTCGAGATCGGCCGAAAGCGGCGTAAGGTCGCGCACAAATGCCGCGTAGAAGCGTGCGTGCCTTGCCGCCGTTGCTTCAAACTCGTCCGCTTGCACCAGACGTTCGCGCGCGTACTCTCGAATCGTGCTGAGCATGTCGTAGCGCCGCTCTTCGCCGGCGGACTCCACCACGACGAGCGATTTATCCACGAGCGAGCCGAGCGACTCCATCACTTCCCACTCGTCGGATTCGTCCCCGCAGATCTCGACGGCCGCTTCGAGCGTCCAGCCGCCGACGAAGATCGAGAGTTTGCGAAAGATTGCCCGCGCGCGTTCGTCGAGAAGATCGAAGCTCCAGTCGATCGTCGCGCGCAGCGTTTGGTGGCGCGGCAGTTCGCTCTTGTCGCCGCCGGTCAGCAGGCGAAAGCGCTCGTTGAGTTTCTGCGTCAGCTGTCGCGGCGAGAGCAGGTTGACGCGCGCTGCAGCCAGCTCCACCGCGAGCGGAATTCCGTCGAGACGGCGGCAAATTTCCGCAACGAACGGTTCGTTTTCCCCGGTAAGCTCGAAGCGCGAATCGGCCGCCCGCGCGCGGTCGGCGAAGAGCTGCACGGCGTCCTGTACCTCGAGCGACGGAACGTAAACGACGTGCTCGCCGGCTATTTTCAGCGGCTCGCGGCTGGTTGCGAGGATCCGCACGCCGGGGGACGCGCGCACGCCTGCCGCGGCGACCCGGCGCACTTCGTCGATGAGATGCTCGCAGTTGTCGAGTATCAGCGTCAGTTGCCGCTGCTCGAGATGCGTTACGAGCGTCTTGAGGAGATCTTCGCTTCCGGCCTGGCGCACGCCTAAGACCTGCGCGATCGTGGCCGTAACGAGTGCCGGATCCAAAATCGGAGCAAGCTCGACGATCCACACGCCGTCGGCAAAGCGATCGATCAGGTCGGCGCCGGCTTGAATCGCGCAACGGGTCTTGCCGGCTCCGCCGGTTCCCACCAGCGTAACGAGACGATGCTCGTCCAACAGCGTTTTAATGTCGGCGATTATTCCGGCACGTCCCACGAACGACGTGAGCTGCTGCGGCAAGTTGTTGGGAAGGTAGTCCAGCGATCGCAGCGGCGGGAACGTGTCGAGCAAATCCGGCGCCGCCAGCTGGTAAACGCGCTCGGGCCGAGTGAGATCTTTTAGCCGATGCGCACCGAGATCGCGAAGCACGCTCCCGTCGGGCGTGGCCTCTTGCAGCAACTTCGCCGTAGTGCTCGAAATCAGGATCTGCCCGCCGTGACCGATCGTCACCAAACGTGCGACGCGATTGAGCGTGGGGCCCAAATAATCGCCTTCGCGTTCTTCCGCGTGGCCGGTGTGCAGCGCGATGCGCACGCGCAGTCCGTCGACCGCCGAGAAATCTTCCGCGAGCAGCGCGCGCTGGGCTCCAAGCGCCGCCGCCGTTGCATCCGGCGCGGCCGCGAACGCGGCACAAAAGGCATCGCCGATGACTTTGAAGACGTGACCGCCGTGCGTTTCGATCGCGCTGCGCAGCAGCTCGTTATGGCGCGCGAGCGCCGCCGCCATCGCGCCGGGGTCGCGCTCCCAGCGCTGCGTGCTGCCTTCGATATCTGAAAACAGAAACGTCAGGGTGCCGCTCACGTTGAGCCGTTTATTTGCCTCGCCGGATTTTCCTAGCCGAACGCCGTTTTGCGGTCCGGCGCAACCGCCCGATGCGATCTATCATCTAATTTGGTGCGGTGAATGAAAGTCAGTGGCGCCGCGGCGCCGTGCTGGTGCCGATCCTCGCGCGAATTCCTCACAGCGTCATCTTTGTCGAGCGGGCGCAACATCTGCGCCGTCACCCCGGCCAGATCGGCTTTCCGGGTGGAATCGAGGACCCTGCGGATGCGGGAGATCCGGTGAAGACCGCGCTACGAGAGCTATCCGAGGAGCTCGGCGTCGAGACCGAGCGCGTCAAGGTCGTCGGGCGGCTACCGCAGATCGAGCAGGGGGTGTATCGCTTCTTGATTACGCCGGTCGTCGGGATTCTCGACGATCGAACGCGCTTCGCCGTGGATGGCGAAGAGATCGTCGGCGTCTTCACCGTTCCTTTGGCGGCGATCGTCGCAAGCGGCGCGCTACATGAAGATCCGGAGCTGAGCAACGCCCGAGGCACCACGAGTTATGCCTTCGATTACGAGGACCGGCGTATCTGGGGCTTTACGGCGAGAGTTCTGAAGTCTTTCGTCGATGCGTGGAACGCGCCGAATGAAACGCTAGACTTGCCACGATCTTTGCGAGACTAAGCGCGAGCTGCCGGCTCCCGGATCGAAGCATCGAAGGCGCCGTTGCTCGGAAACCACTCGCCGCGTCCCGACGGCGTCAGGTCGAAGAGATTCCAGACCGGGGAGAGCAGGTCGATCCCACGCTGGCGGTCCTCCAGCATCGGATGTGCGGTGTAAACGTGGCGCACGACGTCATCGTCTTTAGCGAAGACGACGATCGTCGAATCGGGATTGCCGTCGGCATCTTCGGCATCGATGTCGCGGGCAAACACCGGACCGTCATCCGAAAGCAGACGCAAACGATGCCACCCGCGGCGAGCGCCCCAGGTTTGCAGCAGGTCGAACGGCGCGCGCGATGCGATCGCGAAGTTGACGCGCTGCGTTACGTGTGGTGCGACGCCATTGAAGCCGTCGATCCACAGCGAGCACATCGGGCAGAAATCATCGTCATCAGCCCAGTACATCAGATGGTAGAGGATCAAGTGCGGCTTACCGTCGGCGAACAGCTCCGACAAACGAACGCGATTGCCGTCTTCGACGAACGTGTAGTCCGGTACGACCGGGCCCGGCGGCAGCGTGCGCCGCATCGCAGCCACCGCTTCGATGCGATCGCGTAGGTCGATCTCGGCTGCGCGCAAACGGTCGCGCGAACGGCGATACTCTTCGTCGGCACCGGGCATTAAAAGACTCGAATCTGCCATTTCAATTCCTTTCGAAGCTCAGTGGTGGAATGTACCCAAAAACTACGGCCTGGGCTACAGATCCGCTCGGGCGCCCGTGGCGCGCGAAAAACGCGAGCCCGGGGAGGGAAGGCCGCGCCTCAAGAAGGGTGCTCACCCTGTGGGCAAGACCGCGAAGGTGAGCGAGCTCCGCCCGGCCCAGGCTAAGAAGCCCGGGCATCTCGACATTCGCCTCTTTGGACATTTGGAGATCGCGCTCGAGGGGGCGCGGTTCGAGCTTGCCACGCCGCGGAAATCGCTGCAGGTTCTCGCCTACCTTCTATTGCATCGCGCCGCGCCGGTCGCGCGCGAGTACCTCGCATTTCTGCTTTATCCCGACGACGAGGAAGGAGCCGCGCGCGCGAAACTGCGCGCGACGCTGAGCGACCTTCCGAAGATTCTGCCCGCGCCCATCGACCGCTACGTTTCGATCGACGGTGAGAAGCTCGCCTGGAAGCCGGATGCGGATATCTGGCTCGACGTCGACGAGTTTGAGGCTGCGTCGCGCGATCGCGCCCGTCTGGACGAAGCGATCGAACTCTATCGCGGCGACCTGCTGCCGGAGATCTACGACGATTGGCTCGACGTCATCCGAGAGCGTTACCGCAACGTGTATCTCCGCTGCTTGGGCGAGCGCATCTCCGAGGCTCGGCGCAATGCAAACTTTCCGCTTGCAATCGAAACCGCGCGGCAAGTGCTGGCGGTCGATCCGTGGCGCGAGGACGTCGTACGGCGAATAATTTCGATGCGCTACGAAAGCGGCGACGCAGCCGGCTCGCTCAGCGAGTACGCTGGATTCGAAAAGCGTCTGCGCGCGGAGATGAGCACCGAACCAATGCCCGAAACTACGGCAGTTGCGGAGCGCGTTCGGCGTGGCGAGGCTTTGGCAACCGAAGAGGAAGAGCCAGAACGCTCCACACTTGCTTCGGAAGCCGCCGTTCTGCCGTTCATCGGGCGGCGCGACGAGATGGAACGTTTGTTGCAGGCCTGGAGCCGCGCAGCCGGCGGCCGTGGAACCTGCGCGTTCGTCGGCGGCGAAGCCGGCATCGGCAAGTCGCGTTTGGCGCTCGAATTTGCGCACGCGGTCGAAGAGCGCGGCGGACGCGTGCTGGTGGGAGCGACCAGCTCTCCGGAGGCAATTCCCTACGAAAGCGTCGTTGATGCGTTGCGATCGGCGCTGGCGCTGGTGGCATCGCTGAAGCCGAGCGTTTCGCTGGCTTCGGTCGCATCGTTGGTACCTGAAATTCACGCGCGGGTCGCGCTTCCGGCGCTGCCGCCGCTAGATCCTGCGAGCGAGCGGCTTCGCCTCTTCGAATCGCTCGCGCGCTGCATCGCAGATTTGGCCAGGCCGCGTCCCGTGTTGCTGATCCTGGAAGACGTGCATTGGGCGCAGACCGCCTCGATCGAATTGCTCGAATTTTTGCTGGGCAGGCTCAACGCGATTCCGGTGATGATTCTTATAACGTATCGCGATGACGAGACGAGCCGCGTTCATGCGCTGCATCGGCTGCGGCGCGAGGCGCGCGTCGCGGCTTCGGCTCAAAGCATCATCTTGAGCCCGCTTTCGGTGCACGACGTCGAAGCATTGCGCGCAGTACTCTCCGACATGCGCAATCGCACCGCCGAAAAACTGCTCGCAGCGTCGCACGGAAATCCGCTGTTCTTAACCCAGCTCGTCGCCGAGGTCGTCGAAGGCGAACGCGCGGTTCCGGCGTCGCTGCAGACCGCCGTTGCGCAGCGCATCGAGCGGCTTTCCGAGGACGCACGAACGGTTGCGGAGATTGCCTCGTGCATCGGCGATCGCTTTTCGCGCGATGCCGTTCGCGAGGTCAGCTCTTGGGAGGAGGCCGCACTGACCGACGCGCTCGACGAACTGCTCGACCGGCGCGTCATTCGTGAGGCCGGCGGACGCGGCTATCTCGAGTACAGCTTCAGCCACCAGCTGATGCTCGAAGCAATCGCGCGAGGCGTGCCGCCCAAGGATGCCGCGATCCGGCGGCGGCGCGTTGCCCGCGTGCTCGAAACGCTCTATCCCGAGCGCGTGCCCGAGCTCTCCGCGACGCTCGCCGGCCACTACGAGGCTGCCGGCGACGTTGAGAATGCAGCGCGTTGCTACTTGCAAGCGATTCGGCGATCGATCTCCCTGGCAGCGTTGGCTGAGGCGCGAGCGCTCTGCAATCGCGCGCTCGCGCTTGCGACCGATCCGCGCACTCGGGCGGACCTGTTGCTGGAAAGTTGCACGATCGAGTCGCGGTCCGGACGCCTTGCCGAAGCATATGCCGCGGGCGAGGCTGCCCTGGGGTGCGCGCGCGCCGCCGGCGATGCACCTCAGACGGTGTCGGCGCTCTGCGGCATAGCCCTCGTTGAAGCCCATCGCTCCCACCTCGCCGATGCCGAACGATTGATCGAGGAAGCCCGCAGCATCGCGCGCGACGTAGATCCGGCGCTCGAGTTGCGCGCGTTGCCGATCGCGTCGACGATCGCGTATACCCGGCGCGATCCCGTACGCTGCTTCGAACTCGCTTCGCACGCCCTTGACTTGGCGTTAAGGGTCGGTCGACCGGTCGACGCGGCGCAGGCGCACGCTCGACTCGGGATGGCGTCGATCGCCGGCGATGCGCGTCACGCGAAGGCGCGCGAGCACTTTGCCGCCGCCATGCGGATATTCGATGAACTTGGCGACTTGGCGGGCATGGCGGCCCAGCTCATGAATGAAGCCATTCTCGAAGCCAAACTTGGATTCTTCGAGCGAGCGCTAGTCGCGACCGATAAGGCAGTCGACCTGTTCGAACGCGGCGGCGATGCGCGCGGGAGGGTCGCAGCACTGGGCAATCTCGTCCTGTTTCGCGCGTATACTCAGGAAATTGCCGGCGCGCGCGAGGCGGCGGAGGAAGCGCTTGCGCTTGCGCGCCGGAGCGAATTGCAATGGCTCGAAGCATCGATACTCGAGAATCTTGCGTATGCCGAAGCGTCCGGCGGCGATTATCCTCGCGCGATTGAGCTGGCCGAATCGTCGCTTCGCGTGCGGTCACAGTCCGGCACTCTCGTCTGGTCGCTTAAGACGCTTGCCGATCTTGCGCTTTGGCAGGCACGGACCGGCAATCTTCCGTCTGCGCGCGACGCGGTGGAGCGATTACTTGCAGACGAAAATGCCATTGCCCGAGAAACGGATTGGCCGTCGTATTGCTGGTGGGCGGCGGCGCAAATATTTCATCGCGACGGAGATCCCAAGCAGGCAGCTCGAGCGCTCGACCGTGCTACGCAACTGCTCGAGGAGAGCAGCAACGCTCTGGAAGGCGAAGATCGCGAGCGTTATCTGGCGCTGCCCTGGCACGTGGACCTGCGCGCGGCGTCCGCAACCGGCGTTTGGCCCGACCCGCCGCGCTGACGCAAACGGGCGGATTTAAGGCTCCGGCTTCTACTCGATAATCGGTTCGAGCGCCGCGCGCAGCTCGCGGTGCAGCGGAATCGCCTCGAACGACGCACGGAGGGACGGATCGCCGATCGCGTCCCTGCGCTGCTCGTACGATCTCTCGGCTGCGTTCAACGCCGCCGCAGCTCGTGCATCGTCGCCGGCCGCGCGATAGACGCGATACGCGATCCAATGATGCTCAACGGGATGGAGCATGGTCGTTGGATCTTCTATTCGTCCAACGAGGACGCTCGCCGATTCAACTGCTCCGACCGCTTCTTGCAATCGATTGGCCGCCAGATTCGTAGCCGCTAACTCATCGGTGGCGGAGAGCTCGTCCAGCGGGCGCGAGAACCTGCGCATATCGGGGAGGTTCGACTCGAGCAACTCCGCCGACTCGAGGAAGCGTCCGTCATAGCGCAACAATCGCGCCTCGTTTAGTGCAAATGAAAACCACCACCACGGCCGTCGCTCGAACCCTCGAGCCAACTCTAACACTCCCGCTACCGCTCGGCGCATTGGTGCAGTCGCACCGCGCTGCCATAGCATCTCAGCGCGAAGGCTCGCCGCAATGATTTCGAGCCCCGGTCGCCGGATGCGGCGCGATAACGATTCGGCTTCACCGAAGAGTCTCAGTGCCTCGTCGAACTCGCCTAACGCACCGAGCAACGCAGCGTACCTGGCCAGGTACTGATAACCGACCGAAAGGCTCATCGCCTTCTCCAGGGCGATAGCCGTCCTGAAGTGTTCCAGAGCCTGGTCTACCTGCCAGAGATGCTTTAGCGCGTCGGCGAGATTACCGTGGGCAGAGCACTCGGTAAAGCGATGTCCGATGCTCCGGCTGAGGGCAAGCTGCTCGCGCGAAAGCTCGGCGGCGTGCGCGAACTGTTGGATTTCGCATGCTTGCAGAATGGCGGCCGTAAGCGCCGAAAGCTCTAATGCAGGATCGCCGGCGGAAACGCCGATGCGCCGCGCCTCATCGGCGCATCGAAACGCCTGCTCGTGACGTCCGAAACCGGCGCACCCGATCGACGCAATGGTTAAGGCCCGAACCTTGCCGGCGGGGTCGCCCAACCGCTCGTAGAGCTTTTTCGCCGCCAGGCCGCAGGCCAGGATCGCGTCGACATCCGCCCTGCGCAATGCCGCGGCGCCCTCTAGTTCGATTGCGACTGCCTTCCAGCGAACATCTTTGGTGGACTCGGCGCGCTCGCGCAAGCGCGAGACCGCCGCAGCCTCTTCCTCGAGATCGCAAAAGCTGTGCGTGAAGTTAACCTGAAGACGAAGCGCGGTCAACGCCGCTTCGTCATCCAGTAGCGAAGAGCAGCGAGCTATTTCCGCCAGGTCGGCCGACTGCGGAGCGCGCTCGCCCAGACGGACGTTCATCTCCTGACGTATAAGCAAGAGTTCGAATCGCAGGCGATCGTTCCCGGCCGTCAGCGCCGACCCACGCGTTGCGAGATCGCGCGCTTCGCCATTTGCATAGAGCGAAGCCGCTCTCTGCGCTGCGAGCAAATACCATTGCGCGGCCGCGAGCGCATCGCCTCCCCGGTCGTAATGCAGCGCGATCTCGACCGCCGGCTTGACCGCCTCGTTCGCGTATGCATTTTCGATCACGCGAGCGACGCGAAGATGGCGGCGCATTCGCGCGTCGGGGGAAATCGCGTCGTAAATCGCCTGGCGTACGAGATCGTGTGTGAATGCATACTCGTACCTGCCGCGCTCGGTCGACTCGCGGATCAAATGGCGATCGAGCAGCTCGTCGAGCCCAGCGAGCATTAGCGTATCGGAAAAACCCGTCGCCTCTCGCACCACATCAAATGCGAATGCCGCGCCCGCGACGGCCGCAACCTGCGCGATTTTTTGCGTTGCGTCCTTGAGCGGTTCGATCCGGGTTACGATCATTGCCGCGATGCTTTCGGGAATCACCGCCGCGTCATAAACACCGCGTGCCGCGTCCCGCAACATTTCCGTGACAAAGAGCGGATTGCCGCCGCTCCGCTCAAAGACCGCCCGCACGAGCGCGCCATCGGGTGCCCCTGCCGGCGCTATGGTAGCCGCGAGCGCCGCGACGGCGGACGAATCGAGTGGCCCGAGCATCACGCGCACTACCGAGCGCAGCACGGGCGGCAGCGCGACCTGGCCTTCGCGGCACGTCGCGATCACAAAGACCGGCGCGCCCGCGACTCGCTGCGCGAGCAATCCGATCAACTCGAGAGTTGCGGCATCGGCCCATTGCACGTCTTCGAGAATTACGAGCAGCGGTCGCGGCCGGGAAAGCGCCACCAGCACTTGGGCAACGGCATCGAACAGCCGCTCGCGTTCGCTACGCTCGTCGAGATGCGTCAGAATGGGAAGCTCCGGCCGGTGCGTTCGTAACTCGGGAACGAGTCCGGCGGCGGCAGCCAGAACGGCGGGAGGCAGCGGCAACGCGGCGATCATCGTCAGACCCTGCCGCATCGCCTCGGTCACCGACTCGTAAGGGCCGCGCTCGGGCAAGCTCGTCGCACCCTCGATTACGCGACCGCCTTCGCTTTCAACGACTAGCGCGAGTTCTGAGACCAGGCGGCTTTTGCCGATGCCGGCGTCGCCGCGGACGAGCACGAGGCTGCCGCTGCCGGATGCGGCGCGGCTCCAGTGCGTGTGGAGCTCTTCTAGCTCGCGTTCCCGCCCAACAAACGGTGCGGCTAAGGCCTCACGTTTTTTCGGCGCCTTCGGTGCATCCGAGGTGCCGGGAATCGGTGCGCCGCGCGCGACCGCGTCACGCAAGGCAATCGTTTCGTGCATCGGGACGGCGTTCATCTGGTCGCGCAAGAGCCTCGCGAAACGATCGAACTCGGACAACGCGCCCGCAGCGTCGCCCGATTCGTATCGTGCCGACATCAACTGACGTAACGTATCCTCGCGCCACGGGTCGGCTACAAGCAACTGCTGCGCGTACGCGATGGCCTTGCCGTACGCGCGCCGCGCGCGATTTCCGACAAT
>DASRXM010000030.1:0-3459 GCA_035654155.1 Candidatus Babeliales bacterium
AGATCTCGCGGGATTCGTCCACCCTTGGAAATCTCATCACCCGCCATCTCGCCGAATTCGACCGGACGGTGAAGACCTACGGCGCGGAACTCGTCGAGCGGCTCGGCGCGCGGACCCAGGACGTTTCGGAGTCCATGCGCATTTATCTCGACAATTTCGACAATCGGGTCACGTCAAAGGCAAACGAAGTCACCAGCAACCTCGATCAGCGCCTTTCGCGTTTCCAGGAAACACTCGACAGCCGTTCGGAGACGCTTGCGTGCGCGCTCTCGACGCGGGTCGGCGAGGTCGCCAAAACGCTTGCCGAAGGCGGCAAACAAGTCGTTACCGCGCTCGACAAGCGCATCACCGACGTCACTAACCAGATCGATAGTCGCGCCGCCAAGCTTACCGACACGCTCGGCGAGCGGATTGCCAATATCGATAAGGTGCTCGGCGAAGGCGCGATTGAAGTCGCGAGCACGCTGGACGGCCGTGTCGGTCAATTGGAACAGCTTCTTATCGGCCGCACGGAAGCCGTCGTTCAGGAGATGGAGACACGCAGCCGCGCCGCGGCCGATCTGATGAACTCGCGCCTTGAGCAGCTTTCGGAATCGATCAAGACCAATTCGACGAGCGCCGAGCGCGCACTGGCCCAATTGGCGGCCAATACTACCGAAGCGCTCGGCAAGAGCACGGCCGCGAGCACGGCGGCGACCGAAGCACTCAATCGCAGCGCCGCGGAAGCGACCGTTTCGCTTAATCGCAGCGCCGGCGCGCTGAGCAATACGATCGTCAAAAGCGCAACCTCCGCCGCGGAGCTTCTCGCCAAAACCTCGCAGTCGACCAACGATACAATCGGCCGCAGCGCCGCCGATGCCGAGCGGAAACTGGTCGGCATGAGCACGGAGGTCACGCGCAACGTCGTCAACAAAGCGAATGAGCTCAACAGCGCCATGACGCAGCGCGTCGACGAGATCGCTCGCGTTCTCGACGAAAAGTCGAGCACCCTCATCGCGACGCTCAGCAGCCGCGGCGAGCAATTTGCCGGCGAAGTGAGCCGCGTGACCGAACAGACGGTGAAGGCGATCGACTCCAAGGGCCTCGTGTTTACCCAGACCCTGATGGACAAGAGCGAAGAGATTGCGCGGTTGATCAACGACGCAAGCCTAAACGCCATGGCCGCCATCACCCGGACGCTTGGGCAGATGCAGGAAGGCGCTCAGGGCGTTACGGAGGCCGCCAGAACGACGATTTCGCGCACGCTCGAAGACCTGCAGCGGGCGACCAGGGGCGCGATCGAGGAATCCAAGCAGACGGCGGCCGAGACGGTGGCGGAAATGATGGAGACGCACACGATGTTGCGCTCCGACTCAACCGCATTGTTCGAGCGCCTGCGCGAAGCGAATATCCTGCTGCAGGAAGTTCTCAGCGGCGCTCACGAAAACATGAGCTCGATCGAGCATACGATGGCGACGCGCGTCGCCGAATTCGTTGCCGCCATGACGGATCTGAGCAGCAAGAGCGGCGCGACTGCGACCAAGGTGGAACACCACCTCGGTACGTTCAACAACGTCACCGCCAAGGTTCTCACCGATCTTGGCGACCTCGCCGACCAGTTCAGTACGCATGGCCGGACCCTTGCCGACGCGGTGGATCTGCTTGAAACCGGCAACCGGCGCACCGAGGAAACGATCACCCAGCGGCAGGCCGACGTCGAAATGTTGATTTCGACGCTTGATTCACGCACCGAAGATTTCGGCCAGCGCTTACAGCGTTTCTCGGGCCTGCTGGAAGAATCGCTCGATACGGCGGCTTCGCGGGCGCGAGAAATCGCCGGCCTGATCGCCGAGACCAGCAACGAGAGCGTGCAAACGATCGAAGAGCAGTACGAGCTGGTACGCAAGACATCCGAGGCAGAGCGCGCACGCACGAGCGAAACGCTCAGCACGGTATACGACGAAACCCTCGCTCAAGTGCAGTCCGTGTTCAACGAATCCTCCAGCCGCTTCAATGAGGTCATGCAAGGCATGAAGCAGATGGCGGCGGAGATGCAGCAGGAACTCGAAGCCACGCGCTCGCAGTTGCGGCGCGGCATCCTAGAGCTTCCGCAGGAGACGGCGGAAAGCACGGCGCAGATGCGGCGCGTTATCGTAGATCAGATCGAGGCGCTCGCCGAGCTTAACCGGATCGTCGCTCGTCATGGCCGCTCGCTTGAGACGGTCGAGCACCTGCGCCGAGACGTTGAGCCGCTCTACGCGGCGGGCGGCGGACGCGCCCAGTCCCGTACGATGCGTCAAGACAGCGGAGCTCCGCCGCATCCGCAGGCGCGTGACATCACCGGCGCGCCCGCACGGCGAAGCGGTCCGCCCACGCTCAGCCCGGTGCCGGGTGGCAAGGACGATAGCAAGAGCCACAATGGCGGTTGGCTATCCGAGCTCCTCACTCGCGCTTCCCGCGAAGAAAGCCAGTCAATGCCTGCGCCTTCTTCGCGCGAACAATTGCGGGCCGAGGAAAGCTCCTCGCGCGATCCGGTGGACTCCATCGGGGCGCTTTCCCTCGATATCACGCGGATGATCGACAACGATGCCGCGGCCGACCTGTGGGAACGCTACAAACGCGGCGAACGAGGCGTATTCACAAAGCGCCTCTACACCCCGCAGGGACAAAGGGCGTTCGACGAAATCCGCGACAAATATCGCACCGATCCGGAGTTCCGGCAGACTGTCGAACACTATATTCACGAGTTCGAACGTCTGCTCGACGACGTATCGCGCGGCGATCGCGGCCCAGCGGTTGCCCGCGGCTATCTGACGTCCGACACCGGCAAGGTTTATACAATGTTGGCTCACGCCGCGGGGCGGTTCGACTAAGAACGAATTCGGCCCCATGTGCGTCGTCGCTTGTCCGTCCCGCGACCGTGCCGATGCCCTTGCTTGCCATGCGATCGGGGCGCTAACGTTACGGCCGATGACGAGTGCCCTGGACGCACCGGTCGAATTGCCTACTGCCGCGGATGTCGATGAGGCCGCCCGCCGGTTGGAGGGCGTTGCTCTGCACACTCCGCTTTTGACGTCGACGGCGCTTGACGCCATGACCGGCGGCCGGATTTTCCTCAAAGCCGAGACGTTGCAACGCACCGGCTCATTCAAGTTTCGCGGCGCTTATAACAGGCTTGCGGCGATCCCAGCCGCCGAACGTGGCGGTGGCGTGGTGGCATTTTCTTCCGGCAATCACGCGCAAGGGGTCGCTGCAGCGGCACGCCTTCTCGGCATGCCCTGCGTGATTGTGATGCCGCTGGACGCGCCGCGCGCCAAGCGTCAGCGCACCGCGGCGCTAGGGGCCGAAATCGTCCTCTACGATCGCCTGCGCGAAGACCGCGAGGCCATCGCCAACGACATCGCCGCGCGCCGTGGCGCCGTTCTGGTGCCGCCATACGATGACGCCTTGATCATTGCCGGCCAAGGCACGGCCGGTCGC
>DASRXM010000031.1:0-44322 GCA_035654155.1 Candidatus Babeliales bacterium
CTGCTGCGCGGCCGAAACGAAAGCTTCCATATAGGTTTCGGAATCCACCGGAAGGCGATCGGCAAGATCCTCAAACGTGTAGCGCGTCGGATACGACCAAGCCGGAGAGTGGCTGCGCAGCATGAAGTCCACGCGGGGATACCGCGCCCGAAACTTCCGCCAGAGCGACGGCAGCGGCTTGGCGTCGTTGAGATCGACGAGCACCGTCCCGCCGGATTCTACGACCGCAACGCTGTCGTCTTGGAAGCTCACTTGATAGCTGGTCAGCCAAAAATCGTCGCCGAGCTTCATGCGCTCGCCGTGCCGCAACTCGACCACGCGCTCGAATCCGAGCTTCTCGAGCTGCTGCCGCAACCCCGAGATCGGAAACTTCGCGACGATCGGAATAGTGGTCTTTCGAAATCGCCGCAGCGTCCTAGGGTCGAAGTGGTCGAAATGCCAATGCGTTACGTAGACATAATCTGCGTCAAAAAGATCCGGCTGGTACTGCGGCGTGGGACAGAGCCACCAGGACGACCAGTACGCCGGCTCGCTCAACCATGGGTCGATGATCAGGCGCTTGCCGCCCGCACTAACGTCGAGGCACGCGTGGCTTACGATCCGAAACCGCATCTCTACCAGTCGGTGTCGGGCGGCAAGTACGAAGGTTTGCGACGCACGAAGTACGACTTCGAGCGAACCGACGGTATCGGCGTGAACGTAATCGGCGCTTGCGAATAATCGAAGCAATCGATGATATTGGCCGCGCGGACGTCGCTGGTTCCCAGCGAGCCCAGACCGAAGTTCTTCTCGATATATTTCAAAATGCTGCCGAATTCGTACTGCGTCGTCGAAATATAATGCGGCTTCGCGTAGGGCGAGACGACAATTGCCGGCACGCGAAAACCCAGCCCGCCATATCCAAGCTGCGGCGGACCGATATTGTCGTAAAGACCGCCCCAGTCGTCCCAAATGATGAAGACCGCCGTCGAGCTCCAATACGAGCTTTCGCCGATCGCATTGACGATGCTCGCCACCCACGACGGGCCGTCGTCGACCGGCTCGCCGGGGTGATCGGAATCGGGCTGATCGGGGATCACCCACGAAACGGCCGGCAGCGTACCGGCCGAAATGTCGTTGAAGATCGCCGTCTGCGGCGTAACGACGTCGTTCCAATCCGAGCCGTAGCGAACCGCTTTGATCGCGTCGAACGCGCTCAAGAGCTTGCCGAAGCTCGTGTCGACCGGCGGCACGTAGTACTTCCACGAAACGTCTTTGGCGTCGAGCAGCGTTGCCATGGTTTCGTAGGTCAAGCACGGGAACGGCCCCTTGTCGACGTATTGCTGCCATTGGTCGTTCTCGGTGATCAGCGACGTGACGGTGCCCGGACTCGCGTCGCATCCCCATCGGCAGTTACTGCACGACGGCAAGTTGACCAGCGCAAGTCCGGGACTCTTCGACACGACCGTCCCGCCGGCGATCAGGTCTTGATGCGCGGTGAAGCTGCTGTCGCCTTGGGTCGTGAACATGTGCTCGGCCAGCGCATACGTTTTGGCCATGATCCAATACGGCTGGATCTGCTCGGGATTGGTGTATTGGTACGGATACGTGCACTCCAGCTTACCGTTTTGAAAACGGATGTTGTCGAATCCCGACATCGCGCCGCCGGCGCGCCCGATGCTGTAGGCGTCGAATTCGTGGTTGAGATCCGTCGGGATCACAAGATTTTGCTCGGTCAGGGCAATCGTTCCGTTGGTGGCAATCTTGCAACCTGCGTTTGCCGAAACCAGACCGGTCGTCGTTCCATCGGCGCCCGGAAAGGTCGCGAAGAAATCGTTGAAGGTGCGGTTTTCCTGAATCACCAGCACGACGTGCTTGATCGGCGACTGTTGTTTGGCCGCCGCCGACGCGAGGGGCGCTTGCTGGAGCGGGGCGAGGCCGGCGCCGCCGCAACCCTCGAGTCCCGCTGTCGCAACGGCGACTAGGGCGATTTGTATGCAGGACGGCAATCGCGCCGCGGTCACGGCCGCCCGAACAACACGATCGCGCCGGTCGTCGTGTTGAGCGAAATCCGGCCGCTGCCGGAACCGATCGTTCCGCTCCCGCGCGCACCGACGATGTTTTGGCGCTGCTGCGAAACGCCCGGAACGTCGGTCGAAAAGTCCCCCACGGTGCTGTAGGCTTCGACTCTCGCGCTGCTTTGGCGCGCGACCGTCAACTTGACGGCGCCGGTCGTCGCCCGCAAGCTGATCGAACGGTCGCCGGCTACGCGACCGGCATCCACCGTAATTTCGCCGGCTTGCGTTGCAACGTCGATGTTGCCTCGCACGCCCGTAACGTCCACGGCCCCGGCGAGATTGGAAACCTGCACCGACGCGCCTGCCGGAACCACAATCCGATAGCGGACGCCCCCACCGTGCATGCCGTCGCCGTAGCTCGTGGCGATCGCGATGCCCTCGCCGGTTGCGCGCACGGTCACGGCAACGTTGCGAACTTCCTGCAGATCGCTGCCATACTTCGTCGCGTCGACGCTTACGCCGTTGCGTGCTTGCGCCCGAATCGTAACGCTGCCGGCAGCGTTGTCGACGCGCACCACCGGTGCGGCGCCGGTCTCGATGCTGCGATGCACCTGCTCGCGAACGCGATCGTCGAACGACCCGTTGCAGGCGCCCAAGATTAAAAGCGCGGCGAGCGCTCCGATGCACTTCACAAAGTTTCTCTCCTCGCCGGTGCGGTAAGTTCCCTCTCGTGCCGGACGCGCAGGACCGCCGCGCCCCGCAGCTCGTCGTGTTTGAGCATGCTCAGCGCTTGGTTCGCTTCCTCCAGTCGCATCGGCACCGTGTAGGTCTTCACCGGAATCTCTCCTGCGATTGCAAGGAACTCTTCTCCGTCGGCGCGCGTGTTGGCCGTGACGCTGCGCACTTCGCGCTCGTAGAACAAATCGCGCTGGTAATCGAGCGGCGGCACGGCCGATAAGTAGATCCCGGCAATCGCGAGGATCCCGCCGCGATCGAGCGCCTGAAGGCTAGGCGGCACCAGATCGCCCGCCGGAGCAAACAGGATCGCCGCATCCAGCGGCGCCGGCGGGGCTTCACACGCGTCGCCGATCCAATCCGCGCCTAGCTCCTCGGCGAGCTCTCGATGCAGCCCGCCGCGGCTCATGACAAAGACGCGGCATTTCCAATGCTTGAGAACTTGCAGCGCGAGATGCGCGGAGCCGCCGAATCCGTACAGCCCGACCGTGGCGCCCGGAACGACGCCCGCGCGTTTGATCGCGCGAAACCCGATAATCCCTGCGCAGAGCAACGGCGCCGCATGCTCGTCGTCAATGGCATCGGGCAACGAATAGGCGAAATCTTCCCGAACCGCTGCGTACTCAGCGTAGCCGCCGTCGGCGTCCCACCCGGTGAAGCGGGCGTTGGGACAGAGGTTCTCGCGCCCTCGCCGACAATAGGCGCAGACTCCGTCGGTTTCGCGCAGCCACGCGACGCCGACCCGATCCCCCACTCCGAATCTCCGGCTCCCGGCACCCAGGGTCTCGACCCGGCCGACGATCTCGTGACCCGGCACGATGCCGGGATATTTGGGCGGCAGCTCGCCTTCGCAGAGGTGCAAGTCGGTGCGGCAGACGCCGCACGTCGCGATTCGAACCAAGATCTCGCCCGGGCCGGGCTGCGGCCGGGGCTTCTCGATCAACCGCAGCGGGCCGGACTCGATCGGGGCCGGCCGCTCCAAGCTCATCGCGCGCATCAAGCGTCCGATGGTTCGCAGGTTCTTCCCATGCGCCGCCTACAGTTTCTTATCATGGATTTCCCCGTGCAGAGCATCTATCGCGGATTCGATCGTTCCGCCCCGCTGGATCGTCTCATCGCCGAGGAAGCCGCAAAGCTGGACAAATTCTTCGACGGCATCGTCGGCTGCCGGGTTCTCATCGAACTTACCCATCCGGGCCAGCGCAGCGGCCGGGCTTTCCGGGTTCATGTCAACCTGATGGTTCCCGGCGCGGATTTGGCGATCGTCACCGAGCCGAGGACCTCGCCGGTCCCGGTAGATGCCGCGGCCACCGTGCGTCAGGCGTTTCGGCGCGCCCGCCGGCGTCTCCAAGAGTACGCGCAACGCAAGGCCGGCAGACCGCACGGGCGGCCGTAAGCCTTCCTTAAATATGAACATCGTGAATCTTTAAATATGAACATCGTGAATCTTTGCGCTCGGCCGGTTCACATGGAATTCTCGGGGTCCTCGTAACCTGGCAGCGTGATCTTGGTTCCGGTAGACGGCTCGCCCGATGCATCGCACGCGCTCGATTACGCGTGCGATATCAGCAAGCTCCTTGGTGCCGAGGTTCACGTCTGCCACGCGGCCTCCGAATCGGCGGAAAGCGACGGAAACGAAAACGGCGCAACAATTCTCGCGAACGCGCGCAGGATCGGACGGCGGCACAACGTTGCGGTGCACTCGCACCTGTTGCACGGAAATCCGGTCCAGGCGATCCTTCGGCTGGCGCTCGAGACGCACGCGGATCTGATCGTCATGGGGACGCACGGACGGACGGAGCGGCGCACCGTGAGCTTGGGCAGCGTAGCCGAGCAGATGACGCGAGACAGCGCGCTTCCGTTGCTGCTGTTACGCGACCCAACCTACGATTTGAACGGCGTCGCCGATTAGGGAAGGGAGCTCTGAGAACGTGCGCCTGCTCGTCCCGATTGACGGATCCGATCCCTCGTTGCACGCGCTCGACGTAGCCAGCGAATTCGCATCGCGGCTGCACGCCGAGCTGGTCGTCTGTCACGTTGTGGACCTCGCGAGGGTCGCAATGCTGAGCGGAGGGCAGGCGCAACTGATTCCCGGCTGTCTCGAAGAGGTGGAGTCGGAGGGCAAAAGCCTGCTCGGTGACGCCCTCGCGCGCGTGGATCGCGGGGTGCGGACGGCGTCTCGTTCCGTAAAGGGCGCACCGGTTGATGAAATCTTGCGTTTAGCCGCCGAAATCCGGCCGGAGTTCATCGTGATGGGAACTCACGGACGCACCGGCCTGGGTCGCGTGCTTATGGGAAGCGTGGCGGAGGGCGTGGTGCGCGGCGCGTTGGTTCCGGTTATGGTGGTTCCCTACGAACGCCGCAGCTTATAGCCGACGCCGTAGACGGTAACGACGTGCGACGGATTGCGACTGTCGGGCTCGATCTTCTTGCGAAGGTTGTTGATATGCCGGTCGAGCGTTCGTTCGTAGATGTTGCCTGAATCCTGTAGCCGGTCGAGCAGCACGGCGCGCGTAAAAACCTCGCCGGGACTGCTCGCGAGCACCCCGAGGATCCGAAATTCCGTCGCCGTCAGGCTGACGAGTCTTCCGTTCATCTTGACCTCGTGCGATGCGAGATCGATTTCCATCGTTCCGATTCGCAGCGTCGCGTCGGGGGCGGCGGTCGAAGGCGTTCGCTCGTCGATGCGCCGTTGCAGCGCCCGCACCCGCGCCATCAGCTCGCGCGGCGAAAATGGCTTGACGACGTAGTCGTCCGCGCCGAGCTCCAAGCCGACGATCCGGTCGGATTCTTCGCCGCGCGCGGTCAAGACGATCGCCGGGATGCGGTCCCCGATTGAGGAGGCAGCGCGCAGCACGTCGAGACCGCTTCCGTCCGGAAGCGCCAGATCGAGAATCATCATCTTCGGTCTGGACCGCTGCAACGCCGCAAGCGCCTCTTGCACGGTGACGCACACCGTCGTCTCGAAGCCGTCGCGTTGCAAGTAGACTTTGAGAACGTCCGAAATCCGCGGCTCATCCTCGAGCACCAAAATGCGTTTGTCTTGTGCCATTTACCAGGTCCTCATGCCGGGCGCAAGATACCCCGGATGGCGAATGAGCTCCCCCAACGGCCCCGCATACGCAAGCACCGCCAGCAGAAGCGCAAGCGCCCCCCAGCGGTAGAGGTGCTGTAGCGGCCACGGCGTCGGCGCGGCCCCTTCCGGCGGCTTTGCAAACACCACTTCATCGTACTCCGCGGGCGTGTTGGCCACGAGCGTGCCGATCGCGACGACGGCGAACGTCAGAATGCTTAGGAATAGGATGAATCCTCCGGCCGCGGCCAGCAGCATGAACGGCTGCCAAGCATTGGCCGCGGCCGCTCCCATGTATGCCACTTCCGCCGTGCGTCGCGGCGCGCCCATCAAGCCGGCAACGTGCATGGAGAGCGCCATGATCAGCATCCCAACGAACCACAGACGAGTCTGGAGGAGCGCCCAGTGCGGCTTCCACAGCGCGCGGCCGGTCAAGCGCGGAATCATCCAATAGGCGGCGCCCAGAAACGTCAGCGCCACCGGGCCGCCCACGGTCACGTGGAAGTGGCCCACGATCCAAATCGTGTTATGCACGACCGTGTCCATGCTGTACGAGGCGTTGACCAAGCCGCCGAAGCCGCCCACGATAAACAGCAGCATGCCGAGCGCGGCGCCGCTAAAGGTAGGATCGTTCCACGGCAGTGCCTTCACGGTTGCGATGAAGCCTTTGCGCCCCTGCTCGATCGCAAACAACTCGAACGACGCGAATACGGCAAACGCGGTGATGAACGACGGGATCGCGACTCCGTAAGTCGTAACCGTGTGCAGCATCTTCCACACCGAGGCGATCCCGGGCTCCATGAACTCGTGATGAATGCCGACCGGCGTCGAAAGCAAGATCAGCATGACGAAGGTGAGTCGCGTCAGCGCGTCGCTGAAGACGTTGCCGCCGTAGCGCGTCGGAATGATGTTATACCAGATGATGTACGCGCCCATGATCCAGAAATAGACCAGCGGGTGCCCGAAGTACCAAAAGAACATTCGCGTCATCATGACGTTGATGCCCGACGTCCATCCGAACGCCCACGGTACGAGCAAGACCATCTCGGCAACGACGCCGAGCGTCGCGACGATCCACATCACGAAGGTCGCAGTCACGCAAAATAGCACCAGCGGTATCGGTTGTCCCGGATTATGCTTCCGGAAGTAGTTGACGTTTTCGAATATCTCGAAGGCCACGACCCAGGTGCCGAGCACCAGCAGTGTCGCACCCACGTAAAACCATGGGCTCGCCTTGAGCGGCGCGTAGAACGTATACAGCACGGTCGCGTCGCCTTTCAGAATCGTCACCGCGGCCATGGCCGTGCCGAACAGCATCAGTCCGAAGCCGAACCAGTCCGCCCGCAGCGACCGTTCCCGTGCGACCGTCCGGTACGTCACGAAAAGCGAAAGGCCGGTGATGAAAAAGGTGGTGAACACCAGCGCCATCAGCACGCCGTGCATCGTCAGCACGCGGTAGTAGTCGAACCAGCCGGGAGCGCCGAACGCTCCGGTGCGCGCGAAGCCCTGGAAGACGCCGAAGACCGCGCCCAGCGCAATCGCCGCCGTCGCCGTATAGAGGTGGGCGATAACGACGCGATTCTCGCCCCGTGCGGCTGCTTGCATTTATCGAACCTCGATCTTTCCGAACATGTTTTGATGGCCGATGCCGCAATACTCGTGACAGATCAGCAGATACGTGCCGCGGCGGTTGAACGTATGCGTTTGCTGATTCACCCAACCGGGAATCGCCATCATGTTGATGGCCGTATCCGGAATGAAGAATCCGTGCACGACGTCGGCGCTCGTAACGTAGAACGTCACCTTGCTTCCGACCGGAACGGTCAGCGTCGCCGGATTGAACGAGAAGACTTGCGCGACGTAATAGGCTTCGTACGAGCCATCGGGGAGCTTGCGCAGACCCGGCTTGTCGAACGGCGGCGTTTGCGCGACCTTGGTCGGGTCGATCTGCATCATCCCGGTCGGCGGATTGATGTTGTCGGCGAACGCGGCGAAACCGATCAATGCAAGGAACAAAACGAGCATCGCCATGCCGAAGGTTAGCCACCAGCGCTCGTAGCGATGAATCTGCACTTAGATGACCCCTCTCACCAGCGGTCGCGCAGCAGACCGTACATGGCGAGCCAAAGCACCAGGAACGTCACGCCCATCACGAACACGAATCGCAACGTTCCGATTAAGGGCGCGTCTTCGGGCTTTCCGCTCTTCACGTTCCTTGCTCCGTGGCTTTGCCGCGTTCGTCGCGCGCGTAATGAGACTCCAGCTCGGTGCCGATGCGCTCGAGCAACGCCTGGGCGGTGGCCGCCGCAATCCGGCCGCCGAACACCGAATCGAAGGCCTGACCTGCAAGCCCTCCGGGAGGAAGATACGTGCCGTTCAGCTCGACGAGCGACGATCGGTACGTTTCGTCGGCGCGCACCGTCAGCTCGCCGTCGAAGTCGGGATACGGACCCGCTTTGGGCGTCCAGTGAATCCGCCACGGCTGATCGAACTGCATCGGATCGGCGGAAACGGTGTAGGTCACGAGGACCTCTCTGACCATTTGGCCGCCGCCTGGAAGCGAACACGTCAGCGCGAGATGGCCGGCTTCGCCGGCGCCGATCCGCGCTTGAATGCAGTCGGAAAGATAGCGCTGCGCAAGATGGTACGGACAAGCGACGACGCGGCGCTGTAATAGGTCGGACATGGGCTCATCCTAGCGAGGGGTTGCGAAGAACTCTCGAACGCCGCATTCACAAGTGCTTCACAACTGCGGCGCTCCACCGGCGGCTAGTTAGTAGTCGTCTCTCCGCTAGGGCTTGCGCATCTTGTAGCCCACGCCGTAGACGGTCACGATGTACTCCGGGTTTCGCGGGTCCTTCTCGATTTTTTTACGCAAATTGTTGATGTGACGGTCGAGCGTCCGTTCGAAAATCTCGCCCTCGTCGCCGAGGCGATCGAGCAAATGCGCGCGGGTGAAGACTTCGCCCGCGTTCTCTGCCAGGAGCGCGATGATCTTGAACTCGGTTGCAGTCAAGCCGATCGGGCGGCCGCCCATCTTGATTTCGTGGAACGTATAATCGATCTCGAGATCGCCGACGTGGATCCGGCGCGCGAGCTTGTCCTTCGCAGAGCGCGTCGCCTCTTCGGACGTGCGGCGCAGCAGCGCGCGCACTCGCGCGACCAGCTCCCTGGGTGAGAACGGTTTGGTGACGTAATCGTCGGCGCCGAGCTCGAGACCCACGACGCGGTCGGCCTCTTCAACGCGAGCAGTCAGCACGATCGTCGGCACGTGTGCGTCCGGCAACGATGCGGCGCGGAGCACGTCGAGCCCGCTGCCGTCGGGAAGCGTTACGTCGAGGATGAGGATGTCGGGGGTGAACCCGTCCAGCGCTAACAGCGCCTCCGCGACGCTCGGGCGGACTTCGACGATCATTCCCTCGCGCACAAGGTAGCCCGCAATCACGTCGCTGATTTGCGGCTCGTCCTCGACCACCAGGATGCGGTGGCGCTCCATCAGCCCTGCGTGCCCGGGTCATGCTCGCGCAGCAGCTCGCACGCGCGCCGCAGCGCATCCGCAAGCGACTCCAGCCGAGCGGGCGTGGGTGCTACGAGTCCGTCGATCATCCCCTCGAGATTGGCAAGCACGAGCGCGAGCAAATTCCCGAGTTCGTGGCGGTCATCGAGTCCTTGCATTTGCGTTTGTGTGAATACCTGGGCACCCCCGGCCCATACAGAACGGACGAAGTCCGTACGCGGCGAAGTTCTTGAGAAGATTATGGACGAGGCGCCGGTCTCCCTTAGAGACATCCCGCATCTTTCGCTCCGCGACTTGGCGGGTAGCCGGTTCCCGCTGCTAGAGTATGCGCCCGATGCCACCGTCATCGTCGATAAGGAGGGCCTCATCCGCCTGGTCAACGCGCAAACCGAACGGCTTTTCGGCTATTACCGTGAGGAGCTGATCGGCCAGCCGGTTGAGATGCTGATCCCAGCGCGCTTCCGCGGCAATCACGTCAAGGAGCGCAGCGGATACGCCGCCGACCCGCGAGTGCGGCCGATGGGCCGGCTCGGACTGGAACTCTACGGGCTGCGCAAGGATGGCACCGAATTCCCGGTCGAGATCAGTTTGAGCCCGGTCTCGACGCGCGAGGGCACGTTCATTGCGAGCGCCATTCGCGACGTCACCGAGCGCCGGGCGGCCGAGCAGCAGATGCAAGAGCTCAACGCCGAGCTGAAGAGCGCTAGCCGCGCGAAGGATTACTTTCTCGCATCGATGAGCCACGAGCTGCGAACGCCGCTCAACGCGATTCTGGGCTTCACGGGAGCGCTGCTGATGAAACTGCCCGGACCGCTCACCGAAGAGCAGGATCGTCAGCTGCAGATCGTTCAGTGGTCCGCGCGCCATTTGCTCTCCCTAATCAACGACATCTTGGATCTTGCGAAAGTGCAGTCGGGCAAGCGCGACCTGAGCTTCGAGCGCGTGCCGGTGCGTCAGGTAATCGAGGACGTCAGCGCTTCGCTGGGGCCGGCCGCGGCCGAAAAAGGTTTGCACTTCGCTTCTACGATCTCCGAGGACGTAACCGAGGTCACGACCGACCGCCGCAGCCTGCGTCAGATATTGCTGAATCTGACCGACAATGCGATCAAGTACACCCGGAAAGGGTCCGTACGGATCGACGCGCGCACCGCGCAAGAAAACGGCAGGCCGTCGATCGCAATCAGCGTGATCGACACCGGCATCGGAATCAAAACGGAGAACCTCAACCGGCTTTTCGAGGCGTTCGAGCAGCTCGACCCGACGCGCGAGCGCCGATTCGAGGGCACAGGCCTAGGCCTGTATCTGTCTCGCAACTTGGCGCAGCTGATCGGCGCCGACGTCAGCGTCGCCAGCGAGTTTGGACGCGGCAGCACCTTTACGTTGACGCTGCCGGCAAAAGCCCCGCCGGAGGAATCCTTATCGAGAGGATGAGCGCCAGAATTCTCGTGGTCGACGACAACAAAGCCAATCTCGATTTGATGCTCTTTCTCCTGAAGGCTTTCGGCCACGAGCCATACGGCGTCGCCGACGGCGCGGCTTGTCTGGAAGCGGCACGCGAGAGCGATTTCGACCTGGTGCTGATCGATATTTTGATGCCGGGCATCGACGGTTACGAGCTCGTGCGGCTCTTGCGCCGCGACTCGCGGCTTGCGTCGACGCCGCTGGTTGCGGTAACCGCGCTCGTAATGCCGACCGAACGCCAGCGCATCGAGAGAGCTGGATTCGACGGTTACATCGCCAAGCCGATCGAGCCCGAAAGGTTCGCCCGTCAGATCGAAACCTATTTAAAGCGCGCATCCTGATGGCAACGCTGCTCGTCGCCGACGACGATGACAACGCGCGCCTGCTTGTCCGCACGCTGCTCTCGCATGCCGGCCACACCGTTCTCGAAGCGAAGACCGGGATCGAAGCACTCGCCTGCGCCGCGAACGGCCATCCGGATTTGATCTTGCTCGATCTTTCGATGCCGGCGATGAGCGGGGCGGAATTCGTGCGGGCGCTGCGCGCCGACGCGCGAACGAAGGCAATCGCCGTGGCCCTCTACACCGCAACGCCCTCGAATGCGGCGTTGCGCGACTTCATGGAGATCTACGGAATCGCGGACGTTATCCCCAAGCCCTCGGAGCCGGTCGAGCTTATCGCGGCGGTCGAGCGGGCGCTCGAAGCAGCGGGCGGCGGCCCATCGCGACGATGAGAAGGACTTAAGAACGATTCGATTCCTCCTGGGTTCACAATGCAATGCTATGCTTTGCGGATGCCCCAGCTCCACGACGTCGCGCCGCTCGAGCGCTCGGTCGAGCAAGCGCACCGCGGCCTCGAACGATTCTTGATCGAGCGACGCGGTGACGACGGCGTCGCGCGTCTGCGGCTGCACGTTCCGACCAGCGGTCCAAAAACGATCTACGGCATTTCGCTCGATCGCGAAGTGCGCGTCGAAGCCTGCGGCACTTGCGCTGCCGGCAATTCGAGTGCCGCGATTCAGATATCGTGGATGGCGGAAGCGATGGTCTTTCCGCGGTTTAAGGGAACGCTCTGCGTCCGAAGCGAGGGACACCCGGCTCGCAGCTACATCGAGCTGGACGGATCCTACGTGCCGCCGTCCGACGAAACCCGAACGCACTTTGATGCGACGATCGGCGACGAGATCGCGCACGCGACCGCGCGCGAGTTCCTCAAAGATTTAAAGCTGGCGATCGAAGCCACGTAAAGCGCTTTAGGGCGCTAGGTAGAGGTTCTCGGGCTTTTCGTCGCAGTAGGCCGGGCCGCCGATGCACTTGATCGTGATTTTCGGCGCGGCGTTCGGCTGCATCGGCAAACCATAGACGGTTAGGGCTCCATCGTCGCCGTCGAGCGCGTAAAAACTGTAGCGATACGGATCGGCAATCAGCGCGCCGACGATCACGTTCGACGATGCGTCTGGAAAGCGCCCGATCGACGGTATGAACGGCTGCGGAAACTGACTCATCTCGTCTACCGGCGGCGATGGCGGTATGCCGGGCGGGGGCGAGTGGAGATCGCCGGTGTACTGCCCGAGCAGCAGCGACGGCGCATTCGGCGCAGTCGGCGGCCACTGCGAGGTGTCGATGAAATCCGCTTCCTCGAGATTTATCCCCTCGTTGCCCGGCGGCGCGGCGTACGGGAAAGGAATCTTGAACAGGCGGGCCTGCGTCGAGGAGGTCGCATAAACATAGAGCGTCGCGTTGACGTCGAAGCGTCCTTGCACTAGCCCGGTGAAGCCTGCCGTCTTCGAGCCCGGAGCGCCAAAGCCGATCGTCAGCGATGCGACCATGTTGCGCGACAAGGGCGCGCGCAGCTCCGAGATCTCCGCGCCCAAGTCGTTGAACAGCCACAAGTTCTCGTTCGGGTCGTACTCCATGTCGACCAAGTCCGCGCCGAACTGGCCAATTTCCGTGATCGCCGGTGTGAGCGGAATCACCAGCTTAGCGTGCGACGGATCCAGACTCGTGATCGGGGCGTGAAAGATGCGTAGCTGCGACGTACTTGCCAAGGTGACGTTGCCGTACTGATCGGCGGTGATAACCGGCGGCAAAGGCAGCCCCGGCCACTCCGTCAGCGTAAGCACCGGCTTGGCGCCGGCCTCGAGCGGCAAATGGTAGACAAAGAACTTGCCGTTATGGTTGACGTACAGGTAGTTTGCCGCCGGTGTTGCGGTCGGCAGCGGCGGCTGCGAGATCGACTGCGGCGCGGGTCCGCTGGTCGTGCATCCGGCAAACCCGATCACGCCGCTGGCGACGCCGATCAGCAGCGCGAAGGTCGTGGAAGCCTTCACTGATCGAGCGCTCCGAAGATCGGCCCCAGCCCGCTCGATGTGGGATCGAAGAGAAAGAGCGAGAGCCGGTAGGCGTTGTAATACGGCAGGGCGTTCTTTGAGTCGAGCCCATTGATTTGCGCCGGCGTCATCGTGGCGATCGGCTTTGGCGCGGTACCGACGAAGCCGCCGACGTTGGTGACGCTTTTGCCCAACGTCACGGTTGCGACGCTGCCGAACTTGGCCGTACCCAGCTGCTTGAAATCCGACTTGCTCGAAGCGCGAAACGTGCCGAAACCGGTTTGCGGCACGCTCGGCGAGGCGGCATAGTACGAGAGCTGCGCTTCTCCGTTGCTTTTGGGCTCAGGAAAGACCAGAACGCTGTAGTTGGGAAACGAGCCCACCAGGATCAGGGTGTAGCTGTCGCCGCCGGTGAGCGACGGCGTCTTGAGCGGACCGAGGGCATATCCGAGGTCGTTGCGCACGACGACCGACTGCGTGCCGGCCCTCACCGCGACGAACGGCGTAAAGGTGCCGTAATCAAAAGAAGACGCAATCGTATTGCCGTTCACTTGCAAATAGACGTCCGTGCCAAGCGCTCCGCCGCTGGGAGTGGCATCGAGCACCGGAGCGCCTTCGGCAAATCGAACGCTGGCGTTCTGCGCCTGCGACGGGACCGCGCTCGAGGAGCTCGATCCGCCGCAACCGCCCAGCGCCAGCGTGCAGAAGACAAGGGTGTACGCGCGCCGCACGAGTGCGGCGCGCGTAGCTTTCAGAGCGATTATGTGGTGAGGCAAGCGTTGTGTTTCTGTTTCTTATTCCCCTTAAGAGCGCCCAGGATAGCTGTGTGGATTCCCGTCGGAAGGGGCTGGTATTCCTGGATTTTGTCGATTACGTTGTTCCCCTTTTTCGAGGCGAGGAACTTGACGAGGGTTTCTTGGTCGGTTAGATGGGCCGGTGGGTATTGATAGAAGAGCCAGTAGCTGATAGCGACGATCGGATATGCCCCGCTGCCCGTCGGATTTTGGAAGTCGGACGGATCTATGACGAGCTGGCAGTACGGCTCGGTCGACTCGAGCGGGTTGCCGTCGGCGCCTTCGCCGTACTCGATGTGGGCCGCCGTGACGCCCGAAAGACCGGCAGATACGGCGGAAGCGTCGGTTGGACTTTCAAACCCACCGCCGCCAGCGGTCTCGCCGTTTTGGTTCTGCAGGATGGCCTGACTTATTGGTGTGCCGGTCGCAGCCGCGGCCCAAGCGCCTTCCGCGTAGCCGGTCGACCACGGAGTGGCTTGAATGCCGGCGATGATGCCCGGATTGCCGGATGCGCCTTCGAAGCACGCCGCCGGAAGCGGATTGCAGGTGGTAAGACCACCCCAGCTCAGACTAACCCCGCCGGTCCAGGCCGCGGTGCGGCTGCCCGACTGGTACGGAGCGGCGTTATAGGGTGCCGACCACGAGCCGTTGCATGCGGCGGTTAGGTGGTTCTGGAACCAGTAGCTCGTTCCGCTGCCGTCTGTGCGGTAGTAGAAGGTGATTTGTTCGCTGATTCCTCCGGTGACGGAGTTTCCGCCGTTGTCGGCGGTGATAGCCGGATCGTCCCAACTGGTGACCGTACCGTTGGCGATCGCGCAGTACGTCCACTGCGAGAGGTTAATGGTGCCTGGATTGCTTACGGGCGGAAGGTCATCGTCGGCGGTTTGGTAGGGGTAGACGATCGGGCCGCCGATGGTGGGGATCTCAAACGGTTGACCCAGCGCCGGAGAACAGCTCGCGTTGCCGTCGCAGAGCCGGTGCTCGTAATACTCCGTGCCGGCGTTGCAGCAGTCGGGCTCTGAGGTGTAGGCCGCCGAGAAGAGCGGAACGTCGCTTCCTATGAAGTCGAGCGGGTCGGTACGCCCGCCGAACCCGGTTGCGCTTTGGCCAAGCGCCGCGCACGGGTCGGTCGAGGTGATGCTCTGGCCGGTGAAATCCTTCCGACCGAAGCCGCTGCCGGTCAAGCAGTAATAGATCGTACCTGTTCCGCCGTACGAGTAAAAGAGCGAGCCCGGCGGTGGCGCCTCTTGCGTCTGATTGTAAGAACCGACTGGTTGAGCCCCAAAGTTGTAGGCATAGGCGGGAAAGGTCGCGCCACCGGCGTGCAAAGATGATGGGCCGTTGTCGGCGCGGTGAACGCGTCCATACTGCGGTGCCGCGTTCGGTGCGCTCGGGCTCATTCCCGAGCCGCCTCCGGCCGAGCCGTTACATGCGCTAAAGATTAGCGCCGGGACGGCCGCCAAGGCGAGAGTAACGAGGGTCTTTCTCATGTATCGCTTTCCTCTTGTGTTGAGCTTAGAGTGCGTCAAGGGGACGAGCCGGCTGGGCCTTGGCCTCACCGGAAACTGACGTGATCGCGAGCGCGATCGGCGCATCGAGCTGGGTCGACGAACCCGCGATGCTTACGCTGGGCTTGAGCGTGCCGCTGCCATTAGCGGGAAACTCGTCGATCGCGTTGGCAAAGTCGTCTGCAGCAAAAAGCGTCGTGCCGTAGAGTGCGATCGTCGGGAAGAACGGCTGGAGAGCGTTTCGCGAGGAAACGCACTGGTAACCCGTACTGGATACGCCGTTGAACGTCAGAACGCGCAGCGGGCTTTGCGGAGTGCTGCCGCCGCCGTCGCCGGCAGAATAAACGTTCGCGCGTGCCTGACATGACAGGCTGCTCCCGCTGCCTGACACCACCGTGTTGGCAATGAAGATCTCGCCCGCGCTGTCGAGCACGACGTTGGTCGTCTGGCCGGGCGTCAGCTCTGTCGTGGCGTTCCACGGAATCGTGCGCGACGGGTATACCGAATCATTGCCGTTATCCGAGGCCGGAACCGCAAAGAGCCCGTACGTCGGACCGAGCTCGGAGTGCAGCGCGCCGTTGACGTAAAAGTTGCCCGCGCTATCGAGTGCAAGTCCGGTTGGTCCAGCATAATAGAGCACCGGAGGGGCAAAGGCCCAGGCTTGCGCCGGGACGGCAGGTCCGGAAGCTCCCGATGCGTAGGTAAGCACCGCGTCATCGCCGCCAATGCTGTCTATTGCCGTCGCGCCGTAGGTCACCAAATCGCCCGATGGATCAAAGCTCGTGAAGAGCGGGAAGAGCGCGGTCTGCGTGGACGAGTCGGACGTGATGACCGCGGTGGGCGGCGCGTTGCCGCTGGCGCCGGAGGCATAGATCGCGATCTCGTTGCCCGTATCGGGCTTGCCCGTAGCCGGGTCATAGCCCAACGAGTTATCGAGGTAACCGACGTAGAGGTTGTTGTCCGCGTCAACTGCGATGCTGCGCGCGTACAACTTTGAGCTAAGCTGCAGCGTGCGCTCCGGCGCGGTGTTGCCGCTCGCGGTGCCGGCATACTCGGTGACGGTCGCGCCTTCCCCGCTCTTAGAACCCAAGTTGAGCGCGTAGATCGTGCCTGGCGGAGGCGACTTCTGCTTTCCGCGCAGCGTGAAGTCGTCACTCGCACCGATCGAGCCTGGACCGTCGACGGTGGCCTGCAAGGTTACCGACGAAGCGTTGCGGTTGCCGTCGTAGCGCAGCGTAATGTTCGAGGTCGGCTTGACGATTGACAGCGACTGACCCAATTGCTTTCCGGCCTGCAGCGTAAAGGCGTTGCCGGTATCGCCCTGAATTTCTAGTGCAATCGGCGCTTCAAAATCGCTAGGACCAACGATTTGCGCGCCGGTCGCATCGAAGGCACTCAATGCCACGGCCGCGTTCACCGCTTTGCCGCGCTTGGCTTTATCCGGCGAAAGCTCGAGCTTCACTCCCGCAATGACGCCGTCGAGGGCGAGTGAGAGAGTGTTGCTGATAAAAATGCCGCTGCCGGAATGAATTTCCGCCGAAACCGTTCCGACCGACAGCACCGGGCCGGTTGAATTCGTGCCGGCATAAGTGGTCACGGAGAAAACATCCTGTCCGGGCGAGCCTGACGCCGTGGCGCTGCAAACGAGTCCGGTCTGTTGCTGCGTGCAGCCGCGCGCGCCGGCAACGGTATTGATGGTCGTCGGATTGACGCCGGTGACGCCTTCGCCGTTGACCGACGAAAGCTCGATCACCAGCGACTGCGTGTTGACGGAAATATAGTCCCGACGAAAACGCGATGCTTTCTTCGTTGCGGGCACCGTTACGGTTACCTTCACGCCCACGAGTTGCGTGGGTGGTTGGGTTGGGCCGCTTCCGGGCGAGTTCACGACCGGGCCGTTGGGCTGCCCGCCGCCGCTGCCGCACGAAGCGACGAGCAAAACCGCAAACGCCGCAAGCAAACGTCTCACGTAGGACATCTTCCGGTCAAAACTTCGCTGATTGCGTATACTCCCAGCAGCAACCGAAGCGGCAGCATAACTTTGCCTAGCTTCAAATTGATGCTAGGCTATGACGCCGGACCGTGCATCCCGGGAACCGCGTTAACGTTAAGGTTTCGACAAGTCGAACTTAACGCGGCGATAATAAAATATAATGCGGGTTAATGTTCATTGTTTTTGCGCGAGTCGCCAATTTGCCAGCGCGAACGCAGCCCGAGCCGTCCGAGGATCGAGCTGACGTGCCGCTCCACCGTGTGTTCGCTGATCTGCAATGCCAAAGCGACTTCGCGATTACGCGCGCCGCGCCGGATGAGGTGAGCGACCTGCTGCTCGCGTCCGGTCAGCAGCGTGGCGTCGTGACGGCCGCGCGACCTGCGGTCCTGCGACAATTCTTGCGTGACGAGCAACTGCATTGCTTCATTCGTCCAGCGCCGCAGCCCCATCGCGTTGAACGCGCGGGCCGCGTCGCCTGCGCAGTCGATCCATGCGCCGTCGCCGGAACGAAAGAGCAGATGTGCGCGCCCCAACAGGTGATGCGCCGCAAGGTACGGCCCCTTTGGTGCAAGCGTCGCCGCCAACGTCTCGACCGCAAAGCGCGCCGTGTCGAAATCGCCGTAACGAGCCGATATCGAGCAGAGCTCGGGCGCAATCGCGGCGCTTTCGGTCTGTAAAATTGCGCGCCGCAGCGCGGTCGTAACGGCGGAATCCGGCGGCTCGGGAACCGATCCGATCAAGGTCGCGAGCGCCGCGGAAATAATCGCTTCGGGGCGATCGCAGTGCAGCGCAACGTCAAGTACTGCCGGCGAGGTCCAAGCACGCAGTGCATCGCCGTCTCCGCGCTCTACCGCAAGCGCGGCTCCGGTCGCAGCGAATAACGCAAGATCTTGCGCCGGCGGCCCTTCGGCATGTGCGCGCGCGAGCAGATTCGCCGCGCGTTCGGCGTCGCCGCAGTCAAGCGCGAGCCGCGCCGCGGCCGCGAGGCAACGCAGTAGCCAGCTCGAGCAGCGCTCGGCCACGGCAAGCGCGATCGCTTCCTCGATCGCCGCACCGGCTCGCGCGACGTTTCCAAACAGCAACGCAAAATGGGCGAGCCGCTCGCGCGCGGCCACCGCCAAGAATTGCCGGCGTTCGCCGACGGCGCCCACGTGGGCTCGTTGCAACGAGGCGTAGACGCCTTCGGCGTCCGGCGTCCACGCGAGCAATGCGGCCGCGGCGAAGTGGTCGTAAACATCGGGTTGCGCATTCGTCGCTTCGTAGTAGCTCGCAATATCGGCCGCGTTGCGGCACTCCAGCAGCTCGGGCGGTACGACGCGTGCCAGAAGGCGGTCCTCTCCGGCTAATGCATGCACGCCGGCGCGCATCGCGCGCAGTTTCTCGGAATGCGGCGCGCCTTCGGCATCGGCAAGAGCAAGCGCCGCCGAGGCCTCGGCCAGGCGGCATTGCGCGACGAGATCCTCGATATTGCGCTCTTCGAAGATCACTAGGGGATCATGCTAGCAAGCAAGTCTTAAGCGTTGATTATGATAAGAACAGCGGGAGATTGGCGCTCGGCTTTAAAAGCTAAGGCTCCAAGATTTTTCTCAATCTTGGAGGTTGCGTGTTGGCGGCTCGGAGCTCATCCTTGACTGAAAGTTTCCCTACATGAGGCGGGCGATCTTCATCGCCTTTCTCTGCATTGCGGCAGCCTACGCGCGGGCGGTTGCGGAGACCGGAGGCATAGTAACCGGGACCGTCGTCGACGACAAGACGCACGCTGCGATCGCGGGAGCGGAGGTGGTGGCCAAGTCGCCCAGTGCCACCTATCGGACCGTCAGCGACGCGCAGGGACACTTCCGTTTCTTGAGCGCGCTGCCGGACACGTACTCGATCTCGGTAACGCACTCGGGCTACCTCTCTTACGCGACCATCGTCGTGGTGCTCAACGGTTCGAACCAGAGCATCAACGTCGTGCTTTCCAAGACGCTCAAGACGATCGCCACTACCCATGCCCGCTCGCCCGGCAGCGCTTTCCAGCACGGCATGACGATCGACACGTATACGGTTACCGGGGCTCAGATCCAAACGGTGATGGGCAAATCGTTCAACAACGACGAGAACGACTTGCTGCGCAGCATCCCGAGCGTGACGATCGACAAGACCGGAACGGTGTCGATTCGCGGCGGCTTTGCGTTCGAGGCGGCGTACGAGTTCGAGGGGATCGACTACACCACGCCGCAGCCGAACCTACAGAACACGTTGCAGAACATTTCCAACTTCAGCCTGCTCAACGGCGTCGGCAGCGTGCAGCTGATCCCGGGCGCGGGCGACGCCACGCACGGCGACACCGGAACCGGGCTGGTGCTCTTCACTGCCAAGAACGGCACCTATCCGACCTACTTTCACATCGACGTCGAGTCGCTGCTGTTTCCGTACCTGCATCAGCTGGGGCTGGAGTGGGGCTGGGCCGATCCGTCGCAGCGGCTGTCCAATTACGCCGGCTTCATCGGCGTGCGCCAAGCTTATCAATACGGGATTAACGGGACGGCTGCCAACACGCTGGGGACGCTCGGAACCAACGCTGCGACGCTCGACAGCACGATCGACCCGAATTTGGTCTACTATGCGCCGCAGTTCTTATCGTCGGACGATTTCGTAGACAACCTGATCTATCGCTTCGGCAACAACAACAATCAGCGCTTCCAGTTTTTCATTCAGGACCAGTCGATCACGCAAACTCTCGATTACGGCGGCTTCCAGTATCTGCCGTACATTTCGGGCGGCACGCAGCAAGGTAAGTGCGCGCCGTATCCCGTGATCGGTCCAAGCGGCCCGATTAACTCCCCTCAGCAGAGCTACGCCTGCGATAACCTAATCCCGCTATTTCCCGGCCAGCCCTACACCTACTCGTTCGTATCGCAGGCCGACACGCGCACCAATCCGTTTCTCGCATACAAGGCCGAGTACGGCATTAATGTGGGGAGCACGACGCTGCTGACGGCGCGCTATTGGCGCACCTTCATCGGCCAATCGCAGATCATGCCGGCCCAAGGCGTTTACGCCGATCCGTTCGGCGGCACGCGCACCGCCGGACAGGTCGACGGCACGACCTCGCTGGGCTCGAAGAACACCTTGAAGTACGGCGGCATCTACGAATTCGTCGTTCCCTACGGCGACCGCTACGACTACACGTCGTACACCGCGTTCACGACGCCGGCGTACATTATTACCTATCCGATTACCCACCCGAACGAGCCGTTGCCGCTGCCGTACACCTACAGCGGCCTGCTGCCGAACAACAACCCGTACGCGCAAGAAGGTCTCGAGGAAGACTTCTTCTCGCCGGCTTTCTGTGCGTCAATCCACGTTACACTCGGTTGCGGCTATTTGAGCTCGTGGTTTCCCAACGGCGTGCGCTTTCCGTTTGAGGAAGACTACGACACCGTAACGCAGCAGCAGTATGGCTGGTACGTGCAAGATACGATCGACATGTCGACCAAATGGAAGGCCGAAGCCGGGCTCCGGCTCGACGGATATAACTTCCAGATTCCGAGCATCGCGGGCCAACCGGCTTCGATTCCGGCGGTCGCGCATCAGCGGCTCTACGAGCCGCATCTCGACGGTTCGTATTCGCCCGATCCCAACGACACGATCCGCTTGGGCTTCGGCCACACGCTTTCGATGCCGCTGCCCAGTCTGGTCGGCGTTAACGTAAGCACCGCGCCGTACGCAGCGTTCGAAGACATTCCGTCGTTCGACAACCAGACGCTCGGGCCGGCGATGTATTGCGGACCCAAGGCCGACCAGGAATGCGCGAATTACGCCCAACAGCTCTATTGGCTGACCCGCGACTATCGTTTCGGCAGCTCGACGCTGGAGGCGCCGCTGGTCGGCGCGACCTTCACCAACGTCGATCTCTCGTGGGCACACGAGTTCAGAGACGGTTCGGCCGTCAAGCTAACGCCGTTCTACCGGCGCGGCTACAACGTCATCGAGCAGACCGCAAACATCATCGGCTTCAACTACCAGACCGGTTATCCGGTCTTCGGCGACGTTGCCTACTCTAATCTCGGAATTCAAAAGGCGACCGGGATCGAGGCGCTCTACAACAAGGAGTTGCCGCTGGGGATTTCGATGCAGGTCGGCGCGACCTACATCAGCCAGTTCGGCAACGAGCCGCCGGGAACGTATCTGCAACCGGCGGCGCTGGCGTTAGGCGTCACGTATCGCTCGCCCGACCTTTCGCCGTTTCAGCTCAACGCGGCGTTCAACTGGAAGAATTCCCACGGCTGGCGGATCGATCCGGTGATCTATGCCAATGCCGGATATCCGTATGGTCTGGGATACTACACCGCGGTCTACTGCAACGGCATTCCGGTGATCGTGCCGAGCACGAGCCTCTCGCTGATTTATTCGCAATCGCCCGGGTACATCGACCCGCTCGACCCGGGCAGTTGCACCAAACCAAACATCGCCGCCACCCGCGGCGTTTCCGAGCCGGGTCTGGCCGGCGGTTTCCTCACGACGCCGCGCGTCGACGCGAACCTGACGGTCGAGTACCGGCCGCCGTTGCGCGGCGCGGCGCAATCGGTTTTCGGACTGCAGATCGTCAACTTGTTCAACGAAGTCTGGAACACGCCGATCTTCAACGGCTGTTACGGCACGCCGGTTACGACCGGCTTAACCAGCGGCAGTTCGCCGTGCAGCTATTCAACGGCGCCGTACGCGCCGCCGACGCTCGGCTCGCACTCCAACGAAGCATACTTGACGTATCCGAATCTGCCGCCGATTTCATTCCGTCTCTACTGGCAGGTGACTATATGATAGTGCGCGTTTTTGGCGGCCTCTTTGCAGCCTTGGTGCTTTCACTAATGGGTTTTTCCGCGCTTGCGGGCTGTGGCAACGCCGGCGCGTCGGAGCCGCCCGTGACGTCATACGATCCGGCCGCCACCAGCAAGATGCAGCTTGCGGTCGGTATCGCAACCTTGTCGTTCAATTCGGGCGCCAGCGTCGCGTACGGACTCGACACCGTCGAAACGTTGCGTCAGGCAGACGGGCTGTCGGGCACGCTCTATAACGTGCCGATGATCATCGGACCGTCGAGCTTCTACGTTTACATCTCGACCGAGACGGGCCAGCAGATCGGAATGTATGCCGGCTCCGATTTCGGCACCAACCACATCACCTGGGCAACGCTCAACCAAGAATATTGGACCGGACCACCACGCGGCCAGAATCCGTCAACGACCGGTGCGTTCGGTTACGGACTCTGCCCGTGCAACTCAAACTCGGGTCCGATCAACGGCGTCACGCCGCTTTACCAAGCCTTCAATCTGCCGATTTACGGCGAGTTGGGCGATCTTCAAAACTGGTACGGCGGACCGCCGGCCTACCCGGCTGAAGGTCCGTCGGTCTTAGCGCTGGGATGGGAAGGCTACTCGCTCGGCTTTGACGACTTCGCGGTTACGCCGGTCGTCGGTACGTACCACCTCTATGCGGCGGTGCCGCCCGCTTACGACACGCCGCAGAACCCCACGCCGAGTCCCGCGCCCGGCGCTTCGCCCACTCCGGCGCCCGGAATTTTGGCGGCCGGAGCACAGCTGACGCATTTGACCGGCCTGCCGCAGTTTGCCAATCCAGCCTTCAAGCCCGACGGCAAGGGCGGCGGCACCATCGAGATCACCGTACCGGCCGGCACAACCGAAGCGATCGCCGAGGTGCTCGCGGTCGGAGGCAGCGGCTCGGGGATCTGCGTGCAGTCGCACGAGGCCGACAGCTACTACACAGTCGTTACGCACGGCAGCGGAGTGCAGGCGCTGAATCTGCCCGACGACATCGGCCCGCTGACGCAATCAGGTCAGAAGACGCCGACGATTTGTCCGGCCGGCACTTATTACGTTTATGCGGTCGGAACGGACTGGCCGGCTTATGAGTCGTCGTATCCGTCCAATCTCTCGCAGCTGCCGCGGATCACCGGATCCAACGGGCAGGCCGACGTTACGACGTCGGCAAGCGTGAGCGCAACCTATCCTCCATCGTCGCCTGCACCAAGATTGAGGCCGAGATAAAGCGCACGATCGCGCCGCTCGCCTAGGTCGGATCGTAGCTCGAGCGCGAGGTCGGCGTCGCAGTCGGCTTCGAGGTCGGCAGGGGCGTCGCTTGTTCTCCGGGTGCGGCGTGCGGTGCAACGACCAAAACGTCGTGCATGCCTTCGTGGTAATGGAACGCGCAGCCGATCAAATAGATGCCGGCCTTGACGAGCGTGACCGTCACCGATTTGCCCGGCTTGATCGGGCCGCTGGCGTAGCCGGCTTCGAGCTCTCCGTGGCCCTTTGCCGGAATTGATAAGCTCGGGTTCTTTGGAAAATCGGCGGGTGGCCCGGAAATCTCTTTCACCACGTCGAGCGTGTGCGTGACGCTGTCCGACAGATTGCGAATCGTGATCTTGGTTTTCGGCGGAAAGCCGAGCGACTGCGAGTAACGCTGCTGCGTAAATCCGCCAAGATCGGCTTTCCATTTCGCGGACTTGATCACGCCGAGACCTTCGGTGGGAAGCTCTTCGCCGATCGTGTCCTTGGGAAGGGTCGCGAACGCAACGAGGTCGTCGCCGAGACGACCTAGCGGCACCGTTTCGCTTTCGGGTACGACGGCGCCGTTGACGGTTCGGCTAGCGCAAGCGCTCACGGCGAGCCCCAGCAGCGCGACCGCCAGCGCGATGTATTTGCTAAACATGCCTACGAGGCTAGCGCGCGAGCGTGAAAAAAGTGTAAACCGACGGGAGAACCGCGCCGCGCTTCAAAAGCTAGCCCTACCCGAACCTATTCCGAGCTCTTGGAGGTCGTGTGTCTCGCATCAACGTCACGCCGTTTCCGGCGATTGCGCTCGCCGTTGCCGTCGCCGCATGTTCGGGCGGGCGGCCGATGCTGCCTGGAACCGGATCGCAGCCGCCGGACGCCTTGCGCGGCAGCCATCCCGGTACGTTCACCGTGGTCAGAGCACAGGTCCCGACGATCATGCAAATGGAGTTCTTGCTGACCGACGGGTCGGTGCTTGCGCAGAGTGCCAACGACAATCCAATGACGTGGTGGCGCTACGTGCCCGACGACGAAGGCAATTATAGCGACGGTACGTGGACGCAGGCCGCGTCGCTGCCTTCGGGTTACGCGCCAAGCGCCAATGCTTCCGACCTGCTTGCCGACGGCCGGCTCGTGATCATCGGCGGCGAGTACAACTATCCTGGTCAGTACGACCTTCAACTCGTCAACTTGGGCGCGATCTTCGATCCCGTGGCCAACACGTGGACCAAGATCGGCCACCCGCACCGCTGGGATTGGATCGGGGACTCGCCCTCCAGCGTGCTGCCCGACGGGCGTCTCTTGCTAGGACAGAAGCTCACCGAGCGCGACGCATATCTCAATCCCAAGACGTTGCAGTGGACGCGAATGAAGCACACCGGCAAGGCCGACTTCAACGCCGAGGAAGGCTGGAGTCTGCTTGCCAACGGCACGATTCTCACGGCGGACGTGTTGGACGCTCCCAACTCGGAGATCTACGACCCCAGCAAACAGCAATGGACAACGGCCGGTTCGACGATCGTCGATTTGCGCTCGCCGTCGCCGTTTCACTACTGTCTGACCTACGGCCCGAAGCCGAAAGACTGTTATCTTCCGCCGGGCGAGATCGGCCCGTCAATCCTGCGACCGGATGGGACCGTGTTCTACACCGGGTCGGGGACCGGACCCAGCGGCACCGGCGTCGGCAACACCTCGATCTACAATTCGAAGACGGGAACGTGGACGGCCGGGCCGCAGTTTCCCGACGACGACAACGCCGGCGACTCGTGGGCGATGCTCGAGCCGAGCGGAAACGTTTTAGTCTTCGGGCTCGCGGGCGGGATGTACGAATGGAACGGCACGACGTTCACCAAGATCGGCACGTGGTCGGGACCGCCGATTCTGCTGCCCACCGGGCAGATCATGATGTGCGGCTACTCGAGCATCGTGCTCTACACGCCGACCGGATCGCCGAATCCGAGCTGGGCACCGACGATCAAGAATTATCCGTCAACGATCTCGGCCGGCCAGACCTACAAGATCAGCGGAACGCAGTTCAACGGCCTGGGTCAGGCCATGTCGTTTGGCGACGAGTATCAGAACGCGACGAACTATCCGTTAGTGCGCATCACGAACAACGCCAGCGGTCACGTCTACTACGCGCACACGCACGACGTCAGCACGATGGGCGTCGCGACCGGCTCGAAGAAGGTTTCCACCTACTTCGACGTTCCGGCCACGATCGCCACGGGTGGGAGTACGCTGGAAGTCGTTGCCAACGGCATCGCGTCCAAGCCGGTCAACGTGACCGTCTCAGGCAGCCGCCGATAGTTGCTTAAGCTTTAGGGCGGCGGTTGGCCGCTCGTGATCGCGGTCGCGTAGAAGTTGCCACCCTGCCAGTAACCGTGCGCGACGATCTGCCGGCCGACCGCAACTCGCCCCGTCGTCTGGTCGCTTAGCGCCGCTGAGTCGTCGATAACAACCTGCTTGTCGGTCTGTTGAAGCGTCACCAGGTGACCTTTGACGCCGACGATCGTGCCCGCCACGACCTCGTGGCGGTAGACGGTCTGCGGGCAGTTGCCGTTCGGAGTCCAAACGTCCCCCTGCCAGCTACCGCAGCACGTGTCGTTATAAACTGCCGGCGGAGCTCCCGGCGGTGGCGGTGCGCCTTGGGCAACCGCGACGCCACCCGCCGCCAGCACCCCTACACATACGAAAGGAATCAGAAGAAGGCTTTTCATCCCTCCCTGATTCCCAATCGTGCCGATCTTAAGCGCCGGCAAGCGGCCGGCGGCTGACTATACTACGAGGCGCCCGGCTCCGTAGTTTGGGCTCCTCTCCCCAGGTTCCAAGCCAATAGAATCACCAAAAGGATGCCCGCTGAAATTACCGCTACCATCATGGTCGTGTCATCTCCCCACCAGACGTTAACACGTCAACATAAATATACTCCACCGATAAGAAGAACTTATGACGATTTGTCTTCGCAAACTTTTCAACATCATCTGATAGCATCGACGATGGATCGGTGGGCGAACTCGCCGTGGCCGATAGATACTAAGGCCAATGGTTGGACTCCAGGATCGCAGTGCCACGTGTGCGTGGCCACCAAGCGAATTCGCCCGGTCCACTGGAGGTTCCGAGCGATGTCTACGTGGGCGATAATCGTCCTGGCCTCCCTCGGTATCTGCCTCGCGCTCTCGGTGTTTGGCCTCGCGCAGTCGGAATACAGAACGCGGGCGAAAAGGCGAACCGGTCGGTAAAGCGAGCTTCCCCGGCTCGTGACTGAGGTGGGAAAAGAGAAGAACTTGTGAATGCTAAATTCGCGAGTTCTTCTCCTTTAAAGCGTAATCTGGTTTTGTGGGAGCAAGCCGCTTTGTCAGCGGCTGCCTCGCGTTGCAGTAGACGGAGGGCGTAGATGCCGACGATCGACAACCATACTCCCGTATCGGTGCTCCGGCTGATCGAGGTTCACCCGAGCGGATTCAACCGGCTCTATCGTGAGATCGCGCAGTTCGTCGAAGGTCCGGGTCGCGACGTCTCGGGCTTGATCGATGCCCAGCTTTTTGGCAGCGTTGACGGCACGCGGATCGCGATCCTCGCCCACTTCTACCGGCACGAAGACTGGATGCACGCGCGTTGGGATCTTCGGCTCGGTGAGATGCTTGAGCGAATGCCGGGCTGCCGGCCCGTCGATTTCAACCTCTATCGCGAACACAGGGAAACGCTGGCCGCGGCAGTTTAGAGCACGAACAGCGGTATCGCGCCGAGCTGCAGGAGCACCGAAAAGAACACCAGCCCCGCGCTCGAACGGTCGACGAGCAATCCGCAGATCGCGCTGCCGGCAAACCAGGCCAAACCGAAAATGAGATCGTAGGTCCCGAAAGCGGTCGCTCGTCGCCGTTGCGCCAGCACTCCGGAAATCAACGCGAGCAGCAGAGCATCTTGCACCGCTATCCCGACGCCCCATAAAGCCGCGCCCGCTTGCGCCGTCGCCCCATGGCCGAGGAAGGCTAACGGCGTGGCCGCCGATCCCAACGCCAACGCGATTCCCACCACCGGTTTTCCGAAGCGATCGAACAACCGCCCAAGCAGCGGAGCGGCGATCGCGCCGACCGCCATCGCAACCGCAAACCAGAGCGAGATCGTGGCGGCGCCGGCTACGCCGTCGCGTGCGAACCGAAACGCTATCAGCGCAAAGTCGACGTAACCCGCCGCGATCAGCGCGCCTCCGACGGCGTAACGGCGAAACGCGCGCCGGTTTTGCGCGTCCGGGCCTGCCGGCCCTTCGACTTCACTCGCTGCGCTCGCGTTGCTCAGGGTGACACTGCTGGTGCGATAGGAAAAATTTGCGACGGCTAATGCAGCGAGCGTGAGCAACGCAGGGACGATCAGCACGCCGAAGCCGGCCGGATAGCCTCCGCGCAGGATTGCAAACGCGACCAACAGGGGGCCGGCCGTCGCACCGGTTTGATCGAGGGCTTCGTTGAGGCCGAATGCGCGGCCGCTTCCAAGCACGAGTCCCGCCTGCGACAGCATCGCGGCCGTCACCGGCTTGCGAATTCCGCGGCCGAGCCGTTCGCCGACCAACAGGCCCGCCGCGAGCGGCCAGCTTCCCGCGAACGCGAGCGCGGGAACGCAGAGCACGTTGATCGCGTATCCGATCCAAACGTCGAGCCAGTAAAGGCCGGTGCGGTCGGCGATCGCTCCCGCAATCGAGCGAATCGCGTAGCCGGCAAACTCGCCGCCGCCGGCAACCACACCCACGATTGCGCCGTTTGCGCCGAGATGACCCAGAAACGCGCCGGCGACGCCGCGCCCTCCCTCGTACGTAAGATCGGCAAACAGATTCACGATGCCGATCGTCACGACGAAGCGCAGCGCGCGCTTGCCGTCAAGCGGAACGGTCAATCGCTGAGATAGTGTTTGCGGACCCAGGCCGCCCATGGCGGACCCGGCGTGCCGTTATAGTTCTTGATCAGCACGCCGCAGCCGCCCCACGTATCCCAGGTCCAGGCCTCGTAGCCGACCCCGTGCGCGTCGGCCCAATTCATGAACGCGGAGATGTACTGGGGCGTGCAGCCCGAGCCGTTGTAGGTTTCACCCGTCTCGCCGAAGATCATCGGAACCACTTTGGTGATCGGCGACATGCTCGAATCGAGACAAGCGACGGTGTCGCAAAGATTCAAGCCGTAGACGTGCGCTTCGGCGATCAGCTGGTTGTCGGGATCGCTCGGACGGGATTTCAGCCAGGTCGATCCGTCGTAATTGGAGCCGTCGATCTTGCCGCACGCATTGGCATAATCGATGCACGGAACCGAGATCACGCCGTTGTAACCGGAGGCCCGCATCAGATCGACGGCCTGCTGCATCGCGGCGGTCAGATAATACTTGTTGTGCGGGCCGTAGGTGGCTTGATTGTCGCAACCCTTCTTCATGAAGCACGTCCAGCCCACGGTCGTTTCGCCCCATGGCGCCAGGATGACGTTGGGATCGTTCGCAAAGGTTGACGCCATGCTCGACCACATCGCCGGCGAGTGGTCTTCGTCGGGCGCGTCGGGCTGATAGGTCGCCTTGTATTTTCCGGGCGCGGCCCAGATCAGCGAGATTTCGGCGTACATGCCGTATTGGTGGAGCAGGTTGACGTAGTTGACGATCGCGTTGATGTAATTCTGCCCCGCGTACTGCTGATTGATTCCGTTGATGTTTAGCCAGCAGTCTTCATTGAGCAGAACGCGAACGACGTTGACGTTCCACGAAGCAATCGCCTTCACCGACGCCGCGTCGCTGGGACCGTCGAAGATTCCCCACCCTTGCACGCAGGCGTACTCGGTTCCCGAGCGATTGACGCCCTGAAGGTGAACGACGTCGCCGTTTCCGTTCACGAGCTGATTGCCGGAGACGCGAATGCCGTTCAGCTGCGAGCTCGACAAACGTGTGGCCATCGGCATATCGCGGGGCGGAATCGTTCCGCCGCTCTGGTTTCCGCCGCAGGCCGTCAACAACGCCGTAGGTGTTAACAATGCCGTAAGAATGAGTGCCGACCGCGGATCTCTCATGCCAAAATCTCCTGCTAGGAGTCCTTCGACTCCACCGCTTCGCGGCTCCGCTCAGGATGACACAAATCCTTCCGGGAGGGCCTCGCCGAGTCGAGAATACGGGCGGCCATGCCCCACAAGTATCGCTACGGCGAGATGACGTGGCCCGAAGTCAAAGCCGCCGCCGCGCGTCCCTGCGTGGCGATCGTGCCGATCGCGACGCTCGAGGACCACGGCCTGCATCTTCCAATCGACACCGATCTGCTGTTGTGCGCGAGCGTCTGCGAGTTGGCGGCGTCGCGCGCCGCCGATCGCACGGTCCTCGTTCCGCCGATCAACCACGGATACAGCCCGCACCATATGGACTTCCCGGGCGCGATCACGATCGGCGCGCATACGCTGATCGATTACGGGCTCGACGTCTGCAAGAGCCTCGCGCATCACGGCTTCGAGCGCATCTTGATCGTCAACGGCCACGGCAGCAACGCCCCGTTCATTGACATCATCGCGCGGCTTACCGTCGTCCACACCGAGGCGCTTGCAGCCGCCGTCAGTTATTGGGCGGCGCCGGGCGTGCGCGACGCTGCCGAATCGCTTCGCCAATCGGAAGCGGTCGGCGGCATGAACCACGCGTGCGAGTTCGAGACGTCGCTCTATCTCGCGCTGCGTCCCGATCTCGTCGACATGCAGCAAGCGGTGCACGAGCTCTCGCACCGTCCGTCGAAGAATTACTGGACCGATCTCGTCGCGGGCGAAGGCCCGCTGATGATGATGGAGCATTGGAGCCGCCTCAGCGAGAGCGGCGTGATGGGCGATCCGACCAAAGCCAGTGCCGAAAAAGGGCGCATGCTGCTCGACGCCGCTGCCAACGGAATCGTCGAGCTCGTCGACGAGCTGCTCGCCCGCAAGAGTCCCCCGCGCGTCGACCATCATTGATGCAACGCGCGGTTGCATCGCTGCTGTTAGCGTCCGCGCTGTGCGGCTGCACGCGCGTGCACGGCGGCGCGGGCGGACGCAACTCGTGGACGATTCCGGGCGTGCTGCGCATCGCGCAGCGCCAGGATCCCGATAACCTCAACCTGCTGCTGGGAACCGAAGCGGTCGACATCGACATCGCCGCGTTTTGGGGCGCGTTTCTCTTTCGCTGGAGCGACCGCAACCAGCTGGTTCCCGAACTGGCTACGGTCGAGCCGACCCGCGCCAACGGCGGCATCAGCGCCGACGGCTTGCGCGTCACCTATCACCTGCGTCGCAACGTGAAATGGCAAGACGGTGCGCCGTTCGGCGCCGACGACGTGATCTTCACCTGGCAACAGATGCTCAATCCGCGCAACTTGGTCGTTAGCCGCACCGGCTACGACGTCATCGCTCGGATCGATCGGGTCGACGCCTACACGATCGTGGTTCATCTCAAGCGCCGGTTCGCGCCGTTCGTCAACACCTTCTTTGCACCCGCAAATCATCCCGACGTCATCCTACCCGAGCACTTGCTCGCGCGCTATCCCGATATCAACCGTCTCTCCTATAACGCGCTGCCGGTTGGAACGGGACCGTTTCGAATCGTCGCGTACGAGCCCGGCTCGAGCGTCGAGATGGCGGCCAACGATGGATACTGGCGCGGGCCGCCGCATCTGCGCCGTATAGAATTTCGGATCGTCGCCAGCGACGAGACGATGCTGACCCAGCTCGAGTCGCACGACATCGATTTTTTCTATCGCGCTTCCGAGTCGCTGGCACCAGAGCTGCGCGGGATTGCGGGCACGCGGATCGTAATGACCCCCTACGATCGCTTCACCGACGTCGGTCTCAACGCATCGGTCGCAGGACTGAGCGACGTGCGCGTGCGCCGCGCGCTGGCGTACGCGATCGATCGGCAGGCGCTCATCGCTAAGGTGATGCACGGCGTGGCCGTCGCCGGCGACTCGCTGCATCCGCCGTTCTCGTGGGCGTACAACCCCGGCGTGCGACGCTATCCTTACGATCCGGCCCGCGCGGCTACGCTGCTCGAGCAAGCCGGCTGGAAGCCCGGCAGCCTTCGCCTCACGCTGGTCAGCTTTACCGGCTCCAGCACAATTGCAGCCGCCGAAGCGTTGGTGCAGCAACAGTGGGGCCGCGCCGGCGTGGTGGTTTCGATCAAGAATTTTCCTTCCGGAAAGCTGTACGCCACCGCCGGCGCCGGCGGCATCGAACAATCCGGAAAGTTCGACGCGGCACTCGAGAACTGGGAGAATGGAACCGATCCCGACGAGTCGATTCTCGTGATGTGCTCGATGGCGCCGCCGGCCGGCTGGAACATTTATCATTTCTGCAGTCCGGAACTGGATGCGGCCGAGCGGACCGCGTTAAACACCTACGATCGCGCGGTGCGCGCCGCGGCGTACCGGCGCGTCGCGCGGATCGTTTCCGAACGCTTGCCCTTCATCGTGCTTTGGTATCAGATGCAGCTCGACGCGATCAACGCCGACTTTAAACATTATCGCCCGGCGCACTCCGTCACGCCGTTCTGGAACGTCTGGCAGTGGTCGATCTGAGCCGGCGTTGCGCCGCGCTCGGCATCGCGCTGTTGTTTTCATTGCTCCCCGCAACGGCGCGAGCGTCGGTCAACCTTCGCTTTACGTTTACCGTCGCGCGCGCGCCGCATCCGATGCCGCTCGATCCAACGCTCGCCGATCCGGCCTGGGCGGCGGGCCGGGTGCCGGATGGCGACGGCCCGTGGGAAAACGTAACGACCCGCTCGCCGGCCAGATACGCGACCAGGGCGTATCTGCTCTACGACGACAAGAACCTCTACGTCGCCTTTCAGGCCGAGCAAGACGGCGTTCCGATCGTGGCGACCCAGACGACCAACGACGCCGGCTTCGGCATCGACGATTTCGTCGGGATCGGCGTCGACACGAGCGGCAGCGGAAGCCAAGTCTACTACTTCGAGACGACGCCGCATGGCGTTCGCTACGAACAAGCCAACGAAAACGCGCGCTTTCGTCCCCGCTGGAGCTCGGCCGCCAAGATCGGCAATGGCTCGTGGAGCGCCGTGCTGATCATTCCGCTCAACGTGATTCGCGTGCCGCGTGCCGGAAAGCAAACGTGGCGCTTTCAGTTCGTGCGCGGCATCGCCGCGCGCGGCGAGCACATTTCGTGGGTGTGGGATCCGATCATGCAGGACGCTCCCAGCGGCACGTGGCCGATCTTCGTGCCGGACACGCGCTTTTGGGCGGCTGGGAATCTCGATCTGGCCGCTTCGGCCGCCACCCCGCCCAAACCACGCGCCGACATCTACGCGCTCGGCAGCGCCGGCAACCAGCGCAACTACTTCCAGCAGGCTAACGGCACGTTCTTGCCGATGAACGTGCGTTACTACGGCGGCGATCTCAGCTACCCGCTCACGCCGACGATTCGTTTCGTCGGCACGCTCAATCCGGACTTCTCGAATGTCGAGATCGACCAGATGACGATCGTGCCGCAAGAGTTCGAGCGTCAGCTGATCGAGTACCGGCCGTTCTTCTCGCAAGGCGCGGCCTACATCAACGCCGATTCAACCCCGCGCGCTCCGGTCGGAACGAATACGCAGGCGCCGTATTTGGTTTTCTACTCGCCCTCGGTGGGGCCGTTCGACAGCGGCGGCAAGGTCGAGGGGACGTTCGACGGCGACGCGTTCGGCGCACTCACGTTCCACGGCTACGACCCGACCACCAACAACACGTTCAGCGACTCGGCCTACGGTTTCCAGCACTCGCTTCCCGGCGGGGCGTTCACCTATTGGAGCGACGGCGTGTTCGCCAACCACAGCATCGCCGGATGGGATAACACCATCGAAGACGGCATGGAAGTGCGCGATCTTCAAAACGGCATGATTTACTTCGGCGATTATTCCTTCGAAGACGGATCGTGGGTACCGCAAGGGCATGCCGACCTTGGCGAGTTCTTTGTGGACCACCACAAAGGCAACTCTGAACTCAACGTCGGCTACCTCGACGTCTCGCCCAACTATGATCCGATCGACGGCTATACCGCCAACTCCGACATTCGCGGTCCCCAGATGTTCGCCGATTACGCCGGGACGACGCCCGGGATCAAGAACTACACGCTCTTTTTCACCGCCGATCGCTTTCTCGACGACTCCGGCGCGGTGCATCAAGCCGACGTGCAGTACTTCATAACCGCCTTATTCAAAAATCAATTCTCGCTCGACGGTGCGGGCGAAGCCGTAGGCCAGCTGCGCTCGTACGGGATTCCGGCCGGCCCCGACTGCAGCGGACCGATCCTGTACACGTCGAGCTTCACCGGCTATCCGTGCTATCGCGACGGCGTGACGCAGCCCTACAATCTGTATCAGATACCGGTTGGCTACCGCGACGGCACGCCCACGCCGTTCGACGTCGCCTACGAATGGGGTCCGTTCGGCGACGACTACGTTCATTTGTTCACGATTACCACCAGCCGGCCGCTCTGGCGCGGTTTATCGCTCAGCCTTTCGTACGACGGCACGTACGAGCGGGCGTTCTCGACCGGCGTGCTCGATTCTCAGTGGCTGCGCAGCATTTCCCTGGGCTACAACGTCAGCAGCGACAGCACGTTCAGCCTGGAGCTGCGCGATATCAACGGATACGGCGGGTTTGCGACCCAGATCGGCAACAACCTCGCGGTGGGCTTTCACGAGCGGTTCAAAGCGGGCAACGAGCTTTTCGTCAACTTCGGCAGCCCGGCCGCCGGCGCGACCCTCAACCGGCTGATCGTCAAGTTCGTCTTCCACGCAGGAGCCGACACCGGTACGTAGCAGAATCGCGTTGCATGAAGGATTTCAATCGCGCAACGTTCTTGGCAGGTTCGCTGGCAGCCGCCGGCGCGCTGTTTCCCAGCGCGGCCGAAAGCGCGACGCCCCCGGCCCCCAGCGGCGTTCCGCCGGAAAGACTGCTGGGCCGGCTGATGGCCGGGAACCAACGATTCGTCGACAACGACTTTCCTCCGACCAACACGCTACAGACGAAGCGGGAGTTGCTCAAATCCAGTCAGGCGCCGTTTGCGGCGATTCTTGCATGCGCCGACTCGCGCGTGGTGCCGAACTTGATCTTCGTGCAGGGCATCGGCGACCTGTTCGTAGCGCGCGTCGCAGGAAACTGTCCCGACGATTACGTGATCGCATCGCTGGAGTACGCGGTCGAGCACCTCGGGACGCGACTCATCATGGTGCTGGGTCACGAAGGTTGCGGAGCCGTCGCGGCGGTGTACGAGGCGTTGCAGACGAAGAAACCGCTGCCGCCGCATCTTTTTGAGATCCAAGAGCTGATGGGTCCCGGAATCGAAAGCGTGGTGCAGGCTCGCGGCACTCAAGAGGCCGCGGTGGAAGCAAACGTGCGCGCCGGGATCGCAACCCTCAAGGCGAGCCATCCGGTAATTGCGGAGAGCGTAGAGTCGGGACGCGTGCTGGTGGCGGGCGGTTACTACCACCTCGTCTCGGGAGAGGTCAGTCTGGTCGATTAGCCAAAAATCGACGGTGCGTTGCTGCTTACCGACTTCTTCACAATGACTTCACGACTGCGCAGGCATGCGACCCATGCCGCTTAGCGGCGCGCGTGCCTGGTCGCTCTCCTTGGCCGATGCCGACGCCGGCGTGCTCGCCCGCTCGCATTTCGTAGAGTTCCTGCATAGCATTGAGATCGAGCAAGATTTCATTTCGACCGCCGAGCTGGTCTTCGGCGAGCTGCTCGGTAACGTCGTTCGCCACGCTCCGGGACCGGTTCAGATCTCGATCGACTTGAACGACGACGCGATGGTGCTGCACGTCGTCGACACCGGGCCCCCGTTCTCGCTGAACCAGTCGCATCTTCCTACCGACGTCTTGAGCGAGCGCGGGCGTGGCCTCTTCATCGTTGCGCAGCTCGCCGCCGAGGTGCGCGTAAAAAAGAAACGCAGCCGCGGCAATCACATCATGGTGACGCTGGCGCGCCGCGTGTCATAGCCCATCGAAGGAGTAGAATATGCAACGCTCTTCTATCGTCGCCGAGATTTTCGGCTATCTGGTCTGCCTGTTGGCGGTCGTCGTGTTCTTCGCGAGCGTCGCGGGCGTAACCAGCAACGCCTTTCGCGTGGTGCATCCCACGCCGATGCACGCCCGCCTGCGCCCCGGTTACGGCGGCGCGCGGTTTGGATTTGGCGTGCAGCCGCCGGCAGCCGTGCCGCTAGCGATTCCCGGCTCGCCCAATCGCGACGAGTTGCGCCAGCGCGCGACCGCAGGCGCGCGGTTCGAAGCGGTGCGCCGCCTGGTGGTAGCTTTGGTGATGCTCGTTCTTTCCGCCATCGTATTCCGGCGGACGTTTGCGTGGCTTAACCCGGTGCGAGCGACGACGTAACCGCCGCGCCGCGCGGCGCATACTTGAGCGAGGTCGCCGTATTGAACAGCACGATCGGCAAAGGAAGCTCGACCCTGCCGCGTAACGCGCGCAACGCGGCCATCGCCGCACCGCCCTCTTCGGTCGCGTCGATGCCTTCGTTCCGATGCAAGTCGCGCATCGCTTCATCGGCATCGCCGTCCTCCACCGCCACCGCGTGGCCGTGCGATTCGCGCAACGCGCGCAGCGCCAGCCGATCGCCGATTCCTCCCGGCACGCGCAACCCCCACATCCTCGTGGATGCGTTTTCGGCTCGCTCGGCCGATTCTTCGCCGCGCGCAAACGCCGCAACGATCGGCGAGCATCCCTGCGCCTGAACTGCCACCATTACCGGCCGCTCGGGGCCGATCCATCCGGCGCGTTCGAGCTCGCCGAACGCTTTCCACATCGCGACCAGCCCGATTCCGCCGCCCGTCGGATAGACGATCGTGCCCGGCACGCCGAGCTGCTCGACCAGCTCGTAGGCCATCGTTTTTTTCCCCTCGACGCGATAGGGCTCGCGAAAGGTCGCGACGTTGAAGGCGCCGGTGTCGGCAGCGTGCACCGCCGCGAGTCTTCCAGCGTCGTCGATCAATCCGTCCACGAGCACGATCTCGGCGCCGTAGCCCTCCATTTCTTCGATCAGCAGCATGGGCGTATCGCGCGGGACGTAAACTCGCGCGGTCAGCCCGGCACGTGCGGCATACGCTGCCAGCGCGCTGCCCGCATTCCCCGCACTGGGCGCAACCAAGGCTCTCACGCCCAAGCGCTTGGCGACCGTCACCGCCACCGACATGCCGCGACACTTGAACGAGCCGGTCGGATTCTGGCCTTCGTCTTTGACGTAGACTCCTTCGAAGCGCAGCGGAACGAGCGGAGTCGCACCTTCGCCGAGCGTCACCGGATCCTCGTCGTCGGAGACCGGGAGCAGCTCGCGATAGCGCCACATCGTCCACGGACGCGCGGCGACATCCTTGCGCGCCATCCGTTCGACGGGATAGCGCACCAGCAGCGGCGCGCCGTCGTGGTGGCAAACGGTTGCAACTCGAAGGGGCGAGACGCTATGCGTGGCGTCGCGCGAGCACTCTAAATACGCCGGCTTCAAATGGTCCTTGCCTGCGTGGCGCGTACTAAGATTCCTGCATGAGCAGAGGGGGACGATGGGCCGCCTGGAGCGTCGCGGTCGTCGTGGCGATCGTGCACTTTGCGGTCGCCGGTCAATACGACGCATTCCGCAACGAGTTGTACTTCATCGTATGCGGACGCCATCCGGCCTTCGGCTACGTCGACCAGCCGCCACTGATCCCGCTGCTCGCGGCGGCGACGCAGCTCGGCGGCATTCACGTTTGGCTGCTGCGGCTGCCGGCGGTGCTCGCCGCGGTTTTCTTGGTGCCCATGACGGTCGCGTTGGCGCAGCTGTTGGGCGCAGGCACGCGCGGCGCTTGGCTTGCAGCCGTCGCGGCGGCCGCCGCAACGCTCGTCACCGCGATGACCGCGACGCTTGCGACGACGACCTTCGAGCCGATCGCATTTACCGCCATTGCATATCTCATCACGCGCGGCTTGCTGCGCGACGAACCGCGCGCGTTTCTTTGGGCCGGCGTGGTTTTGGGCGTGACGTTCGAGGCACGCTACGGCGCGTTGTTTTGGGGAGTCTCGCTCGCAATCGGTTTGGCGCTGGCCGGACCGCGCACGATATTGCGCTCGCGCGACTTTTGGCTGGGCGCGCTGATCGCGGCGCTGATCGCTCTGCCCAACGTGGTCTGGCAGGCGGCACACGGTTTTCCGTTCCTCGAGTTAGTGCGCAACGACAACGCCGGGAATTTTACCGGCACGCCGATCCGATTCACGATCAATCAAATCTTCGCGGTCAACGTCGTGCTCGCGCCGCTCTGGATCGCAGGCATCGTGGCGCCCTTTTTCTCGGGCAGGCTTGCGCGCTTTCGGTTTCTTTCGATTGCGTTCGTTCTTACCGCGGCCTTCGTTCTGCTAACGCACGGCAAGAGTTACTATCTCTCCGGCGCCTATCCGACGATCTTCGCGCTCGGGGCGGCGGCCTGCACCTCGCTGGCGAGCCTCCTCGTCGCCGCGTGGGCCGTTTTGGCCGCGGCGAACGGCGCGTTTTCGCTGCCGCTCGTTTTGCCGGTGCTTCCGCCGGACCGTCTGGAGCGCATGATGGACCACATGTCGTTTCGTCCTCCGCCGGTCGAGGCCGCGGGGATCGGCGCGCCCCTCATGCAGATGCTGTCCGACGAGTTTGGCTGGCGCGATCTCGCGCGTACGGTCGGCGACGCCTACGCGTCGCTGCCGGCGATCGATCGCGTGCGGGCTGCGATCTTCGCATCGAACTACGGCGAAGCCGCCGCAATCGACGTTTATGGCTCGAACCTACCGCCGGCGCTGAGCGGAAACAACCAATATTATTTGTGGGGTCCGCGCGGAAACGATGGGTCGGTCGTGCTCGCGGTCAACGCCGACGTTGGTAAGTGGTCGAAGATCTGCGACTACGCTAAAGTCGTCGCACGTTTCGGCACGTCGCCATACGCAATGCCGTACGAACGCAATCGCCCGATCGTGCTCTGCGTCGGGATGCGTCCGCCGCTCCCGCAGCTATGGCCGATTTTCAAGCACTACGGCATCGAAAATCTCGGCGGCTACCGCACGCTCTCCGCGCCGTAGGAGACCGTTTCCCAAAGATACATCTCGTTGCCGTCGAGGTCTTCGAAGTGCGCGAATTTTCCGCCGTCGCCGCTCACGATCGAATCCTTGACGGCCACGCCGCGTTCGCGCAACCGCGCGACGACGGTCTCGATCGGCTCGTCGATCTCCAGGCCGAGCATTATCCCGCCTTTAGTTCCCGGCGCGGGATACTTCGGCGACGCCGGGTGCAGGCCGATCGTGAGCCCCTTGCCGGCATCGACGGTCGCCCAATCGTCGCCGTAGCGTTGGCTTAGTGTGAGGCCGAGGACCTCGGTATAAAAGCGTACGGCCGCATCCATGTTGGAAACAAAGACCGTCGCATTGCCGCCTGAAATCATCGTTTTTTCCCCTTTTGCGAGGAAATTATGATGCATTGCTGCGAATCCGTTGGGAAGAGCCAATCGGGAGGACCACCTTGAAGGGACGTCGGGAGATTCTCTTCCCAAGCCTCGTCCTCGACCGGGAAGCCGCGGAGCCGCTCGTCCGCCAGATCGTACGTCAGATCGAAGAGGCAATCCGAGCAGGCAACCTTGCAGACGACGCGCGGCTACCCTCAACGCGAACTCTAGCGCAATCCTTGCGCGTTTCGCGCAACACCGTCGTGTCCGCATACGAAGAACTCGCATCCGTTGGGCTGATCACGGCGAGGTCGGGTTCCGGCGCGCGCGTGAACGGCGGAGAGCCGCCTTCGGGTAGATCGCCTGCCGGAGTGCGCGGTCTCGTCGACAATCCGTTGTACGTTCGCTCGTAGAGCGCGCTCTACGTCGGCGGCTTGACGAGTCCGATCGTATTGCCGCGTGGATCCTTGAATAGACCGATCACCGGACCGCCGGGCACCTGATCGGGACCGATCATGCGCGTGCCGCCAAGCTTCTCGATCTTCTCCAGTGCCGCACCCACGTCATCAACCGCAACGTAGAACGTTACGTGCCCGGTATAGCCGTCGGGCGCGTTGCCGAACCCACCGTTGATTCCGATCTTCGGCGGCTGCTCGCCATCGGGCTTCACCATCAAATATCGCGGCACTCCGGTACCGCCGGCTTGCGCCTCGCTCACCTGCCAGCCGAATGCCTCGCGATAAAATTTTCCGAGCGCATCGGGGTCTTCGCCGATGATTTCAAAGTGAACGACCGGATTTGGCATGCTGTCCTCCGTTTGGCAATACTGCAACCTTGTGAAAGGGCCGGTGGGTTCAAGGCGCCATTATGAAAATCCTCATCGTCGGCGGGTCGGGTACCATCGGCACCGCGGTCGCATCGGAACTCGCGCAGCGACACGAAATCGTAACGGCCGGCCGCTCGAGCGGCGACCACCGCGTGAACATTACCGATCCTGAGAGCTTACACGACTTGTTTGCTCGCGCCGGCAAGCTCGACGCGGTGGCGTGCGCGGCCGGCAACGTGCACTTCGGTCCGCTCGAAGAAATGACCCCGCAAGAGTTCGACGTCGGTTTGCGCGACAAGTTGATGGGCCAAGTCAACCTCGTGCTCGTGGGGCGCAAGTTCGTCCAACCGGGCGGTTCGTTTACGCTGATCTCCGGGGTCCTGGCGCACGATCCGATTCGCCTCGGCGCGTCGGCGTCAATGGTCAACGGTGCGATCGAGAGCTTCGTGCGCGCGGCCGCACTCGAACTGCGCGACCATCGCATCAACGCCGTCAGCCCGACCGTGCTCGAGGAGTCAATGGATGCGTACGGCCCGTATTTCCGCGGATTCCAGCCGGTCTCGGCACGACGCGTCGCGCTGGCCTATTCAAAGAGCATCGAAGGCGCGCAGACCGGCCAGATCTACCGCGTGCTCTAAGCCGGGCTTCCCTCTTTCACGATCGAGCGCAGCATTGTGCGCAGCTCGGCTGAGTCGTCGTGCTTATGAACCGCAATCGCGTGCTGGCGCGCCGCTTCGACCAGCTCGTCCTCGCTGTCGGCTGAAATCGCGATCGTGCACTTCATCTCGCTCGGATACTCGCGGCAATCGATGAACTTGCGAGCCATGGGCCCCTCCTTCTCAGGTGGTTCTGTTAATCTGTCCTTCGACTTCGGCCCTGCGGGCCTCCGCTCAGGATGACAGGCGGAGGCCTTCGCGAACTGCGGCACGATGGAACCGCTCGACTTGCGGAAGAAACCCCCACGAAGCTGCTACGCGGAGCTCGACGGCCTGATGCTGATGCCGCGTACGATCGACAAGTTGCGCGGGCAGCTCCCCAACGGCGATCCCGGAGGCTATTTCATCAACGGTCGCATCAAAGGCATCTCGGGCTACCTGCTCGATCGGTTGGGGATTACTGAAGCGGAACTGCTCGAGGCGGTCGCTCGCGCGCGCACCGACGACGACGTGGCCGCCTGGCTGCGCGAACGTACCGACGCGTTGCAGTATCCCGCGATCAACGCGACGCTGCGGCGCATCAAACCCAAGCATGCCGAAGATGAGGCATATTTCCGAGAGCAGTATGCTGAAACGCTGCGCCTTCACCCCGACCTAGAGTTTATCGTCGACATTGTGGATGCCGACGACCGCCGCATCCTCAGAGATGCAGCTACTCGATGAGCGTCATCATCTCCGGCGCGTAGCGTTCGCCCGAGGTTTGCGCGGCCAACCCCTCGAGCTGCTCGAGCTGGTCCGGCGTGAGCCGCACATCGAGCGCGCCGACGTTTTCCTCGAGGTAGCGGACGCGCTTGGTGCCGGGAATCGGTACGACGTCCCGCCCGCGCGACAGCACCCAGGCCAGCGCAATCTGCGCGGGCGTTAGCTTCGATTCCGCCGCGACCGCCCGAACCGCATCGACGATTCGCTGGTTGGCTCGCGCGTTCTCTTTTGAAAAGCGTGGATGGTTTCGGCGAGCATCGTCCTGTGCGAGCTCGTCGACCTTTACCGCGCCGGTAAGGAAGCCGCGGCCGAGCGGACTATAGGGCACGAATCCAATGCCCAGCTCGCGCGCCGTCGGAAGAATCGCTTTCTCGACGCGGCGCTCCCACAGCGAATATTCGCTTTGCAACGCGCTGATCGGATGCACCGCGTTGGCGCGGCGCAGCGTTTCCGGCGCGACCTCGGAGAGCCCAAGATAACGCACCTTGCCGGCTTCCACCAGCCCCTTCATGGCCCCGACCGTCTCTTCGATCGGAACCGCCGGATCGCGGCGATGCTGATAGTAGAGATCGATCACGCCGATGCCCAGTCGCGCCAGCGACTCGTCGGCAACGCGTTTGACGTTGGCTGGGGTGCCGTCAACGCCGCGCGTCCCGTTGCCGATGCGAAAGCCGAACTTCGTCGCGACCACGACGCCTTCGCGCCGCCCGCGCAACGCGCGCCCAACTAATTGCTCGTTGGTATACGGGCCGTAGACCTCGGCCGTATCCAGAAAGTTGACGCCGAGATGGAGCGCGCGATGGATCGTGGCAATCGCCTCGTTCTCGTCGGCGGCTCCATACGCGAAGCTCATGCCCATGCAGCCGAGCCCCATCGCGGAGACCGTTAGGCCCTGCGTTCCAAGTTTGCGCTGTTCCATAGGCCATCTTCAACGCGCCGTGGCAGGCGGCGGTTGCGCCTACGTCGCGCCGACTTCGACGCCGCGGCTTCCCAGCAGAATCACGACGACCGAAACGACGACCGCGGCACCGCCGGCTGCCACGTTCCAGGTTACCGGTTCGCGCAGCACGAGCGCGCCCAAGATCACCGCGACCACCGGATTGACGTAGGCGTAGGTCGCGACGGTTGCCGTCGGCAGCGTTCGCACGGCGTAGGCAAAGGCGCTGTACCCGGCCATCGCGCCGCCGGTGATCAGCCAGAGCATTCCCCATAACGATTCCGCCGAAATCGCACGAACGTTCAGATGCGCGGCTTCGCCGCTCAGCAGGCCCAGGAGCGTGCCGATCACGCCGCCCGCAAACATCTCCAGCGATGGAGTCAGCGGACCGTGACGCTTTCCTCGCACGTAAATCGAGCCGACCGCCCACGAGATCGCCGACAGCAGAACGAGGAACGCAAAGAATAGGTTGGCGTGACCGGCGCCGCGTCCGACCAGCACGGCGATGCCGGCGGTGCCGAGAACCACGCCGGCGAGCTCGGCCGCCGTCGGCAGCGTTTTCGTCCGCACGGCGTCGATCAGCAGCATCCAGATCGGCGTCGTCGCGATCAGCAACGCCGAGGTTCCGGTTTCCATTCTGGTTTCGGCGATGCAGAGCAGACCGTTACCGATCGCTAGGAGCAACACCGCCGTGACGACGATGTGGACGAGATCTTCGCGATTAGGGAGTGCCGGCTTCTCCTTCGACAGCAGCCACTGCAGCCCAAACAGCAGCGCGCCCGCCACAATGTATCGCACGCCGGTCATCAGCAGCGGCGGAATCGTCACGACGGCGACCCGAATGCCGAGATAGGTCGATCCCCACAGGAGATACACGGCGATCAGCGAGGCCCATCGCACCCTAATACCCCAGTGCCGAACCGGTCGGCGTTCGCCGGTCGCTGCCGCCTTCGAGCATGCCCGTCTGCGGATTGACGAGCACGGCTTGCGCCGTACCCCACTGCTGAACGGGCCACAGCGTATAACCCATCGCGGTCAGCGCTTGGGCCGTCGCCCGTGGAAAGGCTTCGGGTTCGTATTGCAACACGTCCGGCAGCCATTGCATGTGGGTGCGCGGTGCGTCGACGGCCGATTGTGCGCTCATGCCGTAAACCAGCGCATTGAGCAACGTCTCCAGCACGATCGTAATGATGCGCGAGCCGCCGGGACTGCCGGTTACCATCCGCAGCGCGCCGCGTTCGGTGACGATGGTCGGCGCCATCGACGAAAGCGGGCGTTTCCCGGGCTCGATGTCGTTGCGCTCGCCTTGCACGAGCCCGTACATGTTCGCCACGCCGGGCTTGGCGGTGAAATCATCCATCTCGTCGTTGAGGAAGAAACCGGTGTCGCCGGCGATGACCGAAGCGCCGAACCAATCGTTGAGCGTGTAGGTTACCGAAACGGCATTTCCCCACCGATCCACGATCGAGTAGTGCGTCGTGTGATTCCCGTCGCTCGCAACGTTCCCGAGGCCGGGATGCACGTCCACCGAAGGGGTCGCGCGATCGGCCTGGATCGTGGCGCGCAGCTTCGATGCGTAGGCCGGCGCGAGCAACTGCGCGATCGGGTTTTGCACGAAATCGGGATCGCCGAGATAGGCGTTGCGGTCGGCGTACGCAAGCCGTTCGGCTTCGGTTACGTAGTGCACCGAGTGCAGGTCGTGCCATCCCCAGGCACGCAGCGGATACGGCGCGATGATGTTGAGAATTTCGCAGAGCGTTACGCCGCCCGAACTCGGCGGCGGCGCGGAGAGAATCTCGTAATCGCCAAACGCGCAATGCAGCGGTGCGGCTTCCTCGACGCGGTAGCTTGAAAAATCGTCCATCGTCAGGATGCCGCCGTTTGCGCTGCTTGACGCGACGATCGCACGGGCGATCGGCCCGCGATAGAAAGCCTCGCCGCCGCCGCGCGCGATCGACTCGAGCGTTCGCGCGAGCTGTGGCTGCGTGAAGCGCGTTCCAGGCTGTGGCAGACGTCCGCCGGGCAAAAAGATCGCAGCCACGTTGGGCTGCCGATCGAACTGATACGCGCCGGTGTATCCTTCGGTTCGCGAACCGGTAAACGGCGGCAAATCCCCAGCCGTAAAGGTAAAACCATCGCGCGCAAGCGCGATCGAAGGTGCGATCAAGCTGGAGCGAGACATCGTGCCGTACTCTTGTCGCGCCGCTTCAAGTCCGGCTACCGTTCCGGGCACGGCCACTGCGAGCCAGCCTTTCGTC
>DASRXM010000032.1:0-14665 GCA_035654155.1 Candidatus Babeliales bacterium
CGATAGAATCGTGTCGTAAAACTCGGCGCCGGATTGGTCGTACGAGATTGCCCCGCCGGAATCGAGCTGTTTGCTCTTGTCGTCGCGCGTGAGATCGGGGCTGATCGCGCTCCAGGTCTGGCCGTGATCGCTGCTCTCGAATACGACGTTTCCGCCTACGAGCGTCTTGCCGTCGTCGGTGAATGCGATCGGCGACTCCCAATTGAACCGGTAGCGCATCCGTTGCGCCGCATTCGCGCCCGAAGATTGCGCGCTCGGCGAAACTTCGTACGCCTGTTTCGTGCGGGCATTGAAAAGAAAGACCTGGCCGGTATCGGTGTTGGTGGACGTCGCCCAAACATAATCCGGATCGGTCGGATCGAAAACCGCCCACATCCCGTCGCCCGGCGCAATCTGATACCAATCGCGATTGAGCACGCCGATGACGTTATCGCTGCTCGACGGACCGCACCAGACGTTGTCGTCCTGCAGGCCGATGCAGAGGCGATAATTTGGAAGCGTGCGATCGAAGCCGACGTGATACGGCTGGGCGACCGGAAGATCGTACGGTTGCCAAAAGCGAACGCCGCCGTCGGAAGAAATGACGACGCCTTCGTCGTTTCCAACAACGATGCGAGCGCCGTCGTTCGACCACCAAACCCAGTGGTAATCCCAGCCAGCGTCGGTGGCGATTTCGTGAAAAGATCGGCCGCCGTCGGTGCTCATCGAAAGAATCAACGCGACGTTGATGAGCCGGTCACGATTCGCCGGATCGACGAAGATGCTGCTAAAGTAGAACGGGCGGGCGCCCAGATACGGGCTGTGCGGCATCTTTTGCCACGTTTTGCCGCCGTCGTCCGAACGCCACAGCTCTCCCGCGGGCGATTGGATCGCGGCATAGATGCGGCCGCCGGTCACCGCAGCTAAACCAATCCGTCCGGTAAGTCCGCTCGGCAATCCGTTACCGGTGAGCTTGCGCCACGTCGCGCCGTTGTCGTCGGAACGGTAGACTCCGCCGAGCGGGCCGCCGCTCTCGAGCCGCCAGGGGAGCCGCCGAAATTGCCAGACGCCCGCAAACAGCGTTGACGGCCGATCCGGAACGCGCACCAGCGACGAAACGCCGCTGGCCGGGCTCACGTACAGCGTTTTCGTCCAATGCGCTCCGCCGTCGCGCGTAATATAGACGCCGCGATTTGAATCGTCGGCTGAAACGCGTCCTAAAACGCCGACTGCCACGAAGCGCCGATCGCGCGGGTCTATCGCGATGCTCGAAATGTGGGCCGAGTGTTCCAGACCGAGATGCAGCCAGCTCTTGCCGCCGTCGACCGAGTGATAGATGCCGTCGCCCGATTCGACGGTGTTGCGCGGATTCGATTCGCCGGTTCCCACCCAGACGTCGCGATCGTCTTGGGGCGCGATCGCGATTGCGCCGATCGGCGCAACCGGCTCGCCGTCGAAGACCGCAACCCACGACGCGCCGCCGTCGGTCGACTTGAAGACCCCGCCGCCCGCGCCGCCGGCGTAATATAACCGCGGATCGCGATTGCTGCCCGCCACCGCGGGCACGCGGCCGCCGCTGATTGCGGGACCGATTTCGCGATACTTCAGACCCGAAAAGACGGAAGCCACCGTCGCAAGCATCATCGGCGCTAACATGCTCGACCTTTTTATCCTATTGCGCTGCGCCGCCCCTTGCGGAGGAGCGCGTCGCGCGAGCTCGGAAGGGCGCAGCGATGCTGCAAATCGCCCGCGCCGCGGTGCGAGCTTACTATCTGTTCGACGTCGCCGACACCATCGACTTAGCCAAAATGAGCGCGATCGGCGGCGACACGCGAGCACCGGCGGCGCTGCCGCTGCGCCGCCAGACCACGCCGTATCTGCAATTCCCCACTCCCCCGCTGGTCGCGTCGCTTCCCGACGGCGAATTCGACGGAGAGCGCTGCGCGGTGCGCGTCAAGTTCTACGATTACGGGGTGATCTCGCTGCGCTTGACGTTTTCGGCGGCCGGCTCGTGGAACGATCTCAGCGTACTCACCGAGCGCGCGCGAGCCGACGAAGAGATCACCGACTTCGCCGAAGCAACGGTCAAACGAATTTGCGACGAATACGCCCACGCTCTCGACGAGCGGCATCCGCCGCTGGTCGAAGATTACATCATCGTCGAAGTCGAGCGGTTCGATCAAAGCCTTGACGCCGAGACGCTCTTGAACGAGCATTCCGCTGCGCTGGCAAGCCTGTTGCTCGGCGAGACCCGGATGCTGGCGGCGGCCGAGGCGCACGAGGCGCTACGCGTCCGATTCTCCTACCACGAAGACGATCTCGCGATCGTGCAGTGGGACACGGCCTTCGTTTACGACCGCGGCGAGAGCGCGCGGGCGATCGAAGAAATCCTGGAATTCGCCAACTCGCAGTTGCTCGAGCTGCGCACCTACGATGCATTCCTCGATCGCGAGCTCGACACCATTTATAAGATGCAGCCCGGCGAGACGCCTCGATCGCTGCGGGGACGTCGCGAAGCCGAACGGGCCGCAACTCTGCGGTACCTCATCGTGGACGTGCTCGAGCTCACCGATCGCTCGAGCAACGCGCTCAAAATCGTCGGCGACGCCTACTATGCGCGCCTTTACCGGGCCGCCGCCGCGCGTCTCGGACTGGCCGATTGGCAGCGCCAGATCGACGGTAAGCTCGCCAGCGTCCGCGAGATGTACCGGTTTTTCAGCGACGAGGCGCGCAGCCGGCGCGACGAATTCCTCGAAGTAATCATCGTGGTGCTGGTCGCGTTTGAAGTGCTTATCGGCATCCTCACCCTGCTGCATTTATAATCGATGAACGCGTTCGACTATCTGACAATCCTGATCTCGATCGTGCTCGGGCTCGCGATCGCAAACGTTCTCACGCGCCTCGCGGCCGTCGTGACCGCCCGAGAGCGCGTCGATTTTTATTGGCCGCCGCTCGCCTGGGCGATCTGGCTGTTCTTCATTTCGGTGCAGCACTGGTGGGCGCAGTGGAGCTACCGGCACACCCGCCAATGGACCTTTGGTACGTTTTGGCTAGAGGTGCTCGTTCCGGTCGACCTCTTCTTGCTCTCGGCGCTCGTGCTGCCGCAGGGCGATGCCGACGGTCCACTCGACCTTGGCGATTGGTACTTTAGAAACCGCGCCTGGTTCTTTGCGATCATGTTCTTTTTGCCGGCGTTGAGCATCGCCGAAGAACTGGCGCGAACGGGGCGGATGGCCTCTTGGCTGAACTTTGGATTCCTGATCGCCTTCGAAGTGGTCATCCTGATCGCGTACCTGCTGCGGTCACGCCGCGCGCAGGAGTGGATCACCGCGCAGGCGATGGTGATGACCGTCGCCTACGTCGCGCTGCTCTTTCTGGCGCTGCCGAGTTAGGGCTCCTTATCCTCTAACAGCGCCGACATCGCCTGACCTGTCTCGCGTTCAATCTGGTCGGCTGAGTCGCAGAGCTTTTGCGTTACGCGCTCGCGGTCGGCGCGGGTGCGATTCTGGCTGAGCTTCGCCTTCGCATAAACCGCCTCGGCCCGCAGCTCGAAGGCGATGATCGCGCGTACTTGTGAAGCTGCATAGGCCGGATCGAGCTTTCGCGGATCCCACGCCGGGTCCGGACCCTCCATCTGCAGGCTGAGCAGCTCGACCATCTGCCACGCATCCAATTCGCGCAGGCGGCCGCAGACGTGCGCGGCAGTGTAGTTCCAGGTCGGCACCGTGGCGTACGGCGCTTCGTACCACGACGCTGAAACGTACGCGTGCGGTCCTTCGAAGACCAGCGTCGCCGCGTCTCCGGCCGCGATGGAGCGCGCGTGCGGATTTGCGCGCGCCACGTGCCCGAGCATCCACACGTCGCCGTCGCGCTCTTGCGCGATCATCGGGATGTGCGAAACGCGCGGATATTCGTCGCCCGCCGTGATCAGCAATCCGAACGGATGCCGTGCAATCAGCTCGAGCACCCACGCTCGATCCGTAACTTTAAACTGTGGCGGCGTATACACTTATATTGTCATCCTTTTGCTAAGCGGCTGAAGACTAGCGCGTCGCAGACCTTGTCGCTGCGATCGAGATAGAACGCGCGCAACCGTCCTTCGAGCTGGAAGCCGCACTTCTCCAAAACGCGCGCCGATGCGACGTTCGGCGCGAAAACTCTCGCTTCCAAACGGCGAAACCGTCCGCCGTTCAGCGCATGGTCGGAGAGGATCCGCGCGGCTTCGGTTGCGATGCCGCGTCCCCAATATGCCTGGCCGAGCCAGTATCCGAACGCGGCGGTTCCGCCGCGCTCGCCGTCGAACGGCTCGACGCCGATGCCGCCTGCCAGCGTGCCGCCGACCTCGACGGCATAGTATCTTGAGCGCGCGTCGCTGGTCGCGACTGCTATCCAGTGATCGGCATGGCGTCGCGTGTACGGATGCGGGAACCCACGCGTCATCCAGCGCGCCACCATGAAATCGTCGGCGACGGCGCAAATCGCGGGCGCGTCGTCGACGCGGAACGGCCGGAGCCGGCAAAGCCGGCCTTCAAGAACCGCGGTGCTCACGAGCGGATCGCCTGTTTACGCAGCGTTCGATAGTCGCCGTTTCGGATCGTCACGCCATGAGCATCGAGCCACTCCAGCAACGGCATGGCATACTTGCGCGACGTTCCCAGCATGTCGCGAAATTCGGCCGCGGTCATGCGATCGTGATTGCGGAAATGAGCTTCGAGGCGCGCGCGAAGGTTTGCAATTTGCGAGCCGCGATAGAGGTCGTCGCCGACTTTAACGAGCGGGCCATGCGCTAGCATCGTGTCGAAGGCTCTGGCAAGACCGCGAACCGGCGCGTGCTGCACCGCCGAAGCCGCGTCCGCAAACGGAATGGGCAGCAGCGGCTGCGACCCGTCAACGCTGATGAGGTGGTCGAAAAAGGTTCGTTGCTCGAGGGTGAGGGTGGGGCGATGTTCGACGGTTGCATAATAGCCGCCGCGGTTGATCGCGCGTCCGTCGGCGACGAAGTGTTCGGCGATGCGCACGAACAACGGCTCGGGTATGCCGAGCGCGCGGGCCAGCGCAATCGACGTCATTCCAATCGCCCACGGCTCGGCACGATGCGATTCGTCCAGCGTTGCGAGCATTTGCGCGAGCATGGCGCGCGCCGCGATGCCGTCGACGTAGGCCGCCGGACGCGCGAGGCCAACGATTTCTCCTTGCTCGACGAGGCGATCGACGGCATCCCGCGCTGCGTCTTCGCGCAGGTTGGTCGCAAATGCAATCGCATTCAACTCGACCGCCTCGAGGCCGCGCCCGCGCAAGACGGACAGCACCGATTCCTCATCGGCCGGCCGGCCTTCGCCTGGGCCTTCCGTGTCGACGCCTTCGACGTCGACGCCTTCGACGTAGCCTCCGCCGAGCAACGTCATCGGCGATGGGCGGCGCAACACGAAACGCACGCCCGGAAACCCGACGACCGCTTCGCGCAAACGGAGCTGCGCCCTCACCTCGCGCGCGTCCCCGAGGCCGTGGGCGATTACTAGCGTTCCGAGCACCTCAGCCGATCCCACATACGCGCGCACCGGCGTGCGCCTTCGCAGCAGGCCGAGCGCATCGGGGAGGGGCGAGAACCGCACGTTGAAGTCGCGGCGCGCCGCGAACTCCCGGCCGACGATGGCTTGGCCGCGGCTGATCTCGCGCCGGTCGATGCCGGGCACGCTGAGCGCCACGCGCGTGCCCCCCGCGACGCTTTTGCGCGTCGCCTGGAAGACGCCGATGCTGCGTACGTGCGCGGCTTTTCCGCCGGGTTCGAGCGCGAGCGTTTCACCGGCCGCGATACGTCCCTGCATCAATGTGCCGGTGACGACCGTGCCGAGTCCGGGCAGCACGAACGCCCGGTCGACGGGCAAATAGACCGGCGCGTCGGGATTGCGCGGGGACATCGCCGCCAGTTCGTCGTGCAGCGCGGCTTTTAGCCGATCCAAATTCTCACCGGTTTCCGCCGAAACCGCAAACAGCGGAGCATCTTGCGCGATCGTCCCGAGCAGTTGCTCGCGAATTCGGCGGCAGGCCGGATCTCGCTGCGCCGGGTCGACTAAGTCGATCTTGCTCACCACCAGCAGGATGCGCCGCACGTTCAGGAACTGCAAGATTTGTAAATGCTCGAGGGTTTGCGGCATCACGCCTTCGACGGCATCCACGACCAGCAGCAACAGCTCCATGCCGGCGGCGCCGGCCAGCATGTTGTGCAGAAACCGTTCGTGTCCCGGAACGTCGACCACGCCGCCTTCGACGCCGTCGTCGAAGCGCAGATGCGCGAAGCCGAGATCGAGCGTCATGCCGCGTTCCTGCTCCTCGATCAAGCGATCGGGATTCGTTCCGGTGAGTGCGGCAATCAACGCCGACTTTCCGTGGTCGACGTGTCCCGCGGTTCCCACGATGTGCATTACGCCGCCTGTTTCGGCTCGATCCCGTACTCCGTCAGAATCTCGTTGGCCGCGCGAGAGCCGGACTCCGCGCCGCCTTCCATAAAGCCTTGATAGGCAACCGAGGTGTGCTCACCGGCAAAATGCACTCTGCCCTGCGCCCGCGCCTCGTGTCCGGCGATCGTCGTGCACTGACCGACGAGCCAACACGAATAGCTCGCCAGAATGTTCGGATCGGCTTGCGCGTTGCCGAAGGTGGCCCTGCCGTTCCAGGTGCTCGCGACCCCAGGCCAAATTTGATCGAGCTGGTCGAAGAAGTCGCGCACGTGCCACGAGACCGCCTGCGATTCCGAGATGCGCGCGTACGGCATCGGCGGAGTGTCCAACATCGCGGGGCCCGCGGCGGTGAAAACCTCGATGAGACCGGCCGGCTCGCGCTGGCCCAGCGAATAATCGAGTGCGCTTTGCACTCGCAGCGCCGTCCAAATTTGTCCGGTCGTCGGCTCCGGCCAGGGGTGCGCCGGGCTCATCCACGCGCGGCGATCGAACTGCAGGTGCAGCTTGGTGTGATAGCCGTAGCCGAGATTCTCGATCGCGTTGATCTTCGCTGAATCGAAACCGGCGCCCGAGTAATCGAGCGCGCGCAGCGCGATGAACGGCAACGCGAGCACCACGCGGTCGGCGTAGACCGATTCGCGCGAGCCGAGATGGTCGAAGCGCAGTTCGTACGTTCCCGAACGCAGGCGCCGAATTCCGAGCAGGCGGTGATCGAGCACCACGCTTCCCGCCGGCAGCCAAGCCGCAATCGCCTCGGGGATGGCTTGACTTCCATTGGCCACGATATAACGCTGATCGCTGTATCCCAACACGTTCAGCTGATGATTGACCGAATAGGAACGCTGCTGGCCGAGCTGCAGCACGAGATTGAGCGCGCTCAGCTCCTCGATATCGCGGCCGTATTCGTTGCGGTACGATTGCTCGATGAGCCGGCCGAGCTGCGAATCGAGTCCGCCGGGCACGTATTGGACGATCCAATCGCGCATGCTCATCGCGTCGAGGTGTCGCGCGGTCGGAGTTGCGTTGGCGTAGGTCGTCGTCGCGTCTACCTTTCCGAGCTGCTCTTGCAGGATCGGATAGATCTTGGCAAAGTCGCGGTCGGCCTGCGTCATGGGGTAATAACGGCCGTCGAGATAACAGGTGTCGCGCGCGCCGGGAGGCCACGCCGCGTGCGTATCGAGCAGCCCAAGGCCGAAGCGCCGCGCCAGCCGGTGGATGTTGACGTGGGTCGAGTCGACCATCGCGCCGCACCATTCGGTATGCTGGCCGTCGTCCCAGTAGCTGCGCTCGGAATGCATCCGGCCGCCGATCCGCGAGGACGATTCATAAACCGTGGATGCGATGCCGGCGTCGCGCAAGCGCATCGCCGTCACCAGCCCGGCGATGCCCGCGCCGACGATCGCAATCCGCTCGCGGCCTCGCGCTTGCGAACCGGCGGCGGCGACAAACTCTGGTACTGTCGCCGCACCGAGCGCGGCAACTCCGGCTGCGCAGACGAATTCGCGACGATTCAAAGCTTGAAACTAAGATCGGCGAAGAAGCCGAAGGGCTGCGTCACCGACGAGATGCCGACCTCGGTGATGTTGTAAAACGTCCCGTACGGATAGCGCAGCTGCACGGGCGGATTTTTCACGAAGTTCCCCGAGGGCGCGAGGATGTTCGACGGAAGGTTCGAGTAGACGCACGTTACCGAGTTATCCCAAGCGTAGCCGCGTTGATAGCATTGGTTGTAGAGGTTGACGGCCTGAACGGTGAGCGTCATCCGCGGCGAGATGTCGTAGCTCGCCTGCAAGTTGACCGAAAGCTCGGCCGGCTGAATGAAGGCGCCAAGGTTATCGAACTGGCCGCTGTAGGGATCCGGCAAGAAAATCGCGCCGGTCGCACCGCCCGAGCAGCTGACGCCGGGCGTCTGCGGAGTCTTTGACGGCTCCGCGGCGCAGGATTGCGGCACGTAACCGGGCCATACCAGCGGGGATCCGTAGTTCGACCCATCCACGTAGTGCAGCGAAGGCGTCACCGCGAGCTTGCCGTGCCGGTAGTTGAAAATCAGCGAGGCGACGTCGGGGACTTCGTAACCGTTAGCCGCGTTAAAGGGACTGGGAATCACGTCGTACGGCGTATACCAGGCGCCCGTATCGAACAGCGGCTCCAGCGGATCGTCGTAGTATGGGTTTGGAATCAAAAGCTTTCCTTGATCGCCCGTGCCGGATTCAGTGTTGCGCAGCGAGGCGTAGGCGTTGCCGGGGTACGAGCCGCTTCCGCAGGCCTGCCAGATCGGCGAGCTTTTGGTCACGCCCGCGCAGGCCCGCGTATAAGAATTGTAGAGCTCGATCTGGGTGTTGAGGGCGTCGATCACGCTGACGCCGTTGATCGGGCTAAACCGAATGCGGTTGTCGGTGTGCGTATATGAAGCCATCCCCGACCAGCCGTCGTGGCTGAAGTCGCCGTACTGCAGCGACAACTCGACGCCGTAGGATTCTTGTGTGCCGACGTTGAGGCCGGCTAGAATCCCCTGCACGGCATTGATCGCTTGAAACTGCAGCTGATTGCTGGTATCGCGATAGAACGGCGTGATCTTGTAGGACCATTGGGTCCCTTTGACGTGCCGCTCGAGCGAGAGGTCGAAGTTGTCGGAGGTATCCGGGAAGATGTCGTGATCGGGCGTGTGATAGCCGTACGGATAGAATTGCGCGATGAACGACGCGAGATCTTGCTGGTACGTGTTGTACTGATAGTACGACGAGCCTTCCGCACGGGCATACTTGCCGGCCGATCCGCGAATGACCGTGTCGGGATTGAGCGTGTACGTGAACGATACGCGCGGCTGAAAGACGTCGTTGGTATTCGTTCCGGCGCCGACGTTATAGAGGCCGTTGCCGGGTACGCTCAACGATTCCAAGCCCGGCGCGCACGGCCCAAACGAATCGGTCGTCGAGTTCCAGGTCCACTGCGTGGCTTTGCCCGGCGCTCCGCAAAACTCGTTGTTATAGGCGTCGAACCAAAACTGGCGAGCGGGATAGCCGTCTTCGAGGTTGTTGGTCGTGTACTCGAACTGGTCGATGCGCGCGCCGGCATTGACGACGAGCCGGTCGTTGGGTTCCCAAAGATCGGTGAGCGCCGCCGAGCCGAAATGCGGCGTCACGTTGTCGACCTGAGCGCTCGCGCCGTTCTCTGTCATCATCCAAGTGGCGCCGGCCTTGGCAGCGGGTGAGTTCGCACACGTGCCGGCCGTAACGCAGTTACCGGGCGTCAGATTAAAGTCGAAGGGCGGTTCCCCCGGATAGCATCCGGTCGCCGTAAAACATCCGCCCTGGCTCCCCGCGGCGAAGCAGCTCCACGGCTGTCCGGTGACGTAGTTGAAGCACTTGCCGTCGGGTAGACCAAAGTTTGAAAGCACCGTGCCCAGTCCGGTCGGCGCGAGGCTCGTAGTGAACGGATTGGTCGAACTGTACAGCGCGTTGTAGGTCTGCAGACGCTGCGTCATGTACGACGCCTCGACGGTCAGCAGATTCTTCTCGGAGAGCGCATTGGCGTAAATCAAGCTGCCGCCGAAACCGTGCTCGTAGACTTCGTAGTCGGCCGGGTCGGAGCCGAACACAAGATCGGCGCTGTTGGGACCGTTGATAAACCAGGTCGAATACGCGCCCCAAACGAGCGCGCGCAAATACGAGTGCGGATCGAAGTTCTTTTGGTATTGAGCCTTTTCGATCGAATAGCCGTTCCAATTTCCGTCGCGATCGCTGGGGTCGATCGGCGAGCCGGGGACGCGATCCGTCGGACTGCTCGGGAATAAATGAATCGTCACGTCCTGCTGTTGCGGCATTTGCATCATTGGACCGTTGTAGTAGAACGAATCCAGGTACGGCATCGGATAACCGATTCCGGTTCGCGCGCCGACCGACGGCGTGTACCAGATATCGTTGGCCGAACTGTAGAACTGGGCGGCGATTCCGCCGGTCACGTAGAGGAATTGAATGTCGTCGCGCAACCCCGAGCTGCCGTGCGGAACGCCGATGTGCAAGTTGACCACGTTCTCGCGGTCGAAGTCGGCCGCTTGCGCGTAGCTATATCCCGGCTGGTAGATGAACCCGTAGTCGGGCGCCTTACCGCCAGAGCCGTCGAGAATATTGTAAACGTTGTTGTTCGTCGGCACGTAGAGAGGATAGAAGTACAACGGATCGCTCACGCCGCCGAAATTATCTCCGTACCGGAAGGTTTGGTCGGTACCGGAAAATCCAACGTAGTATGAAAAGAGCCGGTCCGGAGTGGCGCCTGCGGCTTCCACCGTGGCCTGATGATAAAATGCGGGTCCGCCGATTCCCAGGTCGGCATCGGCATAGCCCGGATAGGTGCCGGTCTTGATCACCTGATTGATGTAGCCCGCGAGTCCCGACGAGTTCGAGGTCGCGGGCGTGCCGCCGGTATAGACCTGCACCTCTTGATTGCCCAGCGACGTGAGCGTTGCGATCGGCGCCAAGTCCGATTGGCGGGTCGTCGGGATGCCGTCGAACTCGTAGGCTACTTGATCGACGTCGCCGCCTCGGATGTAGACGCTCTGATACCAGCCTTGCTGATTGGAGGGAATATTTACGCCGGGAGCACTCGCGATTGCGCCGTAGGCTTGCGTCAGCGAACCCGAGCCGTTGAGCGTTGAAGCCGCCTTCTGACCGGCCGGATTGATGGAGTACACGTCGCTGGTTACGCCGGAGTGCACCAGCGATGCGTTCGATTTCGAGGTGGTGTGAGCGATCGTCTTGAGGGTTTTTTGCAGCGCCAGCGCCACGGTCGCCGATTGATCCGCCACGATGACGACCCCGGGCTGGGATTGGGGATCGTACCCGCTTGCGCTTGCGCTGACGGTATAGGTGTCGGGCTGCAGCGAAATAAACGAAAAGGCGCCGGCGCCGTCGGAAACGGTTTGCGCCGTCTGGGACGGCGACGATGCAATCACGGCCGCGCCCGCAATCGGCGCGTGGGTGGCGGCGTCGAGAACGCGGCCTCGCAACGTCCCGGTGGTCCCGGCTCTCGCTTCCAAGGGCATGGCAAGCACCGAAAGCAGGACGAGTACGACGACGCGTTTTACCAATAGCAGCACCTCGCGGGCGGGATTCTAGCCGGATTATATGAGAACACACGAAAAGCCTACAGTTTCGAGCAGCGAAACGGCGCTCGCGCAACGGCGCCGGGATAGCGTCGCGCGCGGCGTCGCGACGGCGCATCCGATTTGGATCGCGCGCGCCGGCGGGGCCACGGTATGGGACGTCCAGGGCCGGCGGTATATCGATTTTGTCGGCGGAATCGCTACGCTCAACGCGGGCCATTCAAACCCGAGCGTCGTCGCGGCGATCGCGAAGCAGGCTTCTCAATTCACTCATACGTGTTTTCAAGTGGCGATGTACGAGCCGTACGTCGCCGTCGCCGAGGAGCTTAACCGGCGCGCCCCAGGGAGCTCGCCAAAGAAGACGCTGCTGCTGTCGACTGGTGCCGAAGCCACCGAAAACGCGGTGAAGATCGCGCGCGAATACACGCGCCGCCCGGCGGTCGTGGCGTTCACCCATGCCTATCACGGACGGACCCTGCTGGCGCTCTCCATGACCGGCAAGAGCGAACCGTACAAGCAGCATTTCGGTCCATTTTGCAGCGAAATCTATCACGCGCCGTTTCCTTACGAGCACCACGGCGTCACTGCGGATCGCGCCTTGAAGGCGCTCGACGAGCTTTTTTCATCGGTGGCTTCACCCGATCGAGTTGCGGCGATGATCGTCGAGCCAGTACTCGGAGAGGGCGGCTTCATACCGGCGCCGCGCAAATTTTTGCAGGCGCTGCGCCGCATTGCCGACGAGGCCGGCATCGTGCTCATCGCCGACGAGATCCAAACCGGCTTCGGCCGGACGGGCACGTTCTTTGCCTGCGAGCAGTACGGCATCGAGCCCGATTTGATGGCGGTGGCAAAATCGATCGGCGGCGGCCTGCCCCTGGCAGCGGTCGTCGGCAAGTCGGAAATCATGGACGCTCCAGCACCGGGCGGCTTGGGCGGTACGTATGCGGGCAACCCGGTGGCCTGCGCCGCGGCGCTGGAGATCTTCAAGATCATCGATGACGATTTTTTGGCGCGCGCCCGCGCGATCGGGGAGAGAATCGCATCCGCGCTGCATGCCTTAAAGTCGGAGTTCGCGCAGATCGAAGACGTTCGAGGGCTCGGACCGATGTTGGCGATGGAGCTTTCATCGGGCGCGCCGGAGATCGTCGAGGCTGCGCGTGCCCGAGGCCTTCTGCTGCTCCTGGCCGGCAAGCGCAACGTTATTCGCATCCTCGTTCCGCTCGTGGTCGCCGACGACGAGCTGGACGAAGGGCTTGGCATCTTGCGGGATAGCGCCCGCGAAGTCTTTACGAGGTGATCGAAAATTCCCAGTGATCGAGAGCAAAGAGTCTACGAGTACACGCAACGCGTCTTAGGGCTGATCGAAAAGAGCGACGTCACTCCCTCCGAAGCGGAGTGGATCGCGCGCGAAACCGTCGAGTCGTTCCGCAACCACGTCAACCCGGGATTCCTGGAATACCGCAAGGCGACCGACGCGCGTCACGCCGGCGCCGTCGTGGAGTGGGCCGATGCCGGACCCAATTCCTATCGCGACGTCACCGGGCGAACCTACATCGATTGTTTGGGCGGCTTCGGCATCTTCAATGTGGGCCATCGCAATCCCAAAGTCGTCAAGGCGGTTGCGGATCAGATGAAAAGGCAACCGCTGCACAGCCAAGACTTGCTCGATCCGCTGCGCGCGATGCTTGCCAAGGCGCTGGCGATGCTGACGCCCGAGGGTCTGGAGTTTAGTTTCTTTTGCAACAGCGGGACCGAAGCGGTCGAAGGCGCGCTCAAGCTGGCGCGCGCGTACGATCCCTTCAAGCAGACGATCGTGGCGGCGACGAAAGGCTTTCACGGCAAGAGTTACGGCTCGCTCTCGGCCAGCGCCAAAGCCGAGTTCCGCCGTCCATTCGGGCCGATGCTGCCCAACATCGAGCACGTGCCGTTCAACGACGTGCCGGCGCTGCGCGACATGATGACCTCGTGCAAGGCCGTCGGCGAAGACGTCGGCGCCGTGCTGCTCGAGCCGATTCAAGGCGAGGGCGGCGTGAACATACCCGACGACGAGTATCTGCCGGCGGTGCGGGCGCTCTGCGACGAGTTCGGCGCGCTCTTCATCCTCGACGAAGTGCAAACCGGGATGGGACGCACCGGCAAGATGTTCGCCTGCCAGCACTACGGCGTCGCGCCCGATCTGATGTGTCTCGCCAAGGCCTTCGGCGGCGGCGTCGTGCCGGCCGGGGCGGTGGTCGGCCGGCGCGAGATCTTCGCGCGATTGTTCGACAACCCGTTTCTGCACACGTCCACGTTCGGCGGAAATCCGCTCGCCTGCGCGGCGGCGCTGGCGACGATCAACGTCTTGATCGAAGATCGGCTGCCCGAGCGCGCGGCGGAGCTTGGCGCGCGCATGCTGTCCGGCCTTCGCGAAGCGGTCGCGGGCCATGACTTCGTCGTCGACGTTCGCGGCAAGGGACTCTTGATGGCGATCGAGTTTCGCGATCACGCCACCGGCTTCGAACTCGGAAAGCGCATGCTGGAGCGCGGCGTGTTGGTTTCGGGAACGCTCGTGAACGCGCGCGTCATTCGGGTCGAGCCGCCGCTGACGATCACCGAGAAGGAAGCCGATTACGTCTGCCAAGCCCTCAAAGAAAGCCTCGCAGACATGTCAGCTAGCGTCGAGCGCACCGCTCTGTCATCCTGAGCGGAGCGAGCGGAGCGAGCGCAGTCGAAGGACCAAAGACGAGAGATTGAGCGAACAAGGAGTTCTACCAATGCAAATCACTGAGCCGGCAGCAAACGCCGAAGAAATTCTTCAAAATCTTCCGCGAATCGGCGGCGTGATTCCGATGTACGTGGACGGTAGCTGGCGGCTTGCAACCGATGGTGCAACGCGCGAGCTCAACAACCCCGCGAGCGGAAAGCTCATCGCTACCGTTGCCGAGGCGACGGTGGCGGACGCGGAAGCGGCGATCGCCGCGGCGCGGCGCGCGTTTGACGACGGTCCCTGGAGCTCGACGAGCGCCGCGGATCGCGCTGCGCTTCTCTTCAAAGTCGCCGACGCCATCGACGCGCATCGCGACGAGTTCATGCGGATCGACACGCTCAATAATGGCAAGCCGCTGCGCGAGACCGAGTACGACGCCAT
>DASRXM010000033.1:0-52822 GCA_035654155.1 Candidatus Babeliales bacterium
CTGCGTGGTATAGTGGGTTGCCGTTTGGGAGAGATGGCCGAGCGGCTGAAGGCGGCGGTTTGCTAAACCGTTATACGATGTAAAGTCGTATCGAGGGTTCGAATCCCTCTCTCTCCGATGCGCGGTCGTAGCTCAATTGGATAGAGCAACAGGCTACGAACTTGTAGGCTGGGGGTTCGAGTCCCTCCGACCGCGTTTCCCCTCGCCCGCGGATTCTGGTATACTGCGGAGTCGAGTCGGCCAGGGCGGCCGCGGCTCGGTAGCTCAGTGGTAGAGCAGGGGACTCATAAGCCCTTGGTCGTAGGTTCAAGTCCTACCCGAGCCACAATATAAAAAGGCTAGGTGGTATTTCAATGTCGACGATTCCGTGCGATTTCTGTCCTCATCCCGTCGATCGAGGCCAAATGGAAGAGATCGAGATCTCGCATTACGTTCCGGACAGCTCGGGCGAAGATTTGGCATACGCGCGCACGTATTTTTTCGGTCATCCGGATTGCGTGCGAAAGTTCTATCGCACTCTCGTCGATCATAAGCTCGATCTCTTCAAGCATATTCCGAGCGCGGGATCGCCGCCCGATGCGTCGCGCTGATGCCTGCGCCCGTAGCGTAGCTGGATAACGCACAGCCCTCCGAAGGCTGGGATCGGGGGTTCGAATCCCTCCGGGCGCGCATTTCTCCGCCGCGGTGAAAAGTTAGCATGACCGACGAAGCCTATTTGCGGCGAGCGCTGGAGCTCGCGGAGGACGCCGCGCGCGCCGGCGACGTGCCGGTGGGCGCCGTCCTGGTGAGCGGCGATCTCGTGCTCGAGGGAAAGAACGAAAAAGAGCTTCGGCGCGATCCGACCGCCCATGCCGAAATGCTGCTGCTGCGCGAAGCATCGCGCCGTTTGGGCGCTTGGCGCCTCTGCGATGCGACGCTCTATATAACGAAGGAACCCTGCGTGATGTGCGCGGGCGCGATCGTCGCCGCGCGGATCAAACGGGTCGTTTACGGATCGCGCGATCCCAAAGGCGGCGCCGACGGCAGCACCTTCGACGTGTTGCGATCGCCGCACACCAATCATCGGCTCGAAGTTACGACCGGCGTTCTGGAGCGCGAGACGGCCGCGCAGTTGCAGCGATTTTTCCAAGAGCGGCGCGGCGATCCACAAGAAGGTATAGCGCGCGAATCGTCCCAACCCACAGCTTCGGAGAGGTGGTCGAGTGGTTGAAGGCACCCGCCTCGAAAGCGGGCGAACGTGTGAGCGTTCCGTGAGTTCGAATCTCACCCTCTCCGCCACCTTAAACGCTCCTCAACGGAACGCGGCCGGGCCGCGCTGCGTTTCCTAGTAGGATCCGTCCGAATCGGAAGCAGCTGAAGAGTCTGCTTGTCGATCGGCGGCCGCACGCTAGGAGGAGTAAATGAGGAAATCTTTGACGCTCGCCGCGGCGGGGGCGCTGCTTGCAGGCTGCAACGGCGGCATTGGCAATGCTCCGGTCGTTCCGGGGGCCGCCGCACCGCAGGCGATCGCTGCGGCACAGAGCACGCAGGGCACGATCGTCCGCTCGTGCGCCAAGCCGTTGCCGGGCGATCATTTTCGCTGTTTGGCGGAGTTTCGCGCCGATCTCGCGCTCGACCCGATGCACAAGCGCAAGCATCCGCCGCTGCCTTCGGGTTACGGACCTTCGCAGCTGCAATCGGCATACTCGCTGCCCTCGTCCACCAACGGAAGCGGTCAGACCGTCGCGATCGTGGATGCTTACAACGATCCTAACGCGGCTTCGGATCTTGCGGTTTATCGCTCGGAATACGGTTTGACGGCATGCACGACCGCGAGCGGCTGCTTTCAGCAGGTGAGTCAGACCGGCTCCAAGACGAGCCTGCCGAAAAATAACGGCGGCTGGGCCGAGGAGGAGTCGCTCGACATGGACATGGTGTCGGCCATCTGCCCGAACTGCAAGATCATCCTCGTGGAAGCGAACAGCGCTACGGTCGCCAACCTCGAGAAGGCCGAAGACGAGGCGGTTGCGCTCGGAGCGAACGTCGTTACCAACTCTTACGGCGGGTCGGAGTACGCTGCTTCTGATCCCGCCTATAGCCATAGCGGCGTCGCGATCGTCGCGAGCGCCGGCGATGACGGGTACGCCGAAGGATCGATGCAGCCGTGCTCGTTCGCCTCGGTCGTTTGCGCGGGCGGCACCTCCCTCACGCAAGCCGACAACGCGCGCGGTTGGAGCGAGGTTGTTTGGAACGATAGCTACGGCGCAACCGGAAGCGGCTGCAGCTCCGAGGTGAGCAAACCGTCGTGGCAGACCGACAAAGGTTGCGCAAAGCGTTCGCAGAGCGACGCTTCCTTCGACGCAGATCCGGCCACCGGCGTTGCCGTTTACGACAGTTACGCATACGAGGGCTACGAAGGCTGGCTGGTGTTTGGCGGCACGAGCGTTGCGAGCCCGTCGCTTGCATCGGTTTTCGCTCTCGCCGGCAACGCATCGTCGCTCGGACCCGATGCGGCGCAGCCGATCTGGAACGATGCCGGCACCGGTCTCAACAGCGTGACGTCAGGAGACAACGGTAGCTGTCCGAGCAGCATCGAGTACATATGCACGGCAGGGACGGGCACCGACGGTGTTTACTCCGGTCCGGCCGGATGGGGCACGCCCGACGGTATCTCTGACTTCTAAACGCGGGTTTGCGACTCGCGTGGAAGCTTTATGCAGAAGCGCGAGCCGCCGGGGCTCGTGTGCAGCGTAATGCTTCCTCGCGCGCGTTCCACCGCCCGTTTCACGATAGCCAGTCCCAGGCCCGACCCGGCGACGTCGCGTTGCGAGCCGCGGTAAAAGCGGTCGAATACTCGCGGCACGTCCGTCGAAGGGATGCCCGGTCCTTGGTCGGACACTTCGATTAAGGCAGCGGAGTCGGCGGCCCGAACGGTGACTGCGATCTCGCCTTGTCCGTATTTGATCGCGTTGTCGGTGAGATTGGTCACGGCGTAGCCTAGCTCGGTCGGGTCGATGGCCGCAAGGATTCCCGGCTCCGTCGCTACCGCGAAATGACGTTCCGGATGAGCGTCGGCAATCGGCGCCACCAAGTCGGCGACGAGCGTGCCGACGTCGATCGGAGCGACGGCTGCGAGCGCTTCGGGGCTCTCCCATCGCTCGAGAAGGATCAGCTTGTCGATCAGCGAGCCCATGATGCGGCTCTGATCGTTCATCGTGTCGAGAATGTGTTCGCGGTCGGCGGGATTCTCGAAACCTCCGCGCCGGAGAATCGCAATGAAGCCCTGCACGACCGTAAGCGGAGTGCGCAGCTGATGTCCGGCATCGGCGATGAACTGACGCATCGCCGCGTTGGCGCGATCGCGCGCTTCGAAGGCCCGCTCCATCTGTTGAATGGCGCCATTATAGGCTGCCGCCAGTACGCCGAGCTCGTGATGCTCGTCGGCTGCGATCGGTTGCGGCGTGAGATCGCCCGAAGCAAAACGCCGCAGCGCCCCCGTAACGTCGTCGAGCGGTCGCAACGCTTGGCGCGTCAACGCGCGAGCGATCAGGACGCCGCACGCCATCGCGACCAGCAACGCTATGAAAAGCGGCGCGAGAAATGAGCGAACGGTCGCTACCAGTGTCGCATCGTTGCTTTTAACGATGATGTAAAGGTGTCCGACATGCGTGAAGAGCGAATGAAGACCGAAGGCGGTTGCGAGGCCTAAAATCGGCTGGACCAGCGGTCCGTTCGGTTCGGGATCACCGGAAAGATCGCCGCGATTTCGTACCGTGACGACGGGCTGCGGGTCGGCTCGATGCACCCTATAGACCGTGACGCGCGTCGTTGCGTCGAGAAACACAATCTCGCTGCCGTTGCCGAGCAGCAGCGATCCGGCGAAGTTGCCGCCCGCGCGAGCATTCGGCAGGGACGTCCGCGCGAGCGCGGAGCGCAGCTGTGTCAGCGTACCGGTGAGCTCGTTTGAAAGCGCTCGAATGTAAACGCCAAAAGCCAGCAACGCTCCCGCAACCAAGACGGCGCTGAGAAGCAGTGAGATCTCGATCGCCGCAAGGGTTTGAATGCGGCGCGCAAGCCGGGTGGTCATGGCGTCGCCGCCCGCAAGGAATAGCCGGCTCCGCGCAAGGTCTGAATCAGCTTGACGGGCTCACCGCTGTCGATTTTCGCGCGGAGGAACGAGACGTACGTTTCAACCGTGTTGGGAATCACGTCGCGGTCGATTCCCCAGACAAGGTCGAGCAGTTGCGAGCGCGTCAGCACCTCCTCGGCATGTTCGGCAAAGACTCGCAAGAGATCGAACTCGCGAGGCGACAGCTCGATGCGCCGGTTTCCGCGATAGGCCGTGCGACTCGCCACGTCCATGGTCAAGTCCGCATAGGTCAAAGTCTCGTGCTGCTCGATCCGCGGACGCCGCAGCAGCGTCCGAATGCGCGCCACCAGTTCCTCTAAGTCGAAGGGTTTGCCGACGTAGTCGTCGGCGCCGGCCGAGAAACCGGCCAGCTTTTGGGCGATCTCGGTGCGTGCGGTCAGCATGACCACCGGAGCGGTCGTGACCTGGCGGATTTCGGGGAGCAGCGAAAGTCCGCTCGCCCCGGGTAACATGACGTCGAGGACAATGACGTCCGGTTCCCAGCTCTCCAGCAAGCGGAAGGCCGCCACGCCCTCGGGCACGCTGCGAACCGCGAAGCCTGCTTGCTCGAGCCCATACTCCAGAAGCTCGCGCAGGGCCCGCTCGTCGTCGACGACCAGAACGCGGGCCTTCTCGTCGGTTAAGCTCGTTCTCAGATTCACTCCAGGATTAAGCTCCCACGCTTTCGGTAGAATCGTGGAAGCCATGAGATGCAGGGATGGCCTTCCCACGGAAGTTTTCTTTGCCGTTTTCGCGATTCTAGTCGCCGGAGGCTGCGGCGCGCGCCAAGCCCCCGCGCCGGCGACCCCCTACGTGCCGACCACGCTTACCAGCTATGGCTCGATCGAGCCGGCCCGGCGGCTGGCCGGCGTCGTGGCGCCGTACCAGAACGTAGCCGTCCAGAGCACCCTGGCCGAACCGGCGGATGCCGTGTACGTGCGCGAAGGCGACAGCGTTAGGGCCGGGGAGCTTCTGGCGCAGCTCGACACGGCGGATCTGCAGGCGCAGATGCAATCGGATCTGGCTACCGCCAACAGCGATAACGCCAACACCGTACACACGGTTTACCAAGGCGGTCTGACGATCGCCCAAGGCGTGGACACGCTGCGATCCGATCAAGCGGCCGTCTACCAATCGGAAAAAACGCTCGCCAACGATCAGCTCAACCTCACGCGCGACCAGAACCTTTTGCAGCAAGGCTACGTTTCGCAGCAATCGGTCGATGCGCAGGCGACGCTCGTGCACAACGATCAGCAAGCGCTTAATTCGGCAGTCGCGACTCTGGGTGGCGCGCGCTCCACGGTTCAGGCGAACGGCACGCTCTCGGGTCAAGGATTGCAAGCGTCGGCGGTGCAGCAATCGGCGGCGCAAGAAAAGGTGGCGCTCGCGCAAGCGCAGCAAGTGCGCGTCCAAATTGGCAAGGCTGCGATCGTCTCGCCGATCGACGGCATCGTCGTTAACCGAAATCTCAATCCAGGCGAGTATCCTGGGACTCGCGAAATTTTCACGCTGCAGCAGGTCAACCCAATTTACGCCGTACTGCACGCCTCGAGCGAGGAAGTTGCGCGCATCCCCACCGGCGGATTGGCGACGGTTAGCGTGTCGGATCTCAGCGGCAGCCGGAGCTTCTCCGGCCGCGTCACGGGCATTCTGAATGAAATCAATCCTGGATCGACGGACTTCCAAGTCAAGGTGCTGCTGGCAAATCCCAGGCAGCGCCTGCGGCCGGGTATGGTCGTGGAAGGAACGGTAGCGACGACGCCGCTGCGCGGGATCCGCGTTCCGGTCGCGGCGTTTACCGACGACAATCACGATGCCGTCATGGCCATCGAGCCGGACGATACCGTGAAAACCGTCACCGTAGACGAGGTCGGCAGCGATGGGACCACATCGGTCGTGACCGGCATTGCAGCAGGAGCCCGCATCGTCAGCAATGGCCAAATGAGTCTCGGTGACGGGGAGAAGGTTTCGTACCAGCCGTGAAGTTTAGCCTCACCCGGCTCTTCATTGAACGTCCCACCCTCGTCTTCGTCATCGTCTCGCTGATGATGTTCGCGGGCATTTTGTCGACTTCGACGATCGTCAAGGAGCTCTACCCCAACGTTTCGCAGCCGACCGTCACCATATCGGTGCAGTATAACGGCGCATCGGTTGCGGAGATGCGCGACAACATCGTCCAACCGATCGAACAGAACCTCGCGGGCACCGCCGATTTACAGACGTTCAATTCGGTGGTCCAACAAGGCCAAGCCACGATCAGTGCGATCTTCTATCTCGACTCCGACACGGCAACCGATTTGGCCCTGACCAACAAGGCCATTCAGGCCGCGGAGAAATACCTGCCGACCAACCTCACGCCTCCGACGGTGAACCTCTACGATCCCACGCAGTCGATCGTGGTTACGGTGGCGTTGTACTCGCGAAAGCTCTCGCTCTCGCGTTTGGCGCTTTACGCGGTGAACGTGATCGCGCCGCAACTCGAACAAGTTCCGGGCATCTCGTTCGTCAACGTCGGCGGAGTCGTGACGCCGGCATACGAGGTCGTGGTCGACCCGGTGCGTCTGGCCGCCGCAAACTTGACGTTGAACGACGTGATTAACACGCTGCAGGCCGACAATCAGCGAGTTCCGGGCGGCTTTGCGTACGAGCCGAACCGCCAGACGACCATCGATATCCGCGGCGACATTCAGAACTTGGATACGGTTCGGAATCTAGCCATCATTCCGGCGTCGAATACAACCAGCGCCGCGACCATCGCGAACTCGACCGGCGCGCAGGTGCAGAGCTACGCGGGCGGGCTGTCGGCTCTTCCGGGAGTCGTCGACCCGTGGACTGCGAGCAACGCGGTGGTTCGCATCGGAGACGTCGCGACCGTCAACGAGGGCTACGAGCCGCGGCTGCAATACTCGCACACCAGCGGCCGCCCCGGCCTATTCCTGCAGGTTCAGAAGTCGTCGACCGGCAGCGAGGTCGATGCGTCCAACAACGTGCTGCGCGCGCTGCCGCAGATCGAGCGGCAGTTTCCCGAGATCGATTTTCGCGTCATCAACGTTCAATCGAAGTTCACCGAGCAGCAGATCGTAATCGTGACGCGCACCTTGATGCTCGCCATTCTGCTCACGGGCATCGCGATGATTTTCTTCCTGCGATCGTGGCGTAGCGCCATCGTGGTCTGCATATCCATTCCAACTTCGCTGGCGATCGCAATAACCGTCATGAAGATGATGCACCTGACCATCGACACGATCTCGCTGCTGGCGATGTCGCTGGTGATCGGAATTCTCGTGGACGACTCGACGGTCGTGCTGGAAAACATCGAGCGGCATTTCCGAGAGCTCAAGCAACCGCCGGAGGACGCGGCCGTGACGGGCCGCGAGGAGATCGGTGCGGCAGCGGTCGTCATCACGCTGGTCGACGTCGTCGTTTTTCTTCCGATTGCTTTCATTCAAGGCCAAGTGGGCAGGCAGATCTCCGAGTTCGGAATCGTGGTGGTGATCTCGACGCTGACCTCGCTTTTCGTCTCGTTTACGATCACGCCGACGCTCGCGGGGCTCTGGGCACTGCGCTCGCACTGGAAGCCGTGGGCCGCCGTCGATTGGTTCGGCCGCGAGTTCGATCGGTTGCGGACTTGGTATACTCAGAAAGCGCTTCCCTGGAGTCTCGGGCACGGCCGTCTGGTGGCGCTGTTCTGTGCCGGCACGTTCGGATTGGCCTTGGGCATGGTCGCCGTCGGCGCGGTAGGAGAAGAGTTTATCCCGCCGATCGACCGCGGCGAGATCTACATCTTTCTCACGTATCCGATCGGCACGCCGATTCAGACGGTGGAAGCCGGCATCTTCGGATTGGAGCGCAAGCTCCTCGGCACGCCCGATGCGTTCGCCAATACGGCGGTCGCCGGCGCTTACGCCGCTCCGTTCGGCGGTTTCGTGGGCCAGAATAACGTTGGGCAAGTCCACTTCTGGCTCAAAGACGATCGGAAGCACTCCACCGATTACTGGCTGCAGCAGTTCAGAACGATCGCGCGTCAGTATATGCCGGCGGACGTTCAAGTCGTGGTCGTCCCGTCGACGTCCACCCAGGGCGGTAACGCCCAGCCGATCGACTTTCTGGTGACCGACGTGACCGGCGGCGATCCGACGCGGTACGCCCAAAAGGTGGTCGATCTCCTCGAGAAAGTTCCGGGCGCGACGAGCGTCAACAGCACCGGCACGCAGCTGGCCCCGGAAATATCGATTCAGTTCGATCGCCAGAAGGCGCAAGCGCTGGGAGTCGATCTCGGTCAAGCGGCGCAAGCGGCCGGCGCGGCGTTCGGCGGCAATCAGGCAACGCAGTTCGAGACGACCGCCGGACTCGAGGAAGTTCAGGCGATCTATCCGCAGTCGTACCAAACGAATATCGACGAACTCAAATCGGTGGCGATTCGTTCGTCGAGCGGAAACATCGTGTATCTCGGCGATATCGCGCGCTTCGTGTCGACTCCGACGGCGCCGCTGATCACCCGAACGGACCGCAACAACGTCATCCACGTCGATGCGAACTACGCGCCCGGTTCCTCGCTTTCCGCGGTCGAGAACGGCCTGCTCAAGCGCTTACCCTCGCTGCGTCTTCCTCCGAACATCGACGTGCGCCCGGCGCCTCTGGGCCAGCAGGATTTCATGCACCAGACGCTGGTCGGGATGGGCCTATCGATGATCGTGTCGGTGATTTTGGTCTACCTGCTGATGGTTGCGCTGTATAACAGCTACCTTTCGCCGTTCATCATCATCTTTTCGGTGCCCGTAGCGGCGATCGGCGCGATCGGCGCGCTGTTCCTCACGCATCGAACGCTCAACCTGTTTTCGCTGATCGGGACGATCCTGCTGATCGGCATCGCCACCAAGAATGGGATTCTCTTGGTGGACTATGCCAACACGCTGCGCTCGCGCGGCTTGGACAAGCTCTCCGCGATTAAGGAGAGCGCCCACACGCGATTCCGGCCGATCATCATGACGAGCTTCTCGGTCGTGGCCGGCAACATACCCCTGGCGTTGGCGCTCGATCCGGGAGCTTCGTCGCGCTCGAGCCTCGGTATCGTTGTGATCGGCGGCGTGCTAAGCTCTCTCGTGCTCACGCTGTTGCTGATTCCGAACGTCTATATGTGGGTGGCTCCGCAGGACCATCCGTCGCAAAACGGCGAGGCGCATCCGCAGCCGGAGCAGCCGGCGCTCCAACAGCAGCCGTTGGTCGAAGCGCATCCGGCACGATGAGCGAGGCGACGGCCTACTGGCTTTTCGGACTGGCGCTAGGCGCCGCGCTGACAGCCGCCATCGGGAGAAACTTCATCGACGAGCGGGGTGCGAAGGCGATCCCGGCTTTGTGTGCGGTCGCGCTACTGCTCGGCCTGTTGATCGGTTGGGCGATCAACGGGTACGTTGCCTACGTACGCGCGTCGGCCGAATTACGGTGACGACGTCGGCATAGGCGTTCCGGCCAAGCGAGGGTCGGGAGGCTCCGGAGGAAACGCGATGTCGTTGAACGTGACGTCGGTGTTGGTCTTAAAGCTGACGCCGAGCGCATGTTGGGACGCGGCAAACGCCGCGTGCGTCAGCACCCAATATCCACCGATTACCTTGTAGTCGAACGAGATCACTTCATTGTCCCCACCGGTGGCGCGCATTTCGACGTGCGAAGGCAGATGCGAACCGGCGTCTTCGACGATTTCGGAAGGATATAAGCCTTGCACTCGCGGCGTCGGCTCGACCAGCAAATGCAGGGCGGTATCGGTAGAGTCCGGGGCGTAGCGCGCGGCCCAGTAACTGTTGTACGCAACGACGACGTTGACGCCTGGGTCGGGCGGCGGCGTCGGGAAGAACTCGAGCTGCCCTTGATGCACGGTTACGTCAACGCGCTTGGGACTGGCGTAATAACTGTACGAGAAGCTCGAAAAGGGATCGAAGTAGGCCGGAAAGGGGAAGGCCTGCCCGGTCCGCTGCGCGCCTTGGGGCAAATCCTGCATGACTGCGAAGTTGTCGGCGACGCGGACCGCGACGGAGCGATTGACGTCCTCGGAGCGTCCAAGACTCGGGGCGCTGATGTGGGTACGCTCCGTGTAGGTCATGTAGATGGGCGGATTCGCCTGGAAGAATTCGGCGGTCCGATTGATGAGGATCGCAAGAGCGAGATCCGCGGTCATCATTGCGCCACCGGTTTCGGCGGCGGGAACGAAACTACCGTTCCGAAAAGACCTTGACTCGAATGGCGATCGAAGTAAACGAAGCGCTGGTTGCACGAGTTACCGAGCTACGGCGAGCGATTCACCGGCGCCCGGAGCTCGGCTTCGAGGAGCACGAAACCGCGGCGTTGGTGGAGCGCGAGCTGGCAGCGCTGAAAATCGAACACCGCCGCGCGGCGAAGACCGGAATCGTAGCGCGCATCGACGGCCGTCTGCCGGGTCGCGTCGTGGCGTTGCGGGCGGATATGGACGCGCTTCCCATCGGCGAACGGAGCGGCGTGCCGTTCGAATCGGAAAACGAAGGAAAAATGCACGCTTGCGGGCACGATGCGCACACCGCGATGCTGCTGGGCGCCGCGCGTATCCTGGCTGCGAGGAAGGACGAGCTGCCGGGAAGCGTCGTGCTGCTGTTTCAGCCGGCCGAAGAAGGGCCCGGCGGCGCGTTGCCGATGATTGAGGAGGGCGTCCTCGACGCTCCACGCGTCAAGGCGATCGCAATGCTGCACGTAGACACGCGTCTCGACGTGGGAACGATCGGAATCACATTCGGACCCGCGAACGCTTCGGCCGACGAGTTTTATATCTCGATTCGCGGCGCCGGCGGTCACGGCGGCTACCCTCACACCGCAATCGATGCGGTGCCGGCAGCGGCAGCCGTCGTCCTCGCGCTGCAAAACGTCGTCGCGCGAGAGACCGATCCGCTGGCAAGCGCCGTGCTTACGGTCGGTACCATCTCGGGCGGCTACCGCAACAACGTAATCGCAGATGAAGTCAACTTGAGCGGGACGCTGCGCGCGCTCGTTCCGCGCGTGCGAGACGAATTGGAGGCTCGCATGCGCCGTATCGTGAGCGGAGTTTCGTCCGCATACGGCGTGCGCGCAGACGTGCGCGTCGTGCGAGGGTACCCGCCGGTGAATAATGACGTCGCGCTTGCGCGGCAGTTTGCGCGTTACGCGCGCGAACGCGGCGCGCTGGAGGTCGTTGACCCGCCGCCGACGATGGGTGCGGAGGATTTTGCTTACTTTGCGCAGCGCGTGCCGGGGCTGTTAATTCGTCTAGGCGTGCGCAGCGAGTCGTCGGGAGCGATTCATCCCGGACACAGCGCGCTCTTTCGGATTGACGAACGCGCGTTACCGATCGGCGTGGCCACGCTTGTAATGTTCGCCACGGCCGTGGGCAGCGGCGAGATCAGTTTATAGCCATCCACAATTCTTGTGAATATCTTTGGGAAGGATTGTATTTGCATTAACGCGGAATAAGGGCCGGTAAATGGCCGTCGCGGATGACGCATTTGTCCCCGGACTGCAAACCCATACTGCAAGCCTGGATCTCGATTGCAGCGCGGAGCAAGCATTCGACCTGCTTTGCGCGGTCGAGAAATGGCCCGTCTGGCTTTCGTTTTTGCGCAGCGCTCGGCGCGCGAACGGCGATCCGGGCTTGAGCGTCGGCAGCGAAGTAGTAATCCGTTCGTCTCTGCCCGGGGACGAAGAAGAACTCTACGAGGTCGACGGATTGATCTCGAACTACCGGCTATCGCTGGTGGGGGCGTATTCGGTGCGCCGCCGTCTCGAATTCCGAGTGGAACGGCGGACTTCATGCTCGAAGCTTCACGTGCGTCTGGCGTACCCCGCGTACCACGGGCGCTTGGGGCGGTTGTTCGGCCAATGGCAACGAGGACGCAGACTTGCCAGCGCGCTGGACGACTCGCTGGTTCACTTCAAAGGCCTGGTCGAGTACAAGCGCAACGAACCGGTCCTCGCGGACTTCTAACGCGGCGATCCCCGCAAATTTGGCGAGCGGGTATGCCCGGCGATCGATTAACCACCAAAAAATTAGCGAGGGGCGGTATGCCGGGCGAGCGATTAACCTGAAAACAAGCGAGCCTGGCATACCCCCGAGCGCCAGGTCTAGCAGTCATTGACCGCGAGTGCTAGCGCGGCTATACTCTGACCATGCCGCTGTATGACTATGCTTGCACGAAGTGCGGGCAGGTGCACGAAGTCCGCCACGGCTTCGACGAGAATTACGATCGGCCGTGCGAAAAGTGTGGGGCGCCGGTGCGCCGTGTCTTCAACGCGGCCCCTGTGCTTTTCAAAGGCTCGGGCTTTTACGTGACCGATTCGCGAAAGGGTGGCGCCGCATCAGGCGCGGAGAAGCCGGCTGCTAAGGCGGAGAAAGCCGATCCGGGCCCGGCATCTGAACCAAAGGCCGACGCGAAACCTTCGGAGTCTGCGGCTTAGGCCGTCCTAAGGCCGTCAAGGGCCGGCAGAAAGCCCGGAAAGCTCACGTCGAGGCTCTCGTCACTGTCGATTGCCAGCGGCCCCGCCGCGCTGGCGAGGGCGGCGGCGGCCATGGCGATCCGATGGTCCCCGTACGCCGCGATCTCGGACCCGCGGGATTTAGGAGCCCCCCCTGCGACGGTGAGCGTACCCCGCTCGTGAACAGCTTCGATCCCCACCGCCGAGAGCAGCCGCTCGATCGCTGCCAGCCGGTCGGACTCCTTGGTTCGAAGATCTGACACGCCTTGAATCGAGGTCGTGCCGGGCGCAAAGGCTGCCGCAATCGCCAGCAGCGGAACCTCGTCGACCGCCCGCAGCGCAAGATCGGGTCCGACGCTTGCGGCTCGAAGCGGGCTGTGGCGCGCGGCGATGTCGGCCATCGGCTCGCCGCAAACGGTCCGCTCGTTTTCCAGCTCGATGTCTGCGCCCATCGTCCGCAGCGCATCGAGCAAACCGATCCGCGTGGGGTTGACGCCGACGCCGCGAATGAGAATCGAGCTCGCGGGCGTTACGACGGCCGCCACGATGAAGAAGGCAGCCGCCGAGAAGTCGCCGACGACTTCCAAGGGGCCGCCATGCAGCGACGACGCGCCGAGATGCACCGACCGTTGCGACCAGTCGATCTCGGCTCCGAGATGACGCAGGAGCCGTTCGGTGTGATCGCGTGAGCCGCGGTCGCCGTCGACCCGCACCGCGACGCCGGCGAATAGGCCGGCAAACAACAACGCCGATTTCACCTGGGCCGAAGGCGCCAGCAAAATGAAGTGGCGGGTCTCGACCGCCGGCGTTCCAAAGAGCTCGAGCGGCAGCCTGCCGGCCGTCGTTTGAATCTTTGCGCCGAACGCGCGCAACTGCGCCGCTACCGGCTCCATGGGGCGGCACCGCAGCGAACCGTCCCCGTCGAAGCGGGCTTTCAGCCCGGCTCCGGCGCACGCGCCTAACAGCATTCGGGCAGTGGATCCGGAGTTCATGCAATCGAGCGCTGCGTCCGGCGACGCTAGGGCGCGCGCGCTTACGACGGTGTCGTTACCGTCGACGGCGATCTCGGCGCCCAGCGCAGTCAACGCCTCCCGCGTCGCGCGTACGTCCCTTCCGGGATTGAGGTGCGCGATGAGTAACGGCTCTGCGCAGCGGGCGCCTGCAATCAACGCCCGGTGCGAGATCGACTTGTCTCCGGGAACGGCCACGCTCCCGCGCAGCGGACCGGGATAGAAGACCACCTTTTCGGCCACGATAGGTTGTTTTCAGACAAGGAGTCCGTCATCATTTCGTAGCAAGCAGCGCGAAGCATTTCGTAGCGTAGCGGCTGCTTTTTCCACACGAAAGGAACCGATGAACAAACTAGATTTGGTGCGCTCGGCGGTCGATCGGCTGGAGCTTCCGCGAAAGGACGCCGTCGCGCTGATCGATGGCGTCTTCGAGGACATTCAAGCTGCAGTAATCGCGGGCGAACCGGTAAAGATACCGGGGTTCGGCCAGTTCAAGGTGCGCGATCGTGCAGCTCGCCTGGCACGCAATCCCGCGACCGGCGAGCAAGTGAAAGTGCCCGCAAAGCGCGTCTTCAAGTTCCTCCCGGCCAAAGCGCTCAAGGAAGCAGTGATGTCGAAGCGCGGTGGCCGCGCCGGTTCTACTCGCAAGAAGGCATCGTCGAAGGCTTCCACCCGCAAAGCGCCTGTGCGCAAGGCGGCAGGGCGGAAAAGACGTTAGCCGGCTCGTTGTTAACGAGCGTCGTTAACAAAAAGGTCGTTCCCCCGGTTTAGGAGGTTTCATGCGACGTTTTTCCTTTTGCTGCTCGGCTTTTGCCGGAGCGCTGCTGGTTACTGCGTGTAACGGAGGCAACGTCAATGCGCCCGCCGGCGGCACGACGACGCCGACGACGCAGTCGTATCTTCCGGATGCGGGCATAGCGAGGCCCAAATTCCTGCGCTTGATGCACACGCCGCCGTTCCCGCCGCCGCGTCGCCACAAAATAACGAGCACGGACCGCCGGCGAGCGGCCGCCGGCGGTTGGCAGCAAGTTTCGAGCGTTCCGTCGTTCACGAACGGGCCCGCCACGCAGCTGCTGATGACCGACGGCACGGTGATCGTTCAAGACTTCTGCACCTCCAACTGGTACAGGCTGACGCCGGACCAGAATGGGAATTATCTCACCGGTACGTGGTCGGAAATTGCCGCGATGCCCTCGAACTACGCGCCGCTTTACTTTGCGTCGGCGGTGCTTGCAGACGCGAAAGTGGTCGTCAACGGCGGCGAATACAACGGCCTATCGTGCAGCGCCGTAGAGAGCAATCTCGGAGCGATCTACGACCCCTTTACGAACTCGTGGACGGCCGTAAGCCCGCCGAGCGGTTGGGGCCATATCGGCGACGGACAAAGCGTCGTGCTCGACAACGGCACGTACATGCTCGGCAACTGCTGCTACGACTATCAGGCGCTCTTCAACGAATCCGCGCTGACGTGGACGCAAACCGGCCCCGGCAACGGCAAGCAGGACTCGAACAGCGAAGAAGGCTGGACGCTGCTTCGCGGCGGGGACGTGCTGGTCGTGAACGTCAGCGATCCCCCGTACGCGCAGTATTACTCTCCGAAACTCAACATGTGGGAGTCAGCGGGACAGCTCCCCGAGAACATCATCACGGGCTTTGAAATCGGGCCGCAAACATTACGGCCCGACGACACGGTTTTCGTGGCAGGCGCAACCGGCGCTACCGTCGTCTACCACGCGAAGACCGGCAGCTGGACTAACGGCCCGACGTTCCCCACCTGTTGCGGGAGCGGAAGCAAGGCAGAGCAGCTCGACGTAGCCGACGGACCATCGGCGATGCTAACGAACGGCACCGTGATGATACCGGCCAGTCCCGGCCTATATAATTCGCCGACGTACTACTTCATTTTCAACGGCACGACGTTGACCCAGATCGCCGCGCCTCCGAATGCGGTCAACGATTCCACCTACAACACCCGACTGTTGTTGCTGCCGAACGGCCAGATTCTCGAGACCGACGGATCCTCCGACATTGAAATCTACACGGCCAACGTGCCGGCCGACCCGCGCGGCCGGCCACGGATCACGTCGGTGGCCACGTCGCTGAGCCCGGGCAGCACCTACAAGATCAAAGGCGTACTTTTCAATGGCGTCTCGCAGGTCAACATGTACGGCGACGACGTGCAGGAGGCCACGAATTATCCGTTGGTACGCATTACGAACACCGCAAGCGGGCAAGTCTTCTATTGCCGGACGCACAACCATAGCTTCATGGGCGTGGGGTCGGATCGCGGCGTCTCAACGATGTTCGACGTCCCTTCGACGATCCAAACGGGGGCAAGTTCGCTGGTCGTAGTCGCCAATGGGATCGCGTCAAGCCCGGTCAGCGTAACGATTCAGTAACCGCGCCGGGCGGGGCTGGTGAGACGATAGAACGGATGCGGCCTCGAATAACCGAGGCCGCATCCCGTGTTAGATATCCGGGCAGTTAGGTGCAGGGCTGCAGGCCCGAGCCTTGACCTCTGCGTTGGCCGTTTTGCATACGATTCTGGTGGTTGTTGTTGTACTCGCTGTAATAGCAGGATTGAGTTAGCGAAAAGCTGCCGGTTTCGCCGGAACAGCCGTTGATGGCCTGATAGTTTCCACTCAAGACGAAGCTCGACGAATTGTACGAGGCGTTATAGAAAAACGTACACGACGCGCTCGCGATGACTGCGATGAACACGCCTCGCACTCCGCCGCCCCAACCCCAGCCCCAGCCGTTTGATGCCGACGTCGGATTGTTGTACGTCGTGCTAGCGAACGTAAAGCCCAGGTTGCCGCCGAGGCCGGAGAAGGAGGATGCGAGGTTCGCCGTCGCGGTCCCCGTTCCAAGAACGCTATCGGTCACGGTGCCGGAGTATTGCCCCGCCAGGTTCTGCTGCTGGTAATGGCCGCCCCATGCCGGCGCGGTCGCCGCTGCTGCGGATCCGGCGTTTAAGGCGAGCATGCAAAACGCAACGGCGGCGGCGCAGCCAATACGTATCGATTTCATTGAGGGCTCCTATTCTGGCTAGCTCCAAGTGTGGGACGGACGAGGCGGAGTAGCGCGCCTCCCGCATCGCACAGCTTACCCAAGTGTTCGGCGCGCCCTTCCGGTCCAAGCAAGCGTTCATCCGACGTCGCGACCTCGATTCGGAGGATTACTTGCCGCTAGCGCCGCCCGACTTAGCGGCCTTCAAAATTCACATCTAGAAACCGCGGGGCCGCTTGTGCGTGACGCTCGTCGGCGTTAACGTGACGTTGACGCCCACGCTGGAGCGTTGGGAGGGTGCGTGGAGGAAGTCGCTCCTCATCACAAGTAACGTTCCACGATGCACGCGCTGTCCGTGCCTCGCCTTTTACTCGCGACAGCGGCCGCGGCAATGCTTGCGTGCTGTCGCGGACAGACTGAGGCGACTCCGGTTGCTTCCACGGCCCAACCGGCGAGCGATCCGCTACGCGTGCCGAGTACGCCGGTCGAGCACGTCGTCATTATCGTGCAGGAGAACCGCAGCGTCGACAATCTGTTTAACGGTTTTCCCGGCGCGAACACGGTGCGGTCCGGCGAAAATTCAAAAGGTCAAGAGGTCCCGCTATCGCAAGTCGCACTGGCGGCACCGTACGATCTCTCGCATAAGCATTCGGCGTTCGTGACCGAGTACGCAAACGGTGAACTCAACGGCTTCAATCTCGAGGGGCGAAAGTGCAATAAGGACGCGCCTGCCAGCGGATGTCCGCCGTCTGATGTCGCCGCGTACGGGTACGTGCCCGAGAGCGACGTCGAGCCGTATTGGGCGATGGCGGCCCAGTACACTCTCGGCGATGAGATGTTCCAGACGAACCAAGGCCCAAGCTTTCCGGCGCACCAGTACCTGGTGAGCGGAACGTCGACGATCAGCGACGATTCGACGCTGAAAGCAGCGGAGAATCCAGTGACCCCGACCGGCCAGGCGACGGGCGGATGTGATTCGCGGTCGGGCAGTACGGTTTTGCTGATTAATCTTCAAGGCAAAGAAGAGCAAAAAGTCTATCCATGCTTCAATCGAATCTCGCTGATGCAGGTGGCGAACGATGCGTCCGTGACGTGGCGTTATTACGAGGCCGGCCCCGGAGCGGGAATCTGGCACGCTCCGGATGCCATCCGTGAGATCCGTTACGGGTCCTCGTATAAAGACGTAGTCTGGCCGTCGGTTGACATCTTGCGGGACATCAGGAACGGCGACCTAGCGAATATTTCGTGGGTAACGCCCACGGTGGCAGAGTCCGATCATCCTGGAAAGAACAACGGCACCGGACCTTCATGGGTCGGCACGGTGGTAAACGCAATCGGTGAAAGCCCGTATTGGTCGTCGACGGTAGTTTTTGTCGTTTGGGACGACTGGGGCGGCTGGTACGAGCACGTCCCGCCGAAGATCTATAATTCCTACGAGCTAGGATTTCGCGTTCCGCTGCTGGTCATTTCGCCGTATTCGAAGCGGGGGTACGTTTCACACGTCCCTTATGAGTTTGGCAGCATCCTCAAGTTTATCGAAAGCACTTTCGACCTGCCATCCATGGGGACCACCGACGTACGGGCCACCGATGTGACCGATTGTTTTGACTTCAATCAGTTTCATCCGTTTAAGCACATCCAGACCGAGTACTCCGCACCGTATTTCGAGCATCAAGCACCCTCGAATGAGCCGCCCGACGACGATTGGTAACTAGCGGGTCGGCGCCATGTCGTGCGGCCAACGGTTGGCTCCGGGACGCAGCCAAACCGTGCCGTCGTCAAAGACTACGCGACGAATTTCGTAAGCCATGGCGACGGCGCGCGAGAGCGACGGTATCGTCGCTGCGCCGGCTGTGGAACTCCCGATCGTGACGCAATTGGCGTCCTCGCGCGCGACGGCGGAGGGCGCGAGGTCCTGCGGAGCTTCGCTTCGATGGTTCTGAGCGAACGTGCCGGTGCGGCGCAGTCCGATGCTCTGCAACGAACGATCGTGCGCATCGACCAGTGTAAAATCGAAATCAAGCTCGCGCACCGTCTTTGCGTTGTGATTCGTAAATCCTAGGCAAGCTGCGCCTTCGGTATAGTTGCGAACGCCGGCGACGCCGTTGTCGACGACTATCCCGGCAGACTGCGAGTCCGAACGCTGGCGGCCTAGCTCCAACAACTTCCAATGCTGAGCAGCCGGAATGCTGGCCACCTCCTGCTCGACGGCGGTAGACGTTGGATGCTCTTTCAGGGCGGCGTTAGCGAGCATGCCGGCAACCGCGTGCGCGTCGGCGATGGACTGCGCCGTGCTGATCAATCCGGACGGCGTGACCCACTTCTGGAGTTTGTTAACGTCGAAGAGGAGAGCAGCGTTTTGAAAATCCGAGAAGATGGCCGAATAGGTTGGAATGGTTATTATTGCTTGCAACGCGAGCGGGATGAGGAATGCCCATGCTCCGGCGGATTCTGGACGAGGCGTCGGGGTAGGCGGTGGCTCGGGCGTTGGCGTTGGGATCGGCGTCGGATTGACGAAGCCTTGAGGCAACGCCACCCAGGAAATCGTGTAGTCGATCGGATAGAGCGGAGGGCCGATCTCGGCATCGGTCACGCCCCGCTGATGCAGTGCATCGCGACCGTGCGAGCGCAGCCAGAAGAGCAACGCTTCGCGATCGCTTGCGTCGAGCGCTAGGATTTCCTTTTTCAGCTGATTGATCGTACCCGGAACGTTTCCGGGTGGACGCGGATCGGCGCTCCATCCGATAATGAAGGACGCATCGACCGCGCGCAAGCGATGTAGCACTGCAACCAGCGCTGTGGATGGAGTCGCTTGGGCGGACGTCAGAAGCGGCAAAGTAGTTGCGAAAAACATGGCAAGCAGCGCGACAACGATAGAACGCACAAGAAGGCTCCTTTTCCCGGTAGCAGTCGGAGTGTTATCAGCGCGAGTCTTCGCGTGGCCGAAACCGCGCCGCGCGTAGTCCTAATATACCAGCGGCGACTCGGCCTGCCAAGACCATTCGACGATGCCTGGCGCCATTAGAAAGGAGTGCGCTACCACTGTTGCCCGTCATCGAGCGTTGGCGCAGAGCCCGAGCGCCATCTTAGCACCCAAGCCGCAATCAAGGAACTCGACCTAACGACGAGTCGTGAAACAGGCAGCTGGCTTTCCGGTACTTAGGGCAAGGAGGACAAAGTACAAAGAATGAGCTTGCCAACGGCAATCGTAGCGGCAACGGCAATGGTCTGTGGCACGACGCTTATCGTCGTGGTCATCGCTGTTATCTGGGCGAGCAAGCACCAATAGAAGCCTAGGATGCGCGGGGCACCGTGCTCAAGGCAATTACTTCCGCAAAGCTCGAGGCTCTTGCGGCAACAAGCGTGTCGCTCGTTCACAGCAAGGGGTAAGTGTCGCCAACGCTAAGGTGCTCCGGTCGCATCGAGTAGCCTTCCAGCCACGTTGGAGGCTTTGCTTCCCGCCCGACCCGCGGCTAATCATCTCGGGCCGGCGCTACTCCGAGTCAGGCGGACGCAGATCCGCGGGTTGGTCGAGGAAATAGTTCTTCTTATAGCTCGATTGGATCGGCGTGAACGTTCGAGGCTGCTGAGTCCAGTTGAAGCAGCAGTCCTCCGGTGAAGTTGCGCGCGTGTCGCTCGCCGAGAGCCGCGGCAGGCCAAACCGGTCTTCGATGAATTTCAGGATGCTTCCGTGCTCGAATTGCGTGTGCGACACGAATCCCTGTTTCGCATACGCCGAAACGATCAGCAGCGGCACGCGAAACCCCAACCCGTCGTAATCGAGCATCTCTGGCGCGACGTGATCGTACCAGCCGCCGGGGTCGTCCCAGAAGATGAAGATCACCGTCGAGTTCCAGTACTGTGACTCGCCGATTGCGTTAACCAGCGACGTGACCCAGGAGGGCCCGGTGTCGGAGTTACAGCCGGCGTGGTCGGAGTTCGCGCACGTCGGGGTAATCCAGCTGACGACCGGCAGCGTGCCGTTCGAAATGTCGCTGAAGAAAACGGTTTGCGGCGTGATCACGTCGGCCTTCCAGTCGGGACCGTCGTAGATGTGTTCGATCGCCTGATAGGCGCTCCACTCGCCGCCGCTGCCGTTGGTTTTCGAGGTGTAATACTTCCACGAAAGGCCGGCCTCGTCCAGCTCGTCGCCGAGCGTCTCGATGTTCCAGCAGGCCGGGATCGGATTGCCGATCTGACGGTAAGAATTGACCGTGTCGATCGTGTCGCCGCTACCGCCACGGCAGCCCCACAGCGAGAGCGGGAAATTCACCGACGAGTCCGCCTGAGCGGCGATGATGTACTGATGCGAGACGAAGCTGCTCTCATCGAAGTTCGAGGCGAACATCTCGTCCGCGAAGACGTACTGCTCGCCCATCGAAAAGTATGGTGCGGTTTCGCTGGGCGGAACGTAGCTATACGGGGGGTTCGCATTCGGACAGCTTGGCTGGCCGTGATGCCCGCAGTCGACCTGCTCGTTGTTGAAGCCGTTCATCTGGCAATCCGTGCCGGGATAGCTTCCCTGACCGTTGCAGGCGGCAAAGAACGACTGCGAATTGTGCCCGAGATCCCAGCTGGTCTTCAGCCCGACTTGCTGCAGATCGATTTGTTGGTTTTCCGAATTATAGCCGTACGATTGCGTGTCGGCGCCGGGGAATCCCTGAAAGAGGTTGTCGACGGTGCGGTTCTCTTGAATGATGATGACGACGTGTTGGATCATTTCATCTGTTTGGGCCGGCCGACCGACCAACACGCGTCGCGCGGTAGCAGGCGCGGAGACCGGAAGGCCGGATGACGGCCCGCCGCAGGCATAAAGCCAGCAGATTGCGGCAGCGGCGGCCACGCTGCGGGTGCTACCGAGAACGCGCATACGGTATTCCTTCCGGAAGCGGGTTTGCCGAGTGCCGCTGCGCCACCTCTCCCGGCACGCGCTCGTCGAGATTCAGCTCGAGGGCGTTTTATAGCCTCGCCACCTCGCTGAATCGGCGGCCCCTCGTCGCTGCACAACTGGCTCCGGTCGAAGCCGCGGACATGCTTAGGGACTCCGATAATCCACGCTCAACCGAGCGCCGCGAATGGAGGTTGGATATAAAGGTCCAAGGGCTCGCGACAGGTCGTGAGCCCCTGGGTGAGTTGGTGTCGGACTTCGAATCCCTAGGACGATCGTGTTCGCAATCCGTAGGGGAGCCATTGCTAGGCCACCTCGCGGAACGACCCCGACGCCAAGCGGCTTGAGATTGAAATCCGCTTCAAGGAGCCGAAGACGAATAGCTCACGACGCTCTATCCGGCTTCCGATTCGCTTGTGTTTGACCGCGAGGGCGAGCCGTGGTGCCCGAATACGTTTGGCCGGTGGTTTGCGCGGCTCGGTCGTCGATTCAAGCTCCCGCCGGTGCGTCTGCATGATCTCCGCCATTCCTTTGCAACCCTCATGCTCGAAAGCGGCGTGGATCTTAAAACGGTTTCGAGCGCGCTAGGGCACAAGACGATCCGCATCACCGGCGACGTATATCTCCACGTTACCGAGGCCATGCAGCAGTCGGCTGCCGATCAGTTCGACCGCCACATCGCTGCCGCGACGGCCGCCGGACAGAGCGCGAAAAATTCCGTGGTCGTCAACCTCTGTGACCAATCCGTGACCAGCATCGGCGTTCTGCGGGGTGATTCACGCACGAACGCTGGTGGGGAAGGTGGGAGTCGAACCCACATGAGTTGCCTCGGCCGCTTTTGAGGCGGCTGCGTCTGCCATTCCGCCACTTCCCCGAGCAGCTACGGCTGATTCGCGTCCAGCTGGCGCCGAGCCTCGGGCAGGCTTGAGGCGCTATAGACACCGAGCCGCAGCTCGACGTCGCGGCGCGCGAAGATAAGCGAGACGAGCTGCGCGCCACGCGTCTGCCGGAGATCGACGCGCGCGACATCGCCGCTACGCCAACGCAGCACGGTCAAGGTCTTTGAATGCAGGATTCCGAGCCCATTCCCGTTAGGCGAGCGCAGCAGCGTGTCTCCGGAGGTGTATGCAAACCCGGAGATGCTTTCGAGTCGTGCCGTCGCGCCAGGATCATGCGGCTGAAACTGCTCGTTGACGACGAGCTCGCCGCTGTCGCTGCTCAAGGTAAGAGTTCGTCGAAAGAGAGCGCCGCCGGCGGGCAGATCCGGAGCGTCGTACGAGCAATCTATTCGTTGCGTCGTGAGTGCGTTAGCGTTGACGCACCGATACGGACGATTGAAGGTGCCTGCGGCCAACGGATGCGTGTACGATGCGATGTAATCGCGCGCTGACGGCGGCGGCTGCGGATCGATTGCGTCGCGCAGCAGTCCGATGCCGGTAGCGGCGTTCCACGTGCCATTGCCCAGCTCGGCAATACGCGCGCCGGCAAACGGCGCAAACACGACACGCATGTGCGCGTTGGCGATCGGCGTGCCGTCGGGATCGCGAAACGGCGGCGGGCTTGCAAGCTGCGGCTGCGGCAATGAATTGGGGACGGTTGGGGCGATGCCGACCGGTAGGACGCGCGCGCTGCGGGGCGCCAGCGTAAAGCCGTGTAGCGCAACCACGCGATTGGCCAAGCGAACGTGCAACGGCGTGATGCGCCGTACCTCGTTTCTTGGATTGATTGCGACGACGAACCCGAACGAGGAGTCGTCCGCCAGCAGCAGCGTCGCGTTCGGTGGCAGCGCATGGCCTGCGGAAGCGTGAACCGACGACAAAGTATAGAATAGCCGCCCGGCTTTGCGCAGCGCGCGCAGCCGGCTCGCAGCCCAGGGCTCGACGCTATTGATGAGTGAGGGGGCGATCGGAAACAGCAGCGCGCGCGGTTCGCGATTGGAACTTTCCGTCGAGAGGTCGGTCAACGTGCAAGTTAGGCCTCGCGCGTTACAATCGCGTTGCATCGCGATCGTAGCGGCGGCAAATGCAGCAAAGTCGCTAGCCCGTAGGCTTCCCGGTGCGAAGAGGCTTGGCGGCCAGACGATTGCGGCGTCGGCGGCAACGTGCGTGCGGGCGAGCAACGGCCCATAGGCGCGAACGACATCACCGACCGCGCGGGTCGGAGCGTAGCGCGGCGAGGCGTGAAGATCGACGGTCAGTGCGGCCTCCCAAGCATACGACGAGTTCGCCCATGGAGCTTCCCACCCGTGCGGATAGATCGTATCTTGAAGTGGAAAATTTACGATCCCGTGCGCGCCGTCACGCATCAGCTCGTGTAACGCCAGCGCCGTATTCGATGGATCGCTGGGCCTTGGCTCGCCCTCGTCGGCGCTTTGGAACCATCCGGCCTGAAATTCCGACTGCATGACCGGCAACCGCCGTTGCGTCTGCAGCAGACCTGTCGCAAAGTCGAGATCGGCGAGATCGTGGTCGCCGAGATAATAAGCGTTGCTTTGGTACCAGTTTCCCCAAGCCCACGCCGGCGATGCGCTGGGCACGCGCATTTCGTAGGTATTGACGAAGACCGGCACTTTGCGGCCGGCAATTTTTGCGATGGAGTTGCGCAGCCAGCGAACATAACCGTGCCAATGCGGAGCCGGCCAGGTGTTGTTGTCGAGGTACGCGCCCTGATCGTCGTCGAGCGCAATCGCGATGACGTCGTGTGCGTATGGCTCGACGTTCCGCAGCACGGCGTTTAGCCACGCGTCGGCGGCGCGCAGATGCGTGGCGTTGCCGAGCCACTCTTGCGCGGCGGCGTCGGCGTCGTGGTTTTGCAGCGTCGCGGTCGCGGGATAGCGGCCCTCCAGCACGTCGTGCACCGGCATTGCGTACACGGGGCGCTCGAGCAGCCATGCCGGGTAGCCGCCGTTGCGCCATTCGTTGCGAATCACCGGCCCGGCGCGCAGAATCAACTTGAAGCCCATCTCGTGCGTAAGTTTGAGCAACGCTATCAAGTCGCGCTGAGGGTCGGTCGTACCGGTGAAATCCCAGACGTCCTCCGAGGGCTCGTGCCAGTTCCAGATCACGTAGAGATCGATCGTATTGATCCCGAGCTGCCTGTAAGCGAGCAGCGAGGCGCGCCACTGCTCGCGCGGGATCCGCTCGTAGAAGAAGGCGGCGCCGTAGAGAAAAAACGGGCGTCCGTCCACACTGAACACGGGATAGCCATGATCGAACGTGATGCGCGATGCGTTCCAATCGGCCCATCCGTGCGTGGGATTGGCGCGAGCGGCCGCAGGTAGCCCGAGCGCGAGCAGCGGCGCAAGCAAGAACGGCCACCAGCGCTGCGAACGCGCTACGATGAAATAGATCACGGCGCCGCACGCGAGCCATCCGACGCCAAGGACGATTGCTCCGGTTCCGGTTGCGACGAACGCCCACGTCCATCCGGCTAGAGCAACCAGCGCCGGCAGCGGATAGAGCGGCATGCGAAACGGCAAATGTACACGCCGCGCGCGTAGCAGACCGAGCGCGACGATTTGCGCGATGCCTTGGATCAGCACGATACCGGCGGTCAAAAACGCGATGACTTGATCGAGCGTAAAGACGCTCGCGATGAGCGAGAGCCCTCCGATGGCCAGCAACGCTACGTGCGGGATCTCTTTACGCGGATGAATCCGGGCGAAGATCGGCAGAAAAGCTCCGTCCCGAGCTGCCGCAAACGAGATTCGAGAGAACCCAAGCAGGTTACCGTAAAGCGAGGCAAAGGCCGTCACCAGCACGAGCAAGGTTACGCCGGCGGCCGCAAGCCGGCCCCAGGTGCGTTCGACGACGAGCGCGCCGACGTATTGGGCCGCGATCGTCGGCTGACCGTGCGCGTCGAGCAGCGATCTCCACGGCACCGCGCCGAGCACGCCGATTTGCAATAACACGTAAAGCACCGCGACGAGGATCACCGAGAGCACGATTGCGGTTGGAATGATGCGCTGTGGACGTTCGATCTCGTCGCCGAGCAACGCCGCATCGGAATAGCCGGCGTAATCGTAGAGCGTGATGTACAGCGCGCTGCCGAACCCGGCAAGAAAGCCGGCACTCAAGCGAAAGGGTTGCGCGATTTGAAAGGCGTGCGTCAGGTTGGCATGCGAGAGTCCCGCCACCGCAACCAGCGCGATCGTAAGCGTCGCAACGACCGCGAGCAATGCGCCGAACGAGGCGACCTGCGACGTGCGCCTGAAGAGAATCAAGATCGTTACCGCGCCGATTCCGGCCGCGACCGCGTCATGCGCGAGCGCGCTTGCGCCAAGCGCGGGATAGTAGTACGCGGCGTAGTTCGCAAATCCGATGTAACCGCTCGCCAGCAAACACGGAGCCGCCAAGAGAAACTGCCAATTGAATAAGAACGCCATCATCTTTCCGAGGCTTTGCGGCCCGAACGCGTCGCGCAGATACACGTACGTGCCGCCGGAGCCGGGCAGCCGCGCCGAAAGCTCGGCCCAAACCAATCCGTCGCAGAACGCTACGACCGCCCCGGCGATCCACCCGGCCAGAGCGAGCGGGCCGCCGAGCGCCGCGATGACCAACGGGATCGTTACGAGCGGCCCGATGCCGATCATCGTAATGACGTTGAGCGCAATCGCGCCGCGTAAATCGATTGCGCGCTTGAGTTGGTTCAAGGTACCGAACTTCGTTCGACGAAGCTCGGCGCCATGCACGACCGTTCCGAACTCGCGCGTCTCTTGGGACTCGAAGGCACCGTTCACATCGACTATGTCGAAAGCCAAGCGCTAGCGGGGAATCCGCTCGGCGATCCTGCGTCGCGACCGGTAGCCGTTTACCTTCCTCCGGGCTACGACGCCCAGGGTTCGCGGCGCTTCCCTACGCTGTACGTGCTGCACGGATACACCGGCGACGTTGCCGCATTGGTCTCGACCCGTCCGTGGGAAACGAACGTGTTGCAATGGGCCGACCGGCTCGTGCGCGACGGCCGGATGCCGCCGGCGCTGGTGGTTCTGGTCGACGGCTTTACGCGTCTGGGCGGATCGCAGTATCTTGATTCGATCCATAACGGCGGCTATGCCACCTATGTGGTGCGCGACATCGTAGGTCACGTCGACGCCGGCTATCGGACCGTCGCGTCCGAAGGCGGCCGGGCCGTTTTGGGAAAATCGTCGGGCGGTTTCGGCGCGATGCATCTAGTGCTCGAACACCCGGGCGTCTTCGCCGCGTTTGCTTCGCACAGTGGCGACTCATACTTTCGATATGCCCATCCCCCGGCATTCGCAACCGTTCAGCGAATCCTCGAAGCGCACGATTTCAACCTCGGCGCGTACGTCGAAGCATTCGAGCGGAAGCCCAAGCGGAGCATGCCCGAATACACGACGATGGAAATGCTGGCATACGCGGCCGCTTATTCGCCGCGCAGTGCGACCCCGTTTGACATCGACCTGCCGTTCGAGCGGGACAGCGGCGCCCTCCGCGAGGACGTCTTTGCGCGCTGGCTGGCATTCGATCCGGCGGAGCGGATCGCGACGCATCGGGCCGAGCTCGCGCGCTTGCGGCTGCGCTACTTGGACTGCGGCCGCCGGGACGAATACAATCTCGACGTCGGATCCCGGGTGGTTGCGCAACGGATCAGAGAATTCGGCCTGCCGGTGCGCCACGAGGAATTCGACGACGACCATCGCAACGTCGGTTACCGGTACGAAATCTCTCTGCCGGCGCTTGTCGCCGTTTTGGACAACGAATGAAACGCTTTACGATGTTGCTCGTCTTGCTGCCCGCGATGTGGACCTGCCCCGTTCTGGCGCAGGTTCCCGAGCCGACGCCTACCCCGGATCCGCACGTCTACACGGATCCGGCCATGTCATACACGGCCCCCGCCGACGCCGTGCTCGTCAATCGGCAAGTCATACCGCTGGCACAATTAAGCGAAGATCTGCAGCCCGTCGCGGTCTGGGTCTTGCACGCCGGTAAAGAGGATGCTCGAACGATCTCGATTGCGATGGAAGCCTACGATGGACCGCCGGATCAATGGGAAGGACAGTTCGAAAGCCAAACCCACGGCTCGCAAGAAGGGACGCTCATCCGGAACAAGACGGCGATCTCGCTCCTCAACGGCATGCCGGCATATTTCGTCGAAGTTGCGTACGGCAGCGGCTTTGACGCGCGCAAGCAATATGCGGTCGTTTGGGCGGACGGTCAGCGCGGGATCGTGCTGTCGGAAACCACGCGCATGGGCGACACCACCCCCGAGGAAGCGCAAGCGGTTCTCAAACAGGTGACGGCAGTTCGCTTTCCCTTGTACCAGCCGTAACGTCGAGGCGCTCGCGTAAGTCGTCGAGCAAATCGGAGAGATCCTCGAGTCCCACCGAAAGGCGCAGCAACCCGTCGGTGATCCCGCGGCGCTCGCGTTGCTCCGGCGGAATCGAACCGTGCGTCATCCGGCCGGGATGACAGATTAACGATTCGACGCCCCCCAGGCTTTCGGCCAAGCTGAAATATTTCAATCCGGACGCAAACTCGAAGGCGCGCGCGGGCGGTCCGGCGAGCTCGAACGACAGCATCCCGCCAAAACCGCTCATCTGGCGTTTCGCGAGCTCGTGCTGAGGATGCGACGGCAGGCCTGGATAGTAAACGCGGGCGACGTCGGAGCGCGACTGGAGAAACTCGGCGACGGCCTGCGCGTTGCGCGCGTGCTCGCGCATGCGAAGCGCCAGCGTCTTCGCGCCTCGGATCGTAAGCCAAGCGTCCTGCGGTCCCGGAACGCCGCCGGCAGCGTTTTGCGTAAAGCGAATTTGGTCGTAAATCGCATGGTCGTCGGTGATCGCAATGCCGCCGACGACGTCGCTGTGGCCGCCGATGTATTTGGTCGTCGAATGTACCACGATCTGAGCCCCGAGCTCCAGCGGTTGCTGAAAATAGGGTGTCGCAAACGTGTTGTCAACGACGACGATTTGCTCGCCGCGCCGCTGCGAGGCGATCGCCGCAATGTCAACCAGCTTCAGGAGCGGATTGCTCGGCGTTTCGATCCAGAACAGCTTGGTGGCCGGCGTCACCGCCGCGCGTACGGCGTCCGCGTCGGTCATGTCGACGTAGGTGAACCGTAGTCCGAAACGCTCGAAGACTCGCGCGAAGAGCCGATACGTCCCGCCGTATAAGTCGTCGCTGACGACGACGTGATCGCCGGCCGAAAGCAGGGAAAGCACGGCGTTCGTGGCGGCCATCCCGCTGGCGAAGGCGCTTCCGTAGCGCGCGCCCTCCAACGAAGCCAGCTGGCGCTCCAACGCAACCCGGGTCGGATTCACGGTGCGGCTGTAGTCGAAGCCTTTATGTTCGCCGACCCGCGATTGCGTGTAGGTGGATGTCTGATAGATCGGAACGATCGTAGCGCCGGTCGCCGGATCGGGTTCTTGTCCGACGTGAATGGCTTTGGTGGAAAACTTCATAGATATTGCTACGTGCGGACGACGTCGGAGCTCGTGGAGAGGAAGCTGATGATGTCTTGGCGCGTCAGAACGCCAATCGGCTCGCCGTCGTCGGTCACCACGATTGCCGGGTTGGCGAGCGTGAGGACCTTGTACGCGCGCTCGATCTCCTCGAACTGCTCCAGCGCCGGAAACGGACGCGCCATGACTTCGCTCACCGGCTGGTGGATGATGTCGGCGTGATCGAAGACGCTCTGCATTACGCCGATATCGTTGATGCTGCCGACCTGTTCGCGCCCGTGCATCACCGGGATTTGAGAAATCTCGTACTGCCGCAGCAAATCGAGGGCAGTCTTGACAGTGTCGTCGTGAGCGACCGTGATCAGCGGAGGAAGCGGAGTTTTGCTCCGCAGGACGTCGCCGACCGTGGCGCGACGTTTGGAATCGGCGAGGAAACCATTGGCGATCATCCAGTCGTCGTTGAAAATTCTCGACATGTAGCCGCGTCCGGAATCGGGAAGAATAACGACGACGATTGCGTCGGGCGGGAGCGTCTGCGCGAGCTTCGAGGCGGCGACCGCCGCGGTGCCCGAGGAGCCGCCGACTAGCAGCCCTTCTTCGCGCGCGATTCGCCGTGCCATCAGGAACGAATCGCGGTCGGACACGCGAACGATCTCGTCGATAACGCGCAGATCAACGGTTTCGGGCAGATAGTTCATGCCGATGCCTTCAACGGCATACGAACGCGGGATGTCACCCGAATAGATCGAGCCTTCAGGGTCGGCGCCGACGACGTGGATTGCTGGGTTTTGTTCTTTGAGGTATCGGGCCGTGCCCGAAATCGTGCCGCCGGTGCCGATGCCTGCTACGAAATGCGTGATCTCGCCACGCGTTTGTTCCCAGATTTCCGGGCCGGTCGTATGGTAGTGGGCTTCGGGATTAAAGTGGTTGTGAAACTGGTTGGGTTGGAATGCGCCTGCAATCTCCGACGCCAGCCGGTTCGCCACGCCGTAGTATGACTCGGGCGAGTCGGCCGGAACATTGGTCGGCGTGACCACCACGTCGGCACCGTACGCGCGCAATAGGTCGATCTTTTCGCGCGACATTTTGTCGGGCATGACCAATATGCAGCGGTAGCCCCGGATCGCCGCGGCCATCGCCAAACCCGTTCCGGTATTGCCGCTGGTGGGTTCGACGATCGTGCCTCCGGGCTTGAGCAAGCCTTGTCGCTCGGCCGCGTCGAGCATGGCGACCGCCGGGCGGTCTTTCACGCTGCCGCCGGGATTAAGGTATTCGACCTTCCCAAGCACAAGGCACGCCGCCCCGTCAACCACCTTGCTCAGCTTGACGAGCGGCGTGTGGCCGATCGCTTCGAGTGCGTTCTCGCAGTAGACGAGGGTCGCGAGGGATGACGCAGCGGGGCGTGCCATAGGAGCCGCGGCTTCGGCGTGCCGAAGAGGTTCGCCTATGAATCGCTGCAGGGCCGGCTTGTTCGCGTTGACGGCGCTGCTGTCGCTGGGCACGCAAGGGTGTAACACCGACGCATTGCCGCCGGCGTCGGGATTTGCGACCGTTGCCGGCGTCGTGGTCGATGGCGCGACGAATGCTCCAATTGCCGGAGCGGTGATCACCATCGACACCGTTCTAACGGCCACGACCGACGCCGCGGGGCATTTCTCGATCGATAAGGTCCCCAGCGGAATTGCGGATTATTCGGTTCAAGCCAAGGGCTATCAAACGCTGGTCTCGAGCACCAACATCGAGCCGGGTAAACCTTTTGCGCTGAATCTAACGCTGGCGGCGGCGGCCTCGCACTAGGGAACTACATAGCCGCCGTCGAGCGGCGGTACGCGCTGGCAGGCTTTACCAGCGTAGCGCGCTGCGCGACGCTTCGATCGACGATGCCCAGCACGACGGCCGCGAGCTTTTCCGGATCGTGCCGAACCGTTTCGGTTTCGCCCATCACCGCCGCGCGAACCGGTTCCAAACCGAGCGTCGCGATACGCTCGACGTCGGGCTGCACCGGGACCTGTCCCTCTTGGGCGTATGCGCCGAGCAGGCGAGACGGCAGCTCGTCGTTCACGATGACGTAATCGCATACGCGTTCGCCGGCGTTGGCCAGGAGGGCATTGACGTGATCGGCGGCCGTCATCCCATCGGTTTCGCCGGGCTGCGTCATCACGTTGCAGACGTACATCTTAACGGCATGTGCGTGTGCGACCTCGCGCGCGATCCGGCTTACCAAAAAGTTCGGGGCTACCGACGTGAACAGCGATCCCGGGCCGAGCACGATCGCATCGGCATCGCGAATCGCGGCGATGACCTCGTCGAGCGGCGCAGCAGCAGGAGGATCGAAAAAAACCCGCTTGATCGGGCGTTGCGCGAGAGAGATGTTCGTCTCTCCCTCGACGATCGTGCCGTCCTCGAGTTCCGCGCAGAGCCGAACCACCCCCAGCGTCGCCGGGAGGACGCGACCGACGACGTTGAGGACGCGGCTCGACTCCTTGACCGCTTGATCGAAGTTGCCGGTGATGCCGCTCATCGCCGCCAAGAACAAATTTCCAAAGGAATGGCCGCTTAGACCCTCTCCTTCAGTGAATCGGTAACGGAAGAGGTCCGTCACGAGCGCTTCGTCGTCGGCGAGCGCGACCAAGCAGTTTCGAATATCGCCTGGCGGCAAGACTCCGAGTTCTTTTTGAAGCCGGCCCGACGATCCACCGTCATCGCTGACAGTGACGACCGCGGTCAAATTGCTCGTTCGCCGCTTGAGTCCCCGCAGCAGCGTCGCTAATCCGGTCCCGCCTCCGATTGCGACGATCTTATATCCTTGCTGCAGGCGCCGCCCGGCCAGCGCTTCGCGAAACCCCTTGGGATTGCGAGCCCGCGCGACGTGCGCGATCGTCCGCACCCACATCGACAACCCGCCCGCAAGCAGTGCGACACCGACCACCGCCAGAACCCAGGTTAGATAGGCGGGGGGGAAGTAATCGACGACAATTCCGTCGAGGATCTCGTTGACGTGGATGCCGGTGCCCTCGGCGATGAACCAGCGGGTTGCGGCATCGAGCAAAACGACAACGCCGAGGGTCGCGAGAAAGATCCAACGCTTTACTCCGACGCCGGGCACGAGCCAATGCAGCCAACGCGTTAAGCGGGCGCGCACTCAGGTACCTCGCTCGAGATCGCGCGCCTCGCATGCCACTTGCAGGCGGTCGTCAGCAGCAAAGTGCTCGAAGAGACGGCGGGCGACGTAGACGGAACGATGCCGGCCGCCGGTGCAGCCTATGCCCACCGTTAGCTGGGTTTTCCCTTCGGAACGGTAGCGCGGGATCAAAAACTCCAGCAGATCGGTTACCTTGGCCAGAAATGGGGCCAGCGAAGGATCACTTTCGATAAATGCGCCGACGGCAGGGTCCTCACCCGTTTGCGGCGCGAGCGCCTCTTCGTAATTCGGGTTGCGCAGAAAGCGCACGTCGAACAGTAAGTCGAGGTCGTTGGGCACGCCGAATTTGAACCCAAAAGATACGAACGTCACGCCAAGCCGTACGGGCTTGTCCGCAAGAAAGATCCCCGCAATGCGCTCTTTCAGGGATCCCGGCGTAAGGCTGGTCGTGTCGATGACCACGTCGGCGCGCTCGCGCAAGGGCGCGAGGTATCGGCGATCCGCGTCGATCGCTTCGCGCAACGACCCTTGCAGCGAGAAGGGGTGACGCCGGCGGGTTTCACTGAACCGCCGCACCAGCAAATCGTCGGCCGCGTCCAAGAAGAGCAGTCTCGAATCGCGTGCGTTCGCGGCCGCGTCGATCGCCGTCGAAGGGTCGCCGAGTGCGCCGTCGCTGCGCAGATCGAGGGCGATCGCGGCATCCCGTACGGCGGAGCGCTCCAGAGCCGCGATCGTGCCGCCGAGCACCGCGGGCGGCAGGTGTTCGATGCAGTAGAAGCCCAAATCTTCGAAAGACTTCATCGCTTGGCTCAGGCCCGCACCGGAGAGACCCGTCACGAAGACGACTCGTAGCGAACCCATATGAAACTCTTTTCGACCGAACGCGCCAACGCCCTCATTCCGAAGCTCGAGCCGTTGCTCGAGGAGCTTTTGACGAAACGCCGGGAGCTGGCGATCAAGCTCCTTGAATCGGATCCAGCCCTACGCCACATCGAGCCTCGCCGGCCCCGGATCGCTTCGGCGCGATCGGCATTGCCGGCGCCGAAATTTGCAGAACAGAAGCACGAGATCGGCCGGCTGATTTATCGGATCGAATCGCTCGGTTGTGTCGTTAAGGATATCGACTTAGGGCTTATCGACTTCCCGTCGATGCGCGACGACGAGCCGGTCTATCTCTGCTGGAAGCTCGGCGAGCCGAAGGTCGCGTACTGGCACGGCCTCGACGAAGGATTTAGCACGCGCAAACGGCTCTAGCCGTTAGCTCCCCACGACGATGAAATCCTCGGCAAGGCCCTGCAAGCGGACATCGCCGAAGTCGGCGGTATAGGCCCCCGCGTCCGCACCGGTAATTTCGCCCACGTCGGGGACGTTCGCGAGCTGCGGAACCCTGGCGCGTATTTCGTCCGGAATGCGAACGCGGTCGCCGACGGCAAGCATCCCTTGATCGAAGAGCGCATTGAGGCTGTCGAGCAGCATCGGCAGCGGAATGCCGTAGTCGTCGCTGATCGCGCCAATCGTATGCGATTCGCTGATCGCACAGTTCGAGCAGCCGCCCAAATGGAAGCGCGCAAAAACGCGCCGTGCGCCGGCGTGCAGCTTAAACGCCTCGTCGACCGTCATCTCCGGACTAAAATGCTGACTGCTCATCTATTATTACCCTTCGCTACAACGCCCACTTCAACCCATTGGTTTCGGCCCACCGCAAGCGAGCGGGCATGCGGAATACGATAGCGAGCGGGTATGCCCCCCGAGCTAAGCTCTAGCGGAGTACGCCTGTAAGCCGGATTCTGTACCCACGAGTGGGTGATGACCATCTCTCTGGGGCGTTCGTTGCCGAGCGCCTCGATGCGACGCAGCTCGTTCGGACGGGCCATCCGCCTGCCCGCGGCAGGTGATCGAGCAGTCTTGCTTCAGGTGGGGTTTACCCGAGCCTGCGTCACCGCAGCGCTCCGTGAGCTCTTACCTCGCGATTTCACCCTTACGCGCACTGTAAGGCGCGCGCGGTATGTTTCTGTGGCACTTTCCTTCGAGTCGCCCCGACAGGACGTTATCCTGCACCCAGCCCTATGAAGCCCGGACTTTCCTCCCGCGTACGCGGGCGGTCATCCGGCGTACTCCGCGCCGCTAGTATACCACCGCGCGAGAATTTCGGCGGCCTCGACCAAACGTGGCCCGGGCCTGCTCAAGTACGCGCTTCCGTCGAGTGCCAGGACCCGCCCGGACTTGACCGCACCAAGCGTATCCCACTCCCGTACGGCGTCCAGCTCGGCGATCGCGCGTTTGGTCTTGACTAGGTCAAACCCGCATGGCGCCACAACGATTGCCTCAGGATCCTCAGCCGCTATCGCGCACCATTGCAAACGCTGCGAGTCCGCGCCCGGATTTGCCAACACCGCACTCCCGCCCGCGAGGTCCAGGATATCCGGAATCCAGTGGCCGGCGCTCATCGGCGGGTCGGTCCATTCGAGCACGAGCGTGCGCATACGCGCCGTCCTAGCCAGGCGAAGAGCCGCTAATCGCGCTTTTAACTCTGCGACGAGCGAGGCAGACTGCGGCGCATGGCCGGTGGCATCGCCGAGAAAGGCCATCGTCGAGAGAACGTCCTGCAGCGTTTTCGGCTCGAGCGAAACGATCCGCGCGTCGGATTTCAAGCGTCGCGCGGCGGCATCGACGATTTCATACGAGACGGCGCAGACCGGGCAGAGCTCTTGCGTGACGATGAGATCGGGCTTCAGTTGCTCGAGTAACTCGGCGTCGAGACGATAAAGGCTCGAACCGCCGTGAACCGCGCCGCGAACGTGTTTATCGATATCTCGCGGCGATGCAAAGTCTGGACCCGCCGCGGCCGTGAGCTTTGGGAGAGTCAGAGCTTGGGACGGGTAATCGCACTCGTGCGTAACGCCGACAACCTCGTCGCCGGCGCCGATCGCAAACAGAATCTCGGTTGCGCTCGGCAGCAGGCTGACAATCCGAATTCTACTCCCCCTGCGCGAGCGAATAACCGCGCTCGCCGTTAAACGTGTAGAGCCCCTCGGTTTTGATCACGTCGAAGCCGGCGCGTTCGGCGGCAACCAGCAGCTTGACGACGTGATCGGCAGCGAACGGCTCGGCGTCCGATTCGAATCGGCAGCACCAGTGATCGCTCCAGTACGTATCGGGATTGCCGTCGGGCCACACTTTCGTGCCGCGATTGCTGATGGTCGTCAGCTTCACGCCGGGAACGTCGAACTGACGCATGATGCCGGCGATTTGTTCGGGGTTGCCGTCCCGGCGGTCGATGAAGATGTCGACGCCGGCTCGGAGCTTCATCGGCGGCTTGCCGGCCGGCCGGATCGCAAGATTCATCTGGGCTTCGTCGTCGTATTCGACCGGCTTGAGATGCACGGGTTTTTTTCCGAGCCGAACGATGATGGCGTCGGCAAACTGCTTCGTTCCGACCTTTTCCCGCGACGTGCCTTCCTTGAAAATGTCGTAGGTGTGAATGCCGTCCTCGATGGTGGCAAGCCAGGCGTTGTGCACGCGCTCGGCGATGCCCGCTTGGCCAATGTGCACCAGCATCAAGACGGCCCCGTGCAGCAACCCCGATGGATTGGCAAGATTATGCCCGGCGCGGCGCGGCGCCGAGCCATGGATTGCCTCGAACATCGAGCAATGGTCCCCGATGTTGGCGGAGCCGGCCAAGCCGACCGATCCGGTAATCTGGGCGGCGACGTCGGAGAGCACGTCGCCGTAGAGATTCGGCATCACGATAACGTCAAAGGCTTCGGGCGTATCCGCCATCTTTGCGGCGCCGATGTCCACGATCCAATGCTCGTGCTCGATTTCGGGATATTCCGCGGCGATCTCGTTGAACGTGCGATGGAACAGGCCGTCCGTGATCTTCATGATGTTGTCCTTGGTGAAGCACGTGACTTTCTTGCGCTTGTTCGCGCGCGCGTACTCGAAGGCATAACGGATGATGCGTTTGCTGCCCGGGCGAGAGATGAGCTTCAAGCATTGGGCTACCTGATTCGTCTGGCGGTGCTCGATGCCGCCGTAAACGTCCTCCTCGTTCTCGCGGACGATGACGATGTCCATATTCGGATGCTTGGTGGCAACGTATGGGTGCAGCGACGTGCAGGGGCGAACGTTAGCGTACATCCCGAGCGTCTTGCGCACGGTGACGTTGAGGCTCTTGAAACCGCCGCCTTGCGGCGTGGTGATCGGCGCTTTCAAAAAAACCTTCGTGCGACGCAACGATTCCCATGAAGCGGGTTCGATCCCGTTGCTCACTCCTTTGTTGTAGACGGACTCGCCGATCTCAATGCGCTCCAGCGCGAGGCTCGCGCCGGCTTTGTCGAGCACCCGTAGCGTCGCGGTCATGATTTCGGGTCCGATGCCGTCGCCGTAGGCGACCGTTACGGGCGTCTTCGGCATCAAGATTCTAGGCGGTTACGCAGCGGAATTTCGCGTACATGTACGGATAGTCGTCGTAGAACCAATTCCGAAACGATCGACGGATGAGCTCGGGTGGCGTTACCGGCGACGCGCCCTTCATAACGTAGTGCTTGCCGTCGAAAAAGTCGGCCGAGTACTGCGGATACGATGCCATCGGCTCGAAGCCGGGCAGCGGAGCGAAGGGTGTTGCGGTCCACTCCCAGCCGTTTCCGATCAGATCGGTAACGCCCCACGCACTCGCGCCGGCGGGGTGTGCGTCGACTGGTTCGGGGTCGAAGCGCTCGAAGCCAAAGTTGCCATGACGCGTCGACGGAAGTTCCTCGCCCCACGGAAATGCGCGTTCGCGCCCGTCCGGTGAGCCGAAAGCGGCGCGATGGTATTGCGCTTCGGTCGGAAGCCGGAGGCCGAAGAACTGCGCATAGGCTTGCGCTTGCCGGTGCGTGACGTACGCCGGCCACGACTGCGGCAGCGAAATCTCCTCGAATTGCAGGCGTAGATGCCACTCGCCGTTGCGCTTTGTCCAAAAATGCGGCACCGGGCCGCCTTGCTCGACGAACCGCAGCCACTCCGCGTTGGTTACCGGATAGGCCGCTATCTCAAATCCGGGCACCTCGACTTTGCTGCGCTCGAACTCGTTGTCCCAGCCGAATGCAATGCCGTCGCGATCGGCGCCGAGCGTCGCGGTGCCGGCAGCGACGGCGCGCATCTGCGCGGGGGGCGGCGCGTGATCCTCGTGACGGCTCGTGCGCAGCTGCTTACGGTCGTACGGCAACTGATGGAGGATGTACATCAGTGTTTCTTGGTGCATCCCCTCGTGCTCGAGGATCGTGTAAGCGGCCTGCGCGCGTCGCAATCGGGGCACGCGCGAGTCGTCGATCGGCGCAGATTGGAGGGCTCGCTCGATGCGCGCGTCGCACCGCGCGGCGAAATCAGCTATCGCGCCACGCCCCGGCCAATCCGAGCGCTGGTGGCGGCGGGCTTCGTCGGCACTGCCGGGGTCAATGCCGCGCTCGAAGAGCTGCTCGAGCGCGGCGTCTATCGGCTCTTCGCCGAGCCCGCGTTGGTTGAGCGTAAGGAAGCTGAACGCCGGAATGTGGCCTTCGTAGAACGCAAACGGATGGCGTAGGGGGATCGGCCGTTCGTAGAACGCATCCGCGTGCACAAAGGCGAGAACTTCCGCGGTGCGTTGGCGGTTGCGGCGATACCACTGCACCAGCTTGGCGCGATCGAGCGCGACGCCCGTAACTACAGCGTTCCTCGCTTTTCTTGCTCGCGCTCGATCGAGACGAAGAGCGCTTTAAAGTTGCCCTTCCCGAAGGAAAGGCTGCCTTTGCGCTGGATGATCTCGAAAAACAGCGTGGGCCGATCCTGCAACGGCTTGGTAAAGATCTGCAGCATGTACCCCATGTCGTCGCGGTCGACCAGAATGCGCAGCTCGCGCAGCGTCTCGATGGCCTCGTCGATCGTTCCGACCCGTTCTTCGAGCATCTCGTAGTACGAGTCCGGGGTTTCCAAGAACTCGACGCCGTTGGCTTTCAGCGCATGAATCGTCGCGGCGATGTCGTCGGTGCGAATCGCCATGTGCTGGACGCCGGCGCCACGGTAGAAGTCGAGGTACTCCTCGATCTGAGATTTCTTTTTGCCTTGCGCCGGTTCGTTGATCGGAAACTTTACCCGATGGCGCGGATCGGTCATCACCTTGGAGCGCAAGGCGGTGTACTCGGTCGAAATGTCCTTGTCGTCGAACGAAACGAGCTGCGAGAAACCGAAGACGCGCTGGTAGAAATCACCCCACGCGTCCATCTCGCCCCACCCGACGTTGCCGACGCAGTGATCGATGAACTGCAAAGCCGGCTTGCGCGCGTGCGGGATGCTCCTGCGTTCCTCGACAAAACCCGGCGCGAAGATCCCGGTGTAACCGTCGCGCTGAATAAACGTGTGCACGGTGTCGCCATAGGTCGCAATTGTCGCCTTGACGATGCGACCGGTTTTGTCTTCCAGCACCGTCGGCTCGGTGACGACGCGTGCCCCCCCGCGTACGGCCATGTCGAATGCGGCCCGCGCATCGTCAACCAGGATGGCGATGTCTTTGACGCCGTCCCCATGAAGCACGACATGTTTTGCGATCGGGTCGTCAGGGACTAAGCTCGCGGTCAACAAGAAGCGTATCTTATTCTGCTCCAGCAGATAGCTGACGCGGTTGCGAATGCCGGTTTCCGGCCCGGCATAGGCGATTTGATCGAAGCCGAAGGCGGACATGTAGTAGTATGCGGCTTGCTTTGCATTGCCGACGTAGAACTCAACGTGGTCCCAGTCGATGTGGGCCAGCGGATTGCTGCGCGCCTCGGCGGTGGTGCTCATGGCGACGGACTTGGCGAAGCCTCGCGGCCCGCCCTGTCGAAGCAGGGCGCATGGAGGCACCCACCGCGCTGCGGCCGTCCGTACGCGTCGCCGTTGGCTCGCTGATCGACTACGCAGGTCTCTTTCCGCCTGCGGAACTGCCGCTCGAGAGCGCGCGCGCCGAATACGACGCGGCGCGACGAGGCCCGCACGCCTGGATGCTGGGGAGGTTTATCATTCGCGCGCCGCTGCTCGACGCCGATCCGGACGCAGTCTGCGGGCCGCTCTCCGTCATCGTGGATCCAAACGCCGAGGCATTCAACGGCATCGCTGCTTTGCGGGCGCGCGGTGCCAAGGTTGAAGCAGTCGAGATTCCGCTGCAGAAGAGCCTTTCGCCGTTTCGCGAGCGCATCTCCGAGTACGAAGTGCTGGATATCGCAGGGGCGCTCGAAGCGAGCCTTGTGACTACCGGCCTGCGCGATTTGCCTGCCTTTTTGGAAATCCCTCGAACGCAGCCTTGGCACGACGTGCTCGTGCCCACCATGCGCGCGCTTGCGCGCACGAAGCTGGGGGCGAAGCTCCGTTGCGGCGGCCTCACCGCCGACGCGTTTCCCGGCGTCGACGAAGTCGTGGCATTCATCGTCGCGGCGCACCAAGCCGGCGTAGCGTTCAAGGCGACGGCAGGCTTGCATCACCCCGTGCGCCGGCGGGATGAAACCACGGGATTCACAATGCACGGATTCCTGAACTTGTTGGCGGCCGCGGCGCTTGCGCAACGATTGTCGCCTGAAACGCTGGCGCAGATCGTTGCTGAAGAGGACGCGCGCGCGTTTCAATTCGACGATGAGTCGTTCGCGTGGCGAGATGAGTCGGTTGACCTCGTGGAGCTGGTTGCGACTCGTCGCGAACGCTTCGTGAGCTATGGAAGCTGCAGCTTTGACGAGCCAGTCGCCGATCTTACGACGCTCGGATTGCTCGACGCCGGATGATCGTGCTCGACGATACGACCGATGCTCGCCTAACATCGTGGGTTCCGGTCGCGCCGGAAAGCGATTTCCCCATTCAGAATCTGCCATATGGCGTCTTTTCCGGCGAGGGACGGGGGCCGCGCATCGGCGTCGCGATCGGAGAGATGGTTCTCGATTGTCGCGCGCTCGCGGAAGGCGGTCTCGTTGACGCCTGTTGCGAACCCGAGTTGTTGCTCGCTCCGATTCTCAATCCGCTTTTGGCGGCCGGGCGTAGGGCGTGGAGCCCGCTTCGCAGCAGACTTTCGGAGCTGCTTCGCGCCGGCGGCGATCCGGCGTTGCGAAATGCGGGCGCGGCGCATTTCTTGTTCGCGCGCGATGCGATGCGCATGCACGTGCCGATGGAAATCGGGGACTACGTGGATTTCTACTCCTCGCTCGAGCATGCGACCAATCTCGGGCGGCTTTTTCGCCCCAACTCCGAGGCGCTGCTCCCAAACTGGCGATGGATTCCGGTCGGCTATCACGGCAGGTCGAGCACGATCGTCGTGGATGGTACGCCGGTGAAACGACCGTGCGGGCAACGCAAGCCGCCGGAATCCCAGACGCCTGAGTTCGGCCCTTCTCGGCGGCTCGACATCGAATTGGAGATGGGCTTTGTCGTCGGCCCCGGCAACCGTTTCGGCGAGCCGATCGCGGTTGCGGACGCATCGGAGCATATATTCGGACTCGTGCTCGTTAACGATTGGAGCGCCCGCGACGTCCAAGCGTGGGAGTATCAGCCGCTCGGACCCTTCTTGGGCAAATCGTTTGCGACCACGATCTCTCCCTGGATCGTTACGCTCGACGCGCTGGAGCCGTTTCGGGTGGACGGTCCGCAGCAGGACCCGCAGCCGCTGCCGTACTTGCAGGCGCGCGAGCCGTGGGCCTATGCGATATCGCTCGCTGTGGAGTTGCAATCCGCGCGCATGCGCGAGCGTGGCCTAGCGGCGGTGAAGATCTCGCAGACCTCCTTTCGCAACATGTACTGGAGCGTCGCTCAGCAGCTTGCGCACGCAACCGCAAACGGCGCCGTCGCCCGAGCCGGCGATCTGTTCGCATCAGGCACGATCAGCGGTGCGCAGCCGGGCAGTCAGGGAAGCTTAATCGAGCTCACTTGGAACGCCGAGCGTCCGATCGTGCTTCCGGATGGCGACGTCCGGAGCTTCTTAGAAGACGGCGACGAAGTGACGCTGCGTGGCTGGTGCGAGCGGCGCGGTGCGCGACGAATCGGCTTCGGCATGGCGCGCGGTCAGATCGAGCCGGCACGCCAAGTCGTGTCATCCTGAGCGGAGCGGCCCTCCGCTCAGGATGACACGGCCGGCGCTTCCACCCACGAGCGGAAGTACTGCGGATCCTCGCATGTGAGCGCGGCGTCGGCAAGCAGCAACGGCTTAAAAGTATCGATCATCACCGCGATCTCATCGGTTGAGGTTTTGCCCAAGCTCGATTCAACTGCTCCCGGCTGCGGGCCATGCGGCGCGCCCGCAGCGTGAAGCGTGATCGAACCTTCCTCTACGCCGCGCCTGCTCATGAAGTTTCCGCTCACGTAGTAGAGCACTTCGTCGCAATCGACGCTGGAATGGTTGTACGGCACCGGGATCGCCAGCGGATGGTAGTCGAACAAGCGGGGCACGAAGGCGCAAAATGCCGCGCCCGGCGCTTCGAATGTAGCATGCGCGGGCGGTGGTTGATGGAGCTTGCCCGTGATCGGCGCGAACTCGTCGAGATTAAAGGCGTACGGATAGCAATAGCCGTCCCACCCAACGACGTCGGCGGGATGATTTTGCACGATATAGAGGGCATTCCGGCCGGCATTGGTCACGCGAACTTCGTATTCGCCCTGCGTTGCGACCGGGACTTTCAGCACGGGGGCTCGGAAGTCGCGCTCGTAGTAGGGCGCATGCTCTTCGAGCTGGCCGAATTCGTTGCGATAGCGCCGCGGAATCGTCACCGGTCCGGTGGTCTCGTAGACGAGCATCCGCGTCGGCGACGCAGGCGTAACGCGATAGGTTGTGCCGGTCGGTATAACGATATAATCTCGTTCGCGATACGCAAGCTCCCCGAACTGCGTTTCAATGATGCCGGCGCCATGATGGATGAAGAGCAGCTCGTCGCCGCCCACGTTGCGATAGAAGTACTCCATCGGCCGGCGAGCCTGCGCCGCGGAAACGATTACGTCAGCGTTGCCGAGCAGTGGAGTCCGCGAGTCGACCGGATTGTCGCCCGGAAGCTCGAGCGACGCGGTCTTTAAATGCCGGTTTCGCAGCGGCTCGTTGGGAACGAACTCGATCGCCCGACGATGCCAAGGCCTTACGTCGAGCGTTGCCGTGGGCGGTTGCAGATGATACAGAAGCGAGTAGACGCTGTCGAAGCCTTTGGTCGAGAACAGCTCTTCGGCGTAGAGCCCGCCATCGGGCCGCCGAAACTGAATGTGCCGTTTGTGCGGGACCGAACCTTCGCGAACGTACGACGGCACTAGGGCGCCCCACTTTCGACAACGCTCGCGCGCTCCGTCGCTGCAAAACCGTTGAGCTTATGCGATCCGTCGCAAAACGGCTTCGTCTGAGAGCCGCCGCACCGGCACAGCGCGACGTTCTCGCCCTCGACGATGTAGAGATTTCCGTCGGCGTCGGTCAGCGTTACCTTCCCCCGAACGAGATAGGGCCCGCTTTCGCGCACTTTGATGCTAACTTCATCCATGACGACCTCGAGCTTCGACGTCCGCTGGGGCTCTCCTAACGGCGCGATGCGGTGGCTTCGAGCACCGCGCGAGCCAGTACGTGGCCTTCGATTCGGGTTTCGAGCTGGTCGCTGCTCAGCGGCGAGCCGGATTCGACGCGCGCGACGTCGAGCGCATAGAGGGTAAAGAAATAATGATGCGCGGGTCCGGGTGGCGGACACGGGCCGTAATAACCCGGTTTGCCCAGCGACGTGTTGCCGAGCTGATCCGGGGCCAGCTTGGCGTTCGAGCTCAGCTCGTGCGCCGCGGCCGAAACGTTATAGACCACCCAATGCGTGAATCCGCCGGCAATGGGAGCATCGGGATCGCGCATCACCAGCGCGAACGACTTGACGCCCTTGGGCGCATCGCTCCAGGTGAGCTCCGGGGAGCGGTTCGCCCCGCCGCAGTCGACCGCCATCAGCGGTCGCGGAATCACCGCGCCGGCTGAAAAGTCGGCGCTTCTAAGCTGCATTGGTGTGGTCGAGGCGAGCACTATCCCGGCTAATGCTACGGCGCGAAGCATAGGCGTATGGTATCATGGCGTGGCCATGATGGGAGTTAGGCCTCACGCGGCGTAACCCCGCAAACCCCGCCAGAACCGGAAGGTAGCAACGGTAAGCGGGCCCTTACGGGTGCCGTGAGCCACCTGGCTCTCCTCGTGGCGCTTAAATAAAACGATGCAGTTGCAAACGCTTTATGCCGCCGCCGGTGCGCTCTTGGTCGCATTGGCCGGCATCGTTGTCTATCACGCGTACGTCGTGCGCCCGGCGCTGGCGAGATTGCGGCATCTTTTGGAACTCCACGACAGCCTGCTTTCCGGAGGGACGGGAGCCGCCGGCCGCCTGGAGGAGTTGGGACGCATCGGCGAGCGCGTCGCGGAGCTGGAGGCCCTCGCTTCGACAGACCTTTCTCGCGCCGGTTTCGTACGCTACGACGCCTTTGATGGAAGCTCGGCGGGACTCTCATACGCGCTCGCTCTGCTCAATCGTCAGGGCGACGGCGTCGTCATCACCAGCATCTACTCGCGCGACGATTCGCGCACGTTCGGTAAGCCTGTCGCCGGTTTCAAGCCGACCGTTAATGCGTCGGCCGAGGAGCTCGAAGCCATCGAGCGGGCTCGCTCCGCCGAATCGTAGAAGGCGCGCCGCGGTGAACCTGCTGGTTTGCGACTTGGCGAAGCTCTTGCTCTACGCCGTCAACGTCTACACGATCCTACTCTTCGTTTACGCGATCGTCTCGTGGATTCCGGACCTTCGCCGCGGGCGATGGGTGTATTACCTGGCCTCGCTCATCGAGCCGGTGCTGGCTCCGATCCGCCGGATCATACCGCCATTGGGCGGGTTGGACCTCGCTTTTTTGGTGTTGCTGCTCGCGCTGCAGCTGCTGATCCGTCCTGCCCTCGCGCAGCTTGCGTTTAACAGCTGCTATCCGGTTTTTTAGCAATTGGCTTTGAAATCCGAGCGCCCGCACCGCGTCGACGTCGCCAAGAACGTCCGCAACTTCTGCATCATCGCGCACATCGATCACGGCAAGACCACGCTCTCCGATCGTCTGCTGGAGATCACGCGAACGGTCGACTCCCGCGAGCTCGAGGAGCAGGCCCTCGACGCGATGGACTTGGAACGCGAGCGCGGGATTACGATTCGGATGCATCCGGTCACCCTAGAATACCGGGCTCGCAGCGGCGAGCAGTACCGGCTTAACCTGATCGACACGCCCGGCCACGTCGATTTCTCCTACGAAGTTTCGCGTTCGCTGGCGGCCTGCGAGGGCGCGGTGCTGATCATCGACGCGGCCCAAGGGATCGAGGCGCAGACGCTGGCCAACTATCACCTCGCACTCGAGCACGAGCTGACGATCGTTCCCGTCATCAATAAGATCGATCTGCCGGCCGCCGATCCGCAGCGCGTCATGGGCGAGATCGAGGAACTGCTCGTGATGGAAAAGAGCGAGTGCATCTTGGCCAGTGCGAAGAACGGAGTTGGGATCGAGGAGATCCTCGAGGCGATCGTTCATCGCATCCCGCCGCCGCGCGGGCACCGCGACCACTTGCGCGCGCTGGTGTTCAACGCGCAGTTCGATCCGTACCGCGGCGTCGTGAGCTACGTGCGCGTCGTCGATGGCAGCCTGTCGCCGGGGACGCGCTTTATGTCGATGGCGCACGAGCGCGTTTTCGAGTGCACCGAAGTCGGCATCTTCGCGCCTCAAATGCGTACGACGCGCTCCTTGGAGCTTGGCGACGTCGGCTACGTCATTGCGAACATTAAGTCGCTTGGCGAAATCGACGTTGGAGATACCGTGACCTCCGCTACGGACCCGGCCCACGTCGCGCTGCCCGGCTATCGCAAAGCCGTTCCGATGGTGTACTGCGGCCTATATCCGAACGAAGGCGAATATGATGGGCTGCGCGATGCCCTCGAGAAGCTCAAGCTCAACGACGCGGCGCTGGTCTATGAGCCGGAAAGCTCGGTTGCGCTCGGCTTCGGTTTCCGCTGCGGATTCCTAGGGCTGCTTCACATGGAGATCGTGCAAGAACGGCTGGAGCGCGATTACGGGCTGGACTTGATCGCAACCTCGCCGTCGGTCGTTTTCCGAGTGGTTCGCACCGACGGCACGGCGCTGACCATCGACAATCCCTCCAAGCTCCCGGCGTCGAGCCTGATACGCTCGATTGAAGAACCCTACGTCAAGGCTACGATCATTTCTCCGCCCGAGTACGTCGGAGCGATTATGGAGATCACGCAAAGCCGGCGCGGCACGCTGGGCAACATGGAGTACCTGCAGGACGGCCGCGTGATCCTCACTTACGAAATGCCGCTCATTGAAGTAATCGTGGACTTCTTCGACGCGCTCAAGTCGCGCACGAAGGGTTATGCCTCGCTGGACTACGAGGTGATCGAATACCGCGAAGGCGACCTCGTTAAACTCGAAATTCTGCTCAATGCCGAGCCGGTCGACGCGCTCTCGTTCATCGTCGCGCGCGACAAAGCCGCCGCGCGCGGCCGCGCCTTGGCGGAAAAACTCAAGGAGCTCATTCCACGCCAGCTCTTCGAGGTGCCGATTCAAGCGGCAATCGGGGGAAAAATCGTCGCCCGCGAAACGGTCAGCGCCATGCGCAAGAACGTCCTTTCAAAGTGTTACGGAGGCGATATTACGCGCAAGCGCAAGCTGCTTGAAAAGCAGAAAGCGGGCAAGGAACGGATGAAGCGGGTCGGCAAAGTCGAACTGCCGCAGGAAGCATTTATGGCCGTCTTACGGTTAGGCACGTGAGAACCTACCTGGTCACGCACAACGCCGGTAAAGCCGCCGAGCTCAAAGCGATTCTCGCGGGTGGACCGCTGAAGCTCGTAATTCCACGCAAGCTTCCCAACGTCGCCGAGGATGCCGATACCTACGCCGGCAACGCGCTGCTCAAGGCGCAAGCGCTGGCTGCCGCGCTGCGGCGGCGGCACGTTTCGGCCGCCGTTCTAGCCGACGACAGCGGCTTGGAGGTCGACGCGCTCGATGGCGAGCCGGGCGTGCTCTCGGCGCGTTTTGGCGGAGCCGAACTTGATTGGCCGGCGCGACGCGCGTTGTTGCTCGGGGAGTTACGGGGCGTCCCGCCCTACCGGCGCTCGGCGCGTTTTGTGTGTAATCTTGCGCTGCTGCAGCCCGATCACGAACCGATCGTCGCGACCGGCGAAGTGCGCGGCTACATCTTGGAAGGAGAGCGCGGAAGCGGCGGCTTCGGCTACGATTCCTTGTTTCTTTATCCTCCGTTAGGCCGCAGCTTTGCCGCGCTAACCCAGCGGGAGAAGAACGAGGTCAGCCATCGCCGCCGCGCCGCCGACGCGCTGCTGGCCATGCTGAAGCCGACCTAGTCAAGGGGCGCAAGGCCGCGCGGCGCGAACGCCCACCGGTGGGGCAAGCGCAGGCAGAACTCGCGAAACCTTTGCTGTCCGTAGCGCTCTTCGGGCGGATCCGGTTATCGTTTGATGGCGATCCGTTCGCGTTTTCGCAGCGCGCGAAGGCGCTCCATCTGCTCGCTTATCTGCTGTTGCAGCCGCAGCGGCGCTGCTCGCGCGAATCTGCAGCCTTTGCGCTTTGGCCGGATGCACCCGAATCCGAAGCGCGCGCGAATCTGCGTCGCCATTTGGCGTACTTGCGCGACGGCCTTCCGCCGGTCAGCGACGGCCAGGCGCCCTGGCTGCTGCTCGACAAGGAGAGCATCGCGTGGAACGATGCCGCCTCACTTGAGCTCGACGTCGCGGAGTTCAAGCGGCTGCGCGCCGAGGCAGCGACACTGGAAGAGGCCGTAGCGCACTATCAGGGCGATCTCATCGAAGACCTCTACGACGATTGGGTCCTGGGCCCGCGTGAGAGCATGCGCCGAGCGTATCTCTCTGACTTGCTGGAGCTTTGCATTTCGCAGCGCAGCCAGCGGAACTTCGCAAAAGCTGCGGCTTACGCTTCCGAGCTGCTGCGGCACGAACCATTGCGCGAGGACGCCCTGCGCCAGCTCATGGCGGCGCGCTACGAGGCCGGCGATGCTTCCGGCGCGCTCGCCGAGTTCGATCGGTTTAAAACCGAGCTGCGCGCTGAGATCGGCGCCGAGCCAATGCCGGAGACGATTGCTCTGCGGGATCTCATCATACGAGGCGTCGCGCTTCCGTCGGCTGCCGATGTGCGCGAGGTGGCGACCGAATCTTCGGGAGTATCGCGGCGTGTCGAGGGGACGCCATTCGTCGGACGCGCGCAGGAGATGCAACAGCTGCGCGCCCATTGGCGGCGCGCAGCCTCCGGAAGCGGGGGAGTCTTTCTCGTCCGAGGCGATGCCGGAATTGGGAAGAGCCGATTCGCCGCCGAGTTTGCGATGATTGCCGAGGCCGAAGGCGCGCGCGTCGTGCTTGGTGCGACCAGCGCGCCCGAACGATTTCCGTATCAGTGCTTGATCGAGGCGCTGCGTCAGGCGGTCCCGCTCACTGCGGCGACGACGGTTCCAGCTCAGGCGCTCTCCGCGGTCGCCGAAATCGTGCCCGAAATACGGAGGCGGCGAAACGATCTGCCCGCTCTTCCGCGCTTAGGCGACCGTGCCGAGCAAAGGCGGTTCGTCGACGCGATCGCACAAATTCTTATTGCAATTGCTCAGCCTCGTCCGCTCGTCGTGCTGCTCGAAGACCTTCACTGGGCCGGCGCTACGACGGTTGAGGCGATCGTAACACTCGCGACGCGAGTCGTCGCCGCACCCGTGCTTTTTGTCGTCACGTATCGCGGTGAAGAGGTCGCCGGCTCTCATCCCGTTCGGGCGTTGGAACACGTGGCGCGCACTACGAGCTCCATCGAGCGACGCGAGTTGCCCGCGCTCAATGAGGAAACAGTTTTAGAGTTGGTGGCGGCAATCGCCGGTGGTGATGAACGGCTGAGCGCCCTCGCGCCCGCAATTTGGGCGCGAAGCGGAGGCCACCCGCTCTTTACCGTGGAGATGACGCGCGACGCGATCTCCGGTCAGCGCGAGCTAGGGGAGATCCCGGGCAGCGTTCGGGCGCTGGTCGCGGAGCGACTGTGCGTGATGAATCCGCAAGCGAGAAAACTTGCCGAGATCGCCGCCGTGGCCGGCAGTGGGTTTTCGGTGGAACTCGTTCGAGATCTCGCCGGCATTTCCGAGCCTGACCTACTTGCCGGGCTCGAAGAACTTCTCGATCGGCACCTTATTCGCGAGGCCGCGATAAGCGGTGAAGACGATTACGCATTTACTCACCACATCATCTACGAAGCCGTCTACGCAGAAACACCGCCGGCAGCGCGGCGGCGCCGTCATCATCGTGCCGCGCGACTGCTTGATCTCACCCCTGTGGAAGAGCGCCCTGAGATGGCAGCGCGCGTGGCCCGGCACTACGAACTCGGAGGCGACTCCGAAACAGCGGTCCAGCGATACCTTACGGCCGCGCGACATGCCGCACGGCTCTACGCTAATGCGGAGGCAAGGGAGCTGGCGCAGCGCGGGCTTTCACTCGTTCCTCAGGACGACCGCGCACGGTTCGACCTTCTCTTGATAGTAAACCGAATGTCGAGCAGGCTTTTGGACGAGCCGACGCGCCGCGAGTCACTTCGCGCGCTCGAAAGCGTCACCGGCCGTTTGAACGACGATGACGTCCTGTCGGTGTTGCGTCAGCGTATCGAGGACGCCCGGTACCTCGAGCATCATGACGAGCTCCGCGAGGCAATCGCGGACTTGGAGCAGCGGATCGATACATCGCGCGTATCGCAGTGGACGGCGTTCGCGCTCGAGGCCCGGTCATGGCTTGCGTATGCATCGCAGGATTATCCCGGCGCGATACGTGCCGCGCGCCAAGCCCGTAAGCTCTACACGCAACTCGGCGACCAAGCGGGGCGCGCGCGCGCGGCCGGCGCACTTGCGGTTAGTCTCGGGCTATTCGGGCAAACCGCCCAGGCGCAGATCACGATAGACGAGGCTCGCGCTATCAGCCGGGGGCTCGACGACGGCGCACTGAGGGTCGGCTTGGGATTCTCCGCGGCGAACGTCGCCGGCAATCGAAATGACGTAGCGCAGCTTGCCGAAATCGCGCGGGAGCATTATGAGTTCGTTCAGCGAACGGGCGACCGCGTTAATCAAGCCTTATGCAGCGCCCTTCTGGGAACCGCGCTTGCTCATCAGTGGCGCGTCGATGAAGCGTTGACGCATCTTCGAGACGCGATGAAATTATACGAGGTCTTCGGCGGCAAGCGGCTGGCCGTGATTCCGGACGTGTTCGCGCGATTCTTGATTCAGCTAGGCGATTACGAGACCGCGCAAAAGCTATTGCTGAAATACCTCGATCCGGCGCCGGCCACCGCAGATGAATACAACGTTGCATTCGGAGGCCGGGTCCATCTCGCCGATTTGGCGTGGCAGCGTGGGAATCTGGATACGCTTGAGAAGACCTCGCAACACTTGGCCGGAATTCGCGGCGCTTCAGCCGCCGGGACGCCATGGGAAGCGCTGGTTGCGCGAGGCCGGCTGCTTCGTTGCAAGAAACAATGGAGCGAGTCGGAAGGCGCCATCATCGAGGCCCTCGAGTTCTTAAAGAGAGCAGCGCGCCCGCTCGACGAGATTGAGATCCGCGACGATCTCGCGGCCACGCTGTTAGCCGCGGGTCGTTTGGCAGACGCCTCGCGGGCTTCAGCGAGAGCAAAGCGCATCGCAGCCGCCCACCGCGACCGGTACGCCCCACGAAATCCGACGCGCCATTACTGGATAGCGGCTTGCATCGCCCACGCCCAAAACAAGGCAGCGGCCGCACGGCGCGAGCTGGAGCATGGCCTAGAGAGCTATTCGCAACGGCTTGCCGCAATCTCCGAACCGGCTCTTCGCAAGACGTTCGGCGAGATTCCGATCCATCGCGCGATGCATTTCGCGCTCGAACGCGACCTGTGGCCGCCCGCCGACTCACCCTGCGTCGTCGCCTTCCCCTTCGGCGCGCCCGCGTAGCGCGGAGGGCTCCATGCGCGACCGCAAGTAGACGTTCAAGTCGCTGAGATCTCCGAAGTAAAACCTCTCGCCGGTTGCGAGGTCTTGCACGCCCCCGCGCAGGGGATCGGCCTGCGTTGCGCCGATCTCCCGCCAGACCCGGACGACAAAAGCCCCCTCGATCCGCTTGCGTCTCGCATTCATTGACCCTAGCTTAGCGGCGCGGCCGTCCCACCAGCGTCCCAATCACCGTGTCATCCCGAGCGGAGGCGCGCAGCGCCGTAGTCGAAGGACAGAAGGATGAGAATCGACGTCGGCTCTTCCGATGACGTTCGAATCATCCAGCGCCGGCGCAACCTACACGAGATCGCCTTTCGGCTGACGCTCGAAGCCGCGGGGAGGGGGCTCGCCTGGACAGCGCGCGACGAACAGGAAGTTGTGGGCATTGCCGTTGCCCACGATTCCGAACACGAGCGCTATGTCGGCGATCTCTTCGTCGAGCCATCCTATCGCGGCCAGGGCGTCGGGGCCGCGCTGTTGCAGATGGCGCTCAGCGGCACCGACGAGCTGTCGCATGCCATGCTCGTCGATCCCAGCGACGCGGCGGCGCTCGCTCTCAGCCTGCGTTTTGGGATGGCGCCTCGCGAAGTGCTGCTTCGACTTGCGGGAGCGATTCCGCGCGAAGAAGAGCTTGCCAAGATGGCGGCCGGGGCGTATCGCTTCGGCGTTGAGACGATCGACGCGGAAGCTCATGCCTATGCGCTCAACGAGCTCGACCGGCACGCGTGCGGAACCACGAGACCTGCCGATCACGCAGAATTTGCGGCGTCGAGCTGCGGCAATACATTCTCTTTGAACGGCGAGTGCGTCGGATACGCGTACGTGTGGCCCGACGGTCGCATTGGTCCGCTGGCGTGCGCGTCGGAAGCGTATCTGGTTCAGATCTTCGCCTATGCGCTCGTCACGCTGGAGCGCAGCTATGGCGCATCGTGGTGCACTGCACTCGTCCCCGGCTCAAACCGTCGCATCGCTCGCACGGCCTTGCGGGCCGGCTTGCGGATTGAGGAGAGCTTGTTTCTGGCGTCGGAAACTACCGGCCGCGAACTCTCTGCATATTCCGCCTTTCATAAGCTTTTACTTTAATTTATCTTGACATTTGTGCTGTGCAATGCTGTTGGCACGGGGATATGCAACAGTTGAAATATGAAGAGATGTCCGAAGTGCGCGCAGTGGCTGGCGCTTGAGTCTTTTGCTTGGCGACGAATGGGAATTGACAAAGCTGCATATTGTCGGGCTTGTCAAAGGGAATATTGCAGAGCGCATTACCGGCGTTACACGAGAAAGCACAACCGCCGAAGATGCGACAATAAAAAGAATTACAAGAAGCGGAATATCGACCTCTTGAGGGCATACCTTCAGAACCGCGTCTGCGTTGATTGCGGTGAGGGTGATCTGAGAGTTCTGGAATTCGATCACGTCAGAGGCCAGAAGCTTGGCAGCGTCGCGGAACTGTGTGGCAGAGGATTAGCTTGGCGAAGGGTCGCTGAGGAAATTGCCAAATGTGAGATCCGGTGCTCGAACTGCCATCGCCGTAAGACGGTGAGAGAGTTAGGATGGTGGCGAAGTGTCGGGGCGTAGCTCAGCTTGGTTAGAGCGTCGCGTTTGGGACGCGAAGGCCGCACGTTCGAATCGTGTCGCCCCGACCACTTTAAGTCATCGCATTAGTCCTCGAAGCTTTTTCGGCCGCCCTTAAAGGACGCCCGGGGAGCCTCAAGAGCCTATCGAACCTACCGAACCTGGGCTCGGCCAGTGAGGTGGGCAGCGAGACCCAGGCTTCTTGAGAGGGTTAAGACATGACAACATCATCCAAGCATGCGATCTTAATGGCGGTAGGCGCATTCTTCTTGGGAGCGAGCCTGCTGTTTACGATCGGCGCCTTTTCTCGAACGAATGAAAGCCCCGCTGGGAAAGTCGTCGACAAGACCTGCAATAGCGATAACTATTGCTTCGTTGAAGACAACTACGGCACCAGAGGCGCATTCAACGGCGTGTCCGAAGCCAACGACGCGATATCAATCCTAGGCAACGCCGACGGCGAGGGTGCCACCGGCGTGTGGGCGTCGGTTTTCGACGGATTTCCATTGGTCTCGGTGGGAACGAGTACGAATGATGCGGAGTTCTATACCGACTCCAGCGGGGACGGCGTCTTCGACGGAGACGTCTACGCGGCCGGCTACGGTTACGACATCCGGAACAACGAGGGTACTCGGGTCAGCGCGAGCGTCGCGCTGGCTCCACGAACGACGATCGAGGATTCCGGCACAGCGAAAATGACCGAGGGTCTCGGAGTGGTGCGATTCGATCCCGCATTCGCGCGGACGCTCGATCTGCGGTCCGGCTACCAGGTCTTTCTCACGCCGGACGGCGACACGCGCGGTCTCTACGTGGCACAAAAGTACGAGGGAGGCTTTGTAGTTCGCGAAAACGAGCACGGCCGCTCTTGACTTCGACTATCGCATCCTGGCACACCCGATTGGCACAAGTGATGCGCGGCTTCCCACGCTTAATTTGAAGCGGCCGCCGGCGCGGCCTTAATAGCACCAAACGAGAATCATTGGTGACCACGGTTATGGGTGCGCGGCTTCGGGCGGCGCACCCATACCAGGAACGTCTCGCTTACCAAAGGGAAGGGCATAAAGCCGGCCGCGCCCGTGGTCTAAGCGGATAAGGCACGAGTCTTCTAAACTCGAAGATGGGGGTTCGAGTCCCTCCGGGCGCACGGCCTTGTGATACAATCCCGATTCGTGGTGACTGTAGCTC
>DASRXM010000034.1:0-40514 GCA_035654155.1 Candidatus Babeliales bacterium
CTGCGCCAACGGCGAGCGGGGCGTCGAACGGGTTCTGTCCATCGCCGTTAGCGAAGCCCTTGAAACGATACAGCACCGATTCAGTGTAGCCCGATGCCGTCGGCTTAAGCTCGAACACGGTGCCGTAGCCGGCGCCTCCAGATCCTGGCACGAAGCCGCCGTCGAACGTCGATCCGAAGATGACGCCCTTGCTGTTCACGATGACTCCGCCCCACGGCGACGCGCCGTCGGGAGCACCCGCAAACTGATAGAGCGGGGTGAAGCCCGGTGAAGGCGAGGTTGCCGGAGCGTATTGCGCAGACCGCTTTGTAGCCATCTGTGACTGAGGGCCGGCCGGTTGGGTCGGAGCGAGCGAACCGGAAGAACACGCACCGAGCGAAAGCCCCAGTGCGGCAGTGGCGAGAATCGCACCCGATGCTGCCCGCGCATATGATAAATTGAACATAACTTAAACCTCCGAGCAAATTTCTTCAGCCGTACTATGCTGGGAAGCGTCTAAGCGCAGCCGGATGAAGTCGTTTAGTTCGCTGAGTTCGGAAAAATACCAGCGCTCGTTTGAAACGACGTGCGTAATCATTCCGCGCCACGCACCCGGCTGGACTCCCGAAGCCTCGAACCACATTCGTACGAGGAACACTTGGTCGGCGATCTCCACAGCCCCGTCATCGTAGCGCCCCCGCGTAGCCGAAACGTCCCCTAGGCCTCTGAGCGGGTCAAAGCAGGCCAAACAGCGTTCTCGCGCGCCGCCAGAAGATCGCAATACCAGCGTACCCCACGCAAGCTCTCGCGGTACTCGGGCACGTCGATCGTCTCCAGCCGCGAGTTTTGCAGTTCCCATGCGAGTTCCACGAGCTCGTTTGCGGCAGCGGGGTCGCCGCACGCGTGCAGCGTCCGCGCCAGGTGCCAGAGCAGCTCGGCGGGATCTTCGAACAGCTCGGGTGACGCACGGTAGCGTTCCCACAGCTCCTGCGCGAGCGCGCAAGCGCGGTCGAATTCGCCTCGTCGCGCGCAGAGCAAGGCGAGCCGCGAGGAGTCGGTGACTAACGCTAGACGCTGGTCCACGCGCCGGTGAATCGCAACCGCTTCTTCAAGCGCGCTCAACGCGGCATCGAGGTTTCCAAGTTCGGCTTCGGCCTCTCCAAGATCACCGAGAACGAGCGCGGCGCGGGCTTCACTTCCCAAGCGGCGTGCTAGGTCGAGCGCGCGCAGCTCAAATGCCTTAGCCGCTGCGAAATCGCCGCCAAGATGCGCCGCTACCCCGAGGTTACTCTCGGCGTAATACAAGAACAGCCAGTCGTCGTCGGCTGCGGCAGCTGCGCGCAGGTCCCCCAAGCGCTTGCGACCGCGTTCGATGTGACCGAACGCAACGTCGAGCGATCCCCAGTTATTCATCACAACCCGGACGCCGTGACGGTCCCCGATCGATTCGTAGATCTCCAGTGCCCTCGCATAACCCTCGATTGCCTCCCCGATGCGGCCTAGGCGATTTGCCGCAGTGGCAAGGCGATCGTGAGCGCGCGCTTCGCCAAGCCGGTTTCCGATTGCGCGCATGAGCTCGAGCAGATCGCCCGCTAAACGGTAGACGGCCGAAAAATCCTGCCGCATGATCTGCTCCATCATGGCGGATTGAAGGAAGCGGGCCGTAGATGCGGGGTCGTTCAAATCTGTAACCAAAGCGCTTGCCCGATCCAGGTCCGCACGGTTCTCATCGTAACGATTGCAGCGAATTCGAGCGTCGATTGCGATCTGGAGCGCATCGAATTCACCACGAGAATCCTCGGCTGCCCGATAGAGTTCGGCCGCCTCACAACTCAAGCGTTCGGCCTGCGCGTGCTCGTAACGATCGAAGGCCAGTTGGGCCCGCGATTTCACGAGGAACGCTTGCCAGCTCGCGAGCGGAGGTTCGACTTCCTCCTGCAATGCCTGGATCGCAGCCGCGGCCCGCTGGTGATCGCCGGCCGAATGCGCGAAGCCGATCTCTCTTCGCAATCCCTCGCGCAAGAAACCCGGCCGCTCGAGCGTACGCGCAAGTTCGACCAGCTTCATGACGTCTTGGCCTTGGCGCTCGCGATGTCCAAGCCGATCCTCGGCGTCGAACCTGACGTCGAGCAGCGACCAGTAAAGTTCCTCGGCGCCGGCCGCATTCGCGACGAGCTCGATGCCCTGCGAAGCCTGTTCGGCGGCGTCTGCGTTAGCGTAGGTCGTAAGCGAGCCTCGTGCCGCGCGCAACCAACGCTGCGCCGCCGCAACCGGCTCGCCTGCGAGCGCGAAATGACGCGCTAGATCCGAAGCGCGCCGATCGATTTCGGCCGCATATAATCCTTCGATGGTGCGCGCGACGATCCCGTGATAGCGGCGACGGTCTTTCGCATCGAGCTCGCCGTACGCAGTCTCGCGCATCAAGTGGTGGGTAAACGCGTACGATCCCCGCTCCCGGCGCGTCGCCTCGCGCAGCACGTGCCGTTCGACGAGTTCGTCGAACGCATCGAGGAGCGCGCCGTCGTTCCATCCCGTTACCTCGCGGAGAAGCTCAAACTCGAATGAATTGCCGGCCACCGCTGCGATATCGAGTGCGCGGCGGGTCGAATCGCCAAGCCGAGACAAGCGGGCCGCGATGGATTTCGCGATTGTCGGTGGAGCGGTCGCGTCTCGATCGTCCGAACCGGGTTGCGGCGGTTGTTCCTGGCGGCTGCGAATGAGCTCGGCCAAAAAGAGCGGATTGCCGAGACTGCGCTCGTAGAGGCGCGTTCGTTCGGCGGGCTCGGTGAAAGCGGCGATTTGCGCGCAGATCTCCTCAACGGCGTTTTCGTCCAGCGGCGACATTTCGATCGCGGCGGCTCGATCGTGTGCTTCAAGCTCGCGGCGCGCGGCTCGAAGCGGATGCGAACGAAGGACCTCCTCGCTGCGGTATGTGACGACGAGGGCAATCCTCGTTGAAGTCAGCCGGTTTCCGACAAACCGCAAAAGCTCCGCGGTTGCCGCGCCGCTCCAATGCAAATCTTCCAAAATCAGCAGCAAGGGGCGAGTCTGAGCGATAGCTCGCAATGCTTGTACAACGGCTTCGAAAAGGCGCGTCTTTTCCTCATCGGGAGGCAGCGCGGGCGCCGGTGCCACCGCAATGCGGTCGGCAAGATCCGGCACGACACCGGCCAAGACGGCACGCCAGACGGGCTGAAGGCTCGATGCGAGCAAGTGCGGGATCGCGGCGCGCAAGGCCTCGACGAAACCTTGATAGGCATAAGATTCCGGAGCCGCGGTCGTACCGATTACGACCCGCCCTCCCTCGCGCTCGACCGTAAGTGCAAGCTCCGCGACAAGCCGGCTTTTCCCAATGCCGGCTTCTCCGCTGACAAATAGAACGGTGCCGCGTCCTCGTGCCGCCTGATCCCAGGCGACCGCCGCGCGTTTCATCAATTCTTGGCGCCCTACGAACGGCAACTCCGCCGGCGCGGAGACTTTCGGTGTCGCATGCGCTTCTTTGGCCCCATCGTGCAAAGCATCGCCGGGCGGATGCTCGCGCAGGATAGCTTCGCGGAGAGCCAGCGTTTCGGGCATCGTGTCGGTTCCCAGCTCGGCGCGCACGCGTTTGACGAACTCGTCGATGCTTCGTAAGGCGCCGGCGCGATCGCCGGCCTGATAGTGCGCTGCCGCAAGCTCGCGCGCCGCATCTTCTCGAAAAGGATCGGCGGCCAGCAGTTGTTGCGCAAATGCAATTGCCCGGCTGAAGTCCCGGTTGCTGCGCGCGCGGTAGACCAACGTTTTGAGCGCGCTCAGATATAAAGATCGCAAACGTTCGCGTTCGGAGTGCACCCAGTCGTCGTATAGGTCTATCAGAAGATCGCCGCGATACAGGGCGACCGCATCGGCAAGCGTGTTCGAATCGCTGCTTAGACGATCGAATTCCGCAACGTCGAGCCAAAGCGGCGCCTCGGCGTTCCAGCGAACCAACTCGTTTGTCGCTACGATCCAGCTTTCAACCGGATCGGGGGGCGGCAGAGCCTCCTTTAAGAGCGAAAGATTTCGTCTCAGATTTGCGCGAGCGACGTCTTCGTCGGCGTCGGGCCACATGGTAAACGCTAGGAAATCGCGCGAGACGGTGGATTGGCGGTGAAGCAGCAGGTAGGCAAGGATCGGCTGCGTCTTACGGGGAGCTTTGAATTCGAAGGGCTTACCGCCGAACTCAAGCGCGACATGGCCCAACAGCGCGACATGAAGCCGCGCGTCGCGAGCCGGCTCTGGCGCGTTCGACCCCTCGCGCATCGCCTAGGCGCCCTTCGTTCGCGCAGGCAATGTTGCCTTGCCGCGCTCAGGGTCACGCGTTGCTGACAGGTAAAATGGCAGAGCGGGCTTAAGTAGACCAGCCGAGCCGAATGTTACGAAATTTCCGGCTTCAGTCCATCCGCGCATGGGCTTTGGTTATGGCACTGGTACCACTGGCGTTTCTTTTCGTCGTGGTGGCTGCTTTTTCGTGGCTTAACCTCAGTACCCAGGCCGCGATCGCTTTAGAACAGCGCTCCGACGATGCGCTCTTGAAATCGAGCCGCCTCGTGGTTGACGGGGCCGAAGCCAACGCAGCTGTTATCCGCTATTATCAAACCGGAAGCCCGGAAGTGATTCCACAGTTCAACCGAGCAGTGGAGGCGTTCCGGCAGGATTCCGCTAGTCTTGCGCAACTCGTACGCGAAGACCCGAGCCAGGCGAAGATCGGCTCCGAGCTCTCGGCCTATCTTTCCGATAGCCTCAAGACAAATTCTAACCTCATGCAATCCATGCGCGCCGGCAATCGCGCCGCATTCGATCTCGAGGTCGCGAGACTCATGCGGGATACCAATGCGGCGGCAAAGGAGGCCTGGTTTCGATCCGAGTGGGCCGCATTTCAGAAGGCAGAAATCCGCCGGCAAGAAGCGCTCCGCGTCTCGACGCGCCATCTTTGGGATATTTGGGACTGGCTTCTTCTTGGAGCGATCATCGGCGGCACGTTCGTCGCGTTGCTGGGTCTAACGTTCAGCCGGCTCATCGTGCTGCGTCTTCGCCGGCTTCGAACGGATGCTCGCCGCTTCGGTCTGGAGGGTAGGATTCCCAACTTGATTCCCGGCGACGACGAAATCGGCGAGTTGTCGGAAACCTTTTGCGACATGGCTACTCAAGTCGTCGAACGAAACGACGCGCTCGAGCGCTACCGCTTGCTGGCGGAGAGCTCGAACGAAGCCTTTCTCTTCATGAGAAGAAGCGATGCGCGAATCCTCGACGCGAATAAGGCAGCCTCGGAAATATCGGGTTATACGCTCGAGGAGCTGCAATCGTTTACGGGATACGATTTGATCCTTCCCCACGAGGCGGCTCGCGCCGACCGGCGGATACCCAAGAGCGGCGAGTTCAGCGTCAGTTTCAAAACCGAACACCGCCGCAAGAACGGGTCCACCCTGCCGGTCGAAGTTTCCCTCCAAAGCGCGTACCTCAAAGGCGAGCCGATGATTCTTGGCGTCGTTCGGGACATCTCGCAACGGCGCGCGGCCGACGCTGCGATCCGGGCGGCGCTGGCCGCGGCCACGGAGGCATCGCGTATCAAGAGCAAGTTTGTGGCGACGGTGAGCCACGAGATACGAACGCCGATGAACGGGGTCATCGGTATGACCGAGTTGCTCCTCGATTCCGGCTTGACCCCGCAGCAGCGCGAATTCGCACTGACCGCGCACGAATCGGCGCACGCGTTGCTCGGCGTCATCAACAACGTCCTGGATTTTTCAAAAATCGAAGCCGCAAAGATGGAGGAGGAGATCGCAGAGGTCGACCTCGTTGCGACCGTGGAGAGCATTGCGCGGATGCTCGGACCGCAAGCGAACAAGAAGGGGATCTCCCTCATGACGTACGTCGATCCGGCGATTCCTTCGCGGCTGTACGGCGACGCGCTGCGCCTGCGCCAGATTCTGGTGAATCTGGCCGGCAATGCGGTAAAGTTTACCGCTCGCGGCGGCGTGGCGCTCGTCGTCGACTGCGTCTCGATTGGCGCGGAGACCGCGCGCTTGCGGTTCGCCGTCCGCGATACCGGCATCGGCATATCGCCGGACGCCCTTCCCAAACTGTTCGAGGCGTTTACGCAAGGCGATGCGTCGACGACGCGGCGATTCGGTGGAACGGGGTTGGGCTTGGCGATATCCAAAGGGCTGGTCGAAATGATGGGTGGTGCGCTGGAAGTCGAAAGCAGCGCAGGCCACGGCTCGAACTTTTCGTTCGAGCTCAACCTTCGCATAGCTGCCGGCCTCGAGGCTCCGTCACGCCGGCACGTGCGCGATCGCCGGGCGCTCATCGTCGCCGATAACGTGATTTCCCGCGATATTCTGTCGCGCTATCTTGCATCGTGGGGAGCCTATACGGCCGTCGCCGAGTCCGCGAACGAGGCGCTGAGCGCGATCGAGAAAACCAATCGCGACGAGCAGCCGTTCGACGTCGCAATCGTCGATTTACGCGCGCCGCACTCCGACGGATTGGAATTAGGACGTCGGATCAAGAGCGACGCAAGCATCGCGCAGATTCCTTTGATCCTCGTGACGCCCTTCGACGCTCCACAGCGAGGCCGTGAAGCCATCCGCGCGGGCTACTCTTCGTATTTAACGGCGCCGGTTCGCCAATCACAGCTCTACAACGCGATCGCCGACGTCCTGCCGGGCGGCACGGCGCCGGATCGCCAAGCTGAATCTTATGTCGCGCCCGCCGCAGCGCGCGCGGAACGGATCCTCTTAGTCGAGGACCACGACGCCAATCGTCAACTTTTCATGCGCCAGCTCGAGCGTCTGGGCTACAGCGTGCAATTTGCCGGTGACGGCCGGGAGGCCGTTGAGCGAACCGCTCGCGAGCGATTCGATCTTATCTTCATGGATTGCCAAATGCCCGAGATGGATGGTTTCGCCGCGACGCGCGCGATTCGCAGAGCCGAGAGCCAGACCGGCGCGCACGTGCCAATCGTCGCCGTGACGGCTAGCGCTCTCAACAGCGAGCGCGATGCCTGTCTTGCAGCCGGGATGGACGACTATCTCGCTAAACCGGTGGTGATGACCGATGTCTCGCGGATTCTGGCCCGCTGGCTCCCCGAAACCAACGAGAGCGCCGCCTCGGCCCTCGACCTGCGGGCCCTGAACGAAGTTTTCAGCACGAATAGAGCGGCATTTCGCGAGTTTATGCAGACCGCAGCTTCGGGAGTAGGCGAACTTTGCAATCAGTTGTTGGAGTCGGATAAGCAAACCGACCGCCGCGCAATCGCGCACAGCCTCAAAGGTTTGGCGGCCAACATCGGTGCCAAGGAAATCGCAGCGATCGCGCAACAGGTCGAGGAAGCGTACTTCGACGGCGCGGCTCTTGACGATCTGCTAATGTCGCTGAGTAACGCTTTGCCGCGATTTTCGCGCGCTCTTGAGGAGTTATAAGGATCTAAGAGGAACTGCGATTCTTTCGCCCTGCGGCTCCGTCCCTTGTTGCAGGCGTATCCCATGAGCGACGGCGGCGCAGACACGCTCCGCGCTCTCGAAGGAAGGTCCCCAAGGCGCCGTCGGGCACTCGACGCAAAAGATAGCGCAGCGCGATTTCCAGTACGGAACTCTCGCTTACGCCGTATTGGTTTGCGACGTCGCGCAACTGTTCGGCTATTTCGGCTGCGAGGTTCACGGTGATGCGGTGTGAGTCGGTCGGGTCGCCAACTCGTTCGGAGAGCTCGCTAGCTCGCTTCCGGCGGATCCCGTAAGCAGTCAACGTGCTGGCGTTTTTCAGCGAGGCCGCCGCGTTCGCCTTTTGAGTTCAACAGCACCGCTTAGCTGCAAGGCGGACGGTGGCTGTGAGTGCAACATCAATCGGCGTGGGCGTGGTCATCGTGCTCGCGGCTGTCATTTCGGCGGCGACAACTTCGGTACACCTTCCGGTATCGACCGGCGATCCGCAGGCGCAAGCGCTGTTCGATCGTGGACTCTTCTACTATTACGCCTACGATGGTCCGGACGCCGTTCGAGCCTTCAGAGCTGCCGCGCAGCGCGATCCGCGTTTGGCGATGGCGTACTGGGGCGTTGCCTTGGCCTATGGTCCCGACCTGAATACTCCGCTCACCGTGCAGCGATTCGGGGATGCGGGGCGCGCCGTAGCGCAAGCTGTCGCCCGATACGCCGGCTTACCGGCTTGGGAGCGAACGTTCATCGAGGCAATGGCGCAGCGCTACCGCGGAACGTTTGCGAATCGGCAAAGCGACGAAACCGCCTACCGGCGCGCGATGCTCGCGTTCGCGACATCGTCGGGGGACGAAAACGCGCAGCTCCTAACGGCCGAGGCCCTCTTTGAGGATGGCGGATTGACGTGGCGAAACGGCGCGCTGGCGAGCGATGAGGCTCGCCGGGGGCTGGAACTCGTCACGAGCGTTCTCAATCGCGACCCGACGAATCCTATGGCGAACCACCTCTGCATCCACGCATTCGATTTTGCTCCTCGGCGAACGCCCGCCTTAGCCTGCGCGAAGCGGTTGGACGCGGCGTCATTCCCACCGCAAGCCGAACATCTGGCGCACATGGCCGCACATTACTGGATAGAGACCGGCAACTATGCCGCCGCGTTGGCTTCCAGCGAGCGCACTTATGCGCTCGTGTCGCAGCTGTATGCCGAAGAGCCGCTTTCGGAGCACGTAACCCAATATGCAGGCCACGACGTTACCCTCGGCTATTCTGCGGCGATGATGCTTGGCAACTACGCCGTCGCACTGCGGTGGGCGCAACGCATGGGCGGCGTTTTCAAGTCGAGATTCGAAGCCCTTACCGCATTACGCTTTGGTCGCAGCGACCAAGCATTTTCGGCTGGAATCGATCAGTTTGGCGAGCCGAGCGTGCGTGGTTTTGCTGCCGTGCAGCTGCATCAGCTCGATGACGCGCGCTCGGCCGCAGCTGCGATCCGCGCGGCGGGCGTTCCTGCGCACGGTTATCTGCCGCAACTCTTCTTGGCGCGCTTCGCGGAGGCTACCGGCAACCGTAACGAGGCGGAACGCTGGATCGACGTCGCCCAAAAAAACCAGCACCTGGAGTTAGGCGGCGAACGAATTCCGCTGATTCCCGCCGAGGAGGCGTTGGGCGGATTCTTTTTGCGGAGCGGACGGAACGATGAAGCTGCCGCTGCCTTCACAGCGGCCCTTGCAGCCTATCCCGACGACCCTCGCGCGCTCTTTGGCTTGGCGAGCGCGTTGGAAGCAAGCGGAAAGCGCGCGCAAGCGGCTCAAGCTCGCGCGCGCTTCGACGCGGTATGGGAGGGCAGCGACACCAATCTCGATGCCGATGCCCTACCCTAACGAGCCGACCGTTGCGTAACTACATCGTCCGCGTCACGACGAGTACGATCTTGGTTCCTTGTAACACGTAGGCCGGGTTAGGAGTCATCGGCTGCCCCGGCTGCGCGCCGTAAAGAATCCCGCCGTTGGTGATGGTGAACGGGTTGGCGTAGACGTTGGTGAGATTGGTGCCATAACACCCGATCTCGAGCCCCGGCCAACGGTATTGGAAGTACGCATTCACGACGGCATACGGCGAGCGGTTGAGCTCGTTGTACGATCCCTCGTAGTTGAGCTGGGCGCCATAACCCCACCCGAGCCGCGGCGTACTTTCGAGCGTGATATATGCCTTATGCAAGGGCTGGCCGAGCGTCTGTTCACCGGCCACGAACGTGCCATCTTGAATCGATGCGGGAATCACGGTGAGGTAGGAGCTATCGACGTCCCAGCCCACGCTCAGCCGAGTATATGGGCCAAGCTCCTGCGCGGCCTGGACGTTCATTCCGGTGTAGACGCCGTCTCCGGCGTTGACCGGATAACTCACCGGACACGATGGATAACCGGGGGTCGAACAATTCGGCGCGCCCGGAGCTACGTAGAGCTGGTTGGCCGGCGACCGCATATTCGTACGGTAAACGTCCATGGAAAGATGGAGCTGCCGCCCGGTTCTTCCGATGACGTGTTCCGCGCCGAGGTCGTATTCGGTCGCGTGGCATGGTTTCAAGTTTGGGTTCCCGGTGTAGATCACGCCGCCGACCGGTACAAGATCCGCCGTCGGAGGAACTACTAACTCAGAGAGCTGCGGCGCCTGAAACGTCGTACCGACCGAGGCTCGCAACGCCGTGCTTCCGGTGGGCGTCCAGACGAACCCGGCACGCGGGTCGAAGCTGCTGCCGAACACACTGTAGTTGCTGAAATACGTCGCCAGCGAATAGTGAATGTGACTCGTCGGATCGCCGGTGTAGCGCACCGCGGCAGACCGTTCGGTCTGGGAGAGCGGCTCCACCAACGTGGGCGGCGACTGGCTGGCTTGTGCCGGCGAGATGAACGCCTGCTGCGCTACAGTGCGAGCCAGCCCTTCGGGGATTACCTGTGCGATGATTTGACCTTGAACCCAGTCGGTCGTTAGATTCTCGGTTCCCAAGTCGTATTTGAACGACAGCGTGCCCGTGTTGAAGTGATGGTCGAACTCGAGCCAGGAGTCGCCGAGCAAATCGCGCTGGTCGTACAAGTACTGCTGCGAATCGAGTGCCGGACCGGAAACCGTCTGTGATGCAAGCGAATTCAGGTAGCTGAAGAGCAGCACGTTGGCTGGGGCGCCGTCGAGCATCTGCTGCCCGATCGGCACCTGCGCGTCGAGGCCCCAGTTGTTTTGATACGTGCTTAGCGCGCTGCCGGCGAAGCTCTGATAGCCTCCTCCGTCGCTCGGAGGGCCGGGCGTAAAATTGGTCATCAGCGCGGAAATGTCTTTGTTGACTTCGTCGCCGCGAAAATCGAGCTGGATGTAGCCGTACCCGTTGTTCCCGCCGAGCTGATAGCGCAGTTTTTCGAGCATCGACTCACCAAAGTAGCCACTGCCGACGCTTTGGAGGGTCTCGTCGCCGGGCGGCATTCCCGCATCCGGAGGCGCCAGAACCGATTGATTCACCGAGCCCAACGACGTTGCGCGATGGAGCGAGACGGCATATCCCCAGAGGCCGTTCGAGCCGGTGGTTTGCAGCGTTTCTCCGTAGCTGCCGAACGAACCGCCGAACCCACGAACTAAGGTCTGCGGCGTCGTGGTCGGCTCGAGCGTCAGGATGTTGATCGCGCCTCCGATTGTGTCGGGCCCGACCAGCGAAGACGGCGCGATCCCGTAGACCAATTGCAGCGACTGAAGCGCGGCCGGATCGATGAGCGAGAGATCGAAGTCGCCGGTGTTTCCATTGTTGACGCGATGCCCATCGATGTCGACGAGGGTCTCCGACGGACACGGGCCGCGAATCGCAAAGGTCACCGTCGCATTGCTGCCCCCTCCAAGCGGCAGCACGGGGGTGGTCGCAAGCTGGTCCCAAACCATCGACGAAACGGCCGTGACGCCTTGCGCCGCCGCATTCTGCGCGTTGAGCGTGACCGATGGAGCCGATGACGTGGAGATCGTTTCACCCGCCGACGTGCTCACCTCACCGATGGTAGTCAGCGAGCTCGTGGTCGCGCGGGATAGCGTGAGGGAAAGAGTCGTGTTGCTAGCGCTGAGCGATACTGTTTGGCCGGAAAGATTCGCGTAGCCCGGTGCGGAGGCTCGAACGACGTAGGCGCCCGGCGTTAGTCCGGCTAAGGTGAACCGCCCCTGCGAATCGCTCGTTGCGGTGACTTGAAGGCCCTGGGAGGTGAGGGTCACGTGTCCTCGCGCTATGGGCCTGCCGTCGCTTCCCGACAGCGTTCCGCTGACGCTGACGGTGTTTGCCTGGGCTCGAGCGGGAACGCGGACGGCAAGCATTAGGACTAGAACTGCGAGCAGTGCGCACGACCACCATGTCGCGCGCGCGAGAAGACGAATCATAGAACAGCTCCCGAGGTGGATTGTGAGCGAAAAAGTCAGACGGGAATCGGGAGCGGGGGTCCCCGTTTGCTGCCGCGCGCCGACAAGAGCAGCGCGCGCGCGATCGAGTGAGCGGCAGCGGGACGTTTGGTGACGCGCGCGCTCTCCGGCGCGCACAGCGTCAGCGTCATAAGATAACAGATAAGATTGCGAATCTCGGGCTCGCGTTCGGATACTACCGCGACAACGCGGTGCACCAACCACCCGGTGAGCGAAGCCGCGACGAAGACCGCGCTCAGCCCCAGCGGCAATGATCCGCCGAGCAGGTCGGCCGCGCGATTGACCGTCACGTGCGCGGCGAGGCAATCAAACATCTCCATCGCAATCAGGGTGACGACGGCGGCGACCAGCGTTTGCGCAATGAACGCAAGCGGCTTCCCAAGCGAGCAGCGCACGAGGCGAAGGAGCGACGCCGCCGAGCCGCACCGCCGATCCAGAAGGTCGCATATCAGACGCGCGGCCACAGCCAGCGTCAATGCCGCGATTGCGATCACGAATATGCCGCGGGATCCATGCGCGATGCCATCATACGCATCGCGCTTGAGCAGATAGTCCCCGGCAACGTCGATGACAACGTGCGAAAGCAACGCTGCGATCGAGGCCGCAAGGCCGACAAGCGCGAGGTGAAGCATACGCTGCACCCCACGCAAAGCCGAGCCGGATGCGGGGGTGGACATACGGCTACAACTTAACTGCGGCCATTTAGGCCCCTGCCTCAGCGAGCGAGAGGCAGCAAGCAATCGTTCAAGCGCTCGTTTGCGTTCTTTCCGGAGAGGGACGGCGGTCGAGGACCGCTCCGCGACCGCCGCATTATCGTCTGCGTTTACATCAGCGTTTCTTCGTGGATCGGCACGATGATCGGATCGCCGTCGGGATTAGGCCAGACGAGATAACGAACCCGGCCACTGCCCACGACGACATAATCCGGCCTAATGTCCGAACCGCCGCGTCCTGTGCCGGCGCTCGCTCCCTCTTTGACTTCAACCTTGAGGCTTGCGAGGCGCTTTCTGATGGCGTCAACGGACGCTTCGCCGGCGCCGCCGAAAGCGAACGTTGAGAGGCTTGCGATTATTCGGCCCGCGACCGCGGCGATTTCGTCTTGAGTTTTCGGCGCGGGGTCTCCGCCGTGAATCAGCAGCCAAAGCGCGATAATTGAGGCCGCTTCTAAATCCGACGCTGCAAGGTCCTTAGTATACAAGATGCTTCTTCCTTTCTGGGAGGCAGATACTCGCATCTTAGTGGAGCATCGGGCAACGTAGTTGGGCCAAACGGCCCAAGTATCTCGTAGTCCATTCGGCCCATCCGCTAGCCGGATAGACGCGACAGCTCGACCTTTGCGCCGCCGATCATAACGAGCGCGGGTTGGTTTTCGATCAGGGCGATGTTGCGGGTCGGGTCGCCGTTGAAGACGACGACGTCGGCGAGCTTGCCGGGCGCGAGCACGCCGCGGTCGGTCGTGCCGATCAGCGCAGCGGCGTTCGACGTCGCCGAGCGCAAGACGTCGATGGGCCGCATGCCCAGCCCGACGAGGAGCGCGAAATCCTTGTTGTTCTGCTTGTGCGGAAAGACCCCGGCGTCGGTGCCGTAAGCGATCGTTACGCTCGATGCGATCGCGCGATGCATGCCCGCGTTGCGCAGCTGCGCAGCATACTCGGCCTTTTGGACCGAGCTCGGAGGAATGTGATTCGGGTTGCCCGGCTGCAAAATCGAGTCGAGCGCCCAGATCGTCGGCACGAGATTCGTGCCGCGCTGCTGCATGTTGTTGAGCGTTTTCTCGCTGACGCCGGTTCCGTGCTCGACCGAGTGCACGCCGCCCTCGACGGCAATCGCAATCCCGGCGTCGCCGTGCGCGTGAGCCGCAACCTTACGCTGAAACTTGGTCGCCTCGTCGACTACCGCCTGGACTTCGTCGAGATTGAACTGCGGAATGTCCCAAACGTCGCCGTACGAAAGCACGCCGCCGGTCGCCAGAATCTTGATGAGATCGACGTGCAGCTTCACGTGCTCGCGCACCAGCTCGCGAAAGCCGTATGGGCCGTAGGAAATCGCGCCCGCTCTCACGCTGGGATCCTCGTCCACCCAGCCCGGAACGTCGTTGGAGTCGCCGTGGCCGCCGGTAATCGAAAGCGCCTGTCCGGCCGCTAAAACGCGCGGTCCCACGATCGCGCCGTCGTTGATGGCGTTGCGAATCGCAAGGTCGATGCCCGCACCGCCGCCGACGTCGCGAACCGTCGTGAAGCCGTTGCGCAACATGACTTGCGCGTTTCGGATGCTGTAAATTGTCGCTTCGGGCACGTTGTCGGCGGTCCGGTACTTCCCAAACATCAGCGTAAGGTAATACGAGGGCAGAACGAAGTCGGCGATGTGCGTGTGGCAGTCGATCAGTCCCGGCATGATCGTCGCATCGCCGAGGTCGAGGATCGCCGCCGAGCCGCCCGCATCGCCTTCGTGCATCGAGACGATGCGGTCGCCCGCGATCACCAGCACGCCTGGCGCGAGCAACGTGTGGCCGTTGAAGAGCCGCGCTGCTTTCAAGACCGTCACGTCTGCGGCGCGCGCTCGCCACGGCGCCAGCAGCGCGGCGCCGGCCGCAGCCGCGCCGATCAGAAACGATCTCCGGCCAAGCAGGCGCTGCGCTTGGCCAAAAACGCCGGGCGAAAATGGAGCGTGGGGGCAGCGACACTCGAAGTTCATCGCATGTCGTTCACCCCAGGCGGCTCGGGAATCCTCGGCCCTGGTCTGGAAGCGGACTCACGCATGACGCGCCCAACCGGCACGGTGACCTTTCTCTTCACGGACATCGAAGGCAGCACGCGTCGATGGGAAGAGCATCGTAGCGCAATGGGCGCCGCTCTGAAGCGTCATGACGAGGTCATGCGCGAAGCTATCACAACACATGGCGGGTGGGTCTTCAAGACCGTCGGCGATGCGTTTTGCGCGGCCTTCGCGACGGCACCCGAAGCGATCGCCGCGGCCCTGGAAGCCCAGCGCGCGCTGCAGCGCGAAGATTTCGAAGAGATCGGCGTCATGCTGGTGCGCATGGCATTGCATACCGGAACCGCGCAGGAGCGTGACGCCGATTATTTCGGTCCGGCAGTGAATCGCGTAGCCCGCCTGCTCGCAGTCGGACATGGAGGCCAAGTGCTGGTCTCCCGCACGACCGCAGATCTCGCGCGCACCGAAATCTCGCCCGATACCGAGCTGCGCGATCTCGGCGCCCACCAGCTCAAGGATCTCGTGCAGCCGGAGCACGTCTATCAGCTCGTCGCTCCAGGATTGCGCGACGAGTTTCCGGCGCTGCGATCGCTAGGACATCTCCATCACAATTTGCCGCAGCAGCTCACGTCGCTCGTCGGCCGTGAGGAAGAAGTGGACGAGATCCGGCGGCTGACCGAGGGCCACCGCCTGGTAACGGTTGTGGGAACCGGCGGCGCCGGTAAAACTCGCGTCGCGATTGCCGCCGGAGCTGAGCTGCTGGAACGTTTCGACGACGGGGTTTGGTTCGTCGAGCTAGCGCCGATCTCCGATCCGTCGCTTGTATCTGGTGCTATTGCGCGCGCGCTGGGCGTTCGCGAATCTGCCAACGCTCCGCTGCTCGACACGCTGATCGCTTATCTCGAGCGGAGGCGGCAGCTTCTGATCCTGGATAACTGCGAGCACGTGATCGGTGAAGTGCGTCGTGTCGTTACGGCTATTTTGCGGCGTTCGCCGGGAGCAACCGTTTTGGCGACGAGTCGCGAAAGCTTGAACGTCGCCGGCGAACGGGTCTTTCGGCTGCCCTCACTGGCGGTTCCGCCTTCCAACCAGCCGATTTCGGCCGATCTCGCGATGCGTTACGGAGCGGTCGTGCTGTTCAGCGAGCGCGCGCAGGCCGCCGATCCGCGCTTCAGCGTGACCGATGAAAACGCGCCGTTTGCAATTGAGATCGCAACGCGATTGGACGGCATCCCGCTGGCGATCGAGCTTGCCGCGGCCCGCATCAAAGTGCTTTCGCCGCAGCAGCTCGCAACGAGGCTGAACGAGCGCTTTCGCCTGCTCACCGGCGGAGACCGCAGCGCGTTGCCGCGCCATCAGACGATGCGCGCGCTGATCGATTGGAGCTTCGAGCTGCTTTCCGATCAAGAACGCGCGCTGTTTGCGCGGCTTTCGATTTTCGCGGGAGGATTCACGCTCGACAGCGCTGCTGCCGTATGCGGCGGAGACGAGCTCGACGAAATTGCAATGGTCGAATTCCTATCGTCGCTCGTGGACAAGTCGCTCGTGCAAGCCGATCCAGAAGGGGACGGCCGCTACAGGCTGTTGGAGTCAACGCGGCAATACGGGCGCGAGAAGCTGATTGAGAACGGCGAGCACGCAGCTGTTGCGCACGCCCACGCGCGTGCGTTTCTGGATTTAGCGCAACGCCTCGAGCACGGTTATAACACCACTTCCGACCGCGAGTGGTCGGCGCAAGTCGAACCGGAAATGGAAAACTGGCAGGCGGCATTAGAATGGAGCCTTGCCGGAGGCGGCGACGTCGCCTTGGGGCGCCAGCTGGCAACTACGCTTGCGCGAGCGTGGGCTTTCCTTGCGACTACTGAGGGGCGCCGTTGGATTCGCCTTGCGCAAGAATCCATCGACGATTCGACGGCGCCGGCGACGATTGCGTCACTCGACATGAGCGAGGCGTCGATCGACGCGGTGCTCGGTTTGCATAAAGCGAGCTACGCGGCTGCAGAGCGGGCGTTGGCGCGCTATCGGTCGCTCGGCGACGCCTTAGGCACGGCCCATGCGCAACGGCACGCGGGGCGCGGCCTCATCCTCATCGGTCGAATCACCGAAGGTGAGGCGCTGTTGCGCGAAGCCCTGGAAACGTTTAAAAGTTTGGGAGAGCGGATACTGACCGGAGCCACGCTGGAAAACATCGCGATCGCGCGCGCGTTCCTCGGAGACGTCGCCGGCGCTCGAAAATATTATGCCGAAGCGCTAGCCGTTTTCAAGGCCAATAATGCCGAGCGCTTAGCGGTGGCGGTCGCTACGAATCTGGCCGAAGCCGAGTTTCAAGGAGGCGACGCCGAGGCGGCGTTGCGTATCGTCAACGACGCGCTTGCGGCCGATGTCGGCGCCATGTCGGCCTCAGGACAAGCTTTTCTCACCTGCAATTCCGCCGCGTACCAAATTGCGCTGGGGCGTTACGACGCCGCGCGCTCGAGCGCGCGCGACGCCCTTGCGATGGCGCGCGCGCTGCACTACGATATCGGCGCCGCCTGGGCGTTGCAGCACCTGGCCGCGGCCGCCGCGTTGAACAGCGCCGGTCGTCCCAACGGGCTCGAAGCTCGCTCGCGCGCCGCGCGTCTGATTGGCTACGTCGACGAACGATTGGCAGCGCTCGACCGGGCGCGCGAATATAGCGAGCAGCGCGAATACCAAGCATTGGTCGCCGCCCTTTCGGAGGCCCTCGGCCCGGAGCAGCTGGAGGAGCTGATGGACGAAGGCCGGCAATGGCGCGACGACCTGGCCATTTCGGAGGCGATGCTCCTGTAGGAGGGTTGCTCGCCTGGCCGGGCTAAGTACTCTGACGGCCACAGCCGCTTTGCGTTGCTGTTTAAGAGGTCGAATATGTGCATTTACGAGCCGCTTAGGCTCCATCTGAGGACTCCGGCCGCGATGGCAATCGCCCTGATCGCGCTTGGCGCTTGTTCGAGCCCGGGCGCGGGAATGGGACCCGCCGGCGTGCCGGGCGCGCAGCAAGCTAAGGCGGTAACCCTAACGTTTTCCGACTTCAAAGAGCAGGCCGTTTGGGGATCGAAAGGACAGCCGGCGATTGCGCAATGCCCGCGAGATTACAAAGTAATAGCGGGAGGATCGAGCAGCAACAACGGCACTTCGGTCGGAACCGGCTATGCGAGCAGCAATCTTGGCAGTTGGATCGTGACTCCCAACGAGGGAGCCAGCGCGGAAGCCTTTGCGTCGTGTATTAAGAAGAAACCCAACGGGCTCAGGTTTGCGTGGCGCTCCGGCTTTGCCAACAACGGCGTGGCCGGCGCGTCTTGTCCGGCCGGCTACACTCTCGTTTCCGGCTACGGTCAAGGGACGGTGAAAGCGTCGTGGTTCGATCCGAACACCGACACGTATTGGGTTACCGGCGGCGGCACGGCATATGCGTCGTGCGTCCGCAACAATGCCGGCATCGTTATCCGCCATGCGTGGAACAACAGTCAAAACCCGAAAGCCGTCTACGCCGGGTGCGGTAGCGGCTACTCGGTTATCGGCGGCGCGATGGGCGACAATCAATGGCCGGGCCCGCCGATCCAGCAGCATCCCGGAGTCCAGAGCTCTCCCGGAACGCCGGGCTATGCGGGTTGGTGGACGTTCAGTAACGCCGCCAACGAGCTGACCTGGGCGGCCTGCGTTCCAACGTAGGTCGTTAGCTACACAATGTCGTCAGGCTGCCCGTGATGTTCGTCGTATTGATCGCCGCGGTTTTCGTCGGCGCTGCTCTCGCCGTACTTGTCCTGTTCGAGCCGAACCGCGTCGGCGGGATCGATCGGCTGCTCGTCGCGCGGCGCAACGTCGGGCGCAATCGCGTCGTCGTCCTTGTCAGGGTACGGCAGTCCGCTACCCATGCGACTCCCTCCGGCCGCCGACGATAAGCACGTTCGTCATTTTCCGCTGCCGTCCGAACGAGGCGCGAAAATGGCCGGTAACGGTTGACGCCGTTCCGTCGCTCACCGAGCCGCCTCCGAATTGGATGACGTTGATGCATGCGTTGTCGCAGAGCTGATAAATCGTCGCCGTCCCGCGGCGGGTCTGCCGCGTGGTGGGATTCTTGACGGTCCCGGATACGGTAACGTCTTGGTCGTCGTAGGTGTCGGGGCTAGCCGTCAGCTCCGACGTCGTCGCGCTTTGACCCGAATGTCCGCAGGCAACCATCGCCGCGATCGTGGTCGTCAGTGCCGCGCCTTGCAAGAACCCGCGAATGGCCATGCTTTGCAATTCCCTTCCGGCTAGGAGCTAACGCAGACTTCGAGACGATTGCCGTCCGGGTCCTCGACGCTGTCGAGTATCTTCGGCATATCGGGTCGCAGGGGTGGGCTTGATGCAGAAGGAAAGCCGCCTCCTGCTTCCTTCGTTCTAGCTGAAAGGGAGAAAATGAAATCTTTCGGTCGCTTCATCGCCGCTTCGCTGGCCGCAGCGGCAGCGATAACGCTATCGATGGCACCTGCGCAAGCCGCCGCGCCCGTGTTGATCAAGAGCTGCACCGTGGTTAAGCCCAAGCCGATGAGCCAAATGGCCAACGGCACCCACATCGAGTACGTAATCATGGGCAGCAAGACGGCAGCGAGCATTACATTTGCAGTCGGTTACCGCAACGCGTCGAGTCATTACCTGCGCCGCGTGACCGACGTCGGAACGTTCACCCCCGGCGTTACGATCAGCCACACACTCAGCCTCTACAACGACGTGACGTACTCGGGCGCGCAAACCAGTTCATGCGTCCCGATTGAGGTCAAATGGGCCGGCGGCACGATGTGGATGGCGCCTTCATCGCACTGACGTTCTAACCGGTCAAGCCGCGCGGGCATAGGATGCCCGTGTGGGGTGTCGAAGCCGCCCGCGTGCGCGTTGGAATCCGCACGCTCGTTTGGCTTGCGCTTTGCGCCGCCGCCGCAGGCGCGGCGCTGGCGCATTTCGCAATTGACGTCGTTGGCGACTATGCGCTTGCTCGCGACAGTTACGACAGCCTTCCCCACTCCTCACGCGATTTCGTAAGCGGCGCGGCCTTCGTCCTCGCCGTCGTATTGCTCGCGCGCGGACTACGTGTTTGCTGCGAGATTGCAGTACGGAACCGCGCAAAGCTGGCACGGCCCGCGATTCGCCTGCGCGACGCGCTTGGGCTGTTTGCCGGCGTGATCGGCGCGAGCGCGGCCATCGTGCCGGCGATGGAGTATCTCGATGGACGTCTGGACGGGGTGCCGGTGCAGCGGCTGGCGGACGCGTTCGGCGGCTCGATTCCGCTCGGTTTGTCAACCACCGTGGTTTGCACTGGCATCGTCACGCTGCTCGTCTACGCCGTAGCGCGCTGGCTGATCTCGTATCGCGATTCCATCGTTACGGTGATCGAAACATTGGTGCGACGCGCCGGCGACGATGGCCCGCCGGACGATTACGCTGCGCTCGCGCGCTCGTGCGCGCCTCTGCGCCGTCGAACGCCGCGCACTCGGTGCCTCTCCAAACGGGGACCTCCTGCGACGAACTTCGCGTAACCTCTCACAACCGAAGCCTTCGTCTTTAGGAGCAGATCCATGGTTAATCCAAGCGCATGCGTGCGCCCGTGCGCGCATTTCGTTCTAGCGCTCACGATTTTTGGAGTCTCGTTTGCGATCGCGCGGTCGCAAAGTTCGACGATCGACGTCACGGGCAGGGTAACGGCAAACGACGGTACTCCGATCGCTCGAGCTACGATCATTCTTTCCGCGCCGGGGGAATATCAGAGCGCCCGAAGCGACGCGCGCGGCAACTTTATCATCAAGAACGTCCGCGGCGGCACGTACGCGCTTCAAGCGTCGGCCCCGGGTTATCAGCCGATCTCACAAAGAACCGTGACGATCGGCCCGGGTGGCGCCACGCTTTCGATTGCGCTCTCAGCGGCGACGAACGGCACGCTGACCGTGATCGGCCAGGTGCGTGCCGCGGCGGGTGAAACGGTTTCGACGGCATCGGCGCCGAGCGTGACGCTCGACGCTCAAAGCGCCGCAGCGGCCGGCGTCACGGCCGTGTCGTCGATGGTTTGGCCGCAACTCTCCGTGACTCCGATCATTCCTTTGGGAGGCGGCAGCAACGCGACCGTCACGTTCGCGGTGCGCGGTCCCGATCCGACCGAGACGCTCGTCGACATCGACGGACACCAGCAGAACAACGGTAACACCGGCGATTTCGACGTCTCGCTGCTCGACCCGGCGGCGCTTCAGGAAGTGCAGGTTCTCTACGGAATCGCTCCGTCGTCGCTGATGGGACCGAACCAAATCGGAGGCGGTCTCAACATCGTGACGTTGCAGCCGACGGTCACGCCGCAAGGGCTCATTCGAATCTTCGGCGGCACGTTCGGAACGTTTGGTTCGACCGTTCAAGCGACGGGCAGTGACGATCGCTGGGGATACGCGCTCTCCCTCCACGGTGCGACCTCGATGGGTTCGGTCAACCAAACGGTCCTCGCGCCGCCGGCCGGCGTTCCGCCTCCGGCTACTCCGCTGAGCCTGCAAAGCGTCGGCGACTACTCGGGCGGCACCTCACTCTTGACGAAGCTCCGGTACCAGCTCGGGGGCCCAACGGGCTACGGTTATTTGCAGCTCGACTTTCGCAACGCAGACATCACGAAAGACGATTCCGCGCTGCTAACCAACTACACCCCGCCGCCGGACGGCGGGTATCAGAGCTTTGCCGGAACGTATCTGGGCGAACACCAATCGAATTACGGGCTAGACGCACAGCTGCCGTTAGGCAACCAACTCGTGAACGGCGCTCCCGCGACGCTTTTTCAGTTCAGCCACCTGACGTCGCTGTGGTCGCAGTCCGTCTCGGGACCGGGCGCCGATACGTTGCAGTATCTTTACAACCAGCGCGACCTGCTCAACGACGACTGGATTCAGCTCGATCATCACTTCGGCAACGGCGAGCTCTCGTTTAAATACGACGTTGACAACGAGAGCTTGACGACCAATTACGTGCAAGGCCAAGTCATTGCCGAAGCGCAACCGCTGCCAAACCCTATCGGGCCAAGCGGAAACGCGTTCTCAACGAATCCGGCCGGCACGGTCTCGACGGATCCGCTGATCTCTCCGGCGCAAGAAGCTCCGCCGATTCAGACCTACTCGCTTGGCCAGACGCAGCGATATGCCGTCTTACGCTATAACGGCGACCCGACGACGCACATTCACTACTCGCTGGCTGCATACGACAGTTGGTTCAGCACGTTCGGCCACAGCCTCGACCCACGCGCTGGGCTTGTCTGGACGCCGACCGGAAACACGGCCGTTCGCGGATCGATCGGCACGACGTTTCAGACCCCGCAGCTTGCCGAGCTGGTGGTGCCCCCGCCGGCCGATCGCGTGCCCGTTGGCGGCGTGATTTACATCGGCAATCCAAATCTGCAACCGGATCGGGCGACCGATTTCGATCTCGGCATGGAGCAAATCGTCGGGACGTCGCCGCATGCATTGCATCTCTCAACCGACCTCTATCAAACGAACCTCCGCTCGCCATCGAGCGAAACCGTTCCCGTGCCTATTCCAAACTGCCAAACGCCGGCAAATCCGGTTGCGTGTCCGATCGCCATGCCGGCGAACGCCGGGAACGGCGTTTACCGCGGCATCGACGTTACGGCCGACCAGCAACTCGGCGCGTTTCTGCACGCACGCGCCGGTTGGGACGTGGACAGCTCGTTCCTCACGGTGATTCCCGTTTCGATTCAAGACGGCACGATGCCGGCGCTGGAACAATCGCTCGGCCAACCGCTGCACAAAGCCTATGTGGCAATCGAAGAACAGCCGGCCGCCGGATTCGGATATGGGGCAGAGTTGAACTATGAAGGCTGGTACAACGAGCTGAATCGTGGACCGTTCGCAACGCTCAACGCCCACCTCGTCTACACTCACGGCGGTTATCAATACGGCCTGTACGGTACGAATCTGACCAACGTCTACGCCAATCCGTTTACGGTCATCAACGGCGGAGTGACCTACGGAGGGACTCCGGGGACGCCGCCGATTCCAACGCCTGCATACGTCTTGCAGGGCGCCCAAGCCATCTTCGTTGTTACGCGCACGATATAAGCGGGGGTTAATAACATGCCGGACGAGACTATCAAGGTTACGTTTCAGATCAGGCCGATGGCCAAAGAGCGATTGGTTTCGCTCAAACGCAAGCTGCTTCAAGAAGGATATCGCGAGTCGGAATCCAGCTTGATCGAACGTCTTCTCGCGCCCTCGTTCATAAGTGCGCTCGAGACTCACGTCAAGCGGGTTCCAAAGGTGCTATGCGTGCTCGCGCTTCTCGTGCTCATCGCGATGCCCGCGCGGAGCCTTGCGACCGAACCGGTCGTTTGGAACGCCGACCTAGTCCATTGCCGCGCCGAATTCACGGTGTCACACATGGTCGTCTCCAAAGTTTGGGGACATATCCCGGTTCAGGAACTGACGATCGTGAACGCAGGTCGCACGCCGGTTCCACAACGTATCGACGCGGTGCTGGACGTGAGCCACGAAGATACCGACAACCACGATCGCGATGCCGATCTTCGATCGCCCACCTATTTCGACGTGGCGAAATACCCCACGATGACCTTCCACTCGACTTCGATCAAGACAAAGAGTGATTCGGAATTCGTAGTCACGGGCGACCTAACCATCAAGAACGTAACCAAGCCCGTGACATTCCCCGTGCAGATCGTCGGCATAATTCCCGAAGGCAACGGCTGGCGAGTCGGTTATACTGCCGCATTAACCATCGACCGGCGCGATTGGGGCATCGTAGATAGCCGGCTGACGCCGGCCGGCGTGCTGCTTGTGGGATACACCGTCAACATCGGCCTAACGGTGGAGGCGGTGACGAACGATCCCTGGTTGCACGCCAGAACGTAAACGGTGCGCTCGATCGCCTAAAAGAGCAGCGTCTGGAAGTCGCCGACGTGCTCGAACCCGACGCGCCGATAGAGCGCGATTGCCGGGGCGTTGAAGTCGTTGACGTAGAGCGAGAGCGTCGGCCAGAACTCGAGCAACCGATCGCAGATCGCCGCAAGCGACGCCGTTGCCAGCCCTTGGCCGCGCAGGTCCGGCGGAGTCCAAATGCCTTGCAGCTGGATCGTCCGGCTGCACCAGGGGCCGAGATTGCAGAAGAAGCACAGGCGATCGCCGGCGACGCCGACCCACCAGAGCTTGCGTTCGACCATCTGCGCGATGCTCGTGCCGAAGTCGGGCGAGCCGCGACGCGGATCGTAGGCCAACTCTTGCTCGATCATCTGCGCCGAAGCGTCCGCAACCGCGCGCCACTCGGAGGGCGTTGCATGACGCACGGCGACGCGCTGCTGCGAAAGGCGCAGCCGTGCGCGATCGATCGCCATCACGAACTGGCGCTCGCGTACCAGGCGCGGCGTCTCGTGCCAGCCGCGCACGATTTCCCAAAGCCCGCGAACGGTTTGTCGCGGACCGACGATCATGCGTTCGCCGCGCCGGCGCTTTGCGCGTTCGCCGAAGGCCGGCAGCGCTGCCGGGTCGGCGGAGATTGCCAACTGCCGGCCGTAGTAAGCGACGCCGATGACGCTTTCGCCATCAAGCGCCACCGCTACGTTACGGCGCGCCGGCGGCGGGAGATCGTGCAGCAGAATGTGGCTAATGAAGACGTTGAGATACGGTGAGCGCGCGAGGTAGGCGAGCGCCGCCGCTTCGTTTACGTCCGTAACGGGCTGGATCATTGCGACTCAAACGCGGCGTCCATCAACGGCTTGCTCGTCGGTTCTTTGCTGCCGCCGTCGGGTTCCAGCGTGACGGCGACCTCGGCGGTGGAACGAGGGTCGGCCGAAAGCACGACGAGCGCAACGCCCCGCGCATCCGGAAGGAACGTCGGCGACGCAAGCATTTTGGTCGAGCCTTTCGGCAGCGTCCATGCTTGATAGACCTTGCCGCGCGGCGGCTCCGGCAGCGCGCGCAAAGCGAGGTATATGCGGCTTGGGCCGGTGATCACTTCGCCCTCGCCGATGCGATAATGACCGGCATGCGGGTCGAGAATATCGAAGAGGGCCGTTCGCTCGACCACGAGATTGCGCGCGAGCGCGGTCGATCGCTCGGACAGATTGACGATCTCGCGCTGCTGCTGCTTGACCTGGCCGAGCAGCGAAATGTTTGCGATCGAGGAAATAAGCGCGATTGCAAAGCAGGCCGCCGCTACCAGATATGCGGGCCACGTTTGTCTCACTGCGAGTATCTTCCCAGAGCGTCTTCGAGGCCCCTCGCCGGGACGCGTCGTACCTGTGGAAATATGACGCCGCTGGAGCTGCTGCGCGCGAAAATCGCCAACTTTCCCGGTTACGACGACGATCTCGGCCGCCGGCGCTCGGATGAGTACGTGCGCGCATACCTCGGCGAAGCCCTGACGAATTTTGCCGAGCGCCTGCAACTCCCGCCCGCGCTTCAAAAGCGCGCCGACGATTTGCTCTTGCGGGTCGAGTTCACAGATTTCGACGCGTTCGCCCATCTGCACGGAGCGCAAGCCGATTCGGGCGACGGCGGGGCGGTGGCGGCGGCGGACGCCGCGACCATCGAGCTTGCCGATCGCGCCGCATCGCTCGACGAGCAATCTGCGGCCGGATATTTCGACGACGTTACAGCGCAGCTCGACGAGCGGGACGCGGCGATTCGGGCCGCTGCAGCGAAGATGAGCCGTTAACCCCGCATTGCCGCTTCTTGCGATCGCAGCCGCCTCGCTGCACTTAATCCCCCGTCCGGTTCGAATCGAAAACTTGACGTGCGCGCGCAGCGGTGCGGCAGTGCCGCGAACCATTGCGGCCTCTTTCGATTCGGCGGCGCGCACCGAACTCGACGAACGCTGGAGCGCACTGCGCATCGGATCGTTGGAAACCGTTACGGCGTCCAGCGCGGCGATCTCCGTGCGCCGCGACCAGTCGCTTCAGCCGCAGGCATATCGTCTGACGGTTCGCGACGGGCGCGCGCTGATCGAGAGTTCCGACGCGGCCGGCGCTTTTTACGCGGCGATGACGCTCGCGCAACTGCCGGTGCGCGCAAACGAATCTTGGGCGATGCCGTGCGTACGGATCGAAGACCGCCCGGCCTTGTCGTGGCGGATTCTCTCCGACGACGTTTCGCGCGGGCCCCTGCCGACGATGGGCTACTTCGAGGAGCGTATCCGCACGATCGCAGCCTTCAAGATGAACGGCTATTCGCCGTACATGGAGCACGTTTTCATCAGTCCCACCGATCCGCTGCCGGCGCCGCTCGACGGGATTACGCCCGCACAGCTGCACGAGCTTGCCGCATACGCGGCGCGGTTCCACGTTTCGCTCATTCCGGAGCAGCAGACCTTCGCGCATATGCACAACGCGCTGCGCGTCGAGCGCTATGCCGGCGCCGCCGAGTTTCCTCACGGATTTTTGCTTGCGCCCAACGTCCCACTTTCGCAACAATATCTCTCGCGGATCGTCGCCCAGGAGCTTGCAGCGCTCGGTCATCCGCCGTTCTTTCACATCGGTTCCGACGAAACGGCGACGCTTGGGCTCGGCCGCACGGCTGGGTACGTCACGCAACGCGGCCGCTCGCAAGCGTATGCCGATCATATCGTCGCGATGGACAAGCTCATCGCGCTGTCGGGGGCGCGGTTGATGCTCTGGGACGACGGCATCGAGGCCGACCCGGCGATTATGGCGCTGATCCCAAAGGCGTGTGTGGTCGTCAATTGGCACTACGGCGCGCAGCCGTCGTTCGAGCCGTACATTCAAACCATCGCGCGCGGCGGTTTCGATCAGATGGTCGCCCCCGGCGCGAGCAACTGGAACGAGATCTATCCGAACATCGCCGTTGCGCTTGCAAACGAGCGGGTCTTCATCGATGAAGGCAAAGCTGCGCGCGTGCTCGGCCTCTTTCAAACCGTTTGGCACGACGACGGCGAGACGCTCTACGAAGCGACCTGGTATCCGGTCGTCTACGCCGCCGCCTCGGCATGGGAGAGCGGCGACGCCGGACTCGCGCGGTTTGCGCTCGATTTTCCGAGCGCGTTTTTCGGTGTCGACGATCTACGCTATAGCGACGACGTAGAGCGGCTCGGCAGGATCCTGGCTCGGCTCGAACCGCCAAGCTACGCCTACGGACAAACCGACGCGCTGTTCTGGGCCGATCCCTTCGACGTCACCGCGGCGGCGCAAGCTGCCGGCGCCGATCTGGCAGCGGTGCGACTAGACGCTGAAGCCGTTGAGGAGGATCGCTATTTCGACCGGCCTCCATTGCACGCTAACGCCGCCTCGGTGATCTTTCTGGCAGCCCGCCGGTACGACGTGCTGGCGCGCAAGTTCCAAATTGCGAGCGAAGTGGCGGCGATGTACGCCGACGCGGTTGCCCACGCAACTTCGGATCGCGACCGCGCGCAGCGCGACCTGCTTTGGTGCCGCTACTGGATGTGGGAGCTGCGCGACGCCTATGAGGATCTCGCGCCGCTCTACGAGCACGCTTGGCGTTACGAAAGCCGGCCCGGCCATCTCGCGAGCAACGTGGAGCGCTATCATCTTGCCGCGCAGCAGGCGATCGAGCACGCCGACGCATTCTACCGCATCACGCAAGCGTATCTGCGCACCGGCGCGCTCCCGCCGCTGCGCGAGGTGCTCTCACCCTGAACGCAGCCTTCATTCTGCTGGTCTTCGCCGTTTTCGCCGTGTTGATGTACCGGCGGTGGGTGCCCGCGCTGGTTGCCGTTCCCTCGATGGCCTTGCTCATGTCGCTCGTCGCTGGCGTGCCCGCCTCGCAACTAGGCGGTATCATCACGGCAGGCGCAGCGCAGCTCGCGCCGGTTTACGTCGCCGTCATCTTCGGTGCGCTGCTGGGGCGCGTTACGATCGAAACCGGGATCGCCCGACGGATCGTCGACCTCGCCGCCGAGTACGGCGGAGAACAGCCCCTCGCACTTTCGTTGGGGTTCTGCGCGATCGTCGCGCTGCTCTTCACGTCACTCTCGGGCCTCGGCGGCATTATCATGGTCGGCTCGATCGTTCTGCCGATCATGATGACCGCGGGCGTTCCGCGAACGATTGCCGCGACGCTCTTTCTCATGGGGTTTGCCCTCGGCTACATCTTCAACATCGCCAACTGGACGTTTTACACTAAATACTTTGGGGTTGCGCCCGCGCAACTGGAACGATATGCGATCGTGCTGGCGGCCGTCGATGCGATCGCGCTCGTGGCTTACGCGGCAATCTCGTTTCGGCGGGAACGCGCCTACGCTACGTGGTCGATTGCGGGCGATGCCGGCGAGGGCAGGCGCGTGCCGGCGGTCGCGCTGTTGACGCCGCTGCTGCCGCTGGTGCTGTACTTTGCGCTGCACGTGGACGCCGCGCCGGCGTTTCTGGTTTCGGCGCTCTTCGGCGCGCTCGTAACCGGCCCGCGGCAAGCGGTGCAGCGGCTCGTCGCCGCCGCGATCCGCGGCGTCGAAGACGTCGCGCCGGCCGTGCTGCTCTTCATGGGGATCGGAATGCTCCTGGTGGCGACACAGCAACCGCAGTTCGCGGCGGCGCTGCATCCGCTGGTCGGGGGCGGCTGGATTCGCAATCCGCTCGCCTACGTGGTCCTCTTCGGGCTTGGAAGCCCGCTGGTGCTTTATCGCGGCCCGCTCAATCCTTTCGGCGTGGGAATTGCGATCTTCACCGCGATGCTCGCCGCGCACGCGTTGCCTCCGGTCGTGCTGGTCGCTGCGATCATGGCCGTCGTGCAAGTGCAAAACGTTTGCGATCCAACGAACACCGCCAATGTCTGGGTGGCGAACTTCACCGGCGTGCCGATCGATACGATCACAAAACGGACGCTGGCCTATCAAACCGCCGTCGCGATCGTCGCTACCATCGCGGTCGTAACGGCGTCTCCGGCGCTCTTTGGCGCGCCTGCTTTTACCTTGGCGGTTGCATCGGCGCGCGCGGACGAAACGCTGCCGGGATTCTACGCGCCGGATTCGGCTCGCGATCGGATCGCAGTCGACGACGACGGAACGTCGCTCGGGCGTGCGGCGGCCGCTGCCGTAGGGTCTGCGCTCGCTTCCGGTGCTTGGCAAACCCTTCGTCTCCACGATGATCCCAGCACAAGCGACTGCAGTCGCAAGCGCTACGCTGCGTACGTATTCGTGCAAACCTCGCAGTTCATGCTAATCGAAGGCGACGATCTGGACGTTGGCCTGCGGTTGGAAGATTGCGGCGGTTGGATCGTCGAGGAATGGCACGATCATCAGGTCACCGCGTCGCCTCCCTCCACCGCCGTTGCGCGCGCGCTGGCGCTGCAAGGCGTGACGCGGCTGCAAGCCTGGCGGCTTGCCGATCCGGTGCGCGGCGCAAACTTATTCGCGCGCGGCGTCGCATTTCGGCCCGGAGATAGGCCCACCTACTTTTACGCACTGTTTCGAAGTCCCGACGGAAACTTGCGCGCTTTCGTGCGCGCCGGCGGGCCCGCGTATGCGGCCGGACTGCGCTCGGGCGACGTAATCGAGACGATCGACGGAAAATCATGGTGGGAATACGGCACATATGCCGCGGAGGAGCGCGCCTACGATGGGAAGCCTCACACCTTCGAACTTCAGCGCGCCGGACGCCCGCTCGAGATCCGGCTCGGCGCCCCGTTTACGACATGAAGCCGACCACCCGCTTTAGCGGGCGCGCGCGAGCATACGCTGCGTTTCGTCCGTCGTATCCGCCTGCGGCGATCGATGCGGCGCTCGATGGGCTCGGCGATCCGTCGTCGCTAACCATCGCCGACGTCGGCGCCGGGACGGGAATCTCGTCGCGCTTGTTTGCCGATCGCGGCGTCGCGGTGATCGCGATCGAACCGAACGCGGCGATGCGCGAAGCGGCACGGCCGCACCCGCGCGTTATTTGGCGTGAGGGTAGCGCCGAGCGCACGGGTTTAGCGGACGCCGCCGTCGATGCAATCGTCGCCTGTCAAGCGTTCCACTGGTTCGCGGGAGACCAAGCGTTCGCGGAGTTCCGGCGCGTCGCGCGCCGCCGTGCCGCGGTGCTGCAGTACGAGCGCGACGAACGCGACGCGTTCACCAAAGCATACGGCGACATTGTGCGCGCGTACGCCACCGACGACACGGAGGCGCTGCGCCGGCGCGCCCTCGAGGCGTTCGCGGCGTTTCCTCGCGCTTCCATAACGCGCAGCGCGCATGCATCCCGGCAGCGTCTCGATCGCAACGCGCTCGTCGGACGGGCTGCCTCGGCATCCTATCTTCCATCGGCGGGCCCGACGGCTGAGGCCTTGCATCGCGACTTACTCGCGCTCTTCGACGAGCACGCGCGCGACGGCAGCGTCGAGCTGGTCATGGTGACCCACGTGCTCGTGGCAGGCTGGTAGCATGGCCGATCAACGCCGGATTCGAGTGGGAATCGACGTTGGCGGCACGTTTACCGACGTGGTCGCGATCGATGCGGCTACGCGCGAACTGCTTGCAACCGCGAAGGTTCCGACGACCCACGATGCGCCCGGCGGCGTGGCGGCCGGCATCGTTGCCGGCATCGAGCGGTTGTTCGCGCGGTCGGCCGTCGATTCGTCGCAGGTAGCGTTCATCGCGCATTCGACCACCCAGGCAACCAACGCGTTGCTCGAAGGCGATCTCGCGCGGGTCGGGGTGCTCGCACTGCTCGACGGCTTTGCGTGGCTGGCTGCGCGTCAGATGCGTTTCACTGCTCTGCCGCTAGAATCCGGATCGGTCTTTGCACCGCGCTTTGCGTTCGCGCGCGACGAGGCGGCGATGCAGGCCGGCGTCGACGGGCTGATTGCCGCGGGGGTGGAGTCGATCGCCGCCACCGAGAGCTTCGGCGTCGATCGCCCGGCGCGCGAATCCGAAACCGTGGCATACGCGCGCGCTCGCGGCGTCGACGCCACCAGCGGACACGACGTAAGCAGCGCGTACGGTCTGCGCGCGCGAACCCGCACCGCCGCACTCAATGCCGCGATACTGCCGAAAATGGTGCGCACCGCGCGCGTGACGGCCGAAGCGGTGGAGCGGGCGGCAATCCCGGCGCCGCTGATGGTGATGCGCAGCGACGGCGGCGTGATGAACGTGCGCGAAGTCGAGCGCCGCCCGATTCTGACGATGCTCTCCGGTCCCGCGGCCGGCGTTGCGGGCGCGCTTCTCTACGAGCGTTTGAGCGACGGCATCTTCGTCGAATGCGGCGGGACGAGCTCCGATTGCTCGGTGATTCGGGCCGGCCGGCCACAGATGCGACCAGCGCGCATCGGAGGGCATCGCACGATGCTTCGCACGCTCGACGTGCGCACGCTCGGCATCGGCGGCGGCAGCATGCTGCGCGTCGAAGGCAACGATATCGTCGAAGTTGGGCCGCGCAGTGCGCACATTGCCGGTTGCGCGTACGCCTCGTTTTCGGATCCGGAGGCGCTTGCGGGCGCGCGCGTCGCGCGGATCGCGCCGGCTCCGCGCGATCGCGCCGACTATGCGGTGCTGATCGCACGCGACGGCACACGCATTGCGATAACTGCGACGTGCGCTGCCAATGCTTTGGAATCGGTGCCGGAGGGCGCCTTTGCGCGCGGCAAACCTGAAGCCGCCCGGGCGGCCTTCGAGCTGCTGGCGCAGCACCTAGGCGGCGACGGCCTCATGCTCGCGCGGCGAGTTCTTGCGCTCGCTGTCGCGAAGCTGCGCGAAACGATCGCGCGTTTGATCGCCGATTACGAGCTCGATCCCGGCGGCATCGCGCTGGTCGGCGGAGGCGGAGCTGCCGGTGCGCTGCTGCCGCCTTTGGCCGACGCGATGGGCATCCCATACCGGATCGCGCGCGATGCCGAAGTGATAGCGCCGGTCGGCGTGGCGCTTGCGCTCGTTCGCGATAGCGTCGAGCGAACGATCGCAACGCCGTCGCCGCAAGAGATCGCGCGGGTGCGCCGCGAGGCCGCCGATCGCGTGGTGGCGGCTGGCGCCGCGCCCGACCGCGTCGAGGTCGAGGTCGAAATCGACACGCGGCGCAACTTCATTCGCGCGACCGCTTCCGGAGCAACGGCTTTGGTGGAATCGGCCGCACTGGCGGCTTGCAGCGAGAGCGAACGCATGGCGGCCGCCGCAACTTCGTTGCGCTGCGAGCCGTCGCAGCTCGAGACGCGCGAGCTGACGAGCGTGTTGCGCGCGTACCGGCATGGCCGTGAGGTTCGGGTCGTCGACGAGCGCGGCGTCGTCCGGCTTGCGTTGCGCGATTGCGCGGCCTCGCGCACCACCGCGGGCGAAGTGGCGCACTGTGCGCGCGAATCGATCGAACGAGCGACGCAGTTCGGCGACGTCGGCCGCGCGCTGCCAGCGCTTTACGTGCTGCGCGACGGACGAATCGCCACGTTCGACGGCTTGTCGAGCGCCGAGCAGGGCGCAGCGCTCGCCGCCGAAGAGACCGAGGGCTGTCGCGAGGACGAGCCGGTCGTGCTGCTCCTGGTGCCGCAGGTCCCTTAAAGGCCATGAGGCGCGTTTTAGCATTTCCACTGGTCCGGCTCGTCGCGATCGTCGTGCTTTTCGCGGCGCTCTTAACGCCGGTCGTGCTGGCCGCCCATCCGCCGTATCCGGTATGGGGAACCGTCGCTTTCACGTGGCTTGCCGCGCTATTGCTGGCGGCGGCGACGCTCGTCGTCGAGCGTTTCGCTGCCGGAGAATCAGCCGCCGGCGTTGGCTTGAGTCCGCGCCATGCGGTCAGGGATGTTGGGCTTGGCATTCTGCTGGGCGCGGCGCTCTTCTCGTGCGTCGTTCTCGAGCTCGCAATCGGCGGCTTCTATCGCGTGCTGGCCGTCCATGTGACACCCGCGCTTTGGATTGCGGCGTTGCTCTTTCTCGGCGACGCTTTGCTCGAGGAGCTGTTGTTTCGCGGTGTGATCTTTCGCCTCGTTGAAGAGTGGACCGGTACGTGGATAGCGCTGATCGTTTCGGCAGCGCTTTTTGGCTTCGCGCACGCGGCCAACCCGCATGCGACGCTCGTTTCGTCCGTGGCGATTGCACTTGAGGCCGGCGTGCTGTTGGGCGGGGCCTTCGTGCTGGCGCGAAACCTGTGGTTTCCGATCGGCATTCACTTCGCGTGGAACTTCTTCGAAGGTCCGGTTTTCGGCACGCAAGTCTCCGGACACGCGCTCGCAGCCAGCGCGCTCTCGTCGCGCCTCAGCGGCCCGCCGGCAATCACCGGCGGAACCTTCGGTCCCGAAGCCGGCCTTGCCGCGATGCTAACGTGCCTCGCCGTCGCGATCGTACTGCTGACGAGCGCGGTGCGCCGGCGGCGAACGCGCGTGCCGTCCTGGCGCACACGGATGGCGACGGGCTAGTTCACCGGCGGTTGCTTCACGGCCACGCCTTCGATCTGCTCGAGTGCAACCGTGCTCTTGTGGCGACCGTACGAGAAGTAGAAGATGAGTCCGGCGACCAGCCAGATCAAGAATCCCAACCAAACGAGCGGGAAGAAACCCCACACCAGCGGATTGCCTTGGCGTAGGAAATAGATCAAGAAGAGTGCCGAAATCGCGGAAAGCACCGGAATGATGTAGGGGCCAAATGGAAGTTTGAACTTGCCTTCCATTTCCGGATGGCGTTTACGCAATACCGGAACGGCGATGGAAACCAGCACGAACGCGCTGAGTGTTCCCATGTTGGTGAGCGATCCAAGAATGCTGATCGGGAAGAGCGCGCCGGCTGCGGCGATCAGCAAGCCGAAAATGATCTGCGAAATCCACGGCGTGCGCCAAACCGGATGCAACTTCACGAATAGAGCCGGAATCAATCCATCCCGCGACATCGCATAGAAAATGCGGGTTTGGCCGTACATCATGACCAGCAGCACCGTCGTCAACCCGGCGATCGCGCCAAAAGAAATGATCACGCCCGCCCATGCCAGACCAACGCTGTCGACGGCGAATGCAACCGGAAAGTTGACGTTGAGAGTATAGAACGGAACTATGCCGTTGAGAATCGCCACCACGACGATATAGAGAAGCGTGCAGATCACCAGGCTGGCTATGATGCCGATCGGCAAATCGCGCGCGGGGTTCTTGGCCTCCTCGGCGGTGGTCGAGACGGCGTCGAAACCGATGTAGGCAAAGAAGATAAAAGCCGCGCCGCCCAGCATGCCGGCCCAACCGAACGGAAAATATCCGCCCGCGCCGGCCTGCGGTCCGGGCGGCAAGTGATAGTTGGCGGGATTGATATGGCCCACGCCGATCGCGATGAAAAAGAGTACTACCGCAAGTTTGATCGCGACGATCACCGCGTTCACGGTTCCCGACTCGCGCGTCCCTTTGACCAGCAGCGCCGTGATGAGAAAGATGATGCCGGCCGCGGGCAAGTTTGCGATCCCCGGAGTCGCGTCCCAATGGCTGTGCTGCCAAGCCTGCGGTATATTCCAGTTGAACAGCGTGTGCAAAATGAAGGTGAAATACCCCGACCAGCCCACGCTGACGGTTGACGCACCCAGCGCGTATTCGAGAACCAACGCCCAACCGACGATCCACGCAAGGAACTCGCCGAGCGTTGCATAGGTGTAAGTATAGGCGCTGCCGGAGATCGGGATCTTGCTGGAGACTTCCGCATAGCAAAGTGCGGCGAGGGCGCTCACGATGCCGGCGACCACGAACGAAAGCGTCAGCGCCGGTCCCGCGCGCGTCGCCGAAGCGACTCCCGTCAACACGAAGATGCCGGTGCCGATGATCGCGCCGATTCCCATTGCCGTCAGCGCCCAGGGTCCGAGCGAACGTTTTAGGCCGTGCGATTCATCGGAGCCTTCGGCAAGAATTCGCGCGAGCGGCTTTATGCGTTGCATCCAGACGGCCTCCTAACGCAAGAAGCGGATGGCGAAGGGGTAGGTGTAGAGCCGACCTTCGCTTGCGGCCAGCGTCCCGAGGATGATGAAAATAAACGAGAGCACGACGATGAGTAAGATGGCGAACCCGATGGCGGCCCATAGGGCGACGATTCCGGCGGAGCTAAGCGCATCGGATGTAGCGCGATCCCCCAGCGTGATGGCGTAGCCGAGCGTGCCGGCGGCAGCGGCGACGATTGCGATAACGCCGACGATCGTAATGGTGATCTGATAGTTCAGTGAAGCCTTCGAGTGCTCTGCAACGAACTCCGATTCGTGGCCCCTCGCGAGGTAGACGACGAGAGGTCCGAGGATGTGACCGAAAGGGAGCCCGGCAATTGCGGCGAGCGCGCTCAAATGCGCCGCCATCGCCCAATTCCGTTCGATGGTTGCAGGCCCCGTTTGCATTGGCGGGTTATTTGGGGGGGCGCGGAAATGGCCTGCATGCCCGATTTCGACGTGTTGGTCGTAGGCGGCGGCAACGCCGGATGCGCTGCGGCGATTGCTTGCGCGCGCCACGGCGCGCGAACGCTGTTGGCCGAACGCTACGGGTTTCTGGGTGGAACTGCAACCGCTGCGATGGTCGGACCGTGGATGACGTTTCACTCCGGAAGCGAGCGCATCGTCGGCGGCATCGCCGAAGAGATCGTCGAGCGTTTGATGCGCAAAGGCGGCTCGCCGGGGCATCTTCGGGATTCGTCGGATTACGTTGCAACGATCACGCCGTTCGACCCGGAAATTCACAAGGCGCTGTTGTTGGAGATGATGCGCGAAGCCGGCGTGACGCTTTTGCTGCACGCGTACTTCCTCGAGGCGCGCGTCGACGGCGAAACGGTCGGCGGCGCGACGTTTGCAACCGTGGGCGGTACGCGGCACAGCGACGCAACCGTCGTAATCGATGCAACCGCCGATGCGCTGGTTGCCGCGAGCGCTGGCGTGCCGACGCAACAAGGCGACGAGCGAGGTCAGGTGCAGCCGGCCACGTTGATGTTTCGCCTGAGTCACGTGGATCTCGGCAAGCTGGCGCAGTACGTTCGCGACCATCCCGGCGAGCTGCGCAGCTCGCTTTCGGTTGCGGAGCGCACGCCGGCGGCGCTCACCGCGGTGGCCGGGCTCTACTCGCTTTGGGAACACGCGCGCGACGACGGCATGGTCGACGTTCCGCGCGAGCTGGTGTCGTTTTTCGTCTCGCCGTATCCGGACGAGGTGACGGTCAATATGACACGCGTCGTGAACGTCGACCCGCTCGATCCCGACGATTTGACGCGCGCCGAGGTCGAGTCGCGTCTTCAGGCGATGCAGTTGCTCGAGTTCTTTCGGCGGCGGGTTCCCGGCTTTGAAGCTGCGCGAATCGCGGGCAGCGGCACGCAAGTCGGGATTCGCGAGTCGCGGCGCATCGTCGGGCGTTACACTTTAACACGCGACGACGTTCTGCAAGCTCGGAAATTCGACGATGCGGTTGCGCGCAGCGCCTATCCGATCGATCTGCACAATCCCGGCGGCAGCGGAACGCAGACCGAACGCCTGCCGCCCGGCGAGAGCTACGAGATTCCCTATCGCGCGTTGGTGCCGGTCAACCGCGAGCAGCTGCTGGTGGCGGGACGCTGCATCTCGACGACGCACGAGGCACTTGCGTCGACGCGTCTTACGCCGACGGTAATGACGCTTGGACAAGCGGCCGGCACAGCGGCAGCGCTCGCCTGCGCGCGCGGCGTTCGAGCGGGCGACGTAGATACGCGCGAGCTGCGATCGCAACTCATCGCCGACGGAGTGCTGCTGTGAGCAACGCGCTCGCGCGTGCGCGGGCGTACGGCGTCGGCGTGCGATTCGAAGACTTGGGCGAATGGGGCTCCGCGCAGCTGCGATCGGAGTACGATCCGGCGGTCCCGGAAATTCGGCTGAACGTGCGGTATGCCGCGAGGCTTTCGGCCGCGGAGCTGGACGAGTTCGTTGCGCTCGCGGTCGGACACGAACTTTACCACCATCGCGAGCGAATCGGCGAGATCGCGGTGCTGTCCGATCGCCGCGCGCGAGAGTCGGCGGCGTGCGAGTTTGCGAGATCGCTCATGGAGTGCTCGGCATGAACCTGTTTGCCGGGATCGACGGCGGCCAGAGCTCCACGGTCGCGATCATCGGTGACGAGCGTGGACGCGTTTTAGCGCGCGGCGTTGCCGGCCCGGCCGATGAGATCGGCGTCGCGGCCGATTCGCCGCGGTTGCACGACGCGTTGCTCGGAGCGCTCGACGACGCGCGCCGCGCCGCCGGGCTTGCGGCCAACACGCGATTTGCGGCAATCGTCGCCGGAATCAGCGGCTACGACGGCCGCGTCTACGGCCGCGCGCCCGACCTGCCGGCGGAACGTCTCGTGCTGATGCACGACACCCCGATCGCGCATGCCGGCGCGCTCGGTGGACAAGCCGGCATCGTCGTAATCGCAGGAACCGGTTCGGTCGTTTACGCGCGCGACGAGAAAGGGACGTCGGCAACGCTCGGCGGATGGGGATTTCTCTTCGGGGACGAGGGAAGTGCCTTCGCGATCGTTCGGGATGCGCTCGCGCTGCTGATGCGAGCCTACGACGACGGCGACTTCTCCTATGCGTCCGAAACGCGCGCCATCTGCGACTTCTTTGGGACGACTTCGTTGCGGCGCCTCACGCACGCCTTTTATAAAGGAGAAGTGACGCGCGACCGGCTTGCCGCATTTGCTCCCGTAGCGATGGGGTTTGAATCGTTTCGCGGACTTGCGGATCGTGGAGCCGACCGGCTCGCGACGCTGGTGCGAACGCAAATCGCGGCTGGAGCTCCGGCTCGCGTGGCGTTGGTCGGCGGCGTCTTCGCCGACGAGGGTTTTCGGCAGCGCGTGCGCGCGGGAATCCAGCAAGCTTTCCCTAGCGCCGAGGTTGTGGAGCCGCGCTACGAGCCGGCGTACGGCGCGCTCCTGCTCGCGTATCGCGAAACGGGCATCGGCATCGCAGAGATCCGCCGATGACTCTGCTCGATGCAATGCGCGGCGGGCTGATCGTTTCGGTTCAGGCATGGCGAGGTTCCGCGCTCGACGATTCGCACGTGATCGCGGCGATGGCTCGGGCGGCGCAAGAAAGTGGGGCGATCGCGGTGCGGATTGAGGGCAGCGAGCATCTGCGCGCGGTGCGGGCGCGCGTAACGGTGCCGGTCATAGGTTTGATCAAGCGCGAGTACCCGGGTTTCGAACCCTACATCACGCCGACGCTGGAGGAAGTGCGCGCGGTGATCGCCGAGGGTGCCGAAATCGTCGCATTCGATGCGACCACGCGTCCGCATCCGGATGTTTCGCCCAGCGAACTCGTCGCAGCGATTCATGCGGCGGGCTGTCTGGCGCTGGCCGACTGCGCGAGCGCCGGCGACGGCATCGCCGCCGCGGCAATCGGCGCTGACGTGGTGGCGACTACGCTATGCGGCTATACGCGCGATACGAAAGGACGGCCGCTGCCCGCGCTCGACCTCGTTGCCGAGTACGCGAGGCTGCGCCGCTTTACGCTCTGCGAGGGCGGAATTCGTTCGCCGGTCGAGGTGCGAGCCGCACTCGACGCAGGAGCCGATGCGGTCTGCGTTGGGAGCGCGATCACGAACGTCGACTGGCTGGTGCGGGAGTTTGCAGGGGCTGTGGACAGAATCTCTTAACAGGCGGTTCGAGGAGAGAACGGTTTTTGGTTGAGAACAGAGCGCAATCGGCCCGGTTGAGCCGCGGATTCTGGACCGTCACGGCGGTCCTCGCCGTCCTTTCGGTCGCCGCGATCGTCTTCTGGTCGATTTTTCCGCTCGAGACGTACTTGCCGGCGGCGATCGTGACGGCGCGCCAGGTCGATTATCTCTTCCGCTTCATGGCCGCGACGGGCAGCGCTCTGTGGATCTTCATCGCAGGCTACCTGCTCTATTTTACGATCGCGTTTCGCGCGCGAGCGACCGATCCGCCCGACGCGATCGGACTGCAGGTGCACGACAATCGCAAGCTCGAGTTCTGGTGGACCGTGATCCCCTCGCTTTTCGTCATTCTGCTCTCGATCGTGAGCGTCCGGATTTGGTACGAGGTCATGCTCGAACCCGAGAACGGCCTGGTGGTCGAAGCGATCGGCCACCAGTTCTACTTCTCGTTCCGGTACCCGCAGATCAACGGCGAGGTGACCGACGAGATGCACCTGCCGCTGGGAGTTCCGGTGACGCTGAATCTCACGTCCGCCGACGTAATTCACGGGTTCTGGGTGCCTGCGATGCGCCTAAAGAACGACACCGTTCCCGGACTCGTCACGACGATCCGGTTTACGCCGCGCTTGGCAGGCCGATACCCGATCATCTGCACGCAATTCTGCGGCGTGCTCCACAGCGAGATGGACAAGCAAGTGCTCGTCATCGAACCCAAACCCGCTTACGATAAGTGGTACTCGTCGTGGCAGCAGAAGAACGCGCACGTCAGCAATGCGCTTCCGGCAGCCGGAGGGGCGATCTCGCTTGCAGGCGGCAACGTGGCGGCCGGCAAGACGCTCTTCGAACAGAAGTGCGTCGCCTGTCACAAGCTCGCTCCGTTCAATCAGACACTCGTGGGCCCGGGGCTCGAGGGAGTGCTGCACGACCCGTCGCACCCGGATCTCGTCAACGATAAACCGGCAACGGACCAGAACGTGGCGGCGATCCTTCAGAGCGGGTACACGGGCAGCATGGGAACCATGCCGAACGCGAGCGCTAACGGCCTCTCGCAACAGGACATTGCAAACTTGGTAGCTTTCCTCGATTCGTTGAAGTGAGAGAATCGGCAGTATGGCAGTAGCAGCGGTACATTCAGGCGGCATCGCCGACCACATTCACCCCGAGCCTCAAGGCTTCGTCAGGCGATACGTCTTCTCGCTCGATCACAAGATCATCGGGATCCAGTACATCATCACCGGGTTCGTTTTCTTCATGCTCTCGGGTTTGCTGGCGGAGGCGATCCGCACCCAGCTCCTCAATCCTAACGGCGGTTTCGTCGCGTCGGGAACGTACAACGAGATCTACAGCGTTCACGGCAGCGCGATGGTGTGGCTGGTCGTGATCCCGCTACTGACCGGCGGCTTTGGAAACCTGGTCTTTCCGGTGCAGATCGGCGCGCGCGACGTTGCTTTCCCATGGCTGAACATGCTCAGCTTCTGGATCTTTCCGGTCTCCGGCTTGATGCTGTTCTCGTCGTTCTTGATGGGTGCGCCGACCGCCGGCTGGATGGAGTATCCGCCCGTTTCGCTGCAAGGCGCGGCCGGGACGTCGATGTGGTGCGCTGCGATCTTTTTGGTCGGCGTAAGCTCGACGATCACCGGAATCAATTTCGTCGTGACGATTTTGAAAATGCGGGCACCGGGAATGACCTTCACTCGCATGCCGCTCTTCTGCTGGGGGCAGTTTGCCACGGCGCCGCTGCTGATGATCGCGACCACGGCACTCGCGGCGGCGCTCGCCGCGCTCTTCATCGAGCGGCAGTTCGGGGTGCCGTTCTACGATCCGACCAAAGGCGGCAGTCCGGTGATGTGGCAGCACATGTTCTGGTTCTACTCGCACCCGGCAGTCTACATCATGATCCTTCCAGCCTTCGGCATCATCTCGGAAGTGCTGCCGACCTTTGCGCGCAAGCCGATCTTCGGCTACAAGCTGATCGCGTTCTCTTCGATGGCGATCGCACTTGCCGGTTTCATGGTTTGGGCTCACCATATGTTCACTTCGGGTCTGGCGCCCTTCTTGCAGCTTCCGTTCATGATATTGACGTTCGCGATCGGCGTGCCGACCGGCATCAAGATATTCTCTTGGACGGCGACGCTCTTTGGCGGAAAGATCCACTACACGACCGCGATGCTCTTTGCGATCGGCTTCGTTGCGCTCTTTACGCTGGGCGGGATCACCGGCATCTTTCTGGCCGCAATCCCGTTCGATCTGCACGTGCACGGAACGTACTTCGTCGTCGCGCATCTGCACTACGTTTTGGTGGGCGGCAGTCTGATGGCGATCTTCGCGGGGATGTACTACTGGTTCCCCAAGATGTCGGGACGCCTCCTGAACGAGACGCTCGGCAAGTGGCA
>DASRXM010000035.1:0-8573 GCA_035654155.1 Candidatus Babeliales bacterium
GCGCCGCCGCACCAAGTAGCGCACATGCGATCAAAGCTGGCAGTGCTGTCTTCACGTTTAAGTCCTTTCGGCCGCTCTCGATAGCGTATTTCGCGGGCTGCGAACTATTTGACTTGGTCGACGTCACTCTTTGTCCTGTGAGTAACGCGCAGCGGCCAACAATACAACCTCAACCGGCTGTGCGTTTCGCAGTGTGGCGGGAGCGTGTAGGGATCGAACCTACCAGTCGCCTTGCGACGACCTCAGCGATTTTGAAGACCGTGCGGGCCACCAGACCCGTACGCTCCCGTGTCGCGCTTTCTATTTGTTAGCCGCTTGTGAAACTACTGCCGGGGGCAACCGGCACACGAGCGCCGGAGCGTTGCCGCGCCGCAGCGAAGTAGCACGGTCGTGAAGACCCGCTCCGATATTCGCAACGTGGCCATCATTGCGCACGTCGATCATGGCAAGACGACGCTGGTTGACGCCATGCTCAAGCAGAGCGGGGTTTTTCGCGAAGGCCAGCAGGTCGTCACGCGAGTCCTCGATTCCAATCCGTTGGAACGTGAGCGCGGCATCACGATCCTCTCGAAAAACACCGCCGTCCGTCACGGTGACGTCAAATTCAACATCGTCGACACGCCCGGGCACTCCGACTTCGGCGGCGAGGTCGAGCGGGTGCTGCAAATGGTCCAGGGCGTGCTGCTCTTGGTGGATGCGGCCGAAGGTGTGATGCCGCAGACACGCTTCGTGCTTCGCAAGGCGCTCGAGCTCGATCTTCGCGCGATCGTGGTCGTCAACAAGATCGATCGCAAAGACGCGCGCCCGCAGGAGGTCGTCAATCAGACCTTCGACCTCTTTGTCGAGCTGGGCGCCAACGACGAACAGGCCGATTTTCCCGTGCTTTTCACCAATGCCAAGGCCGGCATCGCGACGCGCAATCTTGCGGAACGCAGCGACTCGCTCGAGCCGCTCTTCGAAACGATGGTCGCGCGCGTCCCCGAGGCGCCGGCCGAAGAAGGGCCGTTCCAGCTGTTGATTTCCGCAATCGATCACAACCGCTACGTCGGCCGGGTCGGCATTGGGCGCATCTTCCGCGGCATTTCGCGGCGCAACGAGCCGATCGTCAAGATCGCGCGCGATGGTACGGTCACGAGCGGGCTGCGGCTGGCAACGCTGTTGACGTTCGCCGGCCTAGAACGAATTGACGTCGAGGAAGCCGCGGCCGGCGACATCGTCTGCGTCTCGGGCATCGACGATCTCAACATCGGCGATACGATTGCCGACGCGGGCGCGCCCGAACCGATTCACGCGGTTGCCGTGGATGAGCCGACCGTTTCGATGTTTTTCTGCGTGAACAGCTCGCCGTTTGCCGGCCGCGAAGGAAAGTTTCTTACCTCACGCCAGATTCGCGAGCGGCTGATGCGCGAGCTCGAGTCGAATGTCGCGCTGCGCGTGCTCGACACCGGCTCGCCCGATACGTTCGAAGTGCGCGGCCGCGGCGAGCTGCACCTCGCAATTCTGATCGAGACGATGCGCCGCGAAGGCTACGAGCTGGCCGTCTCCAAGCCGCAGGTGATCGTGACCGAACGCGACGGTCAGCGTTGGGAGCCGGTCGAGTACGTCGTCGTGGACGTTCCCGAAGAGCATGCCGGCGCGGTGATCGAAGCGCTCGGGCGGCGCAAGGCGACGATGTCGAACATGCTGCACGCCGGCGATTCGCAGCGGCTGGAATACACGATGCCGACGCGCGCTATCTTCGGGCTGCGCGGCGAACTGCTCACGCTCACGCGCGGAAATGCGGTGTTGTCGCACACGTATTACGACCATCAGCCGTGGCAGGGCGAGCTTCCCGGCCGCAACGTCGGAGCGCTGGTCGCAAGCGACACTGGGCGAACGACGGGCTATGCCTTGATGGGGCTCGAGCAGCGCGGCCGGTTCTTCGTGGCCCCGGGCACCGATGTTTATGAAGGCATGATTGTCGGCCGGGCCAACGACAACAACGATGTCGCGATCAACGTCGTGCGCGAAAAAAAGCTGACCAACATGCGCGCCGCCGGCTCAGACGAAAACGTCAAGTTGCCGCCGCCCGACGAGCTTTCGCTGGAACGCGCGATCGAGTTCATCGAGGACGACGAACTGGTCGAGGTCACGCCGCAATCCATCCGGCTGCGCAAGCGCATCCTCAACGAGGGCGACCGCCTTCGCTTGCGTAAACGTGAGGCGGCTAAGGCTTGAGCTGACGAGTCAGATAATCGGCGGTCGCAGTATCGGCCTCGAGCCAGGCCGCGTAGCGCAGAAAACCGTGGATTTCGTTGGGGATGACGATCTGCTCGTACGGGACGCGCGCAATGCGCAAACGCTCGACCAGGTCCACCATTTGATGGAACTCGACGTTGCGGTCGTCGTCGCCCTGAATCAGCAGCACCGGCGATTTCCAGGTCGCGATCGCTGAGTCGGGCGATGATTGCCAGGCCAGCTGCATGATGGCTTTAGTGTTGTACTGCTCGTAACGTTTGAGCTGGGGGCTGCCCCAAACCGGATTCTCGATGTCGAGCGACCAATCGTGCACGCCGTGGAAATCCACGCCGGTTTTAAAGATGTTGGAGTTGCGCGCCAACGCGAGCGCGGTTAAATATCCGCCGTAGGAACCGCCCCAGATCCCAATGCGGTTGGGATCGACGTTTGGGTTGCGTTGCAAGAAACGCGCGCCGGCAACGACGTCTTGATACTCCGAGGCGCCGGTCGGTCCCCAACGCGGCGGAAAGTTGAAGTCGTGACCGTAGCCGATGCCCAGGCGATAGTTGACCGATAACACCACAAAGCCTCGGCTGGCAAGATACTGGTTCACCGCGTACGCGTTGGAATAATAATCGAAGTAATGCCACGTCAGCAGCATTTGACGCGGCGGGCCGCCATGGACGAAAATCACCGCCGGATGCTTCCCGCTGCCGCTCGGCATAAAGAGCGTCCCGTGAATCAGCAAACCGTCGGGAGCGCGAAACGAGACCTCTTTCGGGGTGACGAGCTGCGCCGAAGGGAAATCGGGCGAGAGCAGGTTCGCGTCGAGCGCGCGCGACGCGCCGCCGGCAAGCACCGTAACTAGCGGCGGCTGCTGTGCGGTCGCGCCGTCGTACGCGATCGCACCGTCCGCAAGCGCGACCGGTTGCCACTGGCTGCTCGCGCCGGGCACGAGCTCCGTATTGTTCGCCGTGGCAACGTCGACGCGAAAGACGTGCCGGCGGTCGTCGTCGCCCGCCATCGAACCGGCGTTTGCAGCGTAAACGACCGATGCGCGGTCCGGTGCCATCGCAACGTCCTCGATCATGAAGTTTCCCGGGGTCAGCAGTCTCGCGTGGCCGCCATTTGCCGAAACCGCGTAGAGGTGCGGCCAATTGTCTTGCTCGCTTTTGAAGACAAGCTGATCTCTGGCGGCCCATTCCAGCACCGGTCCACCCGCAGTCTGCGGCAGCGATCCGCGCGGCGTATTCGGGCTCGACCACACCCATTGCCCGGCGCCGGTTCGCGCGTCGCCAACCCAGATCTGCCACGGAACCGGATTCCAATTGAACGGATTCTGCGACGGTCCGCCGTCGCCGTGGAGACGCACGAAAGCGATGCGGCCGCCGTCGGGCGACCAGCGCGGCATGAAATCTTGCGACGTCGTCGGCGCAAGATACTCGATCGGCGTCGAATCGTTGCGATAGATCGCAATGAAGCTATGATCGGTGCGCGTCGAGACGAACGCGAGCGCCGAGCCGTCGGGCGACCAATGCAGATCCGAATCTTGGCCACGGTCGAAGAATAATCGACGCGCGGCAGCGCTTGTGTCGATCGGCGCGATCATCACGGCGCCGTCGTTGGTGAATGCAACCCGCTTGCCGTCGGGCGAGATTGCCGGCACGTCGCCCGTGCCGAGCAACTTGGGTGCGCCACCGCCGGTTGCGACCGACCAGACCTGCATGTCGGGCTGCTGTGGCATCGAGGCCGGCCCGGGTTGCAGTGGAAGCGGCCAGTTCGCATCGTGAGAGCCCCCGCGAACGTAGACGACGTGGGCGTCATCGTCGGAGATCGCGAGGTTGGTCAGCTCCTGACCGTCGTCGCCGCCAGAAGAGAAGAGCTGCACCGGCGTCCATTGCGGCGCGCGCGCGAACCAGATCGTTCGCACGCCCTGCGTGTCGACCGCGTAGGCGATCGCGGTTCCCCGCGCGTCGCGAACGATCTCGTCGGGGAAGGGGTAACTCAAAATCTGGACTAGCGTAAAAGCGGCAAGCATGCGCGCGCTTTACGCCGTCGCGGCTACGTGCTCCCCTACCTTGAACGTCAGCTCGGCGCGGTTTTCGTCGAATCCGACCTCGACGGTGTCGCCGTCGTTGATCTCGCCGGCTAAGATCTTTCGGCCGATCGGCGTCTCGAGCTCGCGCTGAATCGTGCGCTTGAGCGGACGCGCGCCGTAGTGCGGATCGTATCCGACTTTCACGACGTGACGCTTCGCTGCATCGGAAAGCACCAGCGTGACGCGCCGCTCGGCGAGTCGCTGCCGCAGTCGCTTTAGCTGCAGATCGACGATCTTCAGCAGCTCCTCTTCGTCGAGCGCGTGGAAAACGATGATCTCGTCGACGCGATTGAGAAACTCGGGCCGGAAGTGCTGGCGGAGCTCATCGAGCACGGTCGCGCGCATCACGGCGTAGTCGGCACCGTCGAACGAGCCTTTGTAGTCGAGAATCCTGTGGCTGCCGATGTTCGACGTCATGATCACAATTGTGTTCTTGAAATCAACGGTGTGACCCTGACCGTCGGTGAGGCGTCCGTCGTCGAGAATCTGCAGGAAGACGTTGAAGACGTCGGGGTGCGCCTTCTCGACTTCGTCGAAGAGAATCACGGAATACGGACGGCGACGAACCGCTTCGGTCAGCTGGCCGCCTTCTTCGAAGCCGACGTATCCCGGCGGCGCGCCGATCAAGCGCGCGACGGTGTGCCGCTCCTGATACTCCGACATGTCGATCCGAATCAGCGCGCGCTCGTCGTCGAACAGATACTCGGCAAGCGCGCGCGCCAGCTCGGTCTTCCCCACGCCGGTCGGCCCGAGAAAGATGAAGGACCCGATTGGACGATTCGGATCGGCAAGTCCCGAGCGCGAGCGCAACACGGCTTCCGCGACCGCATCCACGGCTTCGTTCTGACCGATGACGCGCCGGTGCAACTCATCCTCGAGATGCAGCAGCTTCTGCTTCTCGCCTTCCATCAGCTTGGTCACGGGAATGCCGGTCCAGCGCGAGATGACGCCGGCGATGTCGTCCTCGTCGACTTCTTCTTTAGAGAGGCGCGCGCCGTTGCCGTGAGTCAGACGCTGCTCCTCGGCTTCGAGCTCCTTTTGAAGCTTCGGCAGCGTGCCGTAACGCAGCTCCGCCACCCGATTGAGATCGTACTGCCGCTCGGCCTGTTCGATCTGCACCTTGGCTTGCTCGATTTGATCGCGAATGGCTTGCAGCTTGACCGCCGCGTTCTTCTCGGCATCCCATTGCACGCGCAGCCGCGCCTGATCCTCGCGCAGCTCGGCGAGCTCCTTTTCGAGCTGCTCGAGACGCCGGCGGCTCGCGCTATCGTCTTCCTTGCGCAGCGCTTCGCGCTCGATTTCGAGCTGCAGAACGCGGCGCGAGACTTCGTCGAGCTCCTGCGGCATCGAGTCAATCTCGGTGCGCAACTTGGCTGCGGCTTCGTCGACTAAATCAATCGCCTTGTCGGGCAAGAAGCGGTCGCTAATGTAGCGATTGCTCATCGCGGCGGCGGCGACGAGCGCGGCGTCCTTGATCCGCACGCCATGGTGCGCTTCGTATTTTTCTTTGAGCCCGCGCAGAATTGAGATCGTATCCTCGACGCTAGGCTGATCGATCATCACCGGCGCAAAGCGTCGCTCGAGCGCCGCGTCCTTGTCGATGTACTTGCGATACTCTTCGAGTGTCGTCGCTCCGATCATGTGCAGCTCGCCGCGGGCAAGCATCGGTTTGAGCAAGTTTCCGGCATCCATCGCGCCCTCGGCTTTGCCCGCGCCCACGACGGTATGCAGCTCGTCGACGAACAGAATGATTTGTCCCTCGGACGCTGCGACGTCTTTGAGCACCGCTTTGAGGCGCTCTTCGAACTCGCCGCGATATTTTGCGCCCGCGATCAGCGCGCCCATGTCGAGCGAGACGATTCGCTTTTTCTTCAGGCCTTCGGGAACGTCGCCGCGGACGATGCGCTGCGCCAAGCCTTCGACGATCGCAGTCTTACCGACGCCGGGATCGCCGATCAGCACCGGATTATTTTTGGTGCGGCGCGAGAGCACTTGGACGATGCGGCGGATCTCCTCGTCGCGCCCGATGACCGGATCGAGCTTTCCGCGTTCGGCTTCGAGCGTGAGGTCGCGACCGTAGCGCTCGAGCGATTTGTACGTGCCTTCCGGATCCTTCGTCGTCACGCGCTGATTGCCGCGCACCTCGCGCAAGGCTTGCAGCAGCTTGTCCTTGGTGAGGCCGGACTCGCGGAATAGCTTACCAATCGCGCCCGACGACTGCGCCATCGCGAGCAAAACGTGCTCGACCGACGTGTAGTCGTCTTGCAGGGCTTTGGCCTCGTTTTCGGCGACGCTCATGATGCGCGCCAACTCGGGAGAAAGCGTGACCTGCGCGCTCTCGGCCCCGCCGCCGGTCAGCCGCGGAAGGCGGCCGATCGCTTCGTCGGTCTTGCGCTCGAGGGCTTTGGGATTGCCTGCGGCGGCCGCGATGATGTCGGGCGCGATTCCACGCTCTTGCTGCAGCAAGGACGCGAGCATGTGCTCGGGCGCCGTCTGGGTGTTGTGCTCGTGAAGCGCGCGTGAATAGGCGGCGTTGAGCCCGTCGGCGACGCGCTCCGTCATCTTCTCTACGTTCATCGTCCAACCATGATACAGCGGGTCCGCGTTATTGGTTGCAGGAAGCTCCTTCTACAGATTCCGATAGGCCGCGGTCAGCGCGTCGAGCTGCGCTGCATACGAGGCTTCCTGCGCCGTTTGGGCGGCAGTCGGTGCCTGATACGAGCTGGATGTACGCGCGATCAGGTCGAGCACGCCCTCGCGCAGCTGCGCGGGGCCGCTCAAATCTTCGATGTTGCGCGGATCGTAGGTCAAGCGGTGTTTAAAGGCGAGCAGTTGCGCGGCTTGCGTTCCCGAAGCACTCCTTAACCGCGAGTCAATCTGATTGAGCATCGTGTCGATCGTGCTAACCTGCGCGTAAAGCACCGAAAGGAAATCGTAGCGGCTTCGCGCTCGAGCCGGGTCGTTGTCGCGCGGATCGAGCTTCACCGTCAGCGATTTCGTTTGCGTCACGCCGTCGACGGTCAGTCTGACCGAGTAACTGCCCGGAAGAACCTCGGCTCCCGTGTCGGGGCCCTGATTCTGTTTGAAGGTTCCGTTCCATTTGACGGGGCCGTCTTGCGTGAGATCCCATGAAGTTCGGTTTACCCCGGCGTTCTTTGGAACGCTCTTGCCGTCCAGACGACGAACGACGTGCCCGTCCGCATCAACAAACTCTATCGTCGCGCTTTTTGCTGCGTTGGCCAGGTAATAGCTGACGATCGCGCCGTTCGGAGCGTTTTCACCGACGAACTCGTTCAGCGGAATCGCGGGCGGCCCAGGGAAGATGTTGACCGGCGACCACTGATACATGCGATACGCGTCGCGCAATGGAAATAGGTTTACCGCTGTCGAGTGCCCGAACTGCCAGTAGAGCAGCGGTTCGAGATCGTCGAGAATCCAGACGCCGCGTCCATGCGAAGCGACGATTAGATCGTACGTATCGGGCTGAATCTCGAGATCGTAAATCGGGGCGGCCGGCATGTTTAAGCGAAGCGACTGCCAGTGCACGCCCTCATCGTAACTGAACCAGACCCCGCGGTTGGTTCCAGCGTAGAGAAGGGCGCCGCTTCGGGGATCCTGACGGATGCTGCGCACGAACAGATTGCGCGGAAGATCGCCGGCGACCGAAAGCCACGATTTTCCGTAATTCCGCGTTTCGAGCACGTAAGGCCGGTCGTCTCCAAGCAAATGACGCTCGACGGATATGAACGCCATGCCGGGCGCGTAGCGCGCAGGCTCGATGCACATGATGCGCCCCCACGGCGGCACCAGCGATGGCGGCGGCGAGACGTCCTGCCAGTGTGCGCCCCCATCACGCGTGAGCTGAACCAGGCCGTCATCGGTCCCCGCCCAGATGACTTTGTCACGGTTCATCTTCACCAGGCCGCCTTTGATTCCGTCCGGCATGACATTGATATCTAAAGGCTCCGTAGCCAACGATAGAATCGTGTCGTAAAACTCGGCGCCGGATTGGTCGAACGAGATAGCCCCGCCGGAATCGAGCTGTTTGCTCTTGTCGTCGCGCGTGAGATCGGGGCTGATCGCGCTCCAGGTCTGGCCGTGATCGCTGCTCTCGAATACGACGTTTCCGCCTACGAGCGTCCTGCCGTCGTCGGTGAATGCGATCGGCGACTCCCAATTGAACCGGTAGCGCATCCGTTTCGCCGCATTCGCGCCCGAGGATTGCGCGCTCGGCGAAACTTCGTACGCCTGCTTCGTG
>DASRXM010000036.1:0-5875 GCA_035654155.1 Candidatus Babeliales bacterium
GCTCCGGAGCAAACGATAACGTCGCTCGCCTCGGCACGGCATCCGCGCCCGCGTAAGAAGGCCGCGAGTTTGAGGCACAAGTCGTGGTCGCCGGTTGAGGATCGGTACTGCATGAGATCCGGGGAATCGTCGAGGAGCGTACGGTGAAAGGCGCGCGCGAAGTCGTGCAGCGGAAAGGTCTCCGTCGCCGGGTGGCCGCTTGCCAGTGAAATCGCGCCGGGTTCCGTGGCGAGCGTCAGGCGTTCCATTACGCCTTCTAGACGCGCACCGCGTGCGAACTGACCGACGTCGGGCTCCCAGCGCCGCGCAAACGGCTCGCCGCGATCGGGAGCGGTAGCGACATAGGTGCCCTTGCCGGGGCGCGCGCTTATGCGGCCGCGAGCCGCCAGCAGCTCGTAGGCTTGCGAAACCGTTACCAAGGCACAGTCGAGGCGACGCGCGAGGTCGCGCATCGCCGGAAGCCGCCGGCCCGAAACCAACGAGCCGCTTTCTATCGCTTCTACGATCGAGTCGGCGAGTTGCACGTAGAACGGGCGCGGATCGCCCGCATCGAGCTTCAGCGACACAAGGAGCTCGCCGGAAGGCTCAGACGTTCGTGTCGAAACTGTCCCCTTCATTTGCCGCCGGAATGCGACGCGCAACGCCTTCTTCGGACGCGGCGTTTGCAACTGCCTTGGCGACCGCATCCACAACCCGCGTATCGAACACACTGGGGATGACGTACTCGGCGTTGAGCTCGTCGGCAGCGACGATCTCGGCAATCGCAAATGCGGCGGCCAGCTTCATCCGCTCGGTGATCCGGCGGGCGCGAACGTCGAGCGCGCCTCGGAAGATGCCGGGAAACGCCAGCAGGTTGTTGACCTGATTCGGAAAATCCGAACGGCCCGTTGCAATCACCGCCGCGACGGGCGCCGCAACGTCGGGCATGATCTCGGGATTCGGATTGGCCATCGCAAAAACGATCGGATCGCGTCCCATCCGAGCGATGTCGTCGGGTTGCAAGATGCCCGGCGCCGATACGCCGATAAAAACGTCCGCTCCCTCGAGTACGTCGCGCAGCAATCCACGGCGGTTCTCGCGGTTGCAATGCTCCGCCAGCCACCGCCAATGCGGATTTTCGTAACGGTCGATGCGATTGAGCGCGCCTACGCGATCGACTGGAATGACGTCGCGTACGCCGGCGCCGAGCAACATCTTGATCGTCGCCGTCCCGGCCGCGCCGCTGCCCGAGACGACGACCGCAAGATCTTCTAAGCGCTTCCCGACAACGCGAGCGGCGTTGATCAGCGCCGCCATGATCACGACTGCCGTACCGTGCTGATCGTCGTGCATCACCGGAATATCGAGCGCGTCGATCAGGCGCTCTTCGACCTCGAAGCAGCGGGGCGCGCTGACGTCTTCGAGGTTTATTCCGCCAAACACCGGAGCGATTCGCACGACGGTCTCTACGATCTCGTCGACGTCCTTTGTATCGAGGCAAATCGGGAAGGCGTCGATGTCGGCGAACTGCTTGAAGAGCATTGCCTTGCCTTCCATCACCGGCAACGCGCCGAGCGGGCCGATGTCGCCCAGGCCGAGAACGGCCGTTCCATCGGTAACGACGGCAACCGTGTTGCGCTTGACCGTTAGCTGAAAAGCCTTGTTCGGATCCGCCGCAATCGCCATCGAAACGCGCGCAACGCCCGGCGTGTACACCGTCGATAGATCTTGACGGCTCTTGATCCTCATCTTCGCGTCCACGCGTATCTTGCCGCCGATATGCGCTAGGAACGTCGAATCGGAGGCGAAGATGATCCTCGCGCCCTCGATAGCCTCGACCGCTGCGCGCACTTCGTTGGCGGCGCCTTCCGACGGAACGCCGATCGTGACGTCGCGTACGGTGCGCGTCCTGCCGGCGGTGTGCATGTCGACTGCATTGATCGCACCGCCCGCATCGCCGATCGCATTGGCGAGCGTTCCGAAGGCCCCGGGCTCATTCGGCATGTCGATCCGCAGGACCATTGTCAAGCTGATTGCCGGTTGGGCTATGATCGCCATGTTCTAGCTTCCCTAATTTCCACTCACCGTCATCTCGGCGATCCGAAAGGACGGCGAGATGACCGAGGCATCAAAGCGCAAATCATTCGCGACGGCGTCCACGCCCGCGAGCATCTCCGCGTACTCTCCCGCAATGGTAAACTCATCGATGGGATAGGCGAGTTCGCCGCCCTCGATGAAAAAACCACGCGCCCCGCGGCTGTAGGTCCCCGCGGCATGCTCGGTTGCAAAGCCGATCGTGTCCATCACCAGCACTCCCAGCGGCGTCGACGCGATGAGTTCGTGCAGCGAGACCGAGCCGGGCTCGAGATAGAAGTTGCTCGGCCCTACGCCGCCTCCGGTCGAGTTCCCCGTGCTGGCTGCCCCGAGTTTGCGCGCAAAATATGTGTCGTAAAGGAACGTCCGCAAGGTTCCGCGCTCGAAGACGATGGTTCGCCGCGTCGGCACTCCCTCGCCGTCGAACGGCGCGCTGCCCAGCCCGTCGCGAACTCGCCCGTCGTCGATGACCGTGACCAGGTCGCTGCCGATCCGCTGTCCCAACCGTCCGCTCAGCCAGGTATTGCCCGCAGCGACGTTGGCTCCCGAAACGGCGGCGAAGAGATCGTCGAGCAGCGATGCTGCGACGTCTCGCTCGAAGATGACCGGCACCCGCATGGTAGGCGGCTTTCGCGCGCCGAAGAGATCCACGGCGCGACGCACGGCCGTCGCCGCCACCGATGCCGGCGCCTCGAGCGCATCGAGATGACGCGCCGCCGTTCCGTACTGCGCGATCCGCTTGACCTCGCCGTCGAGCGCGATTGGACCGGTCGAGCGGCCTGCGCGCGTCCAGCCATAGCTGCCAGCGAAGCCCGTCGAGTTGGCGATTGCGGTCACGCCGAGCGCGTCGGTGTAGTGCGATCCGCTCGAGTTAACGACACGGGCGTCGGCCTCGCGGATCAAGCGCTCGAGTTGCAGCGCCTCCTCGACCTTTCCGCCATCCTCCCGATCGGCAATCTCCCGGTCGCGCAGCTCGAGTTGGGCGCCCTTGCCTCCGACGACGTCGGGAAGACCGGCATACGCATCGGGCGCGACCACGTCGGCCTGCGCTACCGCGCGCCCGATGGCCTCGCGTAAACCTTCGAGCGACAGATCCGAAGTAGAGAGCGTGGCCTTGCGTCCGTCGCGAAAGACGCGCAAAAAGAGGCTTTTTCCGGTCGATTCCTCCAGCCGCGCCAGCACGTTCTCGCGCGCTTCGGCATGGAAGCGCCGCGCGATTGAAACCGAGGCTTCGCAACTCTGCGCGCCGGCCGCGCTCGCCAGCGCGAGCGCCTGTGAGGCCAGCTCGATTGCCGCGGATTCATCCATGCTGGGTGCCGCCCACCGTAATCGATGAAATCTTCACCGTCGGCATTCCGACGCCAACGGGTACGTATTGGCCGCCTTTGCCGCAGGTGTAGTGACGGCGCGCAAGCCGTCCGTCGTTGCCAACCGCAACGACCTTCATCATTGCGTCCGGGCCGTTGCCGATGATCGTAGCGTTGCGAACCGGCGCGACGATTCGGCCGTTTTCGACCAGATACCCCTCGCCCACCATGAAAACAAAATCGCCCTTGGCGATTTCGACTTGGCCGCCGGCGAAGGATTTGGCATAGATTCCGCGTTTGGTCGACGCAACGATATCGTCAACGTTCGTACTGCCGCTGGGCATGTACGTATTGCACATCCGTGGTTGGGGCGCGAACCGAAACGATTGGCGCCGCCCGCTTCCGGTGGATTGGGCACCCATCAAGCGCGCGTTGAGCCGGTCCTGCATGTAGCCGAGCAGCACGCCGTTCTCTACGAGCACTTTGTGCTGGCCCGGCACGCCCTCGTCATCGACGTTGAGGCTCCCGCGCTCTTCGGGCAGATTACCGTCGTCGTAAATCGTCACGAGTTCGCCGGCAACGCGTTCGCCGACTCTCCCGCTATAGAGCGACGTTCCGCGCCGGTTGAAATCGCTTTCCAACCCATGCCCTACCGCCTCGTGGAGCAACACGCCGCCGCCGCCGGCGCCCACGATCATCTCCATTTCTCCGGCCGGCGCGGGGATCGCGGTGAGATTGACCGTCGCGATCCGCGCTGCCTCGCCCGCGAGCGCCGCCGGGGTCTCGCGATCGAAATAGGCCACTGAGGTCCTGCCCCCGTCGGCTATATATCCCGAACCGCGTTCCTTTTGGTCGGTGGCTACGGCTTGCACGCCGAACGTAATCAGCGGCCGGCAATCGCGCACGTAGCGCCCTTCGCTGGTGGCGATCCATACCTCTTGAACTTCGTCGGTCAGGTGCGCGTTGACGGCGACTACCCGAGAATCGTAGCCGCGCGCCGTTACGTCGGCCGTCTCCAGCATTGCGACGTAGCGGCTGGGATCGACGGCAGTCTCCTGCACTCCGTCGTAAAACGACGGCACTGCGGCTGCGCATAGATCCACCACCCGCTCTTGGCCGCTTGGCGATCCGCGAGCAATGAGCGAGGCTGCGTCGGCAGCGCCGATCAGCGCGGTCTCGTTCAAATCGTCTGAGTAAGCATAGCCCGCCGATTCGCCGGAAACCACTCGAATGCCGACGCCCAGCGTCACGCCGTACGATGCATCGTAGATGCGGCCGTCTTGCAAACGATACGAAAATCCTCGGCGCCGTTCGCAGAACACGTCGGCAAACTCGCCGCCGTGCCGTAGGGCGCGACCCAAGAGCCTGGCGAGCAGCGCTTCGTCAAACATCTAAAAGTTCGCCAAACGGTCGACGGCGGCAACAATTGCATCGTCGGGCGCGCCGGGCGAGCCGTCGATGAGGAAGGCGAAGGCTACTCGCCCATGATGCATCGTCGTGACGTAGCCGGCGAGGGCGCAAACGTCCGAAAGATGTCCGCTCTTGGCTCGCACCCGTCCAAGAGCGGTAGTGAAACCGTAATTTTCGAGCGTCCCTTCGCGGCCGCCCAATGGCAAGAGCCTGTAGAGCGAGGGTTCCTCGCCGGCCAAAAGCCGCGCGAACGTAATTGCCGCGACGCGATTTCCCTCGGATAGGCCGCTGCCGTCGAATAGCCGCAACCCCGGCATCGGCACGCCCAGCCGCCCTAAAAACTCGCGTTCGGCGCTGATGCCGCCGGCATCGTCGGGCGTTGCGCCGTCCTCTTCGCCGACCGTTCGCAGCAGCTGCTCGGCGTAATGGTTGTCTGAAACGTACAGCATGTGCGCTTCAAGCGCTTGGAGCGGCGCCGAGCGATGATCCCACAGGACGACGCTCTCGAGCGGCGCCGCGCCGACGGAAGGCGGCGCCGCCGAAGGAATACCCCGCCCGGCGAACATCGCGTGCACCCGCGCCGCCACGTAGCGCGCAACGTTCTGCATCGGGGTCCAGACCGTTTCCTCGACGCCGGCGACGTATTGCTCGGACGCGATCGTATCGCCGTCGAGTGAGATTGCGCTGGTCGGTGCCGCATAATCTTGTCCGTTATCGTCGGACGCCCAATGCGGATTGAGCTCGGGCCCCGCCATCGCGCTGTCGTCGACGACGATGCCGCCGCCGACGCGGCGAAGCCCGGAGCGCGCCAGCATTGCGATGCCGTTGCGAAGATCGGCCGATTGCAACGACGGGTCGCCCGAACCGACCAGCCATATGTCTCCCTGCAGCGTGCCGTCATCTCCAACGCCGTCGCTGCCGGCAAAAAGGGTGTGATAGCGATACTGGGGTCCCAGCGCGTCGAGCGCCGCGGCGGCAACGATCAGCTTCTGAACCGACGCGGGCGCCACGGCTCGCGCCGCCCGCTCGTCGAAAATGGTATCGCCATCCAGGGTAACCGCTGAAAAGCTCCAACCGCTCGCCCC
>DASRXM010000037.1:0-12043 GCA_035654155.1 Candidatus Babeliales bacterium
CCAATCCGCCAAGATGATCCACGTTGGCGTCGGTCAGCAGCATCCCGCCGATTGGGGTCTCGCGCAGCCGCGCCGGCTGCAACGGTGCGAAGTTTTCGATCTGCGCGCCGATGTCGGGCGAGCAATTGAGCAGGAGCCAACGCTTTCCGTCAACGCTTGCGGCCAGGCTCGATTGCAATCGCGCCGGCAAATCGCCGGCCCGGGCGGCCGCGCAATTGCGGCAGGCGCAGTTCCATTGCGGTACGCCGCCACCGGCGGCGGAACCGAGAACGCGAACGATCACGCCCGGCGGGCGACCGGTTCGATAAGGCCGTTACCGTCGCGCAGCGCGACTACGATGGGATGATCGGCGCTCAGCGCGCACGCGGGATCGGTTGCGCCCGCGTCACCCGTCAGCAGAAACGCTTGGCACCGGCAACCGCCCCAGTCGACCTCGCGCCGCGCGCACGAGCGGCAAGGCTCGCGCATCCAGCTGGTTCCGCGGTAGCGTTGGAACGACTCGGAATTCTTCCAGATGTCGGCGAGGCTGCGCGTGCGCGCGTTTTCAAACCGCAACGTCGTGATTGCCGCAGCCGCCGGACAGGGCAGAACGTCGCCGTTCGGCGCGACTGTAATGAATTCGTGTCCCCAGCCGCTCATGCACGGCTTGGGAAACTCGCCGAAGTAATCGGGAAGAACGTACGCGATCTCCATCGTTCCGCGCAAGCGCTCTCGCGCTGCCGCAACGACGTCCTCGCCGCGCGCAACCTGGTCGCGCGTCGGCATCAGCGCGGCGCGATTGCGAAAAGCCCATCCATAGAACTGAACGTTGGCAAGCTCTAGGCGTTCGATGCCAAGCTCCTCGGCCAGCGCGATTACTTCGGCGAGCGTGTCGTGGTTGCGGCGGTGCAGCACGCAGTTCAGCGTCAGCGCTACGTCGCGCGAGCGCACGCGGCGCAGCGCGTCGATTTTCTTTTCGTGCGCCGTGGCGCCGGCGATACGATCGGCGAGCGCCGCCTCCGGTGCCTGAATGCTGATTTGGATGTGATCGAGTCCGGATTCGAGCAGCCGATCGAGCAACGCATCGTCGAGAAACGTTCCTTGGGTGATCAGATTGGTGTAGAGACCGGCGGCCGAGGCGGCGCTGACGAGTGCCGCAAGGTCGGGGCGCAAGGTGGGCTCGCCGCCGGAAAAGTGCGCCTGAACGATGCCCAGTTCGGCGGCCTCGCGCAGAACGCGGCTCCACTCCTTCGTGCCAAGCTCTTCGCGATATGCCCGCAGGGCGATTGGATTATAGCAGTACGGGCATTGCAGGTTGCATCGATAGGTCAGCTCACAGAGCAGCGAAAGCGGCCTCATTCCAGGAATCTCCGCTCGGCGAGTCGCTCGAACAACCCGCAAAGATCCTCGCTCGCGCGCTTAGACGTGACGTCGAATCGCTCGACGACCGCCGCAACGATCTCGCCAAGCGTTCGGTTTCCGTCAACCAGCTCGAGCGCCACCGCGGCCGGACGATTGAGGACCAAAGCACCTTCGGGAACGAGCAGCATGACGTTTCCGTCTTCCTCCCGGCGAAGCTTGACGCCCTTGCCGAATCGCGGCTTCGATTGCGCGTTCACTTGGACGCCTCACAGGCCAGCGCGGTCGCGTCGAGCATGCACCAAAGCACGTCGCACTTAAAGCGCAGGGCGTCGACACAGCGCTGCTCGAGCTGCGGCGTGACTGCCTCTTCCAGCACCCAGGTGAGCGCGCAGTCCGCATCGCGTTTGGCGAGCGGAATTCTGCGTTCGAAATATGCAAGGCCGGCCGGATCGACCCACGGATACTTCTCGACGATCGCCGCAACTCGCCGTTCCATCACCGGCGGGCCGAAGAGCTCGGTCAGCGACGAGGCCACCGCTTCGATCCACGGCCGCGTGCGCGCGAACGTCACGTAGGCATCAACGGCAAATCGGGTGCCCGGCGCGACCGCGCCTTCGGATCGCACGTACTCTTCGTCCAACCCAACCGCGCGCGCCAGCGCCATCCAAGCCGCGGTCCCGCCGTTGCTGCCGTCTCCCGTGCCGTCATGGTCGACGATCCGCTCGATCCATGCCCGGCGGTGTGCCGGCGTTGGAAGATTGGCGAGAATCGCGGCGTCTTTCACCGGGATTTGTTTCTGGTAGTAGTAACGGTTCGCGACCCAAGACTGCACTTGAGCGCGATCGAGCTCGCCGGCGACTAAACGGCGGTGAAACGGGTGCTTATCGTGGTAGCGCTCCGCGCCCACGGCGTGGAGCCGCGCAACGAGGCCGGAGCCTACCGTTGCAATCGGTAGGCCGTCACCTCGGCGCCGAGCGGGTGCTCCTGGAAGTCGGGGCGTTCCCAGCGCGCGCGTGGCTTCTTCATGATCCCTCCTCGGGTTCGGGCGCGAGTTCCACCAGTATACATCACGAACGGCTGCCGGCGTAAGCAAGCCGGCGGCGCATGAGCTCGGTCGGAATCCGTATCCGATCGGCGAGCCTCAAGAAGGCCAGCAGCCTGACGTGCCACCAGGTCATGTCGACCTCGAACCACCGCAGCCCGTGGCGTGCCGAAAACGGGAAAGCGTGGTGGTTGTTATGCCAGCCCTCGCCGAACGAAAGCAGGGCCACCCACCAGCAGTTCGTCGACCGATCGGTCGTGCGGTAGCTGCGGTAGCCCAGCATGTGCGCCGCGCTGTTGACCAGCCAGGTCGAATGGTAGCTGACGACGAGGCGAACGAAGATCCCCCAAACCACCCACGACCAGCCGCCCAGCCAGAACAGCAGCCCGGCCAGCGCGATCTGAAGCGGAAGCGCCAGATACGCTAGGGCGCGATAGAAGGGATCGGCATGAAGATCGGGCGCGTAGCGCGCGATCTCGTCGTCGCTTGGATAGGCGATATTATGCTTGTAAAGCCAGTCCACGTGCGCCCACCTGAAGCCGAGGTGGATGTTGTGCGGATCGCCATCGTCGTCGGCGTGGGCGTGATGCTTGCGATGCACGGCTACCCAGCGGATCGGATCGCCCTGCAGCGCAAGCGTTCCGAAAACCGCGAAGAGATACTCCAACCATTTGCGCAGCCGAAAGCTGCGGTGCGTGAGCACGCGATGGTAACACAGCGTGACGCCGAGCGCTCCCGTGCAATAAGAAGCGATCGCAGCTACGACGACGGCGGAAGGATGGAAAAGCGCGGGCACAAACGCAGCCAGCGCGCCGATATGAATGGCGGCGAGCCCGGCGCCCGTGCCATATCTAGCTAATTGGTTCATGCGGCTCCGTGTTGCACGACGCTCCAGAATACTCAGGCGTTTTGTCCGGGAGGACTCAAACTCCCGCCGACCGAACGTACGTTCCGAAAATCCGGCTCTTCGCAGCCGGTGGTGGCGCGAAATATCGCACCACCTGGCTAGGGTTCGGCCCTCGCGAGGGTTCCGAACCAGCAACCACCTAGTCGAGAGGAAACCATGCCGACCAAGATCAAGCGCGCCGTCAAGGAACGGCGCCCCAAGCGCAAGCCGTGCAGCTTTTGCATGGACCGGGCTATCGCGGTGAGCTATCGCGACGTAAACCGGCTCAAGAAGTTCGTTTCCGAGCGCGGGAAAATCGTTCCGCGCCGCATCTCGGGGAGCTGCGCCAAGCACCAGCGCATGCTCACCACGGCCGTGAAGCGCGCGCGGCTGATTGCATTTCTTCCCTTCGTTGCCGAGTAGCCGTGAAGCTGGTTCTGTTGCGCGACGTGCCGGCGCTCGGCAAGCGAGGTGACGTCGTGGACGTTGCCGACGGGTACGCGCGCAACTACTTGCTGCCGCGCAAGCTCGCGGGCGAAGCCGACAAAGGCGCGCTCGCGCGGCTCGATGCTCAGCAAAAAGCTCACGACCGCCGCGAATCGCTGGAGCTGGAGGAGGCTCGCGACTTGGCGGCACGCCTTGCGTCGGCAAAGCTCACGGTAAAAGCCAAGGCCGGCGAAAGCGGGAAGCTTTTCGGCGCGGTTACCAACGCCGACGTGGCCGCCGCCATCGCGAGCGCGCTTTCGGTCGCAGTCGACAAACACAAGATCGAGCTCGCCGGGCAGATCAAAGCCCTCGGCTCGTATCCGGTCGAGATCCGGCTGCACAAGAGCGTCGTTGCCAAGGCGGCCGTCGACGTGGTGCCCGCCTAGGAGCGCTTTACGAATCCCAAACAGCCTTATGCGGCGCGCTTTCGGCGCAAGTTCGGCGTGGAAGACGAGCTGAGCCGCTACGTCTCCGCGCTCTACGAGATGCTCGCATCCGTTCTGGGCCAGGACAAACTCGTTCTTCGCGCCGGAAAAGTCAACGCGCTCAAGATGATGCGGTCGCAGAATTTACCCGACCGGCTATGCGGCCTGCAGCGGCTGGTATTCGAGGATCCGACGCTCGAACGCGTAACGACGCGCGGCGCGCAGCGCAAGGTGGTCGGCGAGATCGAAGAAGCGATGGCCGACGTGATCGCGCAGCGTCATGCGGAAGATTCGATCGAACGGCGCGTCAGCGAAAAGATGGCCGAACGCCACCAAGAGTACGTCAAAGACCTCAAGTTGGAAGCGCTCCGCGAAACGGGCGGCCCGGAGACGCCGGCGTCGCAGGCAAAACTGGAAGAACTCCAAACGCTCTCGCAGCGCAGCCTCGCCGCGTCCGCGCTGCAACAGCTGCGCCCGCAGACGCTGCGCGACGTCATCGGCCAGGACGCGGCGGTTCGGGCGCTGCTTGCGAAGATGAGCTCGCCATATCCGCAGCACGCAATCCTTTATGGCCCTCCCGGCGTCGGTAAAACTACGGTAGCGCGGCTGGTGCTGGAGGTGGCGAAGTCGCGGCCCTATACGCCCTTTGCGAAGGATGCGCCGTTCGTCGAGGCGAGCGGCACGACGCTGCGATGGGATCCGCGCGAAACGGTCAATCCGCTTCTGGGAAGCGTTCACGATCCGATCTATCAGGGAAGTCGCCGCGAGTTTGCCGACGCCGGCGTTCCCGAACCGAAGCTCGGCCTCGTGACGCGCGCCCACGGCGGCGTGCTCTTCATCGACGAAATCGGCGAGATGGACCCGGCGCTCCAATCGCGACTGCTCAAGGTGCTCGAGGACAAACGCGTGACGTTCGAGTCGTCCTATTACGACGAGAGCGCGCCCAACGTGCCCGAATACGTAAAACGGCTCTTTCGCGAAGGCGCTCCGGCCGACTTCATCTTGATCGGCGCCACCACCCGCGACCCCGACGACATCGATCCGGCCATCCGCTCGCGCTGCGCGGAAATTTTCTTCTCGCCGCTGACCCAGCATCAAATCCTTGCGATTGTGCAAGGCGCTATCAAGCGTCTCGCCGCCAAGGCTAGGCGCGCCGTCGTGCAGCTGATTGCATCGTATACCATCGAAGGGCGCAAAGCCGTGCAAATCGTGGCCGACGCCTACGGCCAGGCGCTCTACCGGCTCTACCCGGCACGGCATGCGCATCGCGTGCAGCACCCGTCGATTCTCGAGGACGACGTGCGCGCGGTAGTGCAGACCAGCCGACTCGTGCAGCACACGCTCGTGAAAGGCCGGGCCAGGCGCGAGATCGGAAAAAGTTTCGGCTTGGGCGTGCTGCATCACTTGGGAAGCATCATCGAGATCGAGGCGGTTGCGTTTCGCGCCGCGCAAAAAGGCAAGGGGACGATTCGGTTCAACGATACGGCCGGTTCGATGGCAAAGGATTCGGTTTTTAATGCAACCAGCGTGCTGCGCGCGGTTACGGGTGCCGACGTGAGCGACTACGACCTGCACATCAACGTCGTCGGCGGCGGAAACATCGACGGGCCGTCCGCGGGCCTGGCGATTTTTCTCGCACTCTACTCCGCGGTAACCAGAACGGCGCTTCCGCAAGACGTCGCGATCACCGGCGAGCTCTCGATCCAGGGCAAGGTGCGCGCGGTCGGGGGCATCGTCGAGAAGCTCTTCGCCGCTCGCCAGGCCGGCATGCGCCGAGCGCTCGTGCCCAAAGAGAACGTGCGCGAGGTGGACGCGGCTGTGGCGGGACTGGAAGTCGTCGCGGTCGCCAACGTCGATCAGGTCTTGGACGAGCTGGACCGCAAGCGCCGCCGCTAAGTCGCGCAGGCTCCAGTGTGCCACAACGTATGGCACACTCGTACACTAATTTTTTTAGCTATGCACAGGCGGCTCACAAAGAATTCACCGCCGCGCTGCCGGACAGCCGGGCGACGGTTATGACGGCTCAACCTATTCCGGCGCCGATCGATCGCATTCCGCCCAACAACCTCGAGGCGGAAATGGCGGTCATTGGGTCGGTATTGGTCGACCGCGAGATGTTCGCCGCGGTCGGCGAAATTGTGACGGCAACCGATTTCTACGCCCACGTGCACGAGACGATCTTCGGCGTGCTGTCGGATCTGTACGAGCGCGGAGAGCCGCTCGACAAAATCACCGTCTCCGAAGAGCTGCGGCGGCGCGGCGCGTTGGAGCGCGTCGGCGGGCTTTCCTACGTCAGCGCCCTGATGGATACGGTCCAGTCGGCGGCGTCGGCGCGGTATTATGCGACCATTGTTCGAGAGAAGTCGGTGCTGCGCTCGCTGATCCACGCGGGCACCCAGATTACGCAGCTCGGTTATGAGGGCGAGGAGAACGTTCCCGAAGCGCTGGACCGGTCCGAGCAGCTGGTCTACACGATCGGCGAGCGCCGCAAGGTCACGGAATTCATGCCGGTCAGCCGCTTGATGAAGGAAGCCTTCGATCACATCGACCGGCTCTTCCATATGCGCGGCGATCGAACCGGCCTCACGTCGGGCTTTCACGACATCGATGCGATGACGACCGGATTTCAGCCGGGCAACTTCGTGATCGTCGCGGCGCGCCCGGGCATGGGCAAGACTTCCTTCGCGCTCAACATGGCGGTCGCGGCGGCGCGCGTCGAAGGCGGCCCTATTGCGTTCTTCTCGCTGGAGATGTCGAACAACGAGCTCATCCAGCGGCTGATCTGCTCCGACGCGCGCATCTCGATGAACGACATGCGCCGCGGGAACATCAAGCCGCACCAATGGGAAGAAATCTCGCGCGCGATGGGCGCGATCAACGATTTGCCGATCTATCTCGACGACCTCGGCGCGCTGACGGTCGGCGACGTTCGCAGCCGCTGCCGGCGTTTGAAGTCGACGATTGGGCTGGCCGCAATTTTCATCGATTACCTGCAGCTCGTGCGGCCGGGTGTGTTGACGCGCAATGCAAACCGCAACGAAGAGCTCTCCGAGATCTGCCGCTCGCTGAAATCGACCGCCAAGGATCTCGAAGTGCCGATCATCGCGCTCGCCCAGCTCAATCGCGCCGTCGAGGCCCGCAGCGAAAAACGCCCGATGCTCGCAGATTTACGTGACTGCCTGGCCGGAAACTCCCTGGTCGCAAACGCGGATACGGGTGAACGCGTTGCCGTCGCCGACATCGTTCGGAAGCGTTTGCGATTCAACGTGTGGGCGGTAGACGAACAGCTCAAGCTGGTGCGCCGTCCCATCGTGGACGCTTGGGAGGTTGGTGAGCGTCAAATATTCCGCGTGACGACGCAGAGCGGCCGAACGATACGATGCACGGAAGGCCATCGGTTCTTAACCGCCGGCGGTTGGTCGGAGTTGCGCGCTCTTCGGCCCGGCGATTCGATTGCGGCGCCAAGGCGCTACGATGCGCCAATTCAACACGCAAGTCCCATCTCCGAAAGTAAGGCACTGTTGCTCGGCTGGCTGATCGGCGACGGTCATCTGGGCGGGAGTGCGGCTCTGACGGTGGCGGGGCCGCTGGAAGCCGAAGCAGCTGCTCGACTCGCGCGCGCCGAATTTGGGCTGCGGCCCATCATCAAGCCGGAGCATCCGCGAACGAAAGCGCTGCGAGTCGTCATGACGACCGGCCGGCTATGCGGAGCCGGGAAAAACCCTTTGACGTCGTGGTTGCGGGAATTGAGAATCTGGAAGACCACCGGCTGCCGCAAGCGAGTCCCGGATATGATCTATTCCCAGCCCGATGACGTAGTGGCAGGTTTTTTGCGCGGCTTGTTCCACGCCGACGGAAGCCTGTCGCGATTCGCGGAATCGACGCGTCTTTATTTGCGCCTTTCAACTATCAGCGAGGAGCTGGCCCGCGGAGTTCAGCACCTGCTTTTGCGACTCGGCATCAATGCATTCGTCAAAGCCGACGTTCGCAACATCGGCGGATTCCGGACGGAGACAAAGGCTATTTGGACGGTATCTGTTACCGAGCGAGATTCCGTCGCGCATTTTCTGGATCGGATCGGATTCATCGGCGAGAAACACGATCGCGCCGTGGCGAAACTCGTTCGCATCAAACGAACGCAGGCATCGCACTACGATCGTATTCCTCTCGCGGTTAACGGACGCGTGCGCGAGCTGCGCCACGCCGCCGGCCTCTCGCACGCCGCGTTGGGCTGGCGAGATCAAGGCAAGCGAATGTCCCGATCGACGTGTGCGGCCGTGGCCGAACGGCTCGACGACGGCCAGCTTGCCATTCTCGCTAACTCCGACGTCGTTTGGGAGACGATCGCGCGCATCGAGCCCGAGGGTATGGAGCCCGCATACGATCTTACCGTCGGCGACCTTCACAACTTCTGCGTCGATGGATTGGTCACGCACAATTCGGGCTCGTTGGAACAGGAAGCCGATGTCGTGGCGTTTCTCTATCGCGACGGCTACTACAATCCTGAAACGTCCGAGCCGGACCTCACCGAATTCATCATCGCCAAGCATCGCAACGGCCCGACCGGCTCGGTAAAGCTGCGCTTCCAGCGCGAGTACACGCTGTTCTTGCCCTACGGCGACGAATCGCATTTTCCAGCAGCATAAAGAACTCACGACTTAGCGGCTGCAGTCGAGCTCGGAAACATTCGTCGCGCGACATCGTGTCGCGCTCCTATCGGCTGCCTCGCGCCTCCCGCCTTCCTGGCTCCGGCGCTCGATCAGACGGTCCTCGCTCCGACTACAGCCGCTAAGTCGAGCTTTCTATATGCTCTGGATGTGGTAAGCAGGGCAAAAGGCTCGACGAGCTAAGCTGTTAACCATGGTTAGCGTTAGCCATGGGTAACAACTCGGCCCGCGAGCTGCTGGCGGTAGGCTCGGATCGTTCGCCGGCGCGCGCGCGCGAAGATTACGTCAAGGCGATTTACCAGCTCGGCGTCGCCGGCCCGGTGCGGGCCGCGGCGCTGGCCCGCTATCTCAACGTAAGCCGCGTTTCGGTGAGCAAAGCGAAGCGGCTGCTCGAACGGGAGGGTTTGCTCGAGCACGAGCGGGCGCCCTCGCAGCCTTTGCGTTTGAGCACTCGCGGGCATCGGCTTGCGGTCGCGATGGTGCGCCGCCATCGTATCCTCGAAACGTTCTTGCATCGAGCCTTGCGCATACCGCTCGAACGAATTCACGCCGAGGCGGAGCGAATAGAGCACGTCATCTCTGACGACCTGGCGCTGCGCATCGCAGCGCTCTTGCATCATCCCCGCTCCGATCCGCACGGCCATGCGATACCGTATGGCGAGACCGTCTCCAACGCGAAGATTCTGCCGACGCTTGCGACGCTGGCGCCGGGAACGACGGCTCGCGTCGCCAGCCTCGACGATCGCGACGCCGCCGCGGTCGCCGCGCTTGCAGCCGCCGGGATCCTGCCCGGAACGACGCTGCGCGTCGAGCGAAGCGAGCCGGCAAAGGTTCACGTGCGGCGCGGCAAGCGCAACATCGCGCTGCACCGCCGTCACGCCGCGATGGTGCGAATTGGAACGTAGCTACGGCGTCGGCACCGAGAGTCCGCGCGTCGTTGCGGCGGCGCGCGAGGCGCTCGCCGGCAATCGGCGCGGTTGGCGCGCGCTCTTACCGTTCACGGGACCGGCGTTCGTGGCGTCGGTGGCGTACATGGACCCCGGAAACTTTGCAACCAACATTCAAGGCGGCGCCGGATTCGGTTACCGGCTGCTCTGGGTGGTGGTGCTGGCAAATCTCATGGCGATGCTGTTTCAGGGCCTCTCCGCAAAGCTCGGCATCGCGACCGGAAAGAATCTCGCCGAGCTATCGCGCGAGCACGCGCCCAAGCCGGTAGCGCTCGGGATGTGGATCGTCAGCGAACTGGGGGCGATGGCGACCGATCTCGCCGAGTTCCTAGGCGCGATCGTCGGCCTCTATTTGCTCTTTCACGTTCCGATGCTGATCGGCGCGGTCATCACCGGAATCGTGACCTACGCGATCCTTGCACTGCACCGCTACGGCTTTCGCACGATGGAGACGCTGATCGGCTCGCTGGTGGGCGTGATCGCCGTCTGCTACCTCGTCGAAACCCTTCTTGCGAAGCCGAGATGGGATCAGGTGCTCTACCATTCGGTCGTGCCATGGCTGGGCGGTTCGTCGAGCATCCTGCTCGCGGTGGGCATCGTCGGCGCGACCGTTATGCCGCACGCCATTTATCTTCATTCGGCGCTCACGCAAAATCGAATCGTGCCGCAGGACCGCCGCCACATCGCCCCGATCGTGCGTTTCTCGTACATGGACGTCGTCATCGCGCTGACGATCGCGGGCCTGGTGAACTGCGCGATGATGTACATGGCGGCGGCGGTGTTCCACGATACCGGACACGCCGGCGTCGCCGATATTGCCACCGCCTATCAAACGCTAACGCCGCTGCTGGGTAATCTGGCTGCGGTCGTCTTTTTGATTTCGCTGATGGCCTCGGGGATCTCCAGCTCGGTCGTGGGAACGATGGCCGGCCAAGTCATCATGCAAAGCTTCGTCGGATTCACGGTTCCGCTTTGGGTCCGCCGCCTCGTGACGATGCTTCCGGCGGTTGCCGTGATTGCACTAGGCCTCAACGTGACGCAGACGCTGATCGTCAGCCAAGTCATCCTCAGCTTCGTGCTTCCGGTTCCGGTGATTGCGCTGGTCGTATTGACGGCGCGCGGTGAAACGATGGGGAACATGGTCAACCGTCGCTGGGTGACCGTGCTGGCCGTCGCCGCGGCGCTGGCGATTCTGGGATTAAACGCGGTTTTGATCTGGACCACCGTCCATCCGGGTTAGATCGTCGTCGGTTGATCCTCAACCGTGCCGATGCTTTGCGCCAAGTAGGTGCGCGACAGCTTGACGTACTCTTGCGCGGCAACCTCGATCCATTCGGCGGCATTGCCTTCCAGCGTTTTCTTGACGCTAGCCGGCGCGCCGGCCGCAACTACGCGAGCCGGAATTGCGGCGCGCTCCGCCACGACGCTGCCGGCGGCGATCAGCGCGCCCTCACCGATCGTCGAGCCGTTAAGCAGCGTCGCGTTGCTGCCGATCAACGCGTGCGCCTCGATCTTGCAGTCCTCCATAACCGCGCAGTGGCCGACGGTCACGTCGTCGCCGACGAGCGTGCTGCCGCCTTTGCTCACGTGCACGACCGCGTTATCTTGAATCGACGTGCGCGCGCCGATTCGGATCGGCCCGTTGTCGCCTCGCAAGACGGTGCCAAACCAAATGCTCGACTGGGGGCCGACCTCGACGTCGCCGATTAAGACGGCGGACGGCGCCACGAACGCCGACGGATCGATTTTCGGCCGCTTGCCACGATACTCGATGATCATGAGCCATGCTTCGCAAGCGAATCCGTCGAACCTCGCAGGCATGCACCGACACCGCACGCCGCTGCGCGGCGTCAAGGCGACGCCGCATCCCAAGCCGGACGACCCGAACTACACCGCGATCAACTACGAGTACGCCGGCCGCACGGGGCACGTGCACGAGGTCGTCGAGATCGGCGGCCGCTCGCTGGCGAAGGTCGGCTTCGACGACCGCAAGATCGTCTATTATTTCCTCGACGACCTCGAGCTCGACGAGCGCGCTGCGAGAGGAACGTTTCACGATAAGGACGCGCGTTAACGTTGCAGGGCTTCCGGCGCGGCCGGGGAAGCACCGGCGGCTCGGGCGAGGCCGTCCGAAATGCCGACGTAGCTCAACGGTAGAGCAATCGCTTCGTAAGCGATAGGTTATCGGTTCAAATCCGATCGTCGGCTAAGACTCAGCTCCATGAATGTCGGGCACTCGTACGTGACTT
>DASRXM010000038.1:0-27399 GCA_035654155.1 Candidatus Babeliales bacterium
CAAAGGGAAGGGCATAAAGCCGGCCGCGCCCGTGGTCTAAGCGGATAAGGCACGAGTCTTCTAAACTCGAAGATGGGGGTTCGAGTCCCTCCGGGCGCACGGCCTTGTGATACAATCCCGATTCGTGGTGACTGTAGCTCAATTGGTTAGAGCGCCGGCCTGTGGAGTCGGAGGTTGGGGGATCGTGACCCCTCAGTCACCCCACAATCAATCGGAGGACGTCTAGCAGAAACTGCGTACAAGTCAAGCGCCGACGCGAGGCGTGCGCCTTTAGCTCAGTCGGTAGAGCAGCGGCCTTTTAAGCCGTTGGTCCCGGGTTCGAGTCCCGGAGGGCGCAGACCGCGCACCGCTAGCTCAATGGTAGAGCAGCTGACTCTTAATCAGTTGGTTCGGGGTTCGAGTCCCTGGCGGTGCAAATTTTTCTTGCGGGCAAGTGGCGGAACTGGCAGACGCGCTGGACTTAGGATCCAGTGGGGCAACCCATCAGAGTTCGAGTCTCTGCTTGCCCAGATCTCCGCCGCAACTTGGCCAGAGATTTTTCCAGCGAGCTGTTTTTCGGACTGAGGTGGTGCGGCCGCGCGGCGTCTGAGGCGCGGCGTAGTCACGGATGGCGAGAGCCGCGCCGAAGCTGAGCGCCGCGGCGCGCAGGACGGACGCCGCAAGCGTCCGCAAGGACACACCACCTCAGTCCAAAAAGCAGCGAGCGTCCCGTGCGGAAGTAGCTCAGTGGTAGAGCATCGCCTTGCCAAGGCGAGGGTCGCGAGTTCGAATCTCGTCTTCCGCTAATTTTATGACCGGCTCGACTTTAACGCAGCTTGCCCCCACAGTGGTGTCGCTCGAGTTTTCCGTGAACGAATCGGAGCTCGCGGCCGCCGAGGATCGCGTTTTTCAGCGGCTCTCCAAAAACGTGCGCTTGCCGGGATTTCGGAAGGGTAAGGTGCCGCGAAAGATCTTCGAGCAGAACTACGGGACCGGAGCGATTACCAGCGAGGCCGTCGACGAGCTCGTGCCCGAGGTCTATGCGAAGGCAGTTCGGGAGCACGCGCTGGAGCCGGTCGAGCACCCAAAATTCGAAGTCCTAGAAGAGTCCGGCGGGCGTCCCAAGCGCCTGAAGGCGACGGTCGAGGTTCGGCCGGCGATCGCCCTGGGCGCCTACAAGGGCGTCCCCCTTGCCCGGCCGCTGACGGCCGTGACCGAGGCCGACGTGGATGCAAGCCTGGAGGCGCTGGCGCGGGAGCGGGCGACCCTCGTCCCGGTCGAGCGGACGGCCCGTCTCGGCGACGTCGTCACCGTGGACTACGAGGGCTCAATCGATGGGAAGCCCTTCGAGGGCGGGCGCGCCGACGGGCAGACGGTTGAGCTGACCGAGGGCAGGTTCGTGCCCGGCTTTGCGTCCGGCATCGCCGGCATGCAGCCCGGCGAGACGAAGGCCGTAGAGGTGCGTTTTCCCGACGAGTACCCGGTGGCCGATCTGGCCGGAAAACCGGCGACGTTTACGGTCTCGCTTCGAGAGGTGAAGGAGCCGGAGCCACCGCCCATAGACGATGCGTTCGCAAAGAGCGTCTCCGACAATCAGACGCTCGAGGCGCTGCGGGGCGACGTCCGGCGCCGGCTCGAAGCGATCGCGACCGGGCGCGCTCGCCGGAGCATGGGCAATGCGATCATGGCGCAACTCCTAGCCTCCCACGATTTTCCGCTGCCGGAATCCTTGGTAGATAGCGAGCTCAGTCACATCGTCGAGGACGTGACGTCGGCGTCGGCGGCGTCTGCGACCGACAAGACCGAAGCCGATCTCCGCAGCGAGCATCGCGCCGAGGCCGAGTCTCGCGTTAAGGCCGCCCTCTTGATCCAAGCGATCGCCAAGGCCGAAAATATCTCCGCAACGCCGGCCGACGTAGCGGCAGAGCTTGCGGCGCTGTCGCGCCGTTACGGACAGCCGGCCGCTCAAATTCGCAAGGCGCTTGGTAACAATGTACTATCGTTAATGGACGGCATCGTGCGCAACAAGACGCTCGACTTCCTCATCGATAACGCCGTCGTCGCGGTTAACGAAGAAACCTCCGGCGCGACGTCGTAGTTACAGGAGAGCATGGGACATTTAGTACCGATGGTCGTCGAACAGACCGCGCGCGGCGAGCGCGCCTACGACATCTATTCGCGATTGCTCAAGGACCGCATCGTTTTCGTCGGCGGCCCGATCGACGACCATTTGGCGAATCTCGTCATCGCGCAGCTCCTCTTTCTTGAGAAGGAGGACCCCGAAAAAGACATCGACATGTATTTGAATAGCCCCGGCGGCAGCGTCACCGCGGGCTTGGCGATGTACGACGCCATGCGGTTTATCAAGCCCGATGTAGCAACCATTTGCATGGGTTTTGCGGCATCCATGGGATCCATTCTGTTAACGGGCGGAGCCCGCGGGAAGCGGTATGCCCTGCCCAATGCCAAGATCGTGATCCACCAACCCTGGGTCTCGCAGATCGGGGGGCAGGCGACGGACGTGGAAATCGCGGCCCGCGACCTACTGGCCACCCGCCAGACCGTGGCACGGATCTACCAAGAGACCACGAACAAGCCGCTCGAGCAGATCCTGAGGGATATCGAGCGGGATTACTACATGACCGCTCAAGAGGCCAAGGATTACGGGATAATCGACCAGATTATCGAAAACCGTCAAGGCCTGCCGTTACCGGCATAGAGTGGAGGATAACTCGGCCCGCCATGTTCCGCTTCGGAGACGATAAGGGTCAGCTCAAGTGCAGCTTCTGCGGGAAATCGCAGGAGCAGGTTCGGAAGTTGATCGCGGGCCCAGGCGTCTATATTTGCGACGAATGTATCGAGCTCTGCAACGAGATCATCGAAGAAGAGCTCTACAAGAACGTCGATGAGAACCTGCGGCTGCGCAACATCCCCAAGCCCAAGGAAATTAACCATATCCTCAACCAGTACGTGATCGGGCAGGAGCGCGCCAAGAAATCGCTCGCAGTGGCCGTCTACAACCACTACAAGCGGATCAACGCCGGTGGCGCGGCCGACGACGTGGAGCTGCAGAAGTCAAACATCTTGCTGGTTGGGCCGACGGGCTCGGGGAAGACCTATCTGGCTCAGACGCTTGCCAAGATCCTCGACGTTCCACTCGCCATGGCCGACGCAACCTCGCTGACCGAAGCCGGCTACGTCGGTGAAGACGTCGAGAACATTTTGCTCAAGTTGATCCAGGCTGCCGACTACGACGTCAAACGCGCCGAAAAGGGAATCGTCTACATCGACGAGATCGACAAAATTGCGCGCAAGAGCGAAAACCCATCGATTACGCGAGACGTGTCGGGCGAAGGCGTGCAGCAGGCGCTGCTCAAGATTCTCGAAGGCACGACTGCAAACGTGCCGCCGCAAGGCGGACGCAAGCATCCGCATCAAGAGTTCATCCAGATCGACACCACCAACGTGCTGTTCATCTGCGGCGGCGCCTTCGACGGTCTGGAGCGCATCATTGAATCGCGCGTCGCAGCCAACAACATGGGCTTCCGCGCCCAGCCGGAAGGCAAACGCGAGGTTCGCGTCGGCAAGCTGTTGCAGCAACTGATGCCCGAAGACCTGTTGCGATTCGGACTGATTCCGGAATTCATCGGACGCCTTCCGATCGTCGTCACCCTCGACGCGCTCGACGAACTGGCGCTGCGCAGGATTCTCACGGAGCCGCGAAACGCGCTCGTCCGTCAATTCCAAAAGATCTTGAACATGGACGGGGTCGATCTGCAGTTCACGAAAGAGGCGCTGGTCGCAATCGCTCACAAGGCGCAGAGCCGGAAAACCGGCGCGCGCGGTCTGCGCTCTATCCTCGAGGAGACGATGCTGGAGGTCATGTACGATCTGCCGTCGCTTCAGGGCGTCAAGAAGTGCGTCGTCAACAAAGACGTTATAGAGAAGAAAGAGTCACCGACGCTCGTATATCACGAACAAAAGAAAGACATGCCCGCTTAGGGCTGTGTCATGCTGAGCGGAGCGACCGCAGGGAGCGAAGTCGAATCACGAAACCGAGATTAGCTGACGCGCGTCCTTCGACTGCGCTCGCTACGCTCGCTCCGCTCAGGATGACAAGACCGAGACACCGCTGAACCCTGGGCCAACCGATGGATCTCCCCAAGCATTACGATCCGCAAGCGGTCGAACCACGTCTGTACGCTCGATGGGAGCAAAACGGCTACTTTCACGAGGAGCCCGATCCCGCGCGTCCTCCGTTTATCATCTGCATGCCGCCGCCAAACGTTACCGCTCGCGCGCACTTGGGCACCGCATCCACCTTCACGCCGATGGACGTGCTTACGCGTTACCACCGAATGCTCGGTGAGAACGCCGATTGGCTTCCGGGCGTCGATCACGCCGCGATCGCAACGGAGGCCGTGCTCGTCAAAGAGCTCGCTCGCGAAGGCGTGCGGCGTGAGGACCTGGGCCGCAACCGATTCGTGGAGCGGGCGTGGGAATGGTCGCGCACGTACGGCGGCGCGATCGACGCGCAGTTTCGCCGTCTTGGCTTCGGACCCGACTGGCAGCGCTCCCGATTCACGATGGATGAAGGCTTGTCGGCGGCCGTAGTGCGCGTCTTCGTTCAGCTCTACCGTGAAGGACTTATTTATCGCGGGACGCGTTTGATCAACTGGGATCCCGGATCGCACTCTACGATCTCCGACGCCGAGCTGGAATACGTCGAACGCGACGGACAGCTCTGGCGAATCCGCTATCCGTATTCGAAGGACGATTCCAGCGCCGGCGTCGAGATCGCGACGACGCGTCCCGAAACGATGCTCGCCGACGTTGCGGTCGCCGTCCATCCGAAAGATCCGCGGTATGCCGGTCTCATCGGCCGCAGCGTCTGGTTGCCGCCGCTCTTCGACCGGGCGGTTCCGATCATCGCCGACGAAGCGGTCGATCCCGAGTTCGGCACCGGAGCCGTCAAGGTGACGCCCGCACACGATCCGCTCGATTACGAGATTGGCACGCGCAACACGCTTGCCATGCCGTCGGTCATCGACGTCGAGGCGCGCATCACGGGTGCCGACGTTCCGGTCGGCCCGTACGTCGGGCTGGACCGCTTCGACGCTCGCGCGCGTATCGTCGACGACTTGCGCCGGCTCGGATTGCTGATCGCCGAGACTCCGCATCGGCATGCGGTTGCAACCAGCGATCGCAGCGGAGATATCGTGGAGCCGCTGCTTTCGTTGCAGTGGTTCGTCAAGGCCGCGCCGCTGGCCGCACCCGCTTTGGAAGCTTATCGCAGCGGACGCGTACGATTCGTTCCGGAGCGGTACGGGCGCACTTACGAGCAGTGGCTTGAGAACATCCGCGACTGGAATGTGTCGAGGCAAATTTGGTGGGGACACCAACTGCCCGTATGGTACACCTCGGCCGGCGACGAGGTCGTCGCCGAAAGTGAGCAAGAAGCGCTCGAAATCGCGCAGCGGACCTACGGCACGCGCGAGCTGACCCGCGATCCGGATACGCTGGACACCTGGTTTTCGAGCGGAATTTGGCCGTTCTCAATTTTGGGGTGGCCGAAAAAGAGCGCCGAGTTGCGCTGCTGGTATCCTTCGCAAGCGATGATTACGGGCGGCGACATCATCTTTTTGTGGGTCGCGCGGATGGTCATGCTCGGGATTCACTTCATGGGAAAGGTACCATTCCCCGACGTCGTGATCACGCCGCTGGTTTTCGATGCGGCCGGGCGCAAGATGTCCAAGTCACTGGGAAACGCCATCGATCCGCTCGAGCTTGCCGAAAGGTACGGCGCGGATGCGGTACGCTTTTCGATTCTGCGCCAGATGCGTTTGGAGAGCCAAGAGTTGCGCTACCAAGAATCGCGCGCACACGAGGCTCGCAACTTCAACAACAAGGTCTGGAATGCAACGCGGTACGTGCTGGCATTGCCCGAGGGCCTGCCGCGCGCCATGACGCTGCCGCAACCCTCCAGCCTGACGCTGGCCGACCGCTGGATTCTGACCCGCTATCGCGACACGATCGTGCGGATGGGAAACCTCTTGGACGAATACGACTTCGGCAATGCCGCCGAGACGATGTGGCGGTTCATCTGGTACGAGTTTTGCGATTGGTATCTCGAAGCGACCAAGGCCGACGTGAATCGCGCGACGCGGGCGCCGGTGCTGTCGTACGTATGGAATGGCGCGATGCGGCTGCTTCATCCGATTGCCCCCTTCATCAGCGAGGAAGTCTGGCTCGCGCTTCCGCATGACGGCGAAACGATCGTGACCGCAAACTGGCCCGACCCGCTCGAGGTTCCGACCTTCGAATCGGATGCTCGCGAGTTCGCCGCGCTGCAGCGCGCGGTCGAGCGCATCCGGAACGCGCGCGCCGAAATGGGCTTGACTCCGCGCGATCACGTTGCGCTCGACGTTCCGGCCAACGTTCCGGAAGAGGTTAGCGCTTTGCTAGTTTTGCTAACGAGCGCGTCGATCGAGCGCAAGGGGCCCGCCGGCGAGAGCATCGGCGACGCGTTTTCGCAAATCGGCGTTCGCACGCCGCATGGTCTGCTAGCAGAGCGATACCGCAAGCAGGCCGCACAGCTGCGCTCCGAGATCGACCGTGGGGAGAAGAAACTGCGTAACGAGGCATTCGTGGCGCGAGCCGACGCGCGCGTCGTCGCCAAAGAGCGTGAGAAGCTGGAAGGGTATCGTGGAGAACTTGCACGGGTGGAAGCGGCCCTGGCCAAACTGAAGGAGAGCGCATGACTGCCATTGGCGGCTCGCGCGTGCTCGCGCGTAGCGCGGAGATCGAGCGCATCGTTGCCCGGCTCGCGCGTCAAATCGTGGAGCCCAACGATGCCGAGGGGGGCCTCGTGCTGCTCGGGGTTCGGCGCGGCGGGGAGACCCTTGCCTCGAGGCTCGCAGCCGAGATAGGGCGCATCAGCGGGCGCCCGCCCGCCCTGGGCTTTCTCAACATCAACCTGTATCGTGACGATCGAGTGACCCACCAATTACCGGAATCCGAAATTCCGCAGGATCTTTCCGGACGAATCGTCGTGATCGTGGACGACGTGCTCTACACCGGACGCACGATTCGCTCGGCTCTCGATGCGGTAACCGACCTCGGCCGGCCCGCTGCGATTCGGCTCTGCGTGCTTGTCGATCGCGGCTTGCGGGAGCTTCCGATCCAGGCCGATTACGTCGGTCGCTTCACGCCGACGACGCCCCAGGAACGCGTCAAGGTCGTGCTGGGTTTGTCGCCGGCGGATTCAGATGAGATCGTGATCGCGGGCGTTGGGGATTCGGGTGCGGATTCGCCGTAGCCTCATCGATCTCGACGATCTTACCGCTGACGAGCTGGCTTATATCTTCGAGCGCACTGCCGAATTCGAAAAGACCGCGCCCGGCCCGCTGCTCAAAGGGATCGCGTGCGTCAATATGTTCTTCGAAGAGAGCACGCGCACGTTTACCTCGTTCAATCTTGCCGAGCTGCGCTTGGGCGCCGACGTCGTGAATCTCGCGCCGAAGAACCTGAGCCTCGCAACCAAGGGTGAAACCCTGGAGGACACGTCCATAACCTTCGAAGCGCTGGGCATCTGCGTTTTGGTCGTTCGGCATCCCGAATCGGGTTTTCCCCAGCGCATCGCGCACGCGTTCGACGGGCACGTCGTCAACGCGGGCGACGGAGTCCACGCTCACCCAACCCAGGCATTGCTCGACATCTACACGATGATCGAAGAATTCGGCGAGCTGAACGGCCGGATCATTGCCATCGTTGGGGACATTTTACATAGCCGGGTCGCCCACTCCATGATTCGCGGCTTGACGCGGCTGGGCGCGTCGGTCGTGTTGGTCGGCCCCGACTCATTTTTGCCCAGCGCATACGCCGCCGCCGGCGTAACGGTCGAGCGCGATTTCGACGTGGCTTTGCCGCAAGCCGATGCCGTCGTCTTGCTGCGCATCCAACGCGAGCGCTTTGTCGAGATGCCGATCTCCGACCGCGAATACATCGACCGCTACAGGCTGGATGCCCGCCGTTTGAAGTTGCTTCCCAGCGAGGCGATCGTGCTGCATCCAGGTCCGTACAATCGCGGCGTCGAGCTCGACGACTCCGTGCTGAAGTATGCGGGTTGGCGCTACGCGCGACAGGTGCACCACGGGATCGCGATCCGGATGGCAGTGCTCGATCTGCTCGTCAACGCGCGATGACCCAGCTGTTGGTCAAAGGGGGCAGGATCGTCGATCCGGCGACCTCCCTGGATTCGCTACGCGATTTACGCGTACGCGACGGGATAATCATCGAGATCGGCGAGCACCTGCAGCCGGCGGCGAGCGAGCAGATTTTCGACGCCTCCGGCGCAATCGTTGCGCCCGGCTTTATCGACATGCACGTCCACCTGCGCCAGCCCGGCTTCCCCGAAAAGGAAACCATTGCCACGGGAACTGAGGCTGCCGTTCGAGGAGGCTTTACGAGCGTCGCCTGCATGCCCAACACGAACCCTGCTCTCGACGAGCCCGAGGTGCTGCGCGGATTGTTACGTGACGCGCGCAGCCAGGCTCGCTGCCGCGTCTATCCCATCGGCGCGATCACGCGCGGACGCCGAGGTGCGCAGCCCTGCGACTTTGCGGCCCTCGCCGCCGCCGGCGCGGTGGCATTCTCGGACGACGGCGATACCGTGCGAGATGCGAGCGTGCTCACGGATGCCGCGCTGCGCGCTGCCGACCTGACGGCGCCCCTCATCGAGCACTGCGAGCCGGAGGAAGCGACGGTTCTCCGCGATCTTCAAATTGCTCGCGAAATGAAGAAGGCGTGGCACATCGCTCACGTGTCTACGGCTGCAGCGCTCGAATGCATCCGCAGCGCGCGCACGCAGGGTACGTGCGTCACATGCGAGGTAACGCCGCATCACTTAACCTTTACGAGTGCGTTGGCCGCCCAGCTCGGACCCGCCGCGACGGTGCACCCGCCCTTGCGCGGCCAGGCCGATGTCGAGGCGCTGCGCGCGGGCGTGCGGGATGGAACCATCGACGCGTTTGCAAGCGATCACGCGCCGCACACTCGGGCGCAGAAGCTCGGCGAAGCCGCGGCGCCCGGGTTTTCGGGCTTGGAGATCGCCGTCGGCGCTTACGCCGCAGCGCTGCCCGATTTGCCGCTGATGCGATTCGTCGCGTTGCTGTCGACGAATCCCGCCGGGATTCTGGGTTTGCGCGCGGGGACGCTGCGGATCGGAGAACCCGCGGACATCACGATCTTCGCCGATCGCCCCTGGACCGTCGATCCCGAGACGTTCGCATCGAAAGGCAAGTGCACGCCGTTCGCGGGGCAGCGGCTTCCTCGCCGCGTCCTGGCGACCGTCGTCGGCGGCCTCGTGCGGCACCAAGCGGTGGAAACCGCATGAAGCGCGCCAATCCCGCTGCACTTTTCCTGGCCGACGGGAGCCGTTTTGACGGCTATGGTTTGGGCTGCACCGGCACTGCGCTGGGCGAAGCGGTCTTCTACACCGGCATGACCGGGTATGAGGAAGCGCTTACGGATCCGTCCTACGCGGGTCAGATCCTGACGTTCACGTATCCGATGATCGGCAACTACGGCATCTCGGGCGACGCTGCCCAATATCGACGCGCATGCGTTGCGGGAACCGTGATCAAGCAGATCGCGTATCATCCGTCGCACCATCTTGCCAAGCAAGACCTGCCGTCGTGGCTCGACGAGCAGGGCGTGCCGGCCTTAATCGGCGCCGATACGCGGGCGATCACGATAACGTTGCGCGAGCACGGAACGATTTGGGCCGCGCTCGCGGTCGGGGAAGCGGCTCTCGGAGACGCGGAGCGCCGGTTGAGCGAGTTCGTGCGCGGCGCAGACACAAAAGCGCTGGTGCCCAGCGTTGCGACGCGCGAGCCGTTCGCGATCGGCGACGGCGACGGCGCGCGGATCGTCCTCATCGATTGCGGCGTCAAGCGCGCCATCCTCGACCAGCTTGCGGCGCTCGGCGCTCGCGTCTCGGTCGTTCCGTACGACGTTAGCGAATCCGAAGTCCTGGCTCGCGATCCCGACGCGATCTTCATCTCGCCCGGCCCCGGTGATCCCACGGATCTCACCGGAACGATCGAATTGCTGCGCGGGCTGGTCGGACGTAAGCCGATGTACGGCATTTGTCTGGGACACCAGCTCCTCGCGCTCGCCTGCGGCGGCCGGACGTATAAGTTGCCGTACGGACATCGTGGGGGGAATCAACCCGTGATGGATTTAACGGCCGGCGACGTGCTCGTAACCGCGCACAACCATGGATACGCGGTCGATGCGGCTTCGCTTCCAGCCGAGCTCGAAGCGACGATGACCAATCTCAACGACGCTACGAACGAGGGTTTTCGCCATCGCACGCTGCCGATTGCCGGAGTGCAATTTCATCCCGAAGCTTCGCCGGGCCCATTCGATGCGCGCCGGATTTTTGCGCAATGGTTAGACGCTCTGCGGCGCGAGTAATTCTGGCCGCGCTCCTCTGCGGCGCGGCGGCGGCATCCGCCCGAGCCCAGACGCTCCAGCGGCTGACGGTCGAGTCGTTCGCGCTAAGCACGGATCAGGGAACGCCCAAGGCGGGCGCCGTTTTTCACTTGACGGTGGCGCTGAACGTGCGCGAGCGAGTCTCGTCCATCGAGAACCTCGATTTGCCGATGCTCGCGCAACTCGACTTGCTGGGCGACGAGCGGCAGACGGTCAGCGGTCCCCGCGGTACTCAATACCGCGAAACGATCGCGGTGAGCGCTCCAAACGGCGGTCCAATTGCGGTGGCTCCCGCGACGTTGCAAGCCATCGATGCGCGAGACGGCAAAGCCAAGCAATGGTACACTAACGGGCTCACCCTGCACGTTGTCGCAACCGCGTCCTCGGTGCTGCAAACCGGCGCGCAGCCGTTTTTCGCCGCCCTTTGGTTCGCACTGCGGGCGCTGCTGTGGCTCATCGCTGCAATATCCGTGGTACTGCTCGCGGTCGTGCTGTTTCGCCGCCGGCGCGCTCCGGCGCCGCTCCTCGTTGCGGCCGCGCATCCGATGCCGGTAACGCCGCCCGAGCGCTCGCGACGGCAGCACGCGGAGGACGCGCTGACGGTGCTGGCGGCTGAGCGAACACGAGCCGCAGCGGTCGTCGTGCGCGGCGCGATCTGGCGTATGGTCGGGGCGGCCGAGGGAGAAACACTCGGGGACGTGCTCGGGCGACCCCAATCCAAGGACTTGACGATGCGCGGGCTGCTCATTGCACTCGAACGAAGCGCCTTCACGTACGACGACGACCTGTCCGGCGCAATCGAAGACGCGTGCGCCGCGCTGCGTCGCTACATCGACGCCGCCGCATGATCGCCGCGCGCGTTCCAAGCGATCTGCGTCTGGCGCTCGGCCGAACGATCGTCGGCCAGGAAGGCGTTATCGAAGCGCTGCTCCTTGCCTTGCTGGCCAACGGTCACGTCCTGCTCGAGGGGCCGCCCGGACTAGCGAAGACGCTCGCCTGCCGCGCGCTGGCCGCAGCGCTCGAAGGCGACTTCAAAAGAATTCAGTTCACACCCGATCTGCTGCCGAGTGACATCGTCGGCACGCGCATCTTCGACCAGCGCGAAAGCGCGTTTGCGACCGTGCTCGGTCCAATTTTTGCCAACGTCGTCCTGGCGGACGAGATCAATCGCGCACCGGCCAAGGTGCAATCGGCCTTGCTGGAAGCCATGCAGGAGCGGCAAGTCACGATCGGTCCGCAATCGTATGCCCTTCCGGATCCATTCGTCGTGATGGCCACGATGAATCCGCTCGACTCCGAGGGAACGTATGCGCTGCCGATCGCGCAGATGGACCGCTTTCTAATGAAGGTGAGGGTCGGCTATCCGTCGCGGGAGGAGGAGCTGGGCATTCTCGAGCGATTCGCCGTCACCGATACGCAGCCGGTGCGTGCGGTGGCCACGCTCGACGACGTGCGGGCTTGGCGCGCTCAAGCGCATGCCGTCCACATTGACGAGAAGCTCAAGCGGTACATCGTCGAGCTCGTCGCCAGGACGCGCGATGCCGGAGCGGTTAGCGTAAGCTCCGAAACCGCTGCGCCGCTGCGCGTTGCAGAGCTCATCGACTATGGTGCCAGCCCCCGCGCAACGCTCGCACTGGCGTTTCTGGCTCGCGGGCGGGCGCTGCTCGATGGCCGCGATTTTGCCCTGCCCGACGACGTGCGGGCCGTCGCCAATCACGCCTTGCGTCATCGTATCGGCTTCAACTATCGGCTCGCGGTCGAAGGTGTCAGCCCGGAACGCGTGATCGATGCAATCGTCGCGTCCGTTCCCGCGCCATGACGATTCGCGATGCGCTGCTCCGTGCGCGCCGCCGGCCGCGTCACCTCGGGGCCGGCTCGCCAACGATCTATCGTGGCGACGGGTACGAATTCGTCGAGTTGCGCGCATACGTTCCCGGCGACGACGTGCGCCGCATCGACTGGGCCGCGACGGCTCGGTCGGGAGAGCTCCAAACGCGGGTCGTGCTCGAAGACGTGGCGCTGACGCTGGCGGCAATCGTCGACGAATCGCCCTCGATGCGCGTGGGCCGGCGCCGCACGCTGCTCGAATCCGCACGCGAAGCCTTGGTGTGCTGGTTCGCCGCGGCAACAACGCAGGACCGATGTATTCGCGTGACTGCCGACGGCATAACGCCGCCCAGTCTGCAGCGTTCGCCACACGCCACGGCATCGGTTTGCGACAGCGCGGCTGCATTCGATGCGGCGCGCGCGCTTCGAACCGCAGCGGCCGCCCTGCCGCGAGGGGCCGCGTTGCTCGCGATCGGTGACTGGTACGACCTCGATCCGGCGCTCGACCGCGATCTTGCCGATTTGGGCGCGCGATTCGACTGCACCGCGCTCATCGCTCGCGACCCGTGGTACGACGGACTGCCGCTAGCTGGAATCGTGCGCTTGCGCGGAGCGGAGGGCGGAAACATTCGCGCTTACGTGGGCTCTCGCGAACGAGAGGCGTTTCGCACGGCGATTCGCCGGCGTGAAACGTCGCTGCTCGCCCGTTTTGAGACCGCGAACTGGCGCACCGGCATCCTTCGCGAAGAAGATGGGGCCGGCGCGCTGGCCGCGGCGTTTGGGCTACGCCGCGCGTGAGCGTCGATCATCCGCTACGGCTTCTGCTTGGAATGCTCGCGGTGGTCATCTTCGCGGCACTCTACGAGCGATTGCAACGGCGCGTCACGGCACACGACTTGGCGTACTCCGACATTGGCTTTTTTGTTGACGCCGCTCGCCCTCGGCGCTGGATTCCGCGCGCGCTGCAGGGGTTCTGGGTCGTCGCGCTTTTCGGCATCGTCCTCGCGGCATCGCGTCCGCATCTATCGGTGCCGGTACCGGTGCGCGACGGACAGGTTTTCATCTGCATCGACACCTCCGGCTCGATGGCCTCGACCGACGTCTTCCCGACGCGCGGACAGGCGGCAAAAGCGGCCGCGCGCGAGTTCATCGCGCAAAGTCCGCCCGGCACGAAGATCGGCATCATCTCCTTTGCCGGCACCGCGGGAGTGGTAGCGCCGCTGAGCTCCGATCACCAGTCCGTGACTGCGGAGCTTGACCAAGTTCCGCTTCCTAACGGCGCCACGGCGATCGGTGATGCGCTCAAGCTTGCGGCCCAACTGCTCCCGTCTACGGGCCATCGCGTCGTCATTTTGATTACCGACGGCGTCAACAACGCCGGCACCGATCCGACGGAGGTCGCGCAGTGGCTCGGCGCGCATCACATTCCCGTTTACACGGTCGGCATAGGAACCTCCAACGGCGGATTTATTCCGGGAACCAGCGAGGAGGCGACGATCGACGAAGACGCGCTGCGAGCTTATGCGGCGGCAAGCGGCGGTGCCTACGCACGCGCGCAAAACGCGACGCAACTTCGCGACGCGCTGGCACGGCTCGGCCGCGTTACCTCGGTGCAGCGCAAACCGGTCGATGCATCGCTGGGTTTTGCAATCGCCGGCGCGCTTGCCATGGTCGCGGCATTTCTCACCGGCTTGGGACTGGGCCGCTACCCGTGACGGATCCGATCGCTTTGCTGAGCCGATGGATCGACGACGCCGGCGGCTCCGATACGATTGACGCTATCGCGATGTGCCTCGCAACCGCCGATGCGCAAGCGCGCCCTTCGGCGCGAGTCGTGTTACTGCGCGGTTTGGACCAGCGCGGGCTGCGATTCTACACGTCCTATCTGAGCCGTAAAGGGCGAGAGCTTGCGGAGAATCCTTGGGCTGCCGCAGTCTTTTATTGGCCGCATCTCCAACGACAAGTCCGTGCCGAAGGCGACGTCGCGCCGCTGCGCGAGGAGGAATCCGACTCGTACTTCGGCGCTCGCCCGCGCGGGCATCAACTCGCAGCGTGGGCTTCGGAGCAGAGCGAGCCGCTTGAATCGTATGCAGTGCTCGAAGAACGCTTCGCGCATTTCGAGCAGCGCTTTGAAGGCGACGACGTTCCGCGACCGCATTCGTGGGGCGGTTATTTGCTGGCGCCGTCGCGCATCGAGTTCTGGCAAGGACAGCCTAATCGCATGCACGAGCGTATGCTCTACACCCGATCAGCCGGCGTTTGGAATCTCACCCGTCTGCAGCCGTAACCTGCGCCGCCCTGCCAACCAATCCGCAAGCACCCAGGTTGCGCCCACCGCCGCGAGGTTGTACGCGTTGCTTCCCCACGGGATCTCGTTATGCGGATACTGGAAAATGTAGCGCGGCAGAACGAGAGCCGCAAAAACGAGAAACATGAGCGTGAGCAACCGAGCCGCTAGAACGCCGAGGACGCCCGAACTAATTGCAATACCTGCGGCGATAAAGGCGATGCCGGTGAAGACGACCCAGAAGTCGGCATTCGGCGGTATCCACTTCGGAACCATCGGCGCGGTCGATCCGACTCCGGTTAGGTGCGCAAGCCCAAAGAAGATGACGGAAATCCCGAAGACCAACGGCGCGATCCGCGTTATGCTCGACGTCCAGCGTGAGCCGGGAGTCGCATCGGCGTAAATCAGCGCCGCCGCCGCGATCACGATCGCCTGCTGACCGATACCGCCGATCGCGCCGATCGTCCCAGGCCAGCCGACTCCCGGGATTACCATCGTCCAGTAAATCCGCGGCGCCCAAAAAATCGCAAAGATCAAATACGCGATGCCCAACAACACGGCGCCGATCCGCGCGCTTTGCCGCCACAGAACCGCGGCACCACCAACAATCAGTACGATCGCGACCACATCGGCGAAACCGCCCTGCCCGGTCAGGTTGTCCCCCCAGGCTTGAATCGGCTCGTGCGCGGATTCAAACTTCCCCCAAACCAAATCGACGATCCCGGTCGCAATCGCCGCAACCCCCAGCACGTAAACCCCAAACTTCACGCCAACCCCTTAAACGCAGCCAAGCGAATTCCGGTGAAGCACGTGAGGAGCCGGGGTTTAGGGCTGCTGAGAAGCGTCCTGAACCCGGCTCCAAGCCTTCGCACACCAGGGACTCAAGCGAGGCTGCTTTAATAACGCGTTTTTAGTGCCGCGGCGCAGCGTGATGGTCATCGGGTCGGGACCGATCGTTATCGGTCAGGCCGCGGAGTTCGATTACGCCGGAGTTCAAGCGTGCCGGGCGCTGCGCGAGGAAGGCCATCGCGTCGTCCTCGTCAACTCGAATCCGGCCACGATCATGACGGATCCCGAGATCGCCGATGCGGTCTATCTCGAGCCGCTCACGGTGGACTCGGTTGAAGCGATCGTCGCGCGGGAACGGCCCGACGCGTTGCTTCCGACACTCGGCGGACAGACCGGGCTGAACCTCGCGGTCGAACTGGACGAATCCGGCGTCCTGGCGCACTACGGCGTCGAGTTGCTCGGAACCCCGATCGAAACGATACGGCTAGCCGAAGACCGCGAGCGGTTCAAGCTCAAGATGCTCGAGATCGGTGAGCCCGTTCCCGAAAGTGCAATCGTAACGCACATCGACGAGGGTCTGGCGTTTGCGAGCATCGCCGGGTATCCGCTCGTCGTGCGTCCCGCTTATACGCTAGCCGGCACCGGCGGCGGAGTCGTGCACGACGAAGCGCAGCTGCGCGACACGCTTGCTGCCGGTCTGAACGCAAGCTTGATTCACCAGGTGCTCTTGGAGACGTCGCTGCTGGGTTGGAAAGAGATCGAGTACGAAGTCTTGCGCGACGGCGCCGGCAACTGCATCGTCGTCTGCAACATGGAGAACATCGATCCGGTCGGCGTCCACACCGGCGATTCTATCGTCGTGGCGCCCTCCCAGACGCTCTCGGATCGAGAGTACCAGATGTTGCGCACCGCAAGCATCAACGTGATTCGCGCGCTCGACGTGCAGGGTGGCTGCAACATCCAGTTTGCGCTCCATCCTGAGCGCAGCGAATACGCCATCATCGAGGTCAATCCACGCGTGTCGCGCAGCTCCGCGTTGGCTTCGAAAGCGACCGGATACCCGATCGCTAAAATCGCGACCCGCATCGCGCTAGGGCAACGGCTCGACGAGATTCCGAACCCCGTAACGGGGATAACCAAAGCAGCCTACGAGCCGACCCTCGACTACGTCGTCGTCAAGATCCCGCGGTGGCCGTTCGACAAGTTTCCGCTCGCGGACACCGCGATCGGCACCCAGATGAAGTCGACCGGCGAGGCGATGGGCATCGGCCGGACGTTTCGCGCCGCGCTGCTCAAGGCCGTGCGCGGGCTCGATCTCGGGCGCACGTCGCTCACCGGAGCGCTCTCGGAGTGGAGCGAGGCCGAACTGGAACGCGTCATCGCGCATCCCACCCACGAGCGGATCTTCGCCGTCAGCGAACTCCTCAAGCGGGCCGAGCCTGCGCAGCGGTCCGCCGCCGTCGAGCGGATTGCGCAACTTTCCGCCATCGACCGCTTCTGGCTGTACGAGATCGCCGACATCATTGCGGACGAAGAGCATGCCGCCGAGGGCTTGCGCGGCGCGCGTAACGGGAAAGTTCGGCCGGCGTTTCGGATGGTCGACACTGCGGCCGCCGAGTTTCCCGCGAAAACGCCGTACTATTACCTTTCGAGCGACGAACGCGACGAGATGCGGGCGACGCCGGAGGATGCGGTGGTCGTCGTCGGCAGCGGACCGATCCGGATCGGCCAGGGCATCGAGTTCGACTACAGCTGCGTGCACGCCGCCTGGGCGCTCAAGGATGCCGGACGTTCTCCGGTCGTTATCAACAACAATCCCGAAACCGTTTCGACCGACTTCGATATTTCCGACACGCTCGTTTTCGAGCCGCCCGGCCCCGACGAGGTCGAGGCGACGTACCGTGCCACCGGAGCGCGCGGCGTCATGCTCGCCTTCGGCGGCCAGACCGCGATCAATCTGGCGGCCGAGCTCAGCCGCCGCGGCGTACCGATCGTCGGCAGCGATCGCCGTTCGCTCGACATGGCCGAGAACCGCGAACAGTTCGATGCCGCGCTTGCGCGCCTGCAGGTCGCGCGTCCAAAGGGGATGGCGGCGCGGAGCTTTCGCGAGGCCCGTGCGATTGCACGCGAACTCGGCTTTCCGGTGTTAGTCCGGCCGTCGTTCGTGCTTGGCGGGCGCGCAATGGAGATCGTGTACAACGAAGCGCAGCTCGTTTCGTATGCCGAGTCGGCGCCGCCGATTCTTCCCGACGCGCCGCTGCTGGTCGATAAGTACCTTCGCGGCTTGGAGCTCGAGGTCGACGCCGTCTTCGACGGAGATGACGTGCTGATTCCCGGCATTTTTGAGCACGTCGAGCGCGCGGGCGTACATTCGGGTGATTCGATCAGCGTTTATCCGGTCGCCTCGATTGACGCCGCGATGGAGGCGCGCATCGCCGAGCTGACGTCGGCAATCGCGGCCGAGCTGGGCATTCGCGGGCTGATCAACATACAGTTCGTCGTTCACGAAGGCGCGATTTACATCATCGAAGCCAACCCGCGCGCCAGCCGGACGGTTCCCATCATTCAAAAGGCGACCGGGATCAATCTGGTCGCGGCGGCTACGCGGATCGCGCTCGGAGAGAAGCTCCGAAACTTAAATTACGGCGTCGGTCTGATCCCCCACGTGCCGTACGTGGTCGTCAAGGTTCCGGTGTTCTCGTTCTCCAAGATGCGCGGCGTCGAAACGATGCTTGGTCCCGAGATGAAGTCAACCGGCGAAGTCCTCGGCATCGACAAGACCTTCGGAGGTGCGCTTCGCAAAGGTTTTTTGGCGGCCGGCATTCGGCTGCCGGGGACCGGCGGCCGCATCCTGGTGTCGATTGCCGACGAAGAGAAGGAAGAGTCGATCCCGGTGCTGCGCGCGTACGCGCGTCTCGGACACACGCTGGTGGCTACGCCGGGCACGCGGGTTTTGCTGGAGGACGCCGGCATCCCTACGCAAGGCGTCAACAAAATTGCCGACGGATCTCCGCACGTGCTCGATCTCATTGCCGCTCGAGCCGTCGACTTAGTTATCAACGACGCCAAAGGGCCGCGGGAAATCTCCGACGACTACAAGATTCGCCGAGCGGCGGTCGAAGCGAGCATTGCGTGTTTGACGAGCTTGGATACGGCGCGGGCGCTGGTCGAAGCGCTGACGAGCAAGGCTGGTCCGCCACGCAGCCTGCAAGAGTACCGCAACGCACAGGCGAGGGTCGCCTCGTAGCTGCTCGTACCGAAACGCAGGTATTCGTCGTGGGCGGCAACGCCAGCACTCTCGCGATTGTCAATTCGTTGCGCCCGTCGACCGACGGCGCCGATAAAGACACGATACGGGCGCATCTCATTCCCATGGCCTGGACGCCCCTCGGAATCGTCGTCGGAGAGGGCCGGCAGGCAGTCAACGTTGCATTCGCCGATCTCTTCGATTGGATAGACCGAACTTTTCCGCCTCGTGACGACCACGCGTTCGTGGTGCCGCTGCGCGAACTCGAGCTGCTCGCGCGAATCGGATGGGCTTCGCAACTTCCCGACCGCCTCGACGAAGCGACGATTCTGAACCTCGAGGACCTGCCTGAGGACGTTGCGGAGTCGCTGGGGCGGCCGGCGGTTGCGCTCGTACAATGCGCTGCGTGCCGGCGGCTTTGCGCGCGCGACGACTTTGTTTGGAAGGCGAGGCAGCTTTGCGCTTGGGATTATCACGCCCAAGTCTTTGGTAAGCGCGGGCCGTGGCGCGCGGGCGCGTTCGAGGCTTCGCATTTAGAGTTGTCTCCAACGTGCGCGTACGTCGTTCCCGAGCTGTTGGCGGAACTCCATGTAGAGATCGTCTTGACGACCGGTGCGCTGCCCGACGCGACGGTCTCGGCGATCGTCAATACGGCGCTCGGCGCCGGACCCACGCACGCTCACATGGCATTGCGGACGCCCGGCGGTCTCACCGTTCTTCGCGAAGCATGACGAACCGCGCGATCCGCGGCCTAGCGACGTTCTTCGTACTTCTGTTTTTCGCGCTGGCGGTTCGTCAAAGCTACGTTCAGCTGATATCCGCGCCGCAGATCGCGTCCCGGCCTTCAAATCCGCGCCATGCATTGCTGGACACGGGGCGCGGACGCATCCTGGCAACCGACGGAACGGTTTTGGCTGCGACAGTCGATGGCAAGCGCGTATATCCGTTCGGAGCTTCCCTGGCTCAAACCGTGGGCTACACGTCTCCACGGTACGGAACGAGCGGCCTCGAGGCGAGCTTCGACCGCGCGTTGAGCTCGCCCGAAGTGAGCGGCGATCCGCTCGGACAACTGTCGGATCTTACGGCGACGCTTCGCGGCGAGGTGAGCGCGGCTCACGGCGCCGACGTCGTAACGACGATCGTGCCGCAGGTTCAGAGCAGGCTATACGAGCTGCTATCGCGGTACCCGCGAGGCGCGGGAGTCGTGCTGGATCCCCGCAGCGGCGCGGTACTGGCGCTCGCGAGCGTGCCGAGCTACGATCCGAACCTTTTTGACGCGGAGTTTACATCGCTGAGCACCGACGCCGAGGCGCCGCTGCTCGACCGCGCGCTGGCCGGGCTTTACCCTCCGGGTTCGACGTTCAAAATGTTCACTGCCGCGGCGGCGATCGACAGCGGCACGGTTTCCATGGATTCTCATTTTGAGGATCCCGGGTATCTTGTGATCGGCGATTTCACGCTGCACGATAATGAGAGCGAAGCTACCGGAGACGCCGACCTCACGACCGCCTTTGCGCTCTCGAGTAACGTCGATTTTGCCCAGATTGCGCTCAAACTGGGCGTGGAGACTTTTTACGACTACCTTAGCCGCTGGGGCATCGGCGAGCCGTTCGATTTTCAGTTGCCGGCCGCACGCGACCAAGTGCCTCCACAGTCGACCATCGTTCCGGGGGAGTTGGCGCAGATGGGCTTCGGTCAAGGCGCCTTGTTGATGACGCCGCTGCAAATGGCCCTGATCGGCGCAACGATCGCCAATGGGGGCAACGAGCCTCGGCCGTACATCGTGCGTCAGGTCGTTGACGGCGGGATCACGCTGAGCTCCTTCGGCGCCGCAACGCTGGCAAGCCCGGTATCCGCCGATACCGCCGCGAAGGTTACGCAGATGATGACCGCCGTCGTGCAGCGCGGAACCGGAACGCCCGCTCAATTGCCCGACGTCACCGTGGCCGGCAAAACCGGAACCGCGACCAATCCGCACGGCCGTTCGCACGCGTGGTTCGTGGCCTTTGCCCCGGCCCAAAGCCCGCGCGTTGCGGTTGCGATCCTCGTCGAAAACGTCGGTTACGGCGCGACCTACGCCGCGCCCATTGCACGCGACGTGCTGCGCACCGCGTTGGAAACGCCGGGAACTTGATCGAAGAACGAATCTTCAACAACCGGTACCGCCTCGATCGCAAGCTCGGCGAAGGCGGTATGGCAACGGTCTATTGCGGGACGGACATTCTGTTGCGCCGGAGGGTGGCGATTAAAGTGCTGCGCGAGCAGTACGCCGCCGACGACGAGTTCGTGCGCAGGTTCTATCAAGAAGCCGAGTCCGCGGCAAAGCTCTCGCACCCCAACATCGTCAATACCTACGACGTCGGCCATCAAGACAGCACGTACTTCATCGTTATGGAGCTGGTCGACGGTCCGTCGCTGGCGGAGATCATCGCGGCCGACGGGCGGCTGCCGGAACCGGTCGCGATCGATTACGCCGTTCAGATCGCAAGCGGACTGGCATACGCGCACCGGCAAGGGCTGCTGCATCGCGACATCAAGCCGGCGAACGTGCTCGTTACCAAGGACGACGTCGTGAAGCTCTCCGACTTCGGTATCGCTCGGGCCGTTTCGCAGCAAACGATGGCGCTGACGAAACCGGGACTCGTCATGGGAAGCGTCTACTACATTTCGCCCGAACAAGCCCAAGAACACCAAATCCACGAGACTGCCGACCTCTACAGCCTCGGAGTAGTGCTGTATCAGATGATCACCGGCGAGCTTCCATACACCGGTGAATCGCCCGTCACCGTCGCGCTCAAGCACATCGGCGATCCCGTACCGACCATCGGCGTCCGCGAGACCGGAGTCAGCCCGGCGCTGGCGTCCATCGTCAACCGGCTGTTGCAGAAGAAGCCCGAGCATCGCTTTCAATCCGCCAGCGAGCTCGCAACCGCCCTGCGCGAGGCGCGAGAGCGTCCGGCTATCGCCGGGTATCGGATTTCGAACGATGCCCCGGCGCGAGTTTCGGCTTTGCCGCCCCGCCGCTCGCCATTGCCCGACCGGCCGCATCTCGATATGGAGGACGAACGCCGCCCCGGCCGCGCGCCATGGATCGTCGCGGCGTTGATTGCCGCGTTGCTGGCGGCGACCGCGCTCGGATACCTTCTATTCACTCGGCCGCTGACCGAACTGGCCGGCGGCATCGTGGTCGGCGATTACACCGGCATGACGCAGGCGCAGGCGCAGGAAGCGGTCGTCAACGCCGGGCTGCGTACCCGGTTTACCAAGAGCCCGAGCGAAACGGTGCTTCCCGACCACGTGATCCGGCAATCCCCGCCGGCCGGGACGAAGGTTGAAAAGAATCAGGTCGTGGAGTTATTCATAAGCAACGGCAAACCGCTGCTGGGCCTCGACGACGTACGCGGCTTCAGCGTCAACGACGCGCAACGGGCGCTGCAGCAGAGCGGATTCGCGGTGACGATCCAGCACCGTTTCGACAATACGGTCAAAGACAACGTGATCGATCAAACGCCCAAGCCTGGAGCCAAAGTTCCTGAAGGCAGCCGCGTTACGCTGGTCGTTTCGCTCGGGCCCAAACCGGTCACGATTCCGAACTTCGTCAATATGACGGTCGCCGCGGCGCGTGCCCTCGCCGATCAACAAGGCATCACGCTCGACACGTCGCAGAGCATTCCCGGGATGCCGCCCGATACGGTCGCGTCACAAAACATAACGCCGGGAACGCAGGTAGACCGCAATGCGACCGTCCGCGTCGTCGTCAACAGCGGCGTGCCCGCGGCGGCGCCAACCGCGCAGAGCAACGGTCCGATTGCGACACTGCCCAACGTCGTCGGCCAGGAGTACGATGCTGCGCGGCGGGCGCTCAACCAAGCCGGCTTCCAGGACGTAGGCGTGCGTTACGCGCAGCAAAGCGGTAACAACGGCGTTGTGGTGGCGCAAGACCCGCCGCCCGGTCAGGTGGCACAAGGTAGCGCGGTCACGATCACGTTGTCGGTATCAGGCGAAGTTCCCGACACCGACGGCCTAACGACCGATGCCGCGTTCAAGCTGCTCGAAGCCTATGGCTACTCGGTCGGGCATTTAGAGTACACGACTACCGCGGGTGCCGACGGCAAGGTGGTCAGGACGGATCCTGCGGCCGGTACGGAATTGGGCCCAGGCTCGTCCGTTACGGTGATCGTTAACGGAACGCCGCCGCCGCAGTGATCCCGGCGCAGACCCTTCGCGTGCTCGGAATCGATCCGGCGCTGCGCGTCACCGGTTACGGCGCCGTGGAACGCTGCAACGGCAGCGTGCGCCTCATCGAAGCCGGTGTCGTCGCGCCGGCCGCTAACGGAAGCCTCGAAGAGCGTTTGCGCGAGCTCCACGCCGGCATTTGCGAGGTGATCGCCCAAACCAAGCCGGGACTGATCGTCATCGAGGAGCTCTACTCGACATACCGGAGTACGCGCACCGCGCTTTTGATGGGACACGCGCGCGGGGTGCTTTGTTTAGCGAGCGCGCAAGCCGGCGTCGCGGTGCACACCCTCGGTCACGCGCGGGTCAAACGCGCACTGGTCGGGTCGGGCAGCGCGCGCAAGGAACAGGTCAACGCCATGGTTACGCGGTTGCTGGGCTTGCGCCGCGCTCCGAAACCGCACGACGTGTCGGATGCGCTGGCTCTGGCGCTCGCGTTTCTCAACGTCGTCGACCGTGGCGCCGGGCTGCGTGTTCGCTAGAATCTCGGGCACCTTGATCGAGCGCACCGCTGAAGCCGCGGTGGTTGAGGCGGGTGGCCTCAGCTACGAGATCATTCTGCCGCCGTGCATCGGCGACAAAGTGCCGGCCACGCCGGGCGAACCGGTCGCACTCGAGATCTACGCGGTGCTGAATATCGACGGGAACAGCGGGCGCTTCGCCTACTACGGCTTTACCAATGCGATCGAGCGCGACTTTTTCGAGGCGCTGCTTACGGTCGCATCGATCGGTCCGCGCTCGGCGGCGCGCGCGTTCTGCGCGCCGATGTCGACGATCGCGGACGCCATCGATCGCGGCGACTACGCCTTCTTGAAAACCCTTCCCGGAATCGGGCAGCAGAAGGCGCGCGACATCGTCGCGAAGCTGCAGGGCAAGGTGGCAAAGTTCTTGCTCATTCGTGACGCTCCACTCGCGCCGCCGCGCCCGATTCCCGATTTCGCCGATGAAGCGCTCGCCGTGCTCCTGCAACTTGGATACAAACGCGCCGAGGGCGAGGCGATGATTCGAAAAACGCTCGATGCGCAGGCCTCCATCGACGACGCCGAGCGCCTCTTGGCGGAGATATACCGCCGCAAGGCGGCGAAAGAATCGCTATGAGTGATGCTCGGCGGCGTCTGCTCGGCCCCGCGGACGTCTCCGCCGCCGCGGGCACGTCCAACGACGACGCCCGGATCGTGGATTCGCAGGAGAAGCTCGAAGACGAACTTTACGGGGCGAGCCTGCGGCCGCGCTCGTTCGACGAATACGTCGGGCAGGAGCGCGTGGTCGAGAACCTGCGCATCGCAATCGATGCCGCAAAACGACGCGGCGAACCGCTCGAGCACGTGCTCTTTTACGGTCCGCCGGGACTCGGCAAAACGACGCTTGCCGGTCTGATCGCGCGCGAGCTGGAGGCAAACTTTCGCCCGACGAGCGGTCCGACGCTCGAGAAGCCGAAGGATCTCGTTGGCATCCTCACGTCGCTGGAGCACGGCGACGTTTTCTTCGTCGACGAAATCCATCGCCTCAGCCGCGTGGTCGAAGAGTTTCTTTACCCGGCTATGGAGGAGTTCCAAATCGATTTCGTCGTGGATCGCGGTGCATATGCAAAGACGCTGAAGCTTCCGCTGCAGCGGTTCACGCTGGTCGGCGCGACGACGCGCGCGGGGATGCTGACCGCGCCGCTGCGCGAGCGTTTCGGCATCGTCCATCATCTCGATTACTACGCCGTGCCCGAGCTGGAGCGGATCGTCCGACGCTCGGCCGGCGTCCTAGGCGTGCCGATCGATCCCGATGCGGCCCGGATGATCGCCGCTCGAAGCCGCGGAACGCCGCGCGTCGCCAACCGGCTTCTGCGACGCGTGCGCGATTTCGCCGAAGTGCGCGCCGACGGCCGAATTACGCCGCAGATTTCCGACGAAGCTTTGCAACGCGAGGGAGTCGACGAGCTCGGGCTCGATCGTCTCGACCGCGCCTTTCTGCGAACGATCGTCGAGCAATATCGGGGAGGACCGGCCGGAATCGCCGCGATCGCGGCCACGCTTACGGAAGATGCCGAAACGCTCGAAGACGTTGTCGAGCCGTATCTCCTCAAGGAAGGCTTCGTGACCCGAACGGCCAGCGGGCGCCGTGCTACCGCGCGCGCGTACGAGCACCTAGGCTTGAGCGGCGCCGCCGCGCCGGCGCAAGAGCGCCTGCTTTAGGAGTCTCGTTAGAGGTCGTGCGGCGAGCGACGTTTTTGCTCTTGGGCGCGATGCCGTTCGTGGCCGCGCGCGCCGTGCGAGCCCAAACGGAAGCCGATCCGGCCAGTTCTTCGCTGCGTCCTGCGCTGCGCGTGCTCCTCGGGACGGGCGCGGCGACGCCTTCGTCCGCCGACACGTTCGACTTTAACGGCAGGCCGTACCGCGGTTCGTACCAGCAACTAGCAAACGGGCAGATCGTGAACGTCGTCGATCTGGAGCAATATCTCTACAGCGTCGTCTCGCGAGAGATGCCGGCGGGTTGGCCTTCCGTCGCGCTCGAAGCGCAGGCCGTGTGTGCGCGCACCTACGTGCTCGTGCGCAGCGATCCGCGCCGGGCCTACGATCTCGTGCCTTCGGAACTCGATCAACGATACGACGGGATCGCCGCCGAAACTCCGGCCGGCATCGCCGCCGTGGACGCCACCAGCCGCGGCGTGCTTTCGTTCGGCGGCGCGTTTGCGCAAGTTGCGTATTCGTCGTGTTGCGGCGGCCACACGGAATCTTCGTCCGACGCGTGGGGTAAAGCGTCGCCGCCATATCTGGGCGGCGTCGTTTGCCAGTGGTGTATGGACTCGCCGAACTACCGCTGGACGACCAGTCTTGGATTCGACGCAATCGGCGCGTCGCTCGCGACCTCGCTTCCGGCCGCGAGCAGGCTCAGCGATTTGCGGGTCAGCGAACGCGACGGCAGCGGCCGCGCCCGTTTCTTCGAGCTCGTTAGCGATCGCGGCACGGTCGTCGTCGGCGGAAGCGCATTTCGGCGCGCCGTCGGATCGCGCGTTCTTCGCAGCCTCCTGGTCACGAACATCGAACGTGCGCCCGACGGCTCGAGCGTCGCCATCGCCGGCGGAGGACTCGGACACGGGGTAGGGCTTTGCCAGTGGGGCGCCCGCGGGATGGCGCTCGCCAATCGGCGCGCATCCGACATTTTCGCGCTTTACTTTCCCGGAACGGTCGTTAAAAATTTCACCTAGCACGGCGCTGTCAGCAGCCGACTTCGATTACGAATTGCCGCAAGCGCTGATCGCACAGGAGCCCGCGCCCGTGCGCGACGCGAGCCGCCTCATGGTGCTTGACGGCGATGCCGTGCTGCATCGCCGGTTCGCGGATTTGCCCGATCTCTTGCACGACGGCGACCTGATGGTGCTCAACGAAACGCGCGTTATCCCGGCTCGGCTCCTCGGCGACATCGGCGGCAAGCGTCTCATCGAGCTGCTGCTGCTTCATCCGTCGGGTTCGTTGGGCTACGATCCGAACGCTCGTGTGTGGACGGCGCTGGCGAAACCGGCTCGCCGCGTACGAGCCGGGCAAGCAATCGCATTTGGCAACCATGGCAAAGCCGTCGTACGCCGTGAGCTCGACGAAGGGCTGCGCGAGATCGAGTTTTGCCTCGAAACGCCCTTCGAGGAGTTTCTTGCGCGTGCCGGGCAGATGCCGCTTCCGCCGTATATCCACAACGATTCGCCGCAAGCGCAAGAACGCTATCAGACCGTCTTCGCGCGCCTTCCCGGAAGCGTAGCCGCGCCGACCGCGTCGCTGCATTTTACGCCCGAACTGCTCGCCCGGATCGCGCGGCGGGGTGTCGAGGTTGCTCGCATCGCCCTCAACGTGGGACTAGGCACATTTCGTCCCATCACGGTCGAGTGCATCGACGATCACGTTATGCATGGCGAGTCATATTCGATCGAGCCGGCAGCAGCTGATGCCATCGAAGCGGCGCGTTTCCAAGGGCGCCGGATCGTAGCGGTTGGAACGACCGTCGTGCGCGCGCTGGAAGGCTGCGTACAGTCGTGCGGCCAAATCGGAGCCGGCGATCGCGTGACCGATCTTTTCATCAAACCCGGGTATGCATTTCGCGTGGTCGACGCGCTGATCACGAATTTTCATTTGCCGCGCTCGACGCTGCTGATGTTGGTCAGCGCCTTTGCGGGCCGGGAACGCATCCTGCGCGCGTACGCCGAAGCAATCGCGCAACGTTACCGGTTCTACTCATTCGGTGACGCGATGCTCATTGCGTTGCAGAGTTAATTTAGAGAACGATGCGTTATATTACATTCGACGCACCCGGCGCCCCTGAAACGCTCGAAGTCGCCGAGATGGATGCGCCGCGTCCCGGCCCGGGCCAGGTGCTGATCGCAGTCGAGGCCGCCGGCGTCTCCCATGCCGACGTCTTGCAGCGTCAGGGCAAATACCCGCCGCCGCCGGGCGCATCTCCGATACTCGGGCTGGAGGTCGCCGGCAAAATAGCCGCTTGCGGAGAGGGCGTTACGCGTTGGCACGAAGGCGAGCGTGTCTGCGCACTGACCAATGGCGGC
>DASRXM010000039.1:0-58452 GCA_035654155.1 Candidatus Babeliales bacterium
TTTGCACGCGATGGTGGGTCCGGCCGCGCGCGACGTTTGGGTGGGAACTTTCCACGCGATGTGCGTTCGCATCTTGCGCCGCGACGGCTCGCGCATCGGCATCGGTCGCAGTTTTGCCGTCATCGACGATTCGGATCAGCGCCAGCTCGTGAAGGAGATTCTCGACGACCTCGACTACGACGAGCGCCAGCTCTCGGCGTCGGCCTGTCTGGCGGAAATCGACAAAGCTAAGAACGCGTTGCTTTGGCCGGAACAATACGCGCAAACGCAGACGTCGTTCGCCGGCGAGCGCATCGCCAACGTGTACACCGAATATCAGCGCCGGCTCTCCGAGTCGAACTCGCTGGATTTCGACGACCTTATCGTGCGCACGATCGATCTGCTCGAGCGCGACAAGGAGACCCGCGAGAAGTATCAGCAGCGATTCGAATACGTGCTCGTCGACGAGTATCAAGACGTCAATGCCGCCCAGTATCGCCTGATCGCGCTGCTGGCGGGATACCACGGAAACGTCACGGTCGTCGGCGACGACGATCAGTCGATCTATTCGTGGCGCGGCAGCGACTATCGAATGATTCTGCGGTTCGAGGAGGATTTCTCCGGCGCGAAGATCTTCAAACTGGAAGAGAACTACCGCAGCACCGGGCGGATACTCGAGGCCGCCAACAGCCTTGTTGCGAACAATCGGGCGCGTGCGCCGAAGCGGCTATTTACGGCGCGCGGCGAGGGCGAGCCGATCACGCTTTACCCGGCCGCGACCGAGCGCGACGAAGCGCGCTACGTGGTCGAGAAAGTCAAGAACATGGTGCGCGACGGTGCCGCGTACCGCGATTTCGTAGTGCTCTACCGGACTAACGCGCAGTCGCGCGTTTTCGAAGAGGCGTTGTTGGCCGAAGGCATTCCGTATCGGGTCGTCGGCGGCGTGGGCTTTTACGCGCGCACCGAAATCAAGGACGTCGTTGCGTATCTGCGTTATATCGCGAACCCTTCCGACGCTCTGGCATTCAAGCGCATCGTGAACGTTCCGCGCCGCGGCATCGGCCAGCAAACGCTTGCGGCGTTGGTCGCTGCGGCAAATGCGGCGCGGGTTTCGGTGGGCGAGGCGATTTTTAACAGCGAGCTGCTTCGCACGGCGGTCCCGAAGAAGCTGCGCGAGCTGGAACGCTTCGCAGAGCTCGTCGGCGAGCTTCGGCAAATCGCCGAAACCAACAACGTCGCCGATCTTCTGGTCGCGGTCATGGAACGATCCGGTTACGTCCGCGAGCTGCAAGCCGAAGATACGCACGACGCGCGAGCCCGCTTGGAGAATCTCTCGGAGCTGGTCGGCGTCGCGCGCGAGTATCAAGCCGGCGAGGACGAACCTTCGCTGGCGGGGTTCCTGGCAAACGTTGCGCTGGTAAGCGATCTCGACGCGCTCGAGGAGGACGCCTCTTACGTTACGCTCATGACGCTGCACAGCGCCAAAGGGCTTGAGTTCTCGAGCGTATTCCTGACGGGACTGGAAGAAGGCGTTTTTCCGCACAGCCGCGCGCTTACCGAACCTGCCGAGCTCGAAGAAGAGCGCCGGCTAGCCTACGTCGGGATTACCCGCGCGATCGATCGTTTGTTCCTGACCTATGCGGCGCGGAGAGCGCTTTTTGGAAATACGTACGCATATCCGAAGTCGCGCTTCGTGGAGGAGATTCCGGCGCTCGACGTGCTGGAGAGCGATAGCGTCCCGTTGCCCCGGCCGGCGGGCGGGCGTTGGCGGGAGGTGGCGATTCACGAATCGGCGGGCGCCGGCGTGCACCTTGGGCTCAAGGCCGGCGACCGCGTTCGTCACCCGAAATGGGGTGAAGGACGAATCGAGAGCATCGTCGGAGCCGGCGGCGACGGCCTGGTGACGATCGACTTCCCGAATGTCGGGCAAAAGATGTTGATGCTGAAATACGCGCCCCTCGAAAAAACCTAACCCGGTGTCATCCTGAGCGGAGCGCTGTAAGCCGTGTCATCCTGAGCGGAGCGAGCACAGCGAGCGTAGTCGAAGGACGAAGGACGATGGCGCAAAAACTTCGCGTGGCGGTCGCCGGCGCGTTCGGCCGGATGGGCACGGTTGCGCGCGAAGCGTTACGGCAAACCGGCGAGTATTGCTGCGGTTTGGCTCGAACCGCCGATCCTCAGCACGAAGTCTTCGACTCGCTCGACGACGTGTTCGCCCACTCGCCCGAGGTTCTGCTCGATCTCACGACGCAACCGGCCAGCTATGAGATCTCGCTGGCCGCGGTCTCGCGAGGCCTTCCAACCGTCATCGGGTCGAGCGGCTGGAACGACGGCCAACGCCAAGCGCTGAAGGCAACCGCGGAAGAGCGGCGCGTCGGCGCGTTGCTGGTTCCGAATTTTTCGATCGGCGCTATCTTGATGATGCGCTTCGCGGCGGAGGCCGCGCGGTTTTTCCCCGACGCCGAGATCGTGGAGCTGCATCACGCCGGCAAGAAGGACAAGCCGTCGGGAACGGCGTTGCAAACCGCCGCGGAGATCGAGCGCTCGAACGGCAAAAGACCGGAAGTTCACAGCGTTCGGCTGACCGGGCTGGTCGCGCACCAAGAGGTGCTCTTCGGCCGCCCTGGTGAGCTGCTGACGATTCGCCACGATTCGTTTTCGCGAGAGTCGTTTGTGGCCGGCATGTTGGCGGCGGTCCACGCGGTCGTGCAGCGGAAAGGTTTCTCGGTCGGGCTCGATTCGGTCGTGGACGCAAACGCGTGAACGTCGCGGTGGTGGGCGCGACCGGCGCCGTCGGCGAAACGATTCTACGTTTGCTCGAGGAACGGGATCTTCCGATCGCGGCATTGGAGCCGTTTGCGGCTCGCGAACGCGCGTCGGCGGTGCGTTTTCGCGGCGATGCGCTCGACGTTCGCGCAGCGTCCGACGAGGCGCTGCGCGGCTTCGACGTCGTTTTTTTCGCAAGCGGCGAGGATTCAAGCGAGCGATACGCCCCGGGACTGCTTGCAAATGGCGCGGTCGTGATCGACAACAGCGCCACGTTTCGACTGCAACAAGGCGTGCCGTTGATCGTGCCCGAGGTCAACGCCGGTGTCGTGCGCGCCGAGCATCGTCTGTTTCCGGTGGCGAACTGCACCGCCATCGTGCTCTGTACGGCGCTGCGCCCGATCCGCGACTTAGCCGGGCTGCGCGGCGTTCGCGTCGCGACGTATCAAGCTGCCAGCGGTGCGGGGCGGGCCGGCTTGGAAGAATTTCTTGCAGAGGAGCGGGCCCTCGCGTCGGGCGATCCGGAGCCGGCACCTGCGGTTTTCCCACGCGCTCTGGCGCGCAACGTCGTGCCCCAGGTTGGCGACCTTGATGCCTGGGGATGGAGCGGCGAAGAACGCAAAATCGCCGCGGAGACCCGTAAGCTGCTCGACTTGCCGGAGCTCGCCGTCAGCGCGACCGCGGTTCGCGTGCCGGTGCGAACGGCTCACAGCGAAGCGGTCTTCGTCGAGACGCAGCGCGCGGCGACGATCGACGATTTGACGCGCGCCTTCGAGAGCGCACCCGGCATCGTCTTTCATCGTGACGGCATCGTCACGCCGCGCGAGGTAGAGGGCACCGACGAAGTGCACGTCGCCCGTTTACGCAATGAAGACGACACCCACTTTGCGTTGTGGTGCGTCGGCGATCAGCTACGCACGGGCGCCGCGACCAATGCGGTCGCGATTCTCGAGCTGCTCATCGAAAAGGGATACGTCGCATGAACGCGACGCGCCGGATCGCGGTGCTCAAGTTCGGCGGCACGTCGCTGGCTACGCGCGACGATCGCGCGATAGCCTATCAACGCGTGCGCGACGCGCGTGACGGAGGCCTCGCGCCGATTGCGGTCGTTTCGGCGATGGGCCGATTCCCGGAAAGCTACGCCACCGATACGCTCCTCGGACTCGTGGACGGACGGGCAGGAACGGCAAACGCGGACTTCTTACTCGCCGCCGGCGAGCTCATTTCCGCGGCCATTTTCGCCGACGGTCTGATCGAAGCCGGGATTGACGCCGTTGCGTTGTCGGGCGCGCAGGCCGGAATTGTTACCGACGGCCGTCACGGCGACGCGACCGTGTTGCGAATCGTGCCGGACGCAATTTACGACGTCCTGCAGCGAGGCGCGGTCCCCGTAATCGCCGGGTTCCAAGGCGTCACGGAGCAGGGAGCGGTAACGACCCTCGGTCGCGGCGGGACCGATCTTTCGGCAATCGCGATCGCGCACGCGCTCGACGCGCAGCGGGTCGATATCTATACCGACGTCAGCGGCGCCATGACCGCGGATCCGCGCCGCGTTCCGGGGGCGCGCACGATTGAACGCGCCTCGCTTGCAGAAATGACCGAGCTTGCCAGCCGCGGTGCCAAGGTCATGCATCATAAAGCCGCCGCGCTTGCGAGCCGCACCGCTACGAGTTATTCCGTCAAGGGCCTGCGAACCGATCGCGGAACGCTCGTCGCCGAGGACGTTGGCGAAGAGCGGCCCGTCACCGGCGTAACCGCGAGCGGCCGGGTCACATGGGTCCGGATCATCCGGGGCGACATAGAGTCGCCCACGCGCCGGATGGAAACCGAGCTGGAGATGTTTCGCCGCGTCGCCGGGGCCGGGATCTCGATCGATCAGGTTACCATCAATCAAGCCGGCGTCGCGTTTGTCGTCGACGGAGAACGCGGAAACGAGATTCGGGGGTTGCTCGGCGATCTGAATATTGCGGTGCGGGTGCGCGAACGGTGCGCGAAGCTGTCGATCGTCGGTACGGGAATGCGAGACGCACCCGGCGTCGTTCACCGCGTCGTGGACGCGCTCTCGCAGGCCAACGTGGAAATCATTCACTGCACCGACAGCAACGTCACGATTTCCGTACTGGTGCCCGAGGATCACGTGACGCGTGCCGAAAACGCCGTCCACGAGCAGTTCGGCCTCGACAAAGGAGATCCGGTTTCATGAGCGCGACGGTAAGGCTGGGTTCGATTCTTACGGCAATGGTGACGCCGTTCGACGAACGCGGCCGGCTCGACGCCGGCGAAGCCGCGCGGTTGGCTCGCTGGCTGGTCGCGCGCGGGAACGACGGACTCGTCGTCGCGGGTTCCACGGGCGAAGGGCAGACGCTGAACGCGGACGAGCGCGTCGCGCTCTGGCGTGCCGTGAAAGAAGCAGTCGGCGCCCAGGCGGTCGTCGTTGCGAATGCCGGCACCAATGCAACGGCCGAATCCGTTGACTCGGCCAAAGCCGCGGCGGCAGCCGGCGCCGACGCGATTCTTGCGGTCGTGCCGTATTACAACAAACCCACGCAGGGCGGCATGCTCGCGCACTTCGGCGCAATCGCGCAGGCTACCGAACTGCCCGTGATCGTCTACAACATCCCAGGACGCACGTGTGCTAACATGCTGCCGGAGACGCTCTTGGAGCTAAACCGCCGCCATTCGAACGTCGCCGGCGTCAAGGAATCCAGCGGCGATCTCAAGCAGATCGGAATGATTTTGCGCGCGCGGCCGAATGGCTTCGTGGTGTGGGCGGGCGACGACCACCTTTTTCTGCCCTGCTTGGCGCTGGGGGCCGACGGCGTTGTCGGCGTGGCGTCGCATCTCTGTTCGCCCGAATACCGGCGGATGCTCGAGGCATATCGCGCCGGGAAGGTCGAGGAGGCGGCAGAAATTCATCTTTCGCTTCTACCGCTGATCGACGGGCTGTTTGCAATTACCAGTCCGATCCCGGTGAAATGGGCGATGCGCCGGCTCGGATTTCAAGTCGGAGAGTGCCGTCTGCCGCTCGACGCAATGCCTTCGTCGCTGGCGGAGCGGTTGTGGCCGCTCGTGGCGCCGTACGCGACCGCGCCGGTCGAATCGCGGTGAAGTCCCTGCAGATCCTCGGGTGCCGGCTCGACCAGATCGATTCGGGTGAGGCTGCGGAGCGGATTCTCGCGCTCGCGCGCGACGGGCGCGGAACGCAAGTCGTAACGCTCGGCACCGAAATGGTGGTCTACGCCCAACGCCATTCGCGATTTCGCTCCATCGTCAACGACTGTGCGCTCTCTCTCTGCGACACCGTTGGATTGTTGCTGGTCGCAAAGCACCGCGGCGCAGCGCTGCGCGAACGCGTCACCGGCATCGAGCTCGTCGAGCGCTGCTGCGCCGGCGCCGCCCAACAAGGCGTGCCGGTCTACTTCCTGGGAGGCGTCGAAGGCGTGGCCGCCGCGGCCGCCGAGCGTTTATTGACGAAGTTTCCTTACTTGCGAATCGCCGGCGTTCGCAGCGGATACTTCTCCGACGACGAGAGCGCGGCGATTGCGGCCGCGATTGCCGCAAGCGGAGCGAAGCTGCTCTTCGCCGGCATGGGATCGCCGCGCCAAGAATACTGGCTCGCCGAACGTCTGCCGCAAACCGGCTGCGGCGCCGGAATCGGGGTCGGCGGCTCGTTCGACGTCATTGCCGGGCGCATCGCGCGCGCGCCGCGCCTGATTCGATCGCTGGGGCTGGAATGGCTCTACCGCTTGATCAAGGAACCGCGCCGCTGGCGCCGCCAACTGGCGCTGCCGCGTTTCGTGTGGCTGGTCGTGCTTGAGGAGTTCGGCGTTGGCGGCGCGCGCAAAGGGACGGTGGGCTCGTGAAGGCGATGATCTTGGCCGGCGGACTGTCGACGCGGCTCTATCCGCTAACGAAGCTCGTCCCAAAGCCGCTGGTTCCGGTTGCCGGCGTTCCGAATGCCGCGCATTTACTGCATTACTTGCGGGCCTATGGGTTCGACGAGATTGCGATCAACCTGCATTACCTCGCCGACGCCATCGTGCGGTCCCTCGGCGACGGTTCGCGGTTCGGCGTGAAGCTGCATTATTCGTACGAGCCCGAGCTGCTCGGCAGCGCGGGCGGCGTGAAAAACGTCGAGAGCTTCTTCGGCGGCGAACCCTTCGTCGTGATTGGTTGCGACGAGGTCACCGATCTGCGGCTCGACCGGCTCGTGAAGTTTCATCGCGATCGCGAGGCGATCGCGACGATCGGACTGGTCGAGTGCGAGCAGGTCGACCAGTACGGTGTGGTCGTCGTTGACGATCGCGGGAAGATCGTAGGTTTTCAAGAGAAGCCCGCACCCGGCACCGAGCTCAGCAAGCTGGTAAACACCGGGGTCTATGCATTCTCGCCGGCTATCTTCGAGCACATCCCGGCGGCCGAATTCTACGACTTTGGGAAACAGGTCTTTCCGTCGCTGCAAGCCGCGGGCGAACGATTCTACGGATTCGACGCGCGCGGAGCCTATTGGGCCGACATCGGGACCCCCGCTGAATACCGGCGCGCAAGCTACGACGTGGTGCGAGGAGTGGTGCGCATTCCGCAAACGCCCGGCGACGGCATCGATCCATCGGCGGAGATCGCAAGCGGCGTTCAAATCGACGGTCCGGTGCACGTAGGCGCTGCGGTACGCGTGGCCGAGGGCGTGACGATCGTCGGGCCGAGCGTCCTGGGCGACCGCGTACACGTCCAACCCGGAGCGCGGCTGGAGCGTGCGATCTGTTGGGAAGGCGCAACGATCGGCAAGAGCGCGATGCTGCGCGATACGATCGTGGGGAACGACTATGCCGTCGCAGCCGGCAGCGTACTGGTTGACGCGCTCGTTGCCTCTAGCGAGCTTTGCCCATCGTCGTGATCGTGCGGCGTGGCGTTGCGCCGGCTGCTCGATTTCTTCTTTCCGCCGCAGTGCGTGAGCTGCAACGCGCTCGGTTCGGGATTTTGCGATCTCTGCGCCCGATGCGCAAAGACGATTGTGGTGCGGCTCCCCTCGATTCGCGTCACGGCATTCGGTTCGTATGAAGGCCCGCTGCGAGCCGCGATTTTGGGCTTAAAGGACGGCCGCCGCGACGTTGCCGAAGCGCTCGCGCGCGCCGTTGCGCCGCTCGTCCCGCCGGGTTCGGTGCTGATTCCCGTTCCGACGACCGCGAAACGCCGTCGCGTGCGCGGCTTCGATGGCGTTGTGCTCGTTGCCCGCAGCACCGCTGAGATTGCCGGTGCGTCAGCGCTTACGGTTCTCGCAAAGCGAACCGGCGACGCGCAACACGGCCGCTCTCGCGCCGAACGCCTCGACGCGCGCGGACGTTTCGTCTGCGATGGGAGCGTGGCGGGCCGGCGGGTCACGCTCTTCGACGACGTTTGCACCACGGGAGCGACGCTGCGCGATTGCGCCGCCGCGGTTCGCGAAGCCGGCGGCTGCGTCGAGGATGCCGTGGTCGTCGCCGCGACGAAGGTCGGGCAATCGTGGAGACCGGCAACGATCGCAAGCTAACGCCGCTGGACGCGCTCTATTTACAGCGCGCGTACGAGCTTGCCGGGCGCGCGGCCGGCGATACGGCGCCAAACCCGCCGGCCGGTGCAGTGGTGGTTCGCGACGGCAGAATCGTGGGCGAGGGTTATCACCATCGCGCCGGCGAGCCGCACGCCGAACCGCTCGCGCTGCGCGAAGCCGGACCCGAGGCTCGCGGCGCAACCGTCTACGTTTCGCTCGAACCGTGCATGCACTCAGGACGCACGCCGCCATGCACGCAGGCGCTGATTGAAGCCGGCGTTGCGCGGGTGGTGGCGGGCGCGCTCGATCCCGCCGGACACGGCGGCGCGGCTCTTTTGCGCGAACGCGGGATCGAGACCGTCGTCGCCTGCGATCCGATCGCGCGCGATCTGATCGAAATTTTCGCCGGGAGCGCGCGGCGCGATCGCCCGTACATCGCGCTCAAGATGGCGATGTCGCTGGATGGATGCGTTGCCGGCCGCCGAGGCGTACAAGAGCGGCTTGGTTCCGAGGCCGAAGCGGGTTACGTTCGCGAGCTGCGAATCGCGTACGACGCAGTCCTAGTCGGGGCCGGCACCGTACGCATTGACGATCCGCAGTTGACCGTACGGCCCGCGCACGGGCGATTGCGCCCGTACACGCGCGTCGTGGCGTGCGAGCGCGAGAGCGTCGATCCTCGCAGTCGCGTCTTCACCGGTGAAGAAGGATACGCTTCGACGATCGTGCTTGCGCCGGCCGGCTTGCAGAAGTCTTTCGCGGCATTGCGCGCGATTGCGGACGTGCTCTTCGTCGGAGGAGATGCGAGCCGCGTCCTCGATTTGCCCGAGGCAATGAAGGCCTTGCGCGACCGTGGGATCGCGAGCGTTCTTTGCGAAGGCGGCCCCAGGCTTGCTGCAGCTCTGATCGCGGCAAACCAAGCCGACCGCTTCTACTGGGCGGTCGCACCGCGATTGCTTGGCAATCCCGACGCGGTACCGGTGCTTTCGGGTGCGGATCTTACCGCTGCGCGGCTGCGCTTTGACCGCGTCGAACGCATCGGCCCCGACGTCGTCATCTCGGGTCTCCTCGACACTGGAGACGATGTTTAGCGGCCTGATCGCATACCGAGGGACCGTCGTCGCGCTCCAGCGATTGCCGGCGGGAGGCGCCACGTTGATGGTGCGCTGCGAAGGCACGGCGCAAGAACGCCCCGAGCCCAAAGACTCAATTGCCGTCGACGGCGTCTGCCTGACTGCAACGGCGGTCCGGCGCGACGTGGTTACATTCGACGTGATTCCCGAAACGCTGGCGCGCAGCACGTTAGGCGAGCGAAACGCCGGCGATCTCGTGAACCTGGAGTATGCGCTGCGCCTCGGCGACCGGCTCGGTGGACACATGGTCTACGGCCACGTGGATACGGTCGCGGCCGTGCTCGAGCGCGCGCGCGAAGGCCAAGGAGAACGCGTGCGCATCGAGTTGCCCGCAGCGCTTTCGGGCATGATTGCATCAAAAGGTTTTGTCGCCGTAGACGGCGTCAGCCTGACCGTTGCCGCGGCCGGACCGGATTGGTTCGAAGTCGCGTTGATCCCGGAAACGCTCGCGCGAACCACGCTCGGCTCCCGCGTCGCCGGAAGCCGCGTCAATCTCGAAGTCGACCCGGTCGCAAGGTACGCTTCCCGATGAGTCGCTTTCGCGACAAGACTGCGCCCGGTGCGCGCATCTTCCAGGCGCGGCTGCAAGTGCAGTGGGCCGACGTCGACGTCGCCGGCATCATGTATTTCGCGGCCTATTCGCGCTTTGCGGAATACGCCGAGATGCAGCTTTTCGCCGAGCTTGGCTTTCCCTACGAGCGCGTCTTCGAGCAATACGGCTTTTGGCTTCCGCGGGTGCGCGTGGAAGCCGAGTACTACGCACCGGCGCTCATGAGCGACTGGCTGCGGATGGAAACGCACGTCGCGCACGTCGGCGCGTCGAGCTTGCGCTGGCAGACGATTTTTTACAACGAGCGCACCGGCGAAGCCGGCGCTGCTATGAGCTTCGTCGTCGCTACGGTTGACGCCCTGACGAAAAAGAGCCGGCCTCTGCCCGAATCGATCCGTTCGACCCTGCTTGCATGCGTGTAGCCGCATGCGTGTAGCCATGCTGATCGAGCCGCGCAGGATCGAGCTGCGCGAGGAGCCGGCGCCGCCGCCGCCAGCGGGTGGAATCGTCGTGCGCGTTCGCGCCGCACTTACCGACGGCACCGATCTTAAGACGTACCGTCGCGGTCATCCAAAGATGCCGATGCCGACGCGCTTCGGTCACGAATTCTGCGGCGACGTAGCGGCCGCCGGGGAAGGCGTAACGGGCCTTGCGCCGGGCGATCCGGTAATGTGCGTGCACACCGCGCCCTGCGGGCAATGTTTTTGGTGCCGCCACGCGCAGGAGGAGCTCTGCGAAGATTTGATCCCGGCGATGATCTTGGGAGCCTACTCGGATCTGATCGCAGTGCCCTCGCGCATCGTCGACCGCAATTGCTTCGCAAAGCCCGAGCACGTCAGCTATGCCGAGGGCGCATTTCTCGAACCCCTTGCTTGCGTCGTGCATTCGTTGCGGCTGCTGGCGCCGGCGCAAGGCTCGACGGTAGCGGTCGTCGGAAACGGCGGCTTCGGAATCCTTCACGCGTTGCTTTTGGCGCGCCGTGGCGTCACCGCGCTGCTATTCGGCCGGCGCCCCGAGCGATTGGCCCTGGCACGGGAGCTCGGGATAGAAACGGTTGACACTCGGGTCGCTCCGATCGCCGACGCGATTCTCGAGCGCACGCATGACCGCGGCGCCGACGCCGCGATTGAGTGCACCGGAGCGGTGGAGATGTGGGAAGCGATGCCGTCGCTCGTGCGGCGCGGTGGCCGGGTCTCGTTCTTCGCCGGCTTGCCCGCGCAGGCGCGCGTCTCGTTTCTCGCGTCGCGCCTGCACTACGACGAAGTGCAACTGCTTGCGCCCTTTCACTTTACGCCCGCCGACGTGCGAGAGGCCTTCGATTTGATCGCCGCGCGCGCGCTGCCGTTGGCACGGCTGCTGTCGCACGTGTATCCGCTGGATCGTATCGCAGATGCCTTCACGCAGCTCGACGCGGGTGTCGGGCTGAAGGTCTTGATCGAGCCGTGAGCGTTGCAACCATGCGCGCGGCCGTTCTCTACGACGTCGACGACGTTCGAATCGAGCCGCGCGCCATTCCCGCGCTGCACGATGGCGACGTGCTGGTGCGGACCATGGCCAGCGGTATTTGCAGCGGCGACGTGATGGCGTGGTATATCCGGCGCAAGGCGCCGCTGGTGCTCGGGCACGAGCCGGCCGGAATCGTCGAGCAAACGCGAGGCGATGCGCCGTTTGCGGTGGGGGACCGCGTGTTCGTCCATCATCATGCGCCGTGCTTCGACTGTCGCGCGTGCGCGCGCGGAGAATACGTGCAATGCAAAACTTGGCGCGCGACCAGCATCGAGCCCGGCGGAATTGCCGAGTATTTTCGGGTTGCGCGCGCAAATCTTCGCGATACGCTCCCGCTTCCGGAGAACGTGGACTTCGCGGACGCGTCGTTGGTCGAGCCCCTGGCGTGCGTGTTGAAATCGCTTCGCCGCAGTGGCGCGGCCGCCGGCGACCGCGTCTACGTCATCGGGCTGGGCGTGATGGGTTTGCTGCACGTGTTGGCCGCGCGCAATCTCGGTGCCCAAGTGTTCGCGAGCGACTTCATCGGCGCGCGCCGCAGCCTCGCGCAGCGCAACGGGGCGCAAGCGTTTTTCCCCGACGATGCGCGGAGCGTGCTCGCCGAGGGCGCCGATGTCGTCATCTGCGGCCCCGGAACGCCGGCCGCGATGCAGGCTGCATTTGAAAGCGTAGCGCCCGCCGGCACGGTGGTGATGTTCACGCCGTTCCCGCCCGGCGTGCCGGTAACCATAGATGCGGAGCGAGCCTACTTCGGCGACTTGCGTTTCGTGGCGAGCTATTCGTGCGGTCCCGACGATACGCGCGCCGCGTTAGACTTGATCGAACGAAGAATCGTCACCGCCGAAAAGCTCGGCGCCGACCTCATTTCGCTCGACGAGGTTCCGGGCGCATACCGCGCGCTGGCGGAGGCGCGCATTATCAAACCGATCGTCGTTTTTACTTAGCCGCTCTAACTTTCGGCATAGAGAGGAGGCGCCGGCTCCGGTACGGGCAGGACGACGTCGTCGGTGCGCGACGTCACTCGCCACGCGATGAAAAGCGAGACGGCATAGAGCGAGGCCGCCAGGAGCCACGGCGCGCCGACCAGACCGAGATGCCGCCATGGTCCGGCAAACCGCGCGAAGGTGAGCGTGAATACCGACGGCCCGAGCAGCATCGAAATCCCGCGCACCGAGCCGAGCGCTCCCTGCAGCTCGCCTTGCTCCGCCGGTCCGACTCGCCGGGTCATCAGTGCTTGCGACGAGGCTTGATACATCGGCAGCGAAACCACGACCGCCGCAACCAAGAAGACGAGGCCGTTATTGATTCCCATCAACGCCAGACCGGCGACGGCAACGGCGAGACTCGCGAGCAGCGTTCGTCGCTCGCCGAGCCGCTTGACGACCGGCCCGATCATCGTCGCTTGATTGATTGCGGCGATCGTGCCCACCAGCGTGAGCGTGAGACCGATGCCTCCGGTGCTCCAGCCGAACGCCGCGATGCAATAGATCACCCAGATATTCGGAAAAACTTCGTGAGCGAGATAGGTGATGAAGTTCACCCACGTCAGACCCCAGAGCTCGTGGTGCGAGCGAAGCAGCTTCAGCGAGCCGACGGGATTGGCTCGCTTCCATTCCAGGCGCGGCGTGCGCTGCTGAGGCGGCAGCGATTCGGGCAAGACGAAGATCCCGTACAGCGTGTTGAGCAGCGCGACTGACGCCGCCGCCCAAAACGCCAGGCGGGGATTGAAGTTTCCCGCCAGGCCTCCGACCGCCGGACCGATGACGAACCCGAGGCCGAAGGCGCTGCCGAGCAGGCCGAACGCAGCAGCGCGCTTTTCGGGCGGCGTTACGTCGGCGATGTAGGCACTCGCGGCAGTGATGTTCGAGGTCGCGATTCCTGAAATCACTCGTCCGGCAAAAAGCCACCAGAGGTTTGGCGCGAGCGCCATGATCGCGTAATCGACGACGCTTACCGCGTTCGAAACGAGGATCACCGGGCGGCGGCCAACGCGATCGGAGAGCATGCCGAGCAACGGCGAGCAGAAGAACTGCATCAGCGCCCAGACTGTCGCGAACAGCCCGATTATCTGCGCGGCCGAAGCGTAGTCGTTGCTCACGAAGCCGGCGATCAGCTTCGGAAGGACCGGGCCGATCATACCGAAGGTCAGCATGTCGAGCAGCACCGTGACGAAGATGAACGTCGTCGCCGCGGTGCGCTTGCGATCGGATTGCAGCACTCTCGCCCTTGTTGTCCACGGCCGGCGGCTCGACCTCGGCCTGGAATTTTAGGGCCGGCGAAGAAAGACTCGGCGAGTGCAACCGCTGACGTTTCTCTTCACGGACATCGAGGGGAGCACGCAGCGCTGGGAAGCCGACGAAGCCGCGATGGCGCAGGCGGTTCTACGTCACGACCTGATCGTTCGTGCCGCGATCGAGCGGAATGAAGGGAAGGTCTTCAAGACGGTCGGCGATGCGTTCTGTGCGACGTTCATAAATCCCGAGGCCGCGGCTGCGGCTTGCATGGACGCACAACGGGATCTCGGTGACGAAGACTTTGGCGCGGTCGGTGGTCTTCACGTCCGAATGGCAATTCACACCGGTGCATCGGTCGAGCGCGACGGCGACTATTTCGGCCCGACCGTGAATCGAGTGGCGCGCTTGCTCGCCATCGGGCACGGCGACCAGATTCTCATTTCGGCCATCACCGGCGATTCGATCGCCGACCGGCTCGCAGCTGCGAGCACGTTGCGCGACCTCGGCAGCCACCGTCTGAAGGACCTCACTCGCCCCGAGCACGTGTATCAGCTCGTAGCGCCCGGTCTGCGCGAGAAATTCCCGCCGCTGCGTTCGCTCGGGCTATTCCCCAATAATCTGCCGCTGGAGACGACCTCTTTCATCGGCCGCGAGAGCGAGGTTGGGGATGTGGTCGCGTTGATGGCCCGGCATCGGCTGGTAACGCTGGTCGGTTCGGGAGGCGTCGGCAAGACGCGCGTCTCCCTTCACGCGGCGGCGCAGGTTCTGGAAGAGCATCGCGACGGCGTTTGGTTCGTCGAGTTGGCCTCACTTACCGAAGGCCGCTTCATCCCGGAGGAAATCGCAGCAACGCTGGGCCTGCGGTTGCCCGCCGACGGCGATCCGCTGAAGGCGCTCGTTGCGGCGGCGCGTCCGATGCAGATGTTGCTCGTGCTTGACAACTGCGAACACCTGATCGCGGATGCGGCGGCGGTAGTCTCCGCGATGCTGCGCGAGGCACCCGGCCTTCGCGTGCTCGCTACCAGCCGCCAAGGCCTCGATATTATGGGCGAAGCGATCTTTCGAATGCCGTCGCTGTCGCTGCCGACGGCGATCGAGCTGTTCGTTACGCGCGCGCAGGCAGCCGATGCGCGCTTTGAGCTCACCGGCGCCAACGAGTCGAGCATCGCGGATATTTGCATGCGGCTCGACGGCATCGCGCTTGCCATCGAGCTGGCGGCAGCGCGCGTGAAGATCTTGTCACCTGCGCAGCTGCGCGAACGGCTTGACGAGCGCTTCCGCGTTCTCACCGGCGGCAGTCGCGACGTCCTGCCGCGGCAGCAGACGTTGCGCGCGCTCATCGACTGGAGCTACGATCTACTCTCCGAAAAGGAACGCCGCGCGTTCGAATCGCTCGCGATCTTCTCGGGCGGCTGGACGCTGGAGGCGGCCGAACGGACCGTTGCCGATGAGCGCATCGACGCGCTCGAACTCGTCGATCTACTCGAGTCATTGGTAGAGAAATCGCTGGTTTCCACCGAGCTTTACGAAACGCAGACACGTTACCGGTTCCTTGAATCCACCCGTTCCTATGCGCTGGAGAAGTTGGCTGCAAGCAGCGGCTTGCAACAGGTCGTTGCGCGTCGCCACGCGTGCTGGGTTGCCGAGTTCGCCGAAAGCGCCGAGGAGTCGCATCCGACCATGCCGCGAGCGCAGTGGCTGCCGGAGGTGGAGGTCGAGCTCGATAACGCGCGCGCCGCGATGACGTGGGCGCTGGGCGATCGCGGCGATCCGACGCTTGCGGCGCGTATTGCGAGCGCACTGCGCCAGTTTTGGAACGACGCCGGCTTTGTCGGCGAGGGCCGCCGCTGGCTATTGGAGGCGCTCGAACGCGTCGACGCAATCGCGGATCGTCGCATCGCCGCGCGGCTCTGGCACAGTGTGGGGTTCTTTAGCGTGGCCAAGCAGCGGGTCGACGCGGGCGAGCGAGCCCTCGAGCTCAGCCAAGAAGCCGGCGACCGCCTACGAGCCGCCGCGTGCCACGGCATTCTCGCGGAAGGCTATCGTCAGATGGGGCGGATGGAAGAAGCGGAAGCCCATAACGAGCGCACGTTGGAGCTCTATCGTGAGCTTGGGATGCCGCGCTCGAAGTCTTACGCCGTCGCGCTCGATTCTCGCGCGCTGCTCTTGCATGCGATTGGGCGTATCGACGAGGCGCGCAGCCTCTACGCTGAAGCAAGTGAACTCTACAAATCGCTAGGCGACGAGGAACGCGCGATGACGCCGCGGATGTACCTGGCCGACCTCGAATTTCGCGCGGGAAACGCGAGCCGCGCCCTGTCAATTGCCAACGACGCGATCGTCTTCTTTGCCCAGCGCAACAACCTGATCCGCGAGGCGAACGCGCGCGCAAATGCAGCCGCCTACCGGCTCGCATTGGGCGAGGTAGACGAAGTAGCGCGCGAGGCGAGAGCTTCGCTGGCGCTTTGCGAGCGGCTGCAATCACCGCAAATGACATCGGTCGCGATCGAGCATCTCGCAAACGTTGCGGCGGCGCGCGGTCAGGGACGCACGGCGGCCCGTTTGAGCGGCTACGTCAACGCGTGGTACGCGAGCGAGGGCTTGGAGCGCGAATGGACCGAGCAGCAATGCCAGCACCGGCTGGTTGCGAGCTTGGACGAGCTGTTGCCGCAAGCGGAGCTGGCCCGCTACCTTGCCGAAGGCCACGCACTATCGGAAGCCGAGGCCACCGCCGAAGCGCTTGAGGTTTGTGGGAACGACCAATCGGCTTGACATTTGTAAAGCCCAAGGTAGGCTAGAGCCATGAGCCGCTTTGCAGACCTTTTCAACTCGGCAATAGACGAAGCCGGCTTGAGCGCGGCCGAGGTCGCCGAGCATGCCGGGTTGACCGAATCGGCGATTTCTCTCCTGCGCGCCGGCCGCCGCGAGCCGTCGTATCGAACGCTCCAGCGACTCGCGGCCGTTTTCCCCGCCCTCGGGGAGCATCTGGCCGAACGCGAAGGCCCGTTCGACGTAATCGAGGAGGCGATCGCCGACGTTCGAGCCGGCAAAATGGTCGTCGTGCTCGACGACGAGGACCGCGAAAACGAGGGCGACCTCGTGATGGCGGCTCAGATGGTAACGCCCGAGGCGATCAACTTTATGCGCAAGCATGGCGGCGGCCTGATTTGCGTGCCGATGGCGGGCGCGCGCCTCGACGACCTAAACATCCCGCAAATGGTCCGTGAGAACACGGCCGTTCACGAGACCGCGTTCACCGTTTCGGTGGAGGCGCGGGGCGTGACCACGACCGGCATTTCAGCATACGATCGCGCGGCGACCATCAAAAAGCTGCTCGATCCCGTGGCTCGTCCGGGCGACTTCCTGCGCCCCGGCCATACCTTTCCGCTGCGCGCACGCGAGGGAGGCGTGCTGGTCAGAGCGGGACAGACGGAAGCGGCGGTAGATCTCGCGCGATTGGCGGGGCTCTATCCGGCAGGCGTGATCTGCGAAATCATGGCTGATGACGGAACGATGGAACGGCTCGACGGCTTGCGCGCGTATGCCGACCGTCACGCGCTCAGGCTGATCACCGTCAAGGATCTGATCGCGTATCGGATGCGCACCGAAAAACTCGTGAGCAAGATCGCGGAGTTCGATCTGCCGACGACGCTGGGGAAGTGGAAGGGCGTCGCTTACACGACGAGCATTGACGAGAACACGCACGTAGCGCTCGTCATGGGAGAGATCGGAGACGGCAAAGAGCTGCTCGTGCGAGTCCACTCGGAGTGCATGACGGGCGACGCCTTGCACTCCGTGCGCTGCGATTGCGCGGCCCAACGCGACGGCGCGATGCAAATGATCGCCGCCCAAGGGCGCGGCGTCTTTCTGTATCTGCGCCAAGAGGGGCGCGGCATCGGACTTGCCGACAAGCTGCGCGCCTACGAGCTTCAAGATCGGGGCGCCGACACCGTCGAGGCGAACCTCGTGCTGGGCTTGCCGATCGATAAGCGCGACTACGGGATCGGTTCGCAGATTCTCGTGGATCTTGGCGTGCGTGAGATGCGTTTGATCACCAACAATCCAAAGAAGATCTTCGGGTTGGAAGGTTACGGACTCAAAATTGCCGGACGCGTGCCGCTGCAAACCACGCCGACCGCCCACAACCGCCGGTACATCGCAACGAAGCGTTCGAAGCTCGGTCACATTTTGGACGAGGTTGCCGCGTCGTGAAGCACGACGGAGCTCGGGAAGCAGCGGCGGATTGCCGCGGACGGCGATTTGCGATCGTTGCGGCGCGCTTTTATGCCGGCATCGCCGATCGCCTGATCGACGGCGCCAAGCGGGCGCTGCGCGATTGTAAGGTTTCCGACGACGACGTTGAGGTCTTCGAGGTCCCCGGCTGCTTCGAGCTTCCACTTGCCTGTCGCAAACTAGCCGATATGAATCGGTTCGACGCACTGGTCGCGGTGGGCGCAGTCGTGCGCGGCGAGACGCCGCACTTCGACTTCATCGCCGGCGAATGCGTTCGCGGAATCATGGACGTCCAGCTCGCGACCGGCGTGCCGATCGGCTTGGGCGTACTGACGACCGACGATCTGGAGCAGGCCTTGGCACGCGCCGATCGCGACCGAGGCGATAAGGGTTACGCGGCCGCACTTGCGGCGGCGAGCCTGCTGCGCTTGGCGCCGGCGGTTCCGGCAGCGGCCACCCGCAGGAACTAACCTGGCTTGGTCGCATGTAGCCAGCCCGAGCTACATGGGGGAGCAAGCGTTGGAAGATAAGTTTTTTAAATGCAAAGACTGCGGGAGCGAGTTCGTTTTCACGGTGAGAGAGCAGCAGTTCTTTGCCGACAAGGGCTTTGCAAATCATCCGCAGCGGTGCCGCGACTGCCGCCAAGCGCGCCGGGGCCAAGGCGGCCATGACCGGCCCCTGGAGTCGCGCAACCGGCCCAGCTTCGAGGCGGTCTGCGCGGCCTGCGGTGTGGAGACGACCGTACCGTTCCGGCCGCGCGGCGATCGTCCGGTTTACTGCCGCGCCTGCTATTCCGCAAAAATTCCGGCCGGCGTCTAACCTTTCAATCCTCTTCGCGGTAAACACCGGATGAGCGCGCTCGAGGCGGTCGCATGGGACGGCACCGCGGTGCGCTATCTCGATCAGCGTAGACTCCCGCACGAGATACGCTACGAGCGGGCTCGCACCGCGCAAGAGATTGCCGATGCGATCAGGAGTCTCGCCGTCCGTGGGGCGCCGTGCATTGGTGTCTTCGCGGCATACGGCGTGGCGCTGCTCCGTCGCGAGATTGCGGGCGACGCGGATTTTCTAGCCGCGGTGCAGCGCGTGCGCGAGGCGAGGCCGACTGCGGTGAACTTGGCATGGGCGGTGGACCGCGTGCTGGCGGCGCAGGATCCGTTGCAAGAAGCGCGCGCCATCCACGACGAGCAAATCGCGGTGGACGCCGCAATCGCGGCCAATGGCTTGGCGCTCGTGCCCAAGGGCGCGCGAATCCTGACGCATTGCAACACCGGGCCACTGGCGACGGCCGGGGGCGGAACCGCGGCCGGCGTTATCATCGCCGCGCAACGCGGCGGAAAGAAGCCGAAAGCGTTCGTCAGCGAAACTCGGCCGCTGCTTCAAGGAGCGCGACTGAATTACTTGGAACTGCGCGACGCGGGCGTTGACGCGATCCTTATCGTCGATGGCGCGGCTGCCGTGACGATGAGGGAGCAACGCGTCGACTTAGCGATCGTCGGCGCCGACCGAATCGCGCGCAACGGCGACACGGCCAATAAAATCGGCACCTATTCGCTAGCGATCGCAGCCGCACATCACGGCATACCGTTTTACGTCGCAGCGCCGCGCTCGACGTTCGATCTCGCCATCGAAAGCGGTGCCTCGATTCCGATTGAGGAACGCGACCCGGAGGAGGTCGCCGCATTTGCCGGCGCGCAAGCGGCTCCGGCCGGGGCAAAAGCCTACAATCCGGCCTTCGACATTACGCCCGGACACCTCGTGACCGCGTTCATCACCGAATACGGGATTCTCAGGCCGCCGTTCGCTGAGTCCATTCCGGCGCTCGAGTTCCGGCCGGCCTCCCACGTTTTCGCACAAACTTCTTGAAGTTTTACGATTTCGTCGATAAGCAACCGCCGATCGGCAAGCTGGTGGTCGTCGAGGGCGCGCAGCGCGTGTTGGCCGAACGGGCGCTGGAGATACTGCTCGATCGGCTTCTGCCCGCCGAAGTTCGCGACCTCAACCTCGCTCGATTTTCGGCCGACGACGCCGGCGAGCCGGCGCCAGTGGCCGAAGCGCTGGCCGCGATGCCTTTTCTGGCCGATCGCCGCGTGGTCGTGGTTACGGAGACGCAGACGATGCGCGCCGCGCCGCGCCGCGAGCTTTGGGAGGTAGCCCAAAACGTGCCTGATGGCAGTACTCTGGTGCTGGTCGATTTGCTTCCCGCGCGCGGCAAGGGACCGCAATCGTTTGGTGTTTTAGCGGGGCGCGCGGCGCTGCGCATCGACACGAGTGCCAACGCCGAGACGCGCGCGCGTTTCGTTGCGGAAACGCTCGAACGGTTGAACGCAAAAGCCGATCCTCGCGTGGTCGACGAGCTCGCATACAGCGATGCCGAACTATCGGCGGTTCGTAACGATCTCGAAAAGCTCGCACTTGGCGGAAAGAAAATTACGCTCAAGGATCTCGAGCGCGAAACGCTCGCGCTACCGGATCCAAAAGCCTATAAATTCGCCGACGCCGTCGTCGAAGGTAAGACGCGCGTGGCAATGTCGATCGCGCACGAACTCTTTGAGGGCGATCGCGGTGCGGGAGTGGCCCTGCTCTCGGCTCTCGCGACGGCGTGCAAGAATCTTTGGGAACTCGCCCGGCCCGGGGGCGGCCAGCTTTTTGGTCGCGATGTCTGGAGTGGACGCGTTTTGCGTCCGCTCGCCCCGCGCGTGGGCGAACGCCGCGCGAGGATCGCTTACGAACGCGTCGTTCGCGGACTCGAAGCGATCGTCACCGGCCGCGCCGGAAACGATCCCGACGACCACCGCACGCTCGTCGACCGCATCACTATCGAACTCTCACGGCTCGCGCGCTAAGACCAAAATGCGATCGGGCGGTCGCAGCAGCACTTCGAACGCGGACACATTCGTCGCGTGACCTCGTGTCGCGCTCCTATGGGTTGCCCGCGCCTTCCACTGTGTCATCCTGAGCGGAGGCTCCTGAGCGAGCGTAGCGAGTCGAAGGGGCCGCAGTCGAAGGACGAAGGACGGCTATAAAGCAAGGCTCTCCTCATCACAAGGAAAGGCACCGCGAAATGCAAACAGCACGGATACCGTGGCCACCGAACCACAGCGGATTAAGTAAGCCATGCTAATCCTGATGCGCAGTAGCCTTTTACTTGGTTTCGCGCTAATACTTTGTGCGTCCACGCGGCCGATTGTCGCTTCTGCCGGCCAATATCCAGCCCATGTTGAGATATTAAGTCTTCGGCTGGAATCCAGCAAAACGATTTATCGGTTAGGAGAGCCTATCGAGTTGCGCGTGACGATCCGAAACAACACCGCTCAAGAGTACGCATTTCAAGGCTACACACCGCCGTACGGACTTTGCACCCTCGAGGTACTCAACGCTCGCGGTGATGCCCTCCGCTCCAAAGGTGCCATCGGTTATCGCCAGCTTGATATATCGTCGCAGGAACTCCCGGCGGAGACATCCACTGTTGCGGCGTTTGAAGACCCGGCAGCCGCCGGCGCTTTGCGCGAATGGGCGAATATTCGCTACTGGGGATATCATATTGAGCAGCCGGGAGATTATACGGTGTTCGCAATCCCGAATTTTACAGCGTTCGCGATGCATCACGACGGGCCCGACTTCACCGGCTCCGCTCCAGACAGGTCTAACGCGGTGACCTTCAAAGTCGTCCAATAACGACAAATTATATACTCCACTGCCAGGCGTTCCACGACTCGATGACTGGATTGGGGGCGAAGCCGTGGAAGTCGACGCTGATCGCTTCCTGCTGGCGCTGCCACCAAAAGAAGACGATCGGATTATCGAGCGCGAGCAGCCTCTCAATAGTGGAGTAGGCGCGTTTGCGGGTGGCAAGATCGTAGTGCGTTAAGGCGATGGCCTGCGCTCGATCCATTGCCATGCTGCAATAGTGCGGATCGTTGTAACCGTGCGGCGGAAAATTTTTGCACGTAAGCTGCGAGGAATTGTCGGGATCGATGCCCGCATACCAACCGTAGACGAGCAAATCAAACTTGCCGCCGTGCTGAATCCCGCCCATCCCTTGGGGCGCGTAGAGAAGGTCGAGCGGATAATACTTGACGCTGACCGGGATGCCGATCCGTCGCAGCGCGGCTTGGATCAGCAGGCTTTCTGAGCGGTGCGAAGCAGTCGCGGTGTCGGTTGCAAGCGTCAGCTCCATCGGATGGCCTTGCTTGCGCACGATCCCGTCGGGCCCGGCGATCCACCCGGCGCTTGCGAGCAGCGCGGTGGCGGCGACCGGATCGAACGGCACGGATCTCACGGACGGATCGAAGGCCCACGTCCAGTTCGGAAGGTCTTCGGTTGCGGTCGTTTCTTGCCCGTACGTGAGCTGATGCGTAAACGCGTTCTTGTCGAGCGCGGCGGCGATTGCCGCGCGAACGCGCTTGTCCGCTAACGAGGCGTGCTGAAGATTGAACTCCATGCCCTCGAAGCCGTTCATGTTGACCCACACGATCCGGGCGTCGGGCAGCGTGCTCAGGCTGGGGTAGGTCTGGATGGACGGCTGAAAGATGTAGTCGATCGCGTGGGTGCGCAAGAGATTGATTGCCGAGTCCTCGTTGGGAACGAAAAGGATTTCGACGCGTTTGAGCCGCGGCGGACCTCTGAAAAACATTGGGTTTGCGACCAGCTCGATTCGGTCGCCCCGCTGCCAGCGCTCGAAGCGGAAAGGACCGTCCGAGATCGATGGCGCGGCGTCGAAGGCGATGTGATTGACGTCGTGATATCGCGCCAGCACGTGGGCCGGAAGAATTTCGTAGATCTGGTCGCTTTCGGCGAAGAACGTGTTGACGAATGGAGAGAAGGGGTGCTTCAAGTGAACGAGGACCGTATGTGGATCGGGCGCATCGATCGCAGCAACGTCGTCGTATCCGTGCCGCGAAACGACATCGTTGTCGCCGTTCTCGATCGCTTCCCACGACCACACCACGTCGGCGGCGGTGACCGGCACGCCGTCGCTCCAGCGCGCATCCCGCCGAAGCAGATATCGAATCGTTAGACCGTCGGCGCTAATCCCGCCGTTAGCTTGGCTCGGGACCCGCAGCGCCAGCATCGGCAGCGGATTTCCGTGAGGATCGGCCGTGAGCAGCGGCTCGAACATCAGGCGATCGATGAAAATCTCGTTCGTCGTTCCGGCGAGCAGCGGGTTGAGGTTCTTGGGCTCTTCGTTGCTGGCAATGCGCAGGACGCCGGGCTGCGTCCACTGATGGCGGCCGCCCGTTACATATCCCACTTTCGTGCAGGCCGTAAGGAGAATCGACGCGGCAATTACGCATGCCGCCGTGCTTTTCACCCGCATGCAGTACGCGGACGAGGCGGCGCGTTCCCGCGGGGCGAAGGCCAACCGCACTCATGGACTACGAGACTTACGCCTCGCCGTTCACCTGGCGGTACGGCCGGACGGCGCTGCGCTCGCTCTTCTCGGAGAAGATGCGACGGCGGCTGTGGCGTGCCGTATGGGTCGCGCTTGCGGAAGCGCAATCGGCGCAGGGGCTCATCGCGGAAGACGAAGTCGCCGATCTGCGCGCCCACGCCGGCGAGATCGACGTAGAAGCCGCCGTTGAGATCGAGCGTGAGATCCATCACGACCTGATGGCCGAAGTGCGAATATTCGCGCGACAGGCGACGCGCGGCGGCGGTAAGCTGCATCTCGGCGCGACGTCGATGGACGTCGAGGACACCGTCGAGACCTATCGGCTGCGGCTTGCGCTCTCGTACGTCGGCGAGAATTTGCGCGAGCTGCTTGCTGCGTTCGGCGCCAAGATTCGCAAATACGCCGACCTCGTCAGCATGGCGTACACGCATCTGCAGCCGGCCGAGCCGACGACCCTTGGATACCGGCTTGCCGCCTACGCGCAAGACCTGCTGGTCGACGATCAAAACCTGCGTTTTGTTTTCGAGAACCTCACGACGAAGGGAATGCGCGGCGCCGTCGGCACGGCCGGCTCGTACGAACGGCTGCTGCGGCACAACGGCCGGTCGGCCGAAATCGAGGCCTACGTGCTCGAGCGTTTCGGGATACTAGCCAGGGAGATCAGCACGCAAACCTATCCACGCAAACTCGATTACCTTTTGCTGTCGGCGCTCGCGGGCTTGGGTGCTTCGCTTTCGAAGTTCGCCGCCGACGTGCGGGTGCTGGCAAGCCCCGGATTCGGCGAGATCGCCGAACCGTTCGAGGCCGGCCAAGTCGGCAGCTCGTCAATGCCGTTCAAGAAAAATCCGGTTCTTTGCGAGCGCATCGGTTCGCTCGCGCGCTTGCTGCCGGCCTATGCCGACGTCGCTTGGCAAAATGCCGCGACCAACTTTCTCGAGCGTACGCTGGATGACAGCGCGAACCGGCGCGTCGTGCTGCCCGAAGCGCTGCTCTGCGCGGACGAGATCGTGACCATCGCGCGCACGGTCGTCGATGGGCTGAGGGTTGACGAGCGGCGGATCGCGGCCAATCTGCGCACCTATGCGCCGTTTGCGGGAACGCAAGCGGTGATGCTGGAGGCCGTGCGAGCCGGCGGAGACCGGCAGCACCTGCACGAACGGCTCCGGCTTGCATCGATGGAAGCGTGGGCGGCCGTTGCTCGCGGTGAGGATAATCCGCTCTCGGGGCTTCTCGCGGAGGAACGCAGCGTGACCGGGTTGATCGATCCGGCCGAGATTCGGCGTCTGCTCGACCCGAGCGGCCACGTCGGTACCGCACCGCAGCGAGCGCGCTTGCTTGCCGATCGCATCGAGTGCCTACCGGAATTCCCGCGTCAAATCGAAGTGCGGGTATAGGTAAAGCAGCGATGAACAAAGGGATCGAAATTGCGCGCGGCAAGACCAAGGTTCTCTATGAGAACCCCGGGCAACCCCACCAGCTGGTCGTAGCTCAAACCGATTCCATCTCGGCAGGCGATGGCGCGCGGCGTCACGAGATTGCCGGCAAAGGGCGATTGGCGGCGCAAACTACGGCGCGGGTCTTTCGTCTGCTCAACCTCTGCGGGCTGCCAACGCATTATCTCAACGGCGGAGAGGACGACGACAACAACGAGACCGTCGTTCGGCGTTGCAACATGATTCCGCTCGAAGTCGTCACGCGAGGCGTCGCCGCCGGGTCGTTCGTTAAGCGCAATCCGAGTCTTGCGCGGGGAACGCTGCTCGTTCCCCGGGTCATCGAGTTCTTTTTCAAGGATGACGCCGCCCACGATCCGCTGATCGCGCCCGATCAGATCGTGGCCCGCAACATAGCAACGCCACAGGAAGTAGGCGTGATGACCGAGCTTGCACGATTGACGTTCGACATTCTCGCCCACGCCTGGCGCAAACGCGACGTGCTGCTGGTCGACTTGAAGATTGAGTTTGGACGGCTGGCCGGCGGCGAAAATCAGGGACAGCTCGTCATTGCGGATGTGATCGACAACGATTCGTGGCGTATTTGGCCGCAGGGCCGAGAAGAGCTCATGCTCGACAAGCAGATATATCGCAACCTGGAATCCGTCGACGAGGCCGCGCTGGATGAGGTCAGGCGCGCGTACGAACGAGTTGCCGACCTCGTGGGAACCTTTCCGGTCGTGCGGCCGGGCATGGCTGCGGTGATCGCCGATTCGGCGGCGCAAGTCGAACGGGCCAACGAAGTGGTCAAGGCGCTCGGGCAGCTTGGGTTACCGACGGTTCGCCACGTGGCGAGCCCTTCCACGACGCCGGGATTCGTGCTCCAATTGCTGGCGCAGCTCGAAGCGAGCTTTGCGCGATTGATCGTCATCGCGGTCGGCGAAGACGATCTGCTGCGGTCGATGCTCGACGCGACTTCGTCGGCGCCCGTTCTCGACGGTCAAATCGAGCCGCATCGCCTCGCGATGCAATGCGCCAAGCTGTTGGGGCTCGAGGACACGGTGCTCTTCGGGCGTACGCTGCTGATGCAAGCCAACGCGCGCACGAGCGTGCTTCACGCCGATGCTTCGCTGCAGCAGCCGATGCCGGTCGCGCAAGGAGCGGCCCTTGGCTAACGGGCTCCAGGGAGCCCCAAACGTCGCGTTGCGCGACGACGAAGTGCGGCGCATCAAGCAGCGGCTCGGACGCGAACCCTCACTCGTTGAGCTCCACGCCTTTGACGCACAGTGGAGCGAGCATTGCAGCTACAAGTCGAGCCGGCATCACTTAGCACAGCTGCCGACCAGCGGCCCCGCCGTCGTGCTCGGTCCCGGCGAAGATGCGGGCGCCCTTCACCTCGGAGTTCATGACGGCGACCGGTATGCTCTCGTAGTGGCGCACGAATCGCACAACCATCCTTCGCAAGTCGTCCCGTTCGAGGGTGCTGCAACCGGTGTCGGCGGCATCGTGCGCGACGTGCTCTGTATGGGCGCCGAAGTCATCGGGGTCGCGGATCCGCTGCGATTTGGTCGCAGTTCGCACGCGCGTTACGTGGCTGCCGGTGCCGTCGATGGGATCGGCTCCTACGGAAACGCGATCGGGGTTCCAAATCTTGCGGGCGACGTGTACTTCGACGACGGGTTCGACGAGAATTGCTTGGTCAACGTCGTCGCGCTTGGCGTCGTCAAGGAATCGGAGCTGATACATTCCTATGTCCCCAAAGGCGCCGAAGGTTGGGACGTCGTTCTCGTCGGCAAGGCAACCGACCCAAGCGGTTTCGGTGGCGCCGCTTTCTCGTCGCTGACGCTCGACGCGCAAGAGATCGAAGCGAACAAAGGAGCGGTACAGGTTCCCGATCCATTTTTAAAGAGCGTGCTGATGCGCGCCAGCTATCGCGTCTTCAAATTACTGCGCGAACGCAAGGTAATCGCAGCCTGCAAAGATCTCGGCGCCGGTGGAATTATGGGTTGTTCGGCGGAGATCACCGCCCAGGGCGGTTACGGGGCCGAAATCGATCTCGACCGTGTCAACGTGGCCGTCGAAGGGATGGCTCCCGAGGTTATCGCGGTCGGCGAAACGCAGGAGCGGCTGATATGGGTGTTACCTCCCGACGTGGCGGCCGAAGCGGTGAGAATCTATAACGACGACTTTACCTTGCCGGAGGTTGCGTGCAATGCCCGCGCGACGATCATCGGCCGCGTTACCGCCGACGGTCGCTACGTGCTGCGCCATCGTGGAACGGTCGTGATGGACGTCGAAAATGAATTCCTTACGGGCTCGATTCGCGACGATCTCCCGTACACGGAGGTGATTCGTCACGATGCCGCCGTCCAAGAGTTGCCGGCAGTGGATGTCGAGGCGCTCTTGCCGCTCGTGCTCGCGCATCGCGACGTTGCCTCGCGCGAGCCGCTGTACCGGCGTTACGATTCGGTCGTCCGAGGTTGCACGGTGCTGCCTCGGGGCGCGGCCGACGCCGGCGTGCTCGCTCCGATCCGCGGGTCGGCGCTGGGCGTCGCGCTCGCCGTTGCCGGCAATCCACGCTACGGACGCATCGATCCCGGCTATGCCGCCGAGCACGCGGTCGTCGAGGCGCTGCGCCGGGTCGTCGCGGTAGGAGCGCGACCGATCGGGCTCACCGACTGCCTCAACTTCGGCAATCCGGGAAAGTCCGATCAATACGGCGAGTTCGTTGCTGCGGTCGCCGGGCTCGCGCGTGCCGCGACGGAATTGGATCTTCCGTTCGTTTCGGGCAACGTCAGCCTTTACAACGAGTCCGTTGACGGACGAGCCGTACCGGGGTCCGCGATCGTCGCGTGCGTCGGTGCGCTGGAAAACGTTGGTCGAGCAGTCACGCCGGGATTGAAGCAGCCCGGGTCGGCGCTGCTTTGGATCGGAAGCCGTGAAATGGTCGTCGGCGGATCGGTGGTCGCGGAGCTGCTGGGCATTGAAGGCGCACTGCCTGCGATTTCTTATCCCGGCGAGCGCGCCGCGGTCGGAATCGTGCACGATGCGATCGTGCGCGGCGTTCTGCGCTCGTGCCGCGCGGTTTCCGATGGCGGCATGCTGACTGCCCTGACGCGGCTTGCGTTCGACGCTTTTGTTGCAGGCCGAGCGGTCGGTGCCGAGATAGACTTTGGAAATCCTTTCTGCGAGACCGGCGGGTTTATCTGCGAGGTAAGCGACGACGCCGAGATCGATTTGACCGGAGCGATGCGTATTGGGAAGACCACCGCCGGATCGGAGCTGGTCGTCAACGGCGTCAGGTTCGACGTCGCCACGCTGCATGCGGTTTGGTCGCAGCCGCTGGAGGACCTGTATCCGTGAGCGCGCGGATTGGGGTCGCCGTCTTTCCCGGAACCAACTCGGAAGACGAAACGGTGCAGCTGTTGCGCGACTGCGGAGGCGATGCGGATCTGGTGCATTGGTCGCAGCCGGAGCAGCTGGCGGACTACGATGCGTACGTGCTCTCCGGCGGATTCGCCTACGAGGATCGGATTCGGGCCGGCGCCGTCGCCGCACACGACCGCATCATGGATTACGTGATGGAGGGCGCCGCGTTAGGGAAGCTGGTCTTCGGCGTTTGCAACGGCGCGCAGATCCTGCTGGAGGCCGGCTTGGTCCCAGGCACCGGGCCGCCGCGCAAGCCCACTGCCGCGTTCACTAAGAACGCTCCGGTGCCGCATTTCATTTGCCGGCACGTTTATCTCAAGCTCGCGATCGACCCGCAACGGTGCGCGATCACCGCGTCGTTGCCCGAAGGCGCGTTGATACCGGCCTGGGCGGCCCACGCCGAAGGCCGCCTCGCCGCCTCGCCCGAGCACTTGAACGAGATCGTCACCGGAAACCACCTGGCATTCGTGTACGCGCATGCCGACGGCCGCGTTGACGACGCGGCCGTTCCCAACGGCTCGGCGCTGCGCTGTGCCGGCCTGGTAAATCGCGGCGGCAACGTGCTGGCGATCATGCCGCATCCCGAACGGGATGGTTGGAATTTCAATCACCTCGATCGGCGCGACGAGGAGAGTGTCCTTGCTCCGTCCGGGGGCGCCATGCTATTCCGCAGCTTCGTCAAGGCGCTAGCGTGAAGCGAGCCGTCTCAATCACGCTGAAGATACCAGACAACACCGCGTATACGGCGCTGGTGGCGTTGCGCCGGCTCGGCGTCGACGTGGATCGGATCGAGCGCAGCGACATCAGGTTCTTCGAGGACCACGGCGACGTACCGGCACTCCAACGCCGCATCCAAAACGACGAAACGATTTTCAATCCTAACCTGCATCGGATCGCGGTGCTCGACGATCCCGAGCCGCGATCCGGCGAAGTCTGGATCGTCCCTGAAAACGCGGAAGGAAGCGCGATCGTCGCGTGGCGGCTGTTCGAGGCGAACGCCCGTCCCGTGGACCGCGCGGTGCTCGGCGCGGCAGTCGAGCGTCTCTTGTGCAATCCCGCAATCGAACGGGCCGTTATCGGCGGTTGCGACGACCGGGACAATGCGCGTGCAAGCGAGTAGTACGAGCGGATGGACCGGCCCTATACGATCGCCACGCTAGGCTCGCATTCGGCGCTACAGATCCTCAAAGGCGCGCACGATGAGGGATTTCGGACGCTGGCGATCTCGAATCGCGATACCGAGCGCCTCTATCGGTCGTTCGCTTTCGTCGACGAGGTGGTCGTGCTCAACGACTACTCGGAGTTCATGTCGATCGTCGGCGAGCTCGAGAAGCGCAAAGTGATCATCGTGCCGCACGGATCGTTCGTGGCCTATCTTTCGCTCGACGAGCACAAGAAGATGACGATTCCCTATTTCGGCAACAAGGCGGTGCTCGATTGGGAAGCCAGCCGTGAGCTGCAGCGCGAGTGGCTCTCGCGCGCCGGCTTGACCTTACCCCGTCAGTTTCGCAGCGGCGCGGAAATCGACCGGCCGGTTATCGTCAAGCTTTACGGGGCAGCGGGCGGCAAAGGTTATATGTTCATTAGGGACGCCCACGACTTCGAAGCGCGGGCCGCGCATCTCAAGGAAGCCTATATCATTCAGGAATACATTATCGGAGTTCCGCTCTACATTCACTATTTCTACTCGCCGCTGCAGCGGAAGCTCGAGATCATGTCGATGGATCGCCGCTACGAGACCAACGTCGATTCGCTTGGAAGAATTCCGGCAGCCGCGCAGGAGGGCATGGACGTTAGCCCCTCCTACGTCGTGGTCGGAAATCAGCCGGTCTCTTTGCGCGAGTCGATGCTGGCCGAGGCGCTGCGCATGGGCGACGACGTCGTGCGGGTTAGCCGGGAGATTTGCGGTCCGAAAGGGCTTTTCGGCGCCTTCTGCATCGAAACGATCATCACGCCGGACATCCAGTTTTACGTGATGGAGATTTCAGCCCGCATCGTCGCCGGAACGAATCTCTTCATCGACGGCTCTCCATACTCGTATCTCAACTACTCGGAGCCGATGTCGACCGGACGCCGGATCGCTCGGGAGATAAAGAACGCGTTGCTGACCAACAGCCTGCATTTGGTGCTGGATGATTCGAGCGCCATTTAAGGCTGTCGCAATCTGCTTTATCGCCTGTGCCGCCCTCGCGGCGCCGGCGGCCGTGCGCGCCACGGTAGAAGTCGATCCGGCGGTCCTCTACCAGCAGATGAAGGATGCGTTCGCCAAAGGAATGGCGCAAGGTTGGGACTTTCGTTCGCAAGAGATCTACCTCTCGACGATCTTCGATGCCGGGCGAGCCTATTCGCTTCAATATCCGAACGACCCGGCCTACGCCGAGCTCGCCACGCTTACGGTTCGCATCGGCACGGGTCTGCACTACAACCCGCTTACCAATCACGATGCGGCGGTATGGTGGGTTCGTGAAGCCGCGGATTCGATTGCCAAGCACTCGGACGATCCGCAGCTCATAGCGCAAGCTGCGGAGTTGTTGAAGCGAGTCAACTCCGAGGATGCTCCCGACGAGCTCGCGCGGCTCGCCGACGAGGATGCGACCGCGAACGTAAGAGCCTACCCCGGCGACGTCGACGCTCTGCTGATTCAAGTCGAGGCCGACTGGCGGGCGTGGCTATTGACGAAGGACGTCGCGTGGCGCTCTCTTGCGCTTGCGCGCGCCGCCGCCCCGAGCTTTCCCGTCGCACACTTGCCGACGAGCTGGGGCAACGAGTTGGTAAACGCCGCCGACGGTGCGTCGACCGATCGCGGATTTAGCGCTGCCGAGGTCGCAAACGCGCAAACCTTCTTGGCGCGGCTGAAGGCGGTCGATCCTATCCGCGTCATCGCGACCGTCAACGCGATGCCGCACGACGTCTACCTGACGACGCTGGCGCCCGCCGACGAGTACTTTGGCCCGATGGGCATGTCGATTCTCGAAATCCAGAATCGCCTCAAGCACATCAACTTCATGCTCGACTACGATTACGGCAACCAGGAGAGCGATCCGGCCGCCGACGTCGCCAACGCGATCGTCGCGATGCAGAAGGTCTACCCGCGCGACCGCGACTTGCCGATGCTGATTTACTGGTGCTATACGACGCTCGAGCGGATGACCGACGTGCAGTCGCGGCAGGTAGCTCGCCGGCTCAAGGCGATCCTCACGGTCGAGTATCAGGATAGCCCGCAAGCGCGCAAGCTCCTGGGCAGCTAATGTGAGCGCCGAATTCGTCGCGCGCGCGCTCGCCGGCTACGATCGCTCACGCCTGACGCTTTGCGCGATCGGAAGCCACTCGGCACTCGAGGTCGCTTCCGGTGCGCGCGCTGCGGGCCTGCGCAATTTAGTCGTGACCGCGAAGGGCCGCGAACGCACGTATGTCGAGCATTTCGCGGCACGCGATCGCCCGGTGCGCCGCGGCTGCGTCGACGCGGTGATCGAGCTGAACGCCTTTGCCGACATCCTGCGCGACGACGTGCAGCAGCGGTTGCTCGAGCAAAGCGTCGTTTTCGTTCCCAACCGCTCGTTCGAAGTGTACTTGCGGCAGAAGTATAGCTACGACGAGATCGAAGCGCGCATGCTGGTGCCGTTCTTTGGAAACCGCCGGTTGTTGCGCGCGGAAGAACGGGGCGAGGGCGATACCGATCAGTACGCGTTGCTAAAGGAAGCCGGAATCCGGCATCCTCGGCGGTTTGCTTCGCCCGCCGACATCGACCGGCTCGTGATGGTCAAAGCCTCGCATGCGCGCGTCAGCTTCGAACGCGCGTTTTTTCTGGCGTCGTCGCCGCAGGAGTATCTCCATACGGGCCGGCGCTTGATCGAAGAGGGAACGCTCACCGCAAAAGCGCTTGCCGCGGCCGTGATCGAGGAATACGCACTCGGGCCGTCGGTCAATCTCAATTTCTTTTATTCACCGCTGCTCGGGGAGCTCGAGTTATCCGGAACCGACACGCGGCGTCAAACCAACCTGGAAGGCTTTCGGAACCTTCCTCCTGCTGCATTCGATGCGGTCCGCGACGTGCCGCTGCGTTTGGAGGAAGCCGGACACATCGCGGCCACGCTGCTGGAATCGATGCTCGAGCCGGCCTTTGCCATGGGCGAGGCCTTCGTCCGAGCTGCCCACAAGCTGAGGCCGCCGGGCGTCATTGGGCCGTTCGCCCTGCAATGCGTGATTGCAGCCGGTCCGCCAAAAGAGCTGATCTGCTACGATGTCTCGCTTCGGATCCCGGGTTCCCCCGGGACGCGCTACACCCCGTACTCGGCCTACCGCTGGGGGCGCGACGTCTCGGTCGGCGAGCGAATCGCGATGGAAGTGGCGATGGCCCGCGACACCGATCGCCTCGAACATGTGTTGACATAGAACATTCAAACTCGCTTGCAGGAGGTGCTCCATGACCGTTGATTCCGTGCAACAGCGCTCGGGCGCGATAACCTTTAAAGGTAACCCAATGACGTTGCTTGGTCCGCAGTTGCAAGCCGGCGATCCCGCTCCGCAGTTCGAGCTGACCGCTGCCGATCTCTCGGCGGTCAATCTCGACATTCTGCTGGACGAAGGGAAGCGCGCCGCGTTCCTGATCGTCGTGCCGTCGCTCGACACGAGCGTCTGCTCGCTCGAGTCGCAAAAATTCAATGCCCGCATCGGCGAGTTGCCGGCGGGGATTCACGCCGCCGTCGTCAGTATGGACTTGCCGTTCGCACAGGCTCGCTGGTGCGGGGCGCAAGGCGATGTCAAATTGGAGATGCTCTCCGACTATCGGGATCACAGCTTTGGCAAAAACTACGGACTGTTGATTGCTGAGCTCGGCTTGCTCGCTCGCGCCGTGATCGTGATCGGCAAGGACCGCACCATCGACTACGTCCAGATCGTGCCCGAGGTCGCAAACGAGCCGGATTACGACGCTGCGCTCAAGGCGGCCGCCGCGGCGTAGGCTTCCGAGCGCATCCGATGCCCGAGACCGTTTTCGTACTCGATTTCGGCGCCCAGTACGCTCAGCTGATCGCGCGGCGTGTTCGCGAGCTCGGCGTCTACTGCGAGATCGTTCCGTACGACACGGCTTGGAGCGCGCTCTCGTTACGGGAGCCGGCGGCGCTGATTCTCTCGGGCGGTCCGGAGAGCACGCTGGTGGACGGCGCGCCCAGCATGGACGACGCAATCGCGGCGTCGGGCGTTCCGATCCTTGCCATCTGTTACGGTATGCAGCTGGTTGCGCGCGACGTAGGCGCCCAGCTGGTGAAGCTCGATCACGCCGAGTATGGCCCCGCGACGCTGGTGATCTGCAATCGCGAGACGCCGCTGTTCGACGGTGTTCCCGACGAATCTCGTGTTTGGATGTCGCACGGCGACTCGGTGGTTTCGCTTCCGGAGGGTTACAGCGTGCTGGCCTCGACCGCGCGCTGTCACGTTGCCGCGATGGGCAACGCGACGAAGAAGATCTACGGCGTGCAGTTTCATCCCGAGGTGCTTCAAACCGAGCACGGACGAACGATCCTCGACAACTTCCTGCGGGAAGTTGCGGGGCTGACCCGCACTTGGAAGATGGAATCGTTTCTCGAGCGCTCGGTCGAGCAGATCCGGTCGCGCGTCGGAAGCGACAAGGCGATCTGCGCGCTTTCCGGCGGCGTCGATTCCGCGGTTGCGGCGACGCTGGTGGCTCGAGCCATCGGCGGGCAGCTCACCTGCATCTTCGTCGATCATGGGTTGCTGCGCCAAGGCGAAGCGGAGCAAGTGCTGGCCGCGTTTCGCGAGCTGCTGCATCTCAACGTCGTCGCGGTCGACGCGCGACGACGCTTCTTGAGCAAGCTACGGGGCGTCGAAGATCCCGAGCGCAAGCGCATCATCATCGGCCACGAATTCATCGACGTCTTCGAAACGGAGGCGGCCAAGATTCCCGGCGTCAAGTACTTGGTCCAGGGGACGCTTTATCCCGACGTCATTGAGTCGAAAACGCCCGGCAGTAAAGCCGGAGATAAAATCAAGTCGCACCACAACGTCGGAGGATTGCCGCAGCAGATGGACCTGTCGCTGATCGAGCCGCTGCGCGAGCTCTTTAAGGATGAAGTGCGCGAGCTCGGCCGCGCGCTGGGCTTGCCCGAGAACATCGTGCGCCGCCAGCCGTTCCCCGGGCCGGGCCTTGCGGTGCGGATCATCGGCGACGTCACCGAGGATCGTCTGGCGGTCGTGCGCGCCGCCGACGCAATCGTTCGAGAGGAGATCGACGCCGCGAGGCTCGACCCGCACCCGTGGCAGTATTTCGCCGTGCTCACGCCGGTAAAGAGCGTCGGCGTCATGGGAGACGGCCGGACCTATGCAAACCTCGTTGCCGTCCGCGCCATCACTAGCGAAGACGGGATGACGGCCGACTGGGCACGCTTGCCCCACGCACTCTTAGAGCGCATCTCTGCTCGAATCGTCAACGAAGTGAACGGAGTCAACCGTATCGCCTACGACATCACGACCAAACCGCCCGCAACCGTCGAATGGGAGTAGTACGTGCGCGTGCTCGTGGTTGGTAACGGCGCGCGAGAGGACGCGCTCTCGTGGAGATTAGCGCAATCGCCATCCTGCGAAGCCGTGTTTGCAGCGCCGGGCAATGCGGGCACCGCGTCTCGGGGCGAAAATTGGCCGATTGCCGCAACCGACGGCAAATCGCTGGCGCAGCGCTGCGAACAGGAAGGTATCGATCTCGCGGTCTTGGGTCCCGAAACGGCAATCGCGGCGGGCGTCGGCGACCGGTTGCGCGACGCCGGCATCGCGGTGTTCGGGCCGAATCGTTCCGGCGGCCGTCTCGAATCGAGCAAGATCTTTGCCAAGCGCTTCATGGAGCGGCATCGTATCCCAACGGCGCGGGCCGTCGTCGTGCACTCGCTCGACGGCGCCAAAAAGGCCCTTGAAGACTGGGAGGGTGCGGTCGTCGTGAAAGCCGATGGGCTCGCGGCCGGCAAGGGCGTCGTGGTCGCGCCGACCGTCAACGCCGCACGCGCGTTGCTTGTCGAATGGTACGACCGCGGACGGATTCCAGGGGGCGGCTCCGACGTCGTCCTTGAGGAGCGGCTCGACGGGCGCGAAGTGAGCGTCTTTGCTTTGTGCGACGGGCGCGCGATCGTGCCGCTCGGGGCGGCCTGCGACTATAAACGCGCCGGCGACGGCGACACCGGCCCGAATACCGGCGGCATGGGCGCGTACTCGCCGCCCGCCGGTTTTCCCGCGGATCTCTACGACTGCGTGCGCGAGGAAATTTTGGCGCCGCTCCTGCGCGGTCTGCTGGCCGAAAGCGAAGAGTATGTCGGCGTGCTCTATTGCGGTTTGATGTGGACCGGCGACGGTCCCAAGGTCATTGAATTCAACGCGCGCTTCGGCGATCCGGAAACGCAAGTGCTGCTGCCGCGCATCGGTGGCGACGTTGCGCTGCTGCTCGCCTCGGTCGCGCGCGGAGGCATGGATCTCTCGGTTGCGACGATCTCGCAGCAACATTGCGTTGGAGTGGTTCTGGCAACCGGCGATTATCCGCGCAGCAACACGCCGCTGCAAGGTCTTTGCGCCGACGTTTCGCTCGGCGACGAGTGCCGCGCCTTTTGGGGCTCTTCGGAGCGATCAAACGGCACGGTCTCGACGTCCGGAGGACGAGTGCTCACGGTTACGGGCCTTGGCCCGGGTCTCGCCGAGGCCCGCGCCAACGCCTACGATGCGGTCGCGGAGCTCGCGCGACGTCTCGGCACCGATGCGTTGACGTACCGCACGGATATCGCGAACGTCTAGCCCGCAGAGCAAAAAACCGCCTGCCGGCCGGAAACCGGGATGGTCCGGTGTAACCTCTCGCCCGTAGGGAGGTTAGTAAAGAGCGTTATGGCTTATCGCTATCAGCCGCAGAATCAATTCGGGCCTCCGCTCGCGCCGGCGATTCCCGCGCAGTCCATGCTCGCGCAGGTCTTGGGGATCACCGCGCTTGGGCTGTGCGTCACCGCGCTCGCGGCGTGGCTCTTTCAGGGGCTGGCGCCGGGCATCGGACTGATCGCGATGATCGGGGGTTTCATCCTGCTGATTTCGATCAACGCAACCCGCCGCAACGAAGCGCTCTCGCTCGTGCTCTTTTACGCGTTCACTTTCTGCGAGGGCGTTGGAATCGCACCGGTGATCGGACAGTACGTCCGCGCGTTCGGTCCTGACGTTGTCGTAAACGCCGCCTTGACGACCGGTTTGGGAATGTTCGCGCTGGCTGCGATCGTCTACGCGACCGGGTTAGATCTGCACCGCTTCCAAGGCATTTTCTTCATCGCGCTGTTGGGCTTGGTCGTGGTGGGAATCGTGTCGGTATTCGTGCGATTTATCCATCCGGAGACCTACGCGTGGATCACTCTGGTAATCTTCTCGGGCTTGGTGCTGATTGATTTCGCGCGTCTGCGCGCAGGCGGCGACGGCCTAACGCCCGTGATGATGGCGACCAGCATCTACCTCGATGCCATTAACATCTTCCTGGCGTTGCTGCAGATATTCGGCGGCCGCCGCTCCAGCGATTGATGACCCAGGTGTCATCCTGAGCGGAGCGAGGGCAGCGGTGTCATCCTGAGCGCAGCGAGCGGAGTCGAAGGACGAAGGGGGCGGCCGATGCATCGAAATCGGAGCCTTCTTGGTATAATAGAGTAGGATGTGCGGGATAACGGGGGTCTTCGCGCCGGGACGCGACGCAGCCCGGCTCGCGTTTTTTGCGCTCTATGCGCTTCAGCATCGCGGACAGGAGTCCGCCGGGATCGCCGCAGCCGACGGCGGGACGATCCGTTCTCACAAAGAGATGGGCTTGCTGGGCGCCATTTTCGACGAAGAGATCCTCGGCACGCTTGCCGGCCACGTCGCGATCGGCCATACGCGCTACTCGACGAGCGGCTCGTCGATTGTTGTGAACGCGCAGCCGTTGCTCGAGCGTTCTGAGCTGGGAGACTTTGCCTTCGCGCATAACGGCAACCTGACGAATACCGACGAGCTGCGGGAATCGCTCGCGCCCACCACGGTGCTTCAGGCAAGTTCGGATTCCGAAGTCATGGCCAAGCTGATCGTCGAGTCGAAGGGTTCGATGGTCGATCGGATCAAGTCGGTGCTGGCGTCGGCACGCGGCGCCTACTCGATCGTGCTCTGCACGCAAAGCGAGCTCTATGCGTTTCGCGACCCGTGGGGAGTGCGACCGCTATGTCTGGGGCGCCTCGGCGAGAACGGTTATGCCGTCGCCTCGGAATCGTGCGCGCTCGGAACCATCGGCGCGCAGTACCTGCGCGAGATCGAGCGCGGCGAGATCGTCCGCATCGGTCCCGACGGCTTGGAGTCCTATCAGACCGATGTCGAGCGCGCGCGATCGGCGCTCTGCATGTTCGAGTACATCTATTTCGCGCGACCCGACTCGCAGCTCAACGATCGCTCCGTCTATATGGCGCGCTACGCGATGGGGCGGCAGCTGGCCAAGGAACATCCGGTCGAAGCCGACGTCGTGATGGCGGTACCCGACTCGGCGGTAGCCGGCGGAATCGGCTACGCCGCCGAGAGCGGCCTGCCGTATATCGAAGGCCTCATCAAGAACCGTTACATCGGCCGCACCTTCATCAGCCCCGACCAGCGCATGCGCGACCGGGGCGTGCATCTCAAGTTCAACCCGCTGGTCGAAAACCTGCGCGATCAACGCGTCATCGTCGTGGACGACTCGATCGTGCGCGGAACGACCACGCCCCGAATCGTAGCGCTACTGCGGGAAGCAGGGGCCAAGGAAGTGCATCTTCGGATCACGTCGCCGCCGATTAAGCACCCCTGTTATCTCGGCGTGGACATGGCGACCTACGACGAGCTGATCGCCGCAAATTATTCCGTCGAAGAGATTCGTGGGAAAACCGGCGCCGACTCGCTCGGTTATCTAAGTCTGGAAAGGCTTGTCGAAGCAGTCGGACGCGAACGCGCCGACATGTGTCTGGGCTGCCTGATCGGCGAGTACCCGAACGTTCCGGCTGCCCGCGAAATTCACGCCGCGCGAGCCTGAAGTCCATCCGCGCGACACGATAATCAGCGGTCTGGGAAGCTACGCCGGCGCACTTCCTCGGCGAACGCCTTTAGCGCCTCGGTCGCGAGGCTCCCCATCTCGGCATAGCGCTTGGCGAAGCTCGGAGAATGCGGATACATGCCGAGGATGTCGTGCAGCACCAGCACTTGCGAATCGCAATGCGGGCCCGATCCGATGCCGATCGTTGGAATCGAGAGCATCTCGGTGATCTCCCGCGAGATCTCGTAGTCGACGACTTCGAGTACGATCGCATATGCGCCGGCGGCCTCGACGGAGCGCGCGTCGTCGATCAGCCGATCGCGGTGGGTCCGCATTTTAAAACCGGGCCCCAGACCGGCCGTCTGCGGCGTTACGCCGATGTGCCCGACGACCGGAATGCCGGCGCCGGTGATCGCGCGAATGCGCTCGGCTTGGTCGCGCCCGCCCTCGAGCTTCACCGAGCAGGCTCCCCCCTCTTTGACGAACCGTATCGCCGAACGCAGCGCATCCTCGTTGCTCACTTGATACGAGCCGAAAGGCATATCGGCCATGATGTGTGCGCGCGTCGTCCCTCGCGCGACCGCCTGGCTATGATAGATGATGTTGTCCACCGTCACCGGCGTGGTTTCATCGTAGCCCAGCACGACGTTGCCCACGCTGTCGCCGACCAAGATCACGTCGATGCCGGCGGCCTCGACGAACTGTCCAAACGGCGCGTCGTATGCCGTCGCAACCGGGAATATCAGCTTTCCCTTGCGACGCTTGATTGCGCCCGCCGTCAGGCGCCGGATTGCGGGATTCTTTTCGGGCTCGTAGGGCCGAGCGCTCTCGACCCCGTTGCGCGTTTTCACACTTTCGACTCTGTCCGGGCGCCGTTACTGAGGATTTTTTCATCGGAGCCGGGATGCTTCGCGAGCGCCTCCGCGATTGCGACGAAGGCGCGTACGGGCGTGCCGGTTGGGCCCTTCGCCTGCCAAGGCGATTCATTTTCGAGGTAGGCGGTACCCGCGATGTCGAGGTGTATCCATGGCGTATTCGAGACGAACTCGCGCAAGAACGCCGCCGCCGTCAGCGTGCCGGCCGGACGGCCGCCGGTGTTCTTTAAATCCGCGATGTCGCTCTTCATTTGATTCGTGTAATCTTCGTAGTAGGGCAACTGCCAGTAGCGCTCGCCGGTCGGTTTTGCCGCCGCTAGGAAGGCCGCCCCGAATGCGTCGTCGTTGGTGATCGCGGCCGACGATGCGTGTCCGAGTGCGATCACGCACGCGCCGGTAAGCGTCGCGGCATCAACGATCTTTGTCGCGCCGAGCTTGTTGGCGTAGCAAAGCGCGTCGGCGAGTATCAGGCGCCCCTCGGCATCGGTGTTGATGACCTCGATGGTCTTTCCATTCATTGCGGTGACGATATCGCCGGGCTTTGTAGCTTTGCCGCCGGGCATGTTCTCGGTTGCCGGCACGATTCCGACGACGTTGAGCTTCGGCTTGAGTTTACCAAGCGCGCTCATCGCCGCAATTACGCCCGCTCCACCCGACATGTCGTACTTCATGTCTTCCATCTTCTCGGCAGGCTTGATCGAGATGCCGCCCGTGTCGAACGTAATGCCTTTACCGACCAGCGCGAGAAGCTCTTTGCTCGACGGGTCGCCGTTGTAGCGAAGAACGATGAATTTGGGCGGCTGCGCGCTGCCTTGCGCGACTGAAAGAAACGACCCCATGCCCTCGCTGCGCGCGCGCGCCTCGTCAAGGACGTCAAGCTCGAGTCCGGTCGATTGCGCGACCGCGGCCGCTTCCTCGGCCATGCGGGTCGGCGTCATGTCGTTGGCAGGCGTGATCGCGAGGCGGCGGGCAAGGTTCACGGCTTCGCCGAGCGCGGTGCCGTGCGCGATCCCGCGCTCCAGCGCGGCTGCGTCGAGGCCTTTGCCGACGATCGCAACCTCGCCGGTTGCAAGGCGGCGCTCGGGACGCTCCTGGTACAGCGTGGTTTCAAACGTACCGGTAATCGCGCCCTCGGCTGCAAAAGACCCGGACGCCGTCTCATCGCCGCGTGCCTGCAGCGGCAAAACCAGTGCGATCTTCTCGACGTTGCGTCGGCCGAGATAGCGCACGGCGCTTCCCGCATACCGCGCGAGCACGTAGGGTTCGTACGCGGCGCGGTCGCCGAGCGAGATCGCGAGTACGCGGCGGTATGGCCTGTTCTTGGCATAAACCAGAACGTGCTCGCCGATTTTTCCGCGAATTTCTCCCGACGAGAGCGCATCGGCGATCGCGCCGCCGTTTGCGTCGTCGATTTCTTTGACGATGCCTTCGAGCGGGCTCTCCGAGAAGAAGGGAACGACAAGTGCGCCGGCGCTGATGCCGATCGGCTCTTCAGCGGTGAGATAAACCTGCATGGTGGACCTTTCGGACGGTGAACTAATGCCAGCCTATGGCGAAAAGCTGGGAGAATCCTCGTTCGGCGCACAAAACCGAGCCGTCCGACGCCTACGCCCGAGCCGGCGTTGACGTCGCCGCCGGCACCGAGGCCGTCGCGCGCTACCGCGAGCTTCTGAGCGAATGGCGCCATCCCGGCCAACTGGATGCCATCGGAGGATTTGCGGGCCTTTTTCAGCTTCCGGGCGACTCTACACGGGCGCTGGTCGCCTCGACCGACGGCGTGGGGACGAAAGTTTTAATTGCCGCGCAGCTCGGCCGTTACGGCGGCGTCGGCGCCGATCTCGTCAACCACTGCGTCAACGATATCCTCGTCTGCAATGCTACGCCGCTTTTCTTTTTAGATTATCTCGCGGCCGGTAAACTCGATCCGGACGTCGCCGCCGAGATCGTACGGGGCTGCGCGCGCGCTTGCCGCGCCCACGATTGCGCGCTGCTTGGCGGAGAGACCGCCGAGATGCCGGGCCTCTACCGAGTGCCCGACTTCGATCTGGCCGGAACGATCGTCGGCATCGTCGCGCTCGACGAGCTTCCGAAGATCGAGAGCGTCGTTCCGGGCGACGCCATCATCGGGTTGCCTTCAATAGGATTGCACACCAACGGCTATTCGCTGGCGCGCGCGCTCATATCGGCGGACGAATTGAACGAGTCCTTCGACGGCGCAACCTACGCCGACGCGCTGCTTGCCGAGCATCCGTCTTACTACGCCGCGGTGCGCGCGATCGAGCGGGTCGCCACCGTGAAGGCGATGGCGCACATAACCGGCGGCGGATTGCTGGAGAACGTCGGGCGCACGCTGCCGGAGGAGTGCAAGGCGATATTCGAACAGCAGCGCTGGAACGTGCCGCCGATCGTTGCGGAGCTGGTTCGCCGCGGCAAGCTCGACGCCGAGGAGCGCTATCGCGTCTTGAACATGGGAATCGGGTTCACGCTCGTCGTGCCGGTCTGCGACGCGCCCGCCGCAATTGCCGCGGTTGCGGATGCGAAGGTTGTCGGCTGGATTGAGGCTCGAGCTAAAGGCGAGCCGCGGGTGACCGTGCACCCGGCGCGCGACGATCGATGAGCGCGCAGCTCACGCGAGAGCTCGCCGCGGCCGTGGATGCGGAACTTCCGCGCGAACGGCGAGCGCAGGCGGCGGCCGAGATCGTTCGCGCTGTGCGCGCGTATCGATGGGTGGGCATCTACGACGTCGGCGACGACGAGATTTCGCTGATCGGCCAAAGCGGCGTGCCGGCGCAAGAAGAAGCCGTCCGGTCGCAGTCCACGGTCGCGGGGCGGAGCCGAACGGTCGTCCCTATTCTTGGAGCGGAGAGTGGAATCGTCATCGGGACGCTCGACGCCGAGGGCGATCGTGCTGACGCCTTTTCAGACGAAGAGGTGGCGTTCTTGGAAGACTGCGCGGCTGTTTTGCGGCCGCTTTACGACTGACGCTTTTGCCTCCGATCTACAATCTCATCGTCGAGCTCGACCGGGATTTTGCAGCCGATCCGCCGGCCGGAATCGAGATCGGCGCCGCCTCGCCCGCGGACGAGCGAACGCTTTCGTGGATCGACGACGAGTTCGGCGGCGCGTGGAGCTCCGAAGCATATGCGGGCATCAACGTCATCGCTCGCCGCGGCGGTGCGCCGCTGGCCTTCGCGACCGTTGACGCCAAGGGCTTGAAGTTTGCGTGGCTAGACGGAAAGGCGGGCGAGCCGGACGTCGGGCTCTTCGGGCCGTTCGGCGTTGCGGCGAGCGAGCGCGGACACGGTCTCGGCCGATGCGTGCTGGCGGCAGCGTTGAACGAGCTTCGCCGGCGCGGGTATGCGCGCGCGCTGGTTGCGGCGGTCGGCGACGAGCGCCTCCTCCAATTTTATGCAAACGCGGCCGGCGCGCGCGTTGCCGAGCGGTTCGAGCGCGCCTCGCTCCATCGGCCGGCGCGCCGCGCTTTGATCATGGCATCAGGTCACGGCAGCAACTTTCAAGCCGTGCTCGATGCATCGCGCTCGGGGACGCTGGCGCTGGAGATTGCCGGGCTGCTCGTCAACAATCCGCGCGCATACGCGCTGGATCGAGCGCGCGATGCGGGAATGAGCGCGGTTCTGACGGTCGTGTGGGAGCGTGAGAAGGAAACTCGCGATGCGTACGACGCTCGGCTGCTCGAGGCGGCGCGCTCGGCGCGACCAGATCTCGTGCTACTGCTGGGATGGATGCATCTGCTGTCGGAAAGTTTCGTGCGTGAATTCGGCCAGATGCTCAACCTGCACCCGGCCTTCTTGCCGTTGGATCCCCGGCGCGACGACGTCGTCACGCCCAACGGTGCGCGCATTCCGGCTTTTCGCGGCCCGCGGGCGGTGCGGGATGCATTAGCCACTTCGAGCCCTTGGGTGGGCGCAACAATCCACCGCGTTACGGCCGCGACCGATCGCGGACCGGTGATGGCGAGAAAGCCGCTTCGCGTCGAGCCCGAGGAAACCGAAGCGCACCTGATGCAACGCGTTCATGAGGTCGAACGCGGCGTCGTGAACGCCGGAATACGCCGCTGGATCTACGAGCGCTAAGGCGTATCCGACGGCCGGATGACGGACGTCTCCAATTGTGCCACGCGGTCCTCCAACTCGCGAATGCGCATCGCATCGAGCGCGTGCCCCACGGCCGACGCCATGTCGCGCAGTGCCGCGGTCTCGTCGGGCGCATAGGCTTCGCCTTGCTCCTTGGCGCCGCAGACGAGCGTGCCGATTAGCTCGCCGCGCACGATCATCGGAAAGGCAACCGTGCCCGGAAGCGTGGAGCCCAGCACGTGCAAGTCCGCAACGACGCGACGCGCGCGCATGGCGACCAGGGCTGGGTCATTCTCGTCGATGCCCGCGCTCGATCCAAAGTTCGAGTCGTGCGAGCGATACGTTTTCGAACCGTCGCGCAACCAAATGCCCGCTTTGGTTGCACGCCCATGCTTCAGGGAGACCGTTACACACCGCTCGAGCACCACGTCACCGCTGGTAATATAGTGAGCGTCGTGCGTGAAATCTTTGATCGCTTCCTCATCGAGGTGGCGCTGGCGAAAGAGCACGCTGTCTACGACCCGGTCGACCCGCGCGTGGATGAAGCGAATCGAGAAGCCCAAAGTCAGAGCAACCGCGAGCTGTAGGGCGATGCTTCCGGCCTGGCTATGCTGCTCGACGTATTTCGACGTCAGCGATTCGACGATCACGAAGATGCCGACGATGATGACGGAAACCGCGCCGTAGACGACCGCGCGATTGAGCACGAAGCCGACGTCAATGACGCGGTGGCGCAGGATGACGTACGCCAGCCCGAACGGAATGACGCCGATACAGAGCAGCGTCGCAAGGTCTACGATCTGCGAATAGCCTAGCGTCGTCTGCACGGCGACATCGATCAGGACGGCCGCCAAGCCGATCCCCAGCATCAGAAAGACCCAGCGACGGCGCTGCCGTTCGGACTGCGCACCCGCAGCGTAGGCAACGGCAAGAGTCACTACGACCAAAGCGGCGATCGCGATGAATATCCATGCGATCGCGTTGTTGACGAGCGCGATGCCCCGGTCCGGCAAGGAAAAGGCGCCTACGACGATGGTGAGAACGACCCCCAGCGCGACCAGAATCTGAGCCGTACGCGCCAGCCGTCTTGGCACCGGCTTCGCGACGCCGCTTGGGAACTGCGCGGCGAATGTTGCTGCGGCCCCCGTGCCGGTTAGCAACAAAATGGTGCTGCCGATCTGCAACACGATAAACGAGAGCAGCGGCGTGGGCATGAGGTTGTTCGGCAGCCCGAGCAGCAGAGCATAACAGAACAAGAAGAGCACGAGCACGCGCGCCGCGGAATCCTCGGGGCGCCGCCACGCCAACAGTGCGGCGACAGCCAGGAACGCGAGCCGAATAATGGATGGCGCGACGAGGAGCGTAGGGAACGATCCTTTCGGCGCCACCAACGTCTTTTGCGCGCCGTTAACGAAAACCGTGACGCGCGTTCCGGGCAGAGCGTATTGCACCCGCGCGCGCTCCAGCGCCGTGCTACCGAAAGAAATGCTGTCGCCGGGCCGAATGCCGGCGCGCGCCGCCGGCGAGCCGGGCCTAACGGAAAGTACCCGTTGGGGGAGCGCAAAACGCTCCGCCGGATGCGCCGTCCCAAAACCGAAGTCCGGCGCCGGCGGAAGCAGGAGGTCGTAGCAAACAAAGATCGTGGCAGCGGCGATGACGAGGAGTGCTACGGCGCGCCAGACCGAGAATTTCACGTTCGCACGTTGACCAATCTCCGGGATTTCGATGGCAAGCGGACTCAGCCCCTTGACACCGACGCCGGAGAAGGCGACGCAAAAGCGTTGCCTTCTCTGTTTGCGGCTGCGGGCGCGGGTACTTACTGCGCAGGCGGCGGCGGAGGGTACACCGCGACACCGTAGGGCATCGTGATGTCGTTGGTGAGCGTCTTCTCGATCGTACCGCTGGGGTATTGCGCGACGACGACGTCGGTGTTATTGCCCTCGTCTACGAAGAGGAGGGTGTTATCCGCGTTCAGCGCCAGCTGATACGGATCGCCGGTGAAGCCGGTGAGCGTCGTCATTATGTTGCTGTAGGGCGGGGGAATGATCAGGATGTCGTCCAGAGTTTGCTCTTCCACGACGAGGTTGCCGCTGTTGTCGAGCTCGATTCCACCGATGTAGGTCACAGGAACGGGGAGCGCCGTGCCGGCGCAGCCGCTCAGGCCGCCGGGGTACTCCCAGAGTTGGCTGGAGCCGAACTCCTGGAGGGAACCGATGAAAACATCGCCGTTTTTATCGACCGTCACGCCGGTGACCAGGCCGCTGTCGGCCGTGGCGCAGCGGACGATCGGGGTGTTCGATCCTTGCGGAAACTCATCGATGTGTCCCGGGTAAACGTCCGACTCGCCGACATAGACGTTCCCGCTGCCGTCGGTCGTGACCGCGACCGGATTTGTCATGCCGCTCGAGTAGGTAAACGTGAGTTTGCCGCTTGAGTTGTACTCGGTGACGGTTCCGTGGAGATTAGCGACGTAGAGATTTTCGTTTGCGTCGATCCAGATGCCGTCATTATCGGAAATGTCACGCGTAATCGTCTTGGTCAGCTTGTATTTGTTGCTGAACAGCACGACGTTCCCAACGCCCGGCTGCCCGTAGTTCGAGACTGCCAGCTTCGTGAACTCACTCGAGTCTGGCCGGGTTTTGAAGCCCGAATCCGGCAAGGACGACGTTCGGGAGAGACCCTCCAAGCCCGGAGGGGTGCCGGGCCCGACCGCTTCGCTCGAGCAGCCCGAAAAAACCGTGGAGCATAATACAAACGCCCCGAGAGCACGCATGTGAGACACGATGGACACTCCTTTCACCAAGGCGCGGTCCGCACCGGCGGCATCGTCGCCTCCGGCCGACCAACGCAGTAGTTTGGCCTTACCAATAGGATGCGCGGCTTTCGCTGACCCGACCATGCGTGGAAACACCACTTTTTGGGCTTCCGATGGTACGCGGCCGCCCCTCAGGCTCCGAGGAGCAGTTCGCACGGGGACACCATCGTCTTCCAGGAAACGCGATGGCCTATCGCCAGGGATAGGAGACTCCGCAGCTAAGGGCAGTTGCTTCCCGAACTTCGAGGTGTTATGAGAGTCCGCAACGTTGTCTTATTGCTGCTTAGCGTACTTGGGTCTTGTGCCCCAAAACTGTTACCAAGCGGTTGGACAGGACCCAACCTCATGAGCCAACCGCAGCTAAGACAGAACGTTCCTGTTCTAAAGTATAAGGAATTCAAGTTGCCCAACGGGCAGCTTGCGCTATTCTCTTTGATCGTCGGCCCGGATAAGAATCTATGGTTTACGGAGCCTCGCGCAGTCGGCCGAATGACAATAAACGGACAGTTCGCTCGAAGGAAATTGAGGTGTAGACAGGCTGAGGCTGAAACCTTAGTCAGCGGGTCTGACGGGAACATTTGGGCCAACACTATTCAGCTGCCGCCGCCAACGTGTCACGACGAGCGAGGCCCGTCGTATAGCACGTTTTACCAGATCTATCGTCTTTCGACAGATCTGCAGCTTACAGGTTTCGACCTGCCAAAGCAGGCGTTTCTATTCCCTACCAACCTCGCGCCGATGGGATCAGCACTGTATTTTGCCCTAGAGGAGAACCTCGAATCGCCTAAGGGCAGCATAACGAAAACGTCTCTCTTTTCGATCTCGTATAGCGGCACGATCAAGAAAATATTTTCATTCCCGAACGAAAACTTGGACTTTCTTGAGCTGCTTTCGACCCCTGGAACGCGGGCCTGGCTAGAGGACTACGCCGGCGGGATACACGACTGTTCATTGCTGGGCCATTGCAAGCTCGCCGAAAGCGGTTACCCTTACGCGTTGCTTAACGGTCCCCATCCAAGTTGGATGGCGTACTCACCAAACGATCATCAAGTCTATGTATCCAATCCGAACACGGGTTGCATCTACAAGTTTTCGCTGTCGGATAAGGCACGTGGAAAGCTGTGTCGCGACGAATTTAGGAGCACGTCGGATGCCATGGTGTACTATCACGATAAAATATGGCTGGCGATCGGCCCCGATAATCAGGGGCGACCCCTATTTGCGTCGCTTTCATCTACGGGAAAAATCGCGGAGTTCGCCCTACCGATCTTGGGGCCGACGTATGGGCCGACGGCGATGGTCGACGGGCCTGACGGGCATCTATGGTACCTCCGTGGCCGGTTTATCGGAGAGATTCTGTCCGAGATTTAGGGCAATAATGACGCGGCAGCCGAGGGTCTTAGCGTCAGCGCTGGCTGTCGTTTAAGCGGCGGAAGTAGGAGATCGTAGGAAACAAAGATTATCGCAGCAGCGATAACTACGAGCGCTGCCGCACTCCAGACGAACACGTTCACGCGCGCGCGCCTTCAGCCTCGGCGCGGCAGTTTCCCGCAAGTGAGCGCGGAAAGCAAGAGCACACCATCGAACCATCGATACAGCCCGGAAAACGTCAGCTGAGGTCGTATCTCTAGATCCCCACGCGTCGGACTTTCCGCGGTGCATTCCCCAGCAAAGGAGTTTGAGATGCCGGAGAAGACGGGATCGACCGGACCCACACCACCAACTCCCACGCCGCCCGGTTCAGACTTAGGGCTACTCACCCAAGGACTCTTGAATGTGCCAACGCCCTACACTGGCGGAAACACGGTCGGGGTTTGGGGCTATGAGGGCTCGCTCGTGGGCGAGCCTGAACAAACCACTACACCTCCGGTCACCTGCGGCGTGCTGGGCCAGGGTGAGCATGGAGGTGTAGTCGGCACAGCCACCCCGGGCTCGGGCGTCCACGGCATCAACGGCGCCGGAAGCGGAACGAAGCCGACGTACGGGTGCGGCGTTTGGGGCGAGTCCGATAACGGCTACGGCGTCTACGGCGCCAGCGCGACGGCCAGCGGCGTCTACGGGACGAGCGGACCTGGGCATTATGCGGGTGAGTTCGCCGGAGACGTGCAGATCAACGGCAACCAATCGGTGACTGGCAACGTGTCCGTCGGCGGTGACGTCGTCTTAACCGGCTCCGATTGTGCCGAGCGCTTCGACACCGCGGAAGCGCGCGAAATCGAGCCCGGAACCGTCGTCGTCATCAGTGATGACGGCACGCTGCGCGAGAGTTCGCAGGCGTACGACAAAAGGGTCGCCGGCGTCGTCTCGGGCGCCGGCTCCTACAAGCCTGCCATCGTTCTCGACCGTCACGCGAGCGATGACAGCCGCGCTTCAGTGGGTTTGGTCGGCAAAGTCTATTGTAAGGCGGACGCGCAGTACGGGGCGATCTCCGTCGGCGACTTGCTCACGACGTCGCCGACCACGGGTCATGCGATGAAGGCCGCCGACCCCGTCAGAGCGTTTGGCGCAGTTATTGGAAAAGCGCTGGCAGCCCTCGATCGCGATCGGGGCCTGGTTCCCATCTTGATTGCGCTGCAGTAGATGAGCAATATCTCCGAACTGCTCAATACCGTCGCGGAGGCAAATAACGGCGCGATAACGCTGGCCGGCGAAGTTATCGGATCGCTTGCGGACATCGGCGGCGCGGTAAACCTCGTTGTCAGCGCCATCGATCTCTTTCTCAATGACGACCAAGAGATTCTCACGCAGCTCAATAACATTCAAACGCAGATACAAAACGGCTTTGCGGCAATGGCTGCAGAAGAGCGAGCGGCGAATATCCTCAACCGGCTCAACAACCTCGACCCTGCTCTCGCTCAGGCGCAATCGGTCATTGATAACCTCAAGGCCGACTTAGCCCAATCGCCGCCGGTCGACGAAGAGTATAAACTGCAACAGATCGAGCTCTGCCTCGACTCCGTCGAGCAGTTCAATCAGGACGACAAGTGGCTTACGAACTACGCCGACGAGATTTACTACGGCTCGCTCTATGATGCCAACCCTTCCTCTTATACCGATTGCTGGACCGGCATCGTCGCGCCGACTCCGAACGCCGACGGAACGGTCTTCAGTTGCCGCTATGTGCTTCCGGACTTCCTGCACGTGCTGTACGACTTCATGTTGGTTGCGGCTGCGTTTGAGCCGAACTATGCTGAACTATATCAGGCCCAACTCGAAAACTATTCCCAGCGCTTGCAGACTGCCTACAATACGTCAAAGCAGGGACTCGTCACGACTCAGCAACCCACGCCGACCCAGCTCGGAATATTCAGCTTTGCCGACAACGTCCCGTGGTGGCAGAATTACAACACCAGCGCGATGTGGGGTCCCGATGAGCCTCCGGGACCCGGACAGTTTCCGTACCTGGATTCTTTCCCGGATGCCGGCGGGTTCGATCCGCCGAGCGTTAACCCGCAGTGGCATTCAATCTACAATCCGGTAACAGCGGTCCTTGATTGGCACGGTAGCGTCGAGCAGGGCCCGGTGCCCGGCCACTGCAACGCGGTTGAAAGCTTCCTCGATCCTACCTACGGTTACTGGCAAGAGTATGGCGTGGTGCACACCTATACCGGCTACAGCAACATCTCGAATTTCCCGCCGATTCCGCTGCCGTCCGAAAAACCAAACGTCTTCTGGCCGCAGTTCCAAGCGTCACTGAGTCTTGCTCTTCGCAGAAACTACAAGCAGGCGTATTCGGACATCGGTTTGGCCAGCGTGTGGCAAACGATCAACGTCCTCAATGGCTTAGCGGGCCAGCCGCTCTTAGGCACGTACGATCCGGACGTCGTCTGGACGCTGCGCGAGCTCGGTGGCATCTTAGGCTCCGCTTTTCCGCCGACCCCAGCGTCCGGCGTTTCGGCGCAAGCCGTTATCGCGGGCCTTACCACGATCACAACGAACATGCACGCCGGAGTAAGCGGCGTAGCGCCCGCGCCGCCGCTCACGCGCCCATTATCCCTGCGGGACGCGCTTTACTTCGCCCTACACGCGGTAACGTTCAGGTGCAGGCCGGGTGGGTTGCCGCCCATTTCCAGCGGCCCATATGGATGATGCGGAAGTCCATAACGCGAGGTATGCTTGAGAAAAGCGCCCGTAAGAGCGAGCGTTCTTTGGTGGAGGCAAGGAGACTCGAACTCCTGACCCTTACGCTGCCAGCGTAATGCTCTACCAGCTGAGCTATGCCCCCACGGGCCGGAGCGCCCTATTCATTCCCCCCGCGTTACGGGCCTTTCAACCCACCGGCGCGGCGGCGCAATTGGACCCCGAGCCAAGCCGATGGGCGCCCATCATGCGTACGCTTCGTAGTGGATCACGGTAGGTTCGAACTCGACCAAATATTTTTCGTCCTCCTCGAAGTATCGGGCGACCGCTATGTCTTCGCCCGCGAAGGCGACAATCGCGTTGAGCGACTCCCAGAGCGAAAGCGTGATGAAATGAGCGACGTCAGCGTCGATCCGGCGGAATACCCAAGCGCCCTTGTTGCCTGGCGTCGTTCGATATGCGGGAATGCCGGATTTGAAGAGGTAGTCGAGGTAGGCTGCAGCGTCGCTCGCCTTTGTCGTACCGTGCCACATGCGGGCTATCATCGTTCCCCCGTTTCGCCAAACCACTTATGCAGGAGGGCTCGTCGAACGCCGTCGCGTTCCATCTCTGCAAGCACGCGGTTGATCTCCATTCGCAATTCGTCGTTGCCCTTGCGCAGCACAATCGCATATGCGGAGTCAGTCTTCGGGAGCGCGCCGGCAAACTGAAGGCCCGCCACGGCGCCGGTAAAAAACTTTGCAATCGGAGAATCGTCGACAACGGCGTCGAGTTCTCCGGCAGCGAGGGCGGCATACAATTCTTCGTTGGATTCGGATATCAGCGCCGGCTCGTCACGACTGTTGCCTCTTAGATAGCTTTCCGCGGTGGTGCCCCGCCGTACGCCAAGCCGGAGGCCGTCGATTGCGGTGTCGGAATCAATTCCGGCTCGCTTTGCGACGGCTAGCGTGAGATGAAGGTGAGGAGAGCAAAAATCCACCTCACGCGTCCTGTCGCTGGTTATCGTGGCGGCGCTGCAGACGACGTCAACCTCGCCGGCCGCAAGCTCGTCGACGATCACGCTCCACAATGCTCGCCGGAAAACCAATCCAACCCCCGCTTTGCGCCCCAGTTCCTCGAGGAGTTCGACTTCGTAGCCGCGGAAGTCGCCGGTTTCCGGGTTCCCGATTTGCATCGGGGCGGCGGGGCGTCGTCAATACCGACGCGGATGGTTCGCCCGCTCGCGCCGCTCATCCGAGGCTTCTCCGAGAAAGCGACCGAGGAATCCTTACTGCGGATCGCTCAGCCCGCAGCGGAGTCGAAGGCCGGCAACGCAAACCAGTTTGAACGCTCGGGGATGTAGCTCAGCTGGTAGAGCACCTGCTTTGCAAGCAGGGGGTCAGGGGTTCGAGTCCCCTCATCTCCAGAGATCTCGGAGCCGCTTCGCGCCGCTACGACGAGCGCTGACAGGCCACGTGAAAGTCCGGCTTGGTGGCGGTGAGCGATGGATAACCGGTATACACAAACGAGTTTTGGCTGCGAACCGTCTGGCCGTGCCCGAGTTTGCCGGACGAGGTTGTGTGGTCGGCCCATTGCTCGGTGTTTCCGCTCCACGGCTTTGCAAACGAAACGAACCAGGCGGCATCGCTGTCAACGCCATCCTGCACGTAGCGGCCGTTCTTGGCATCGTACGTGGTTGCGATGCTTAACACGTACGGCTTCTTCATCTTTCCCTGTGGCGAAATCGTAACCCACTCGCGCATGACGCCGTCGTCGAGCGTATACGTCACCGCTGCCTTTACGGGAGTCTGTCCGATCGGACCGCCCGTGCACGACCAGCTTCCGACGTAGTACTGCAGAGCCGCCGAACCGCTAGCAGGCCGCGCGCCGATCGGAACGCCGACGATGACCGCTAAAATGCAAAGAGTCAAGCCGTTTTTCATAGTGCTACCTCCGGGAGCGAGCTTTCGACCGGTCGGCACGTGGGCCCTAGACTGCGGGTAGGCCGCTGGGCTATAAAAAGGAAACCAGGCTTCTCTCGGAGGGCTTCTCATGAAGAAAATGAGCTTACCGGGCGCCGGAGTTGCGCTCTTTGTTGCGGCGCTACTGGTCGCATGTCACGGAATTGGAAGCGGCGGCTATACCCCCGCCGTCACACAAGACGCGTCCTACGCGTCCTCCGTCCAATCGCCGCTTGCGTCGATCGAGTGCAAGGCGCCCGTGGAAAAGATTCCGGGTGACTATCTTAGCTATTTCGCCTTCGGAAGCGTCAAAGGCACGACGTTCACGGCCTCGACCTCGAAGGGCGCTGCGACCTGGATACTTGCGGACTATACGGGGCCGACGCCGACGCCGAAGCCCACGCCGACGCCGAAACCGACTCCAACGCCAAAGCCCACGCCGACGCCCAAGCCCGTGAAGATCTACTTCTACTGGGGCACCTTTACGACGAAGAATAAACAAGCGGGGTGCGCCGAATTGATCGCGACCGAGAACGGCAAGCCGTTCCAGGGTGAGAAGTACAATGGCGAAACGGACGGATATCCGAACATCAAGACATTCCCCTACAATGTGAAGCTCCTCGAAGAGGGGCCGATATCGTCGCTGGTGATCTCGCATCTCTCCTCCAAGGGCGGCTCGGGAACGGCAACGCTGGTGGAGTCGAACGGCAAGTCCTACACCACCGGATCGATCACGTTGATCGGGCGCGAGGTGATCGAAGAGGTCAAGAAAGCGCGGCTGCCGTAACGGCAGCGCGCTTGATCGACGTTTACGTCAAACCCGGATCGAAGCGGCCGGGACTCGCCGACGAAAACGGCGTTCTGACGTTGCGCGTGCGGGAGCGCGCGATCGAAGGCGCGGCGAATCGCGCTTGCGTTCGCGCACTCGCCGCCGCCTTCGGCGTGGCGCCTGCCGCGATCGAACTCATCGCCGGGCATCGAAGCCGGCGCAAGCGCTTCGCGATCGCGCTGGCGGGTAAGACAGAGGGTCGCCGATGATGGCTGCGTAAGCACCGCCCGAGGTACGCAACGCCATGATTAGCGGCATGCACGTTATCCTTTTCAGCCGTCACGCCGAAAAGGTGCGCGAGTTTCTCGGCGAGGTGCTTGGTTGGCGTTCGGTCGACGCCGGTGGCGGCTGGCCGATCTTCGCGGCGCCGCCGACCGAAGTAGCAGTGCATCCGACCGAAGACGAGCCGGCGCACGAAGTCTACCTGATGTGCGACGACGTCAATGCCATGGTAAAGAGACTGGCAGATCGCGGTGTCCGGACTGAGGGCCCCATTGACGATCGCGGTTGGGGCTTACTGACGACGCTGATTCTGCCGGGGGGCGAGCGCGTCGGACTTTACGAGCCGCGCCATGCTTCGCCACTTGCCGCGAGCGGAAAGGGCTAAATGAGCTCGGTACGCGTTTTGGTTGGAACGCGCAAAGGGGCATTCGTATTGGAGTCGGACGGCAAGCGTACCGATTGGAGGATCGACGGACCGCATTTTGGCGGCTGGGAGATCTACCACGTTAAAGGCTCTCCCGCCGATCCGAGTCGGCTGTATGCATCGCAGTCGTCGAGTTGGTTCGGACAGATCATTCAGCGCTCTAACGACGGCGGGCGCAGCTGGGAGCCGGCCGGCAATCGATTCGTCTACGACGGCACGCCGGGTCCGCATCTGTGGTACGACGGCACGCCCCATCCTTGGGAGTTTGCGCGTGTCTGGCATATCGAGCCGGCGCTGACGGACCCCGATACGGTTTATGCCGGCGTCGAGGATGCCGCGATCTTTCGCACGACCGACGGCGGACAGAACTGGGAGGAGCTGCGGGCGCTCCGCGAGCATCCGTCGGCCGGCTCGTGGCAGCCGGGTGCGGGAGGGATGTGCCTGCACACGATCATCCTCGATCCCGATAACGCTGGGCGCATAGTTTGCGCGATCTCCGCAGCAGGCGCGTTTCGCAGCGACGATGGCGGCGCGACTTGGCGGCCGATCAACCGCGGTCTCAAGTCCAACGCCATTCCTCAGCAAGAGGCCGAGGTTGGTCATTGCGTGCATCACATCGCAATGCATCCCGCGCGGCCCGACGTGCTCTTCATGCAAAAACACTGGGACGTGATGCGCAGCGACGACGGCGGCGAATCCTGGAAAGAGGTCAGCGGGAATCTGCCAACCGATTTCGGTTTTGCGATCGACGTGCACGCGCACGACCCGCAAACGATCTACGTCGTGCCGATCAAGAGCGACTCCGAGCACTTTCCGATCGACGGGCGGCTACGAGTTTACCGAAGCCGTACGGGTGGCGACGATTGGGAGCCGCTCACCACGGGGTTGCCGCAGGCAAACTGCTACGTCAACGTGCTGCGCGACGCAATGGCGGTCGACTCGCTCGATTCGTGCGGCATCTACTTCGGCACGACCGGCGGACAGGTCTACGTCTCCTCCGACGCCGGCGACACGTGGAGCGCAATCGTGCGCGACCTTCCGGCGGTGCTCTCGGTCGAGGTCCAGACGTTGGCGTGATTCGAGTCGTGCTTCCCGCGCATTTGCGCGCACTGGCCCGCGTCGACGGAGAGGTTCGCCTTACCATCGACGGCGCCCTCACGCAGCGCGCGCTGCTCGATGCGCTCGAGGCTCGATACCCGATGTTGCGCGGGACGATGCGCGATCACGTAACGCAGAAGCGCCGCGCTTACGTTCGTTTCTTCGCCTGCGAGCGGGACCTGTCGCACGAACGTCCGGACGCGCTGCTGCCGGAAGCCGTCGTTGAGGGCGCCGAACCATTTCTCGTCGTTGGGGCAATGGCCGGAGGGTGATTGGATGAGAGGCTTTTTGATCGCAGTGGGTGCTTTTGTGGCCTGCGCGTTTGGCATTGAAAGCGCTGCAGCGGCGGTACCGTCAATGCGCGACGTTCTGATCGCAACGTTCAGCGTGAGATCGCTGAGCGCGGTCGACCTCGACGCCGACGGTAAGGCGGTTGCGTGGCAGGAGAGCTTTCACGATCCGAATCGCGTGTTGCAATCGCAGGTCTCCGAGGCACTCTATCTCGAGCGACTCGGCGGCGGGACGCGCGTACGGCTCACGGCCGGCAGACCGAGTGCGTATTACGATGAGGAAAATCCCGTGTGGTCGCCCGACGGGCGCAGCGTAGCGTTTCTTTCCGATGCGCGTTCGAAGGATCAACTGCAGGTGTTCGTCGCGACAGCCGACGGGTCGCGCGTCCGGCAGGTGGGCCGTCTGGGCGGCGACGTGCAGCGGCTGACGTGGTCGCCGGACGGGAAGTCGGTCGCGGTGCTCTATATCGCCGCTGCGCATCGGAAAGCGGGGGCACTCGCACCGGGTGCGCGCGACGTCGGCGTCATCGGATCGGTTGTTGACGAGCAACGTCTCGCGACGATCGATGTCGCGAGCGGATCGTTACGGCTGCTCACGCCGGGCGATACCTACATCTACGAATACGGCTGGTCGCCGGACGGCCGGCAAATTGCCGTAACGTATGCAAAAGGGAACGGTGACAACAACTGGTGGATCGCGCGGCTCGCACGGGTTGACGTTGCAACCGGAGCGGTACACGATCTGCTGACGCCGTCGTATCAGATCAACGATCCGCAGTGGTCGCCCGACGGCAAACAGATTGCCGTCATCGGCGGCATCATGAGCGACTTCGGCTCGACCGGCGGCGACGTATATCTCGTCGATGCGCAGACGGGCGCGTCGCGCGACATAACCTCCGGCTCACCGACCTCGGTTCAATCCCTGCGCTGGAACGACGCTTCGAGTCTGGACGTCGTCGCGCACGATTCGGGCGCGATGCATCTGATGCGGCTCGATGCGACTAACGGCGCGCTTACCGCGCTTACCAGCGAGCAAGAGTCGCTCCGGAGCTGGTCGAGTGCGCGAAATGGCGCCGTCGCCCTCGTACGTGCCTCGTTCGCGCATCCGCCGGAAATTTGGGCGGGTGCGCCGTCGGATCTACGGCAGGTCACGCACGTCAACACCGGTGCGAAAGCACTGTATGGTAAAGCCGTCTCGCTGGAGTGGAGGAGCGATCAGTATACGGTTCAAGGCTGGCTCGTGTATCCGCTGAATTTCGATCCGCACGCAATCTACCCGATGGTGACGATCGTCCACGGGGGCCCGTCGGCGGCGTCCGTACCCGGGTTCGCGAACCTTTTCGTCAGCGCGCTTGCATCCCAGGGCTACTTCGTCTTCCTGCCCAATCCGCGCGGCAGCTTCGGGCGTGGGGAAGCTTTCACCGAGGCGAACGTGAAGGATTTCGGCTACGGTGACTGGCGCGACGACCTCACCGGCATCGACGCTGCGATCAAAGCGGCACCGATCGATCCGAACCGTTTGGGGCTTTTCGGCTGGAGCTATGGGGGCTACATAGCGATGTGGGCGGAGACACAGACGACGCGCTTTAAAGCGATCGTGGCCGGCGCCGGGGTCGTGAACTGGCAGTCCTACTACGGACTGAACAAGATCGACCAGTGGATGATTCCGTTTTTCGGTGCGTCGGTGTATCAGGACCCCGCTGTTTATGCGAGGAGCTCGCCGATCACGTTCATCGAGCAATCCAAAACGCCGGTGCTGGTCTTGCAAGGCGAGCGCGACGAGGAGGTGCCGGCTCCGCAAGCCTTCGAGTTTTGGCACGCGATGGAAACGCTCGGCGTTCCGACCAAGCTGATCGTTTATGCCGACGAAGGGCACGGGCCGCAGAAGATAGCCAACCAGATCGACATTCTCACGCAGACCGTCGCGTGGTTCAACCGGTACGCCCGGTGAAGCGCTTTGCTTTAAGCCTCGCGTGCGTCGCGGCCCTGTCGTTCGGCTCGGCCCGGGCCGATGATACCACCGTGCATTCGGTGGCCGCGTTCAACACGACCGTCTACTATCGGTATTCCTGCTCGAAGGACGTCTACACGATCGCGATCGGGGCCGAAAATCAGGACGTTACCGGCGGCGAATACTCGCTCTATTGGGAAATCGCCGATTCGGGCGCGACCTCGACGCAGGACGTCGAACAAGTCGCAACGCTCAATACGCTGCCGGTGCAGGGCGCGGGGGGAACGCTGCAGCCAAACGGCTTTCCGGAGGGAAGCTCGGTCGTCAGCGTCGATCGCCCGTGTTCGAAACAAAGTTTATATATATGGGCGGCCAGCAGCGCGGTTACGCTGACGCGCGACAACATCATCGTGTACTTTTCGAAAGCCGCCGAGGAGCCGCTGAAACCCTAGCGCTCAACGCTTGTCGCGGCGCGCCGATGGAGCCACTTTCGAAACGCTACGGCTGCCCAGACGGCCTCGATGACGCCAAAAGGCCACGCTCCGGCCAGCCAGCCATAGACCGACGCCGCCACACATGCGATCGCAAACGCCAGCGTGTAGCCCGTCGCGCGCGCCTCCAGCGCGTAGGAAATCATCATCACAGCTACGGAGCACGCACCAAAGGCGGTGAGGGCGTTCATTGCTGCGACGGTTCGGCGTTCATCGTCGAAGTTGCTGGTGGGCCGTCCTGGGATCGAACCAGGGACCTCATGCTTATCAAGCATGCGCTCTAACCAGCTGAGCTAACGGCCCGAGCGAAGCTAGAGTATAGCACACGGCGCGAAGCTTCCCTTCAGGTAAGCTATGTCGTCCTGAGCGGAGCGAGCGAAGTCGAAGGATTAAATCAATGCGATCCAATTTTTTGGTGATCTCATCCTCGGCTTTACGTACTTTTGCGACATGGCGAAATTGGAGCTTACCGCGGCTTGCCGGATCGGCAAAGAGACCTCCAAATGATGGGTTTCTGCCAGGACGGCGTCAAACGCCCGGGCCAGTTCCTGTTGCAGTTCGACGGATGTTTGCGTCCATAGGTCTGGGAGCTCTTCAAGTAGTTCGGCGAACGAACAAGAGTTTTGCTTGTCCTCCGCGTTGCGGGTACGGGCCGCTCTCGCCGAAGTGAGCCCCGCTTCCGCGCTTTGGCGTTGCGCGTCGAGCTCGGCAAGCCGGCCGCGCAGAGGCCAACCGAATCGCGCACGGCCACTGCGATGGCCCTTTCTTCGCGGGGTTGGCCCAAAAAGGTGGTGGTTCTACGCATAGACAGCCCGGCGTAGTCGGCGGATCCTGAGAGAGAAGGAGGATCCACTTATGAAGCCGTTTCGTGGAATCGGTATTATAGCCGTTGCAACACTCATCGGCTGCAGCAGCGGCCCACAGTCACAGCTCGCGCCGTGGCCTCCCCTTCAATACGCCGGCGAGGGGTCGAGCCTCGGCCAACTGTCGCATAGCCTGGCAAACGCATATGTAAGCGGGGCTGCGCGGCCCAGCGTGCCGGCGGCGCACCCCGGCCGTCATTCGTCATGGATAGACCCTGATGCGGCCGCGAAAGACCTGCTTTACGTCTCCAACTATAAC
>DASRXM010000040.1:0-17086 GCA_035654155.1 Candidatus Babeliales bacterium
ATCCAAACCGGCGGATTCCACTTCGAGCGTATACTCCGCACCGAGACCTGCAAGGGTGGCGTTGAGCCGAGCTGCGACGCGCTCGCAGAGCCGTAAGTCGACGCCTCCAGGACGATCGATGGTCGCGCTCAGGTGCGGGGCCTTTCGTCCGAAGCGAGCGTGATGGGCCACGATTTCGATTCCCGCGAACGCGCCGTCGTGAGCGATCGCGTCGAGTTCGCGCTCGAATGCCTCTGCCATCGCCGCGCCATTGCGCGGCACGCTTTTCATGTTCCCTTTGCTTGCTCTCTGAAGCAGCGAAGCGCGGGACGAACCCACGCTCCTTGTGATAACCACCTTAAGGATATCTAAAATTGCGACGGGCCGCAACCCCACGTGGGTGCGACCCCTCGCTCTGTTCACTAACTTGCGAATGGCGCGCCGCCGGAAAATCGGCCGGCTGCCGTGGGCGCGCTCTAAGCGGCCTTATTCGGCGCGTACTTCGCGGGCTTTACAGCCCGGCGGATCTTGCGGTTCCAACCGCCCTCCTTCGTGTTCTGACGAAGCATGCCGGCCCTCCGGCACGCACCAAAATTCTAGTGCGACTAAAGTCGAAATTCAAGCGGGAAACGCTGCTGCTTACGGCGACGAAGCTGCGGGCGGCGTAAACGGCACGAGCAATCGGCCATCGCACGGTTGCGAAACCATTCCATCCACGATCGGGGCGATCGCTGCGTCGAACGGCCCAAGCGGTTCGTGCCGTGGGGGACTTCCGCCCAGCGCAATCTGTGTGCCGTTTGCCGGAGCGGCCGGCACGTCGCTGCGAACGATCGTCGAGTTCGATCCGGCCGGCGCGTCGTATCCGCCCCGAACCGGCTGTGGATAACGCACCAGCCATCCGGTGCAGATCGTCGTCGGGCCGGCTTTGTGCATCGCGACTACCCACATCTTCACGCGCGCCTCGTTCCCGGTGTTGCGGACTTCGTACATGTATTTCGTTTTCGCTAGGACCTCGGGCGGCGGCGTCGGCTCCATGCGTCCTCGTAACGAATACGTCGGCGTATATGACTTGCTGGTGGGATTGACCGGATTGTTCGGAAGAAGCGACCGCAGCTTCGCATTGATATTCGGCGGCGCGCTTTGTGATTTCGGCGAGGGCGTCAGTCGCGCCACGGGAATCGGCGTCGGCGCTATCTCGACCGGACGGGTGGGCGCTTCGCGGCTTTTCGCGGCGGCGCCGGCCTTGGGGCCCGGGGATGCGCCGCCGCTGGGACCTGGACTCGGCGCGGGTCCGGGCGCGCGAGCGACCGCAACGGCGCTGGTCGCGCTCGGACTGGGCACGCCGGCACGCGGCGCCGGCGGCGCGGACGCGCGCGCGGCCGGTGCCGACGTGACGCGCGGCGCCGCGGTCGCGCTGACGACCGCTGCGGCGGACGGCGATGCCTTCGGTACGGCGGGAGCCGGGGTGGCGGGTTTGGCGCTCGGCCGGACTACCGGTGCGGGAGGTTTGGGCGAGGGGTGCGCCGAGGCGGCAGCCGTCGGAATCGGCGAGGGCTGCGCCGTTGGAGGCACCTTCAACGCAACTGCAACGGGAGCGACGGTCGGCACGGTGGCGGGCGCGGCCGGAAGCTCGTTACGCGGTTGCGTCTCAAAGACGTTCTGCGTCGGCTGCGGATTGGGCTGCGGCGTTTGCTGCGGCAGCGGCCGAGGATTCGGTGGTGCGGTCGGCGCCGTCTTTGCAAGCTCGTGACGACTCACCGGCAGTCGCTGCGCTTGCGGCTGGTTGAGCGGTACCCGCTGCAGCGGTGCGATCCTGGGCACGCGCGGTAAAGGCGGAGCGGCGCGAGCCGCCGACGGCTGGTTGGCGACGACGATCGGCGAGGTGCGCGCAATCGTCACGACTTCGCCGCCGATGACGCTCTCGGTGGCGCCTTGCTGCGACGAGCTGCTGAGCAGCGAGAACAACAGCAGCGCCAACAACGCATGGATAAGCAGCGACGCGAGGAAGCTCGCCGTCAGCCGCTCCGGATATCGGCGGTCGCGAGGGTCGCGCTTGAATTTCACAGCAAGGCCTCAGGATCTCGCTCGAATAACACGGCGACCAGTTAAGTGCGCTTAATCGAGCGCAGGAGCCTGCCGTCGCGGACGCACAAGCCAGACCGGTGATCGAACCGGTTCTCAAGAAACGCACGAAGATCGTTGCGACGGTCGGCCCCGCATCGCGCGATCCCGCAATACTTCGTTCGCTCTTCGTTTGCGGCGCGAACGTCTTACGCTTGAATTTCTCGCACGGCGCGCCCGACGAACACGCCGAAGTCATCGCGTCGGCCCGCAAGATCTCGGCCGAGCTGGGAATCCACACGGCGATTCTTCAGGATCTGCCGGGCCCGAAAGTGAGAACCGGCGCGCTCGCCGACGGTGCCGCATCCGTTCGGCTGGAACGCGGCGCGCAGTTCGTCATCACATCGGAGCAGATTGCGGGAACCGCGCAACGCGTGAGCACTTCCTACCGAGATCTGCCCGCCGACGTCGCGATCGGCAAGCGTCTGTATCTGCAAGATGGGCAAATCGCGCTGCTGATCACCGGCAAGACCGCAACTGAGATCGAGACGACCGTCGAGTTCGGCGGCAACCTTCGCTCGACGCAAGGGATCAACTACTCCGACGGGTCGCTGAACATCCCGTCGGTCACGCCGCGCGATCTGGAGTTCCTGCAGTTCGGATTGGAGCACGACGTCGATTACGTCGCGATTTCGTTCGTGCGCTCGGTCGAGGACGTGGAGCGAACCAAAGCCTTCATCGCCGAGCGCAAGAAGCGCGTCCCCGTGATCGCTAAAATCGAGAAGCACGAGGCGCTCGTCGAACTCGACGACATCATCGCAGCCGCCGACGGCATCATGGTCGCGCGCGGCGATCTCGGCATCGAAGTCCCGATCGAGACGGTTCCCATCATCCAAAAAGAGATCATCGCAAAATGCAATCGCGCCAGCAAACCGGTGGTGACGGCGACGCAAATGCTCGAATCCATGATCGGCTCGCCGCGCCCGACTCGCGCCGAGGCAACCGACGTCGCCAACGCGATTCTCGACGGCACCGACGCGGTGATGCTCTCCGCGGAAAGCGCAATCGGAGCCTATCCAACCGAGGCCGTTCGCACGATGGCCGAGATCGCGCGCGAGGTCGAGCAGCATTATCCGCACGCTTCACTGCGCGACCGCCGGCTGGAGAACTTCGAGCCGACGATCGCGTCGTCAATTGCCGAAGCCGCAACCCGCGCGAGCGCCGAGCTGAAGATTCCCTACATCGTGACGGGTACGACGACCGGAAACACCGCGCACCACATCGCCGCCTTCAGGCCGCACGCCCGGATCGTCGCGCTGACGCCCGATCCGCGGGTTGCGCGCAGGCTGGCGCTGCTTTGGGGAACCGAATCGCTGCTGATCGATACCTACGCCTCGATCGACGTCTTGCTCTATATGACCGAACGCCAGATGGTGCACGAAGGCTTGGTGCATTCGGGCGACATGATCGCATTCACGACCGGAATGCCGGTCGGTTCGGGCGGCACCAACGTTTTAAAAATCCACCAGATACCGTAGGGGCCGATTGAGGCTCGGCTTTACGAGCTCTTGGCAAGCAGCGCGCGCGCGTGGCGCAGCGCGACGTCGTGCGATTCACCCGAAAGCATCCGCGCAATTTCGGCCTCGCGATCCTTGGCTTTGTCGACCGCGCGCACCGCGATCGTCGTTTCGGCTTTGCTTTCGATCTTGTCGAGCACGTAATGCCGGTCGGCCCAGGTCGCCAGTTGCGCGAGATGCGTAACGCAGACGACCTGGCCGCGACGCGCGAGCTGCCCGATGCGCGCGCCGACCGCCGTCGCCGTGGCGCCCCCGATCCCCGCGTCGATCTCGTCGAAAACCAGGGCCGCATCGGCGTCGCGCGCACCGGCCAGCACGACTACGAGCGCCAGCAGCACGCGCGAGAGCTCGCCGCCGGATGCGACGCGGGCGAGCGGCCGCGACGGCTCTCCGGCGTTAGCGGCGAAAAGAAATTCTACTCGCTCCGCGCCGAGCGGGCCGATCCGCTCGAGCGGCTCGATCGCTATTTCAAAGCTTCCCGACCCCAGCGCGATTTCGTCGAATTCCGCAACGACTCGTTTGCGAAGCGCGGCGGCCGCTCGAGCGCGCGCGGCGCTGAGCGAGGCCGCGAGCTCATTCAGCTCGCGGGTCGCTGCGTCAGCTTGCGCTTCGAGCGCCGCGACCTGACGGTCGCGCCCCTCGTATTCGTCGACGATCTCGCGCGCGCGTTCCGCCGCGGCGAGCACCTCTTCGATCGTCCGGCCATACTTTCGCTGGAGGCGTTCGATCCGTTCGAGCCGCCCGTTAATCGCTTCGAGCTCACTGGGATCGAACTCGGCCGCCTCGAAAGCGCGAGAGAGATCCGTGCTGAGATCGACCGCTTGCGCTTGCACGGCCGCGGCGCGCTCGGTCATCTCACGAAGCTTCGCATCGAACTTTCCAACGCCGGCGAGCGCTTCGACCGCCGCTCCAAGCGAAGCGCCGGCTCCGCTTTCGTCGGCCGAGAGCGCGACGTGAGCGGCGTGCAAGGCCGCCGCGATCCGCTCGACGTTGTCGAGATAGGCGCGCCGCTCGGAGAGCCGCTCCGCTTCGCCAGGTTCCAGCCGCGCCTCCTCGATTTCGCGCACCGCGAAACAGGCGTCGTCATAACGTTCGCGCGCGGCGAGCTCGTTCTGCGCGAGCAGCGCAAGCGCGCGAGCCGACTCCTGGGCGCGAGCGTACGCCGACCCGACGGCGCCGCGCAACGCCGGCGTCTCGTCTCCGGCGAAACGATCGAGCAATTCGAGATGGTAAGGCGCCGTAAGCAGCCGCTGCGCTTCGTGTTGCCCGACCATTTCGGCGACGGCATCGCGAATCTCGCGAACGTACGAAGCCGTCGACGGGCGCCCGTTGAGGCGCACCGTCGAGCGTCCACTCTCGGTCATCTCGCGTGCGATGGTCGCGCTTTCCCCCGGATCCAGTTCGAAACCGTCTCGCTCGAAGCGCGCGCGCAGTGCTTCATCCGGCTCAAAGGTGACAATGACCGATGCCCGGCTTGCGCCGCGCCGGACGACGTCGGCGGCGGCACGCGCGCCCAGCGCAAAGTCGAGCGCGCCGAGCAGCATCGTCTTCCCGGACCCGGTCTCGCCGGTAAAGATCGTCGCGCCCGCAGCGAACTCGACCTCGGCCCGCGCGATCAGGCCGTAGCTCTCGATCTGAAGTTGCCGCAACATCGCTCGAACTCGCGCGAATCTCTTACCGGCGAGGATCCTTGAAGGAAACCCCCCAGAGCATCTTCGTTTCCAGGCGCTCCAGGAAGTGCAGCGGCGACGTCCGCGCAAAATAGACGCGCTTGGGATGGCAACGAACGACCACGCTTGCATTGGGCGCCACCTCGCTGAGCACGTCGCCGTCGCATTCGAGGTGCGCCTGCGCGCTCTCCACGTCGGAGGTGATCTCGATGCGCGAACGCGTGGGGACGATAAGCGGACGCGAGAACAGCGTGTGCGGCAACAAGGGCACGATGCCGAAAGCATCGACGCTCGGCGCAATCAGCGAGCCACCCGCCGAAAGAAAGTAGGCGGTCGAGCCGGTCGGTGTCGCGACGCATATTCCGTCGGCCGCGATGCGCGTGATCGCGCCGCCGTCGACGCTTAGCCCGAAGGGCACGATGCGCGAAACCTCGCCCTTGCGCACCACGACGTCGTTGAGCGCGAAAAAGCGGCGATCGCCGTATTCGGCTTCGAGCGCAGTTCGTTCGTCGAGGAACAACCCGCGCTCGACGAGCCCCGGCAGATCGTCAAGACGCGGATCGTCTTCGTCCAGCTCGGTCAGGAAGCCCAACCGCCCGGTGTTGATGCCCAGCAGCGGAACGTCGTAAACGACTGCAATCCGCGCGGCGCGCAAGAGCGTGCCGTCGCCGCCGACCGTGATGAACAGCGACGCCCGCACCGCGCTCTCGCCGTCGACAATCTCGAAACCGCTGGCGCGGAAGTCGGTAGCGACGCGCGTCCCAATCGAGCGCGCATGTTCGCGCGCGGTGTCGACGTAGAGCGCGACGACTTTCCTCTCGATCGCCAGCGTCGCAGTCATGTGCCGCTCTCTTCGGCGAGCGCGGCCTCCAGTCGTGCGTCGTCGACCGGGGTGCCCGTCCGGCGCAGCAGCATGAGGAACTCGCGGTTTCCGGCCGGCCCGAGCAACGGCGACGGCGCGAGCGCAACCGGCACGAGGCCGAGCTCGGGCACCGCCTCGCGCAGCGAACGCAACACGTCGCGATGCGTAGCGCGGTCGCGCACGACCCCCCCGCGCACTCGCTGCCGGCCGGCTTCGAACTGCGGCTTAACCAGCGCCACGATGCTCCCGCCGGGACGCAAAAATCCCACCGCTCGCCGCAGGATAATGCGCAGCGAAATGAAGGACGCGTCGATCGCGATTAAATCGAAGCCCTCGGGGAACGCGTCGTCGGGAAGCTTGCGAAAATTGACGCGCTCCATAACGCGAACGCGCGGATCGTTTCGAAGCCGCCAGTCGAGCTGTCCGTAACCGACGTCGATCGCGGTGACGCGCGCCGCGCCGCGTTGGAGGAGGCAGTCGGTGAAGCCGCCGGTTGACGCGCCGACGTCGAGCGCATCGCGACCGCGCGGGTCGAGATCAAAAACCGTCAGAGCGTGCTCGAGTTTCTCGCCGCCGCGGCTGACGAAACGCCGCGGCTGCGCGATCTCGATTCTCGCGTCGGATGCGACGCTCTGTCCGGCTTTCTCGGCGCGAGCGCCATCGACGCTCACCCTTCCTTCCATGATGAGACTACGCGCCTGCGAGCGGGTGATGCCGCTGCGGTCTGCGACTGCCTCGTCCAGCCGAAGCTTCACCTCTACCGATCAGAACGGAATCTGGTCGTCGAGCCGGCGTTCTTCGCTCGGTTTGCCCGGCTGTCGTTCCGACATAGCTTCGTCGATCTGCGCTTGCGCGTTCTTCAACAACGCCTCGCACTCGCGGGCGAGGGCTTTACCCTCCTTGAAAAGGATGATTGCCCGGTCGAGCTTCGTATCGCCCTTTTCGAGCTCTTTGACGATTGCGTCGATGCGATCGAGCTTAGCTTCGAAGCTACCCTGACCGTCACTCATCGTGCAAAATCCGTTCGACGCGTGCAGCGAGGCTCCCGCGATAGAGACGAGCCTGCACTTCCGATCCGATCGATGCATCGCGCGCATCGCGCAGCGCGCGTCCGTTCTGCGTCACGATCGCATAGCCGCGTTCGAGCGGACCTTCCGGATCCAGCGAAGTTAAACGGCTCGTTGTCAGCGCAAATCTGTTTGCGCGCGCGGAGAGCACGCGCTCCGGTAAACCATCGAGGCGGGCGCGAATTCCGGCCAAACGCGTCGCGCGCTCCGCAACTCGATAGCGCGGATTTTGCCTCTCGATCCGAGTTTGCAGTTGGAATAGCCGTCGCGCTGCTTGCGACAGATGCCGATCGATACTAACCTCAAGCGTCTGCACGGCCGAATCCAAATTGCGCGCGCGCCCTACGATAACGTCGTCGATCGCTCGCCGCAGCGATTGGGCCTGGTGCGCCATGCGGCCGGCCACCTCCGTCCAAGAGCCGGCGATGTGCTCGGCCGCGGCGGTGGGCGTCTTGAAGACTGCGTCGGCCACTTCGTCGGCGAGATGACGGTCGCCGGTATGACCGATTGCGGTGACGACGGGATGTCGCGACCGCGCGATCGCGCGGACGACCGGCTCGGTGTTGAAAGGATAGCGATCCTCGTACGACCCGCCACCGCGTAAAACGACGACCGCGTCTACGTCTTCGCGCGACGCGCGATCGATCGCGTCGGCGATGTCGATCTCGGCGCCGTCCCCTTGCACCCGCGTCTCCACAAAGCGCACCACGACGTTCGGCGATTTCTCGCGCAGCGTCGTCTCGAAATCGTCGGCGCCTTTGCCGCGGGCCGAGACCAGCGCCACCCGGCGGGGAAATCGGGCAAACGCGCGCTTCCGCGCCTCATCGAACAGCCCTTCGGCCGCGAGCCGCTTGCGCAGGGCCTCGACCTTCGCGGCAATTGCGCCGATCCCAACCGGCGCAATCTCGACGACAACGAGCTGATACTCGCTGGTACGCTCCCAAATCCCGATCGCTCCGGTCGCAACGACTGCGACGCCGTCGCGAACGCTTGGGAACTTCCGAACGTCGCTCCAATACGCGAAGCACTTAAGGACGGCGCGATCGTCCTTGAGGCTGAAGAAAAGGTTGCCGTTTGGCTGCGGCTTCCAACCGGAAACTTCACCCGCGATTGCAATGCGCTGCAGCTCCGGCCGCTTTTTGAGCCATAGCCGCAGCCTGTCGGTGAACTGCGAGACCGTCAGCTGCAAAACTTGGGATTGCTCTTCAAACAGCTTCACGGCGGCGAGGCCGCGTCCGAGGGCGTATCCGTTACATCCGGTTCGGGCGTCGGTGAAGCTGACGCGGTCGGCAGCGGCGGCAGACTCGGGGGCGGCGCTGCATCGGCCGGCGGAACGGTCGGCGCGGGCAAGGCCGCATCGGCAGGCTCGGCGAGACCTTCATTCGGATCGTACGCGTCGATCGAGCTTCCGCACCCCGTCGAGGGCTCGGTGCCCTTCAAATAATACTCGTAGCCGCCGCGGCCGCAGCCGGCTACCTTGGCAACTTCTTCCGACGGGTAGGGGAACTGGTGCGGCGGCGTTCCGGCAAGCGCGGCCTTCATGAAGCGCGCCCAAATTCGCGCCGGTATGTTTCCGCCATAGGACTCGTTCATCCGCGAGTAGTCGTCGTTACCGATCCAAACCGCGGCAACCAAATCGGGCGTGTAACCGACGAACCATGCGTCGCGGTAATCCGAGGTGGTACCGGTCTTGCCGGCCGCCGGGCGACCGATCACGGCGTTGGGATAACCGGTGCCGTGCGCGATCACGTCCTCGAGGATCGACGTCATGATGTAGGCCGTGCCGGCGCTCACGACGTCGGCGGCTTGCGGAAAACGATCGTCCAGAACGACGTTTCCGAGCGAATCTTTCACGATGCGAAAGGGAGTCGGATCGACGTGCAGCCCTTGATCGGCGAGCGTGGAATAGCCGCTGGCTTGATCCAGCACCGACACGACCGAAGAACCCAGCGCAAGCGAAAGGTTCGCTTCGAGCGGCGACGTTACGCCCATGCGATGAGCGTAATCGATGATTCGATCCAAGCCGATGCGATCGGCAAGCTTCACGGCAACCACGTTGCGCGAATAGGTCAACGCTTGGCGCAGCGTGATCGCGCCCATGTAGCTGTGATCGTCGTCCATCGGACTCCATTGGGTGCCGTCGCCCATCGGATAACTCACCGGCGAGTCGTCGATGATCGTCGAAGCCGGCATTCCGGAGTCGATCGCCGCGGTGTAATCGTAGACTTTGAACGACGATCCGGGCTGACGACCGGCTTGCCAGGCCCGGTTGAACTGATTGCGCAAGGTGAAGCCGGTTCCGCCGACCATGGCCAGAATCTCGCCGGTGGACGGCCGCAACGCAACCAAGGCTGCTTCGTGCGCTCCGATTCCCTCGGCAATTGCCTGGTGCACGCCCCAAGTGACGGCTTCCTGAGCGATTTGCTGCATGCGTTCGTCGAGCGTGGTGTCGACCTGCAGCCCTCCCTCTTCGACGACGCTCTTGCCGAACGTGCGCTCGAGTTGCGCGATCGCATAGGTCGTGAAGTAGGGATAGCGGTACCCTTGCAGGCCGGCCGGCCGCTGCGAGATTAGCCCCAGCGGCGCATCGTAGGCTGCGTCGGCTTGGGCTGCGCTGAGGTAGCCGCTTTCGACCATTCGGTCCAATACGTGCCGCTCGCGCTCGCGCGCCAAGTCGAGATTTGAAAACGGCGAGTAGTCGGAGGGCGCGGCGACGATGCCCGCGAGCATCGCCGCCTGCGCCGGCGTCAGAGCGTCAACGCCGTGACCAAAATAGGTGTGGGCCGCCGCGTCGACGCCGTAGGCCCCCGCTCCGAGATAAATGATGTTCAGATACCGTTCGAGGATCTCGTCCTTAGTGTAGAAGCGCTCGATTTCGATCGCAAGCAGCGCTTCTTGAACCTTGCGCGAGAGCGAGACTTCGTTGTTGAGGAACAGCCGGCGCGCGAGCTGCTGGGTGATCGTCGAAGCGCCCTGAAACTCCTGGTGCGTAAGATCGGCGAACGCGGCGCGGACGATGCTTCCGAAATCGACGCCGTGGTGATTGTAAAAGTTGTGATCTTCGTTTGCGATGAAGGCGTCGCGGACGAGCGGCGGAATGCGCTCGATGGGAACCCAAACGCGGTTCTCTTTGTAGACCGACGCAAGCGCGGCTCCGTCGCGAGCGAAGATTCGAGTAGTGCTGGCGGGCTGGTAATCGGCCATCCGGCTGATATCGGGGAGGTTGCGGGCGTAGGCCGCGACCATTCCGGCGACGGTGCCGACCGAAAACAGCACGAGCATGCCGAGGGCGACGAGTATTCCGGGCCAGATCCGGCCCGCGCGGCGCTTACTTCGTGACATTAGCGACGGCGCTGAGAACGCCGTTGACGAAACGACCCGAATCCTCGGTGGAAAAGCGCTTCGCGAGCGCTACCGCTTCGCTGATAGCGACGGCTCTGGGTGTTTCGGGACGGCATTGCAGTTCAAATGTGGCCATTTCGAGCAGCAGCCGATCGATCGTGGGCAGGCGTTCGATCGTCCAGCCCTCCAAGAGCGGGCTGACGATTCGGTCGGCTTGGTCGGCATATTCGAGCGTCCCCAGCGCTAGCTCCTCGACGAACGTGCGGTGCTCGCCGTCGGCCTCGCCGACGATCTCGCCGACCGCTTCGCGCGGTTCCCGGTCTCCGATGACGACGCAATACAGTATCTTGAGGACCTGCTCGCGCGCCAGCCGCCGCGACGTCATCGCGAAGACGGCGACACGGAAGAAGCCTCTCCGTTGCGCAGAATGCGGGGGATGAACTCCACGTCATATCGCCCTCGGCGAAACTCGCTGCTTGCCAGAATCTCGAGGCAGATCTCGATCGTGGTGTTTACGCCCTCGATCAGGCTTTCTCGCAGCGCGCGCTCCATGCGGGCGATTGCTACGTCACGCGTATCGCCGAACGCCACGACCTTGGCGATCATCGAATCGTAATACGGCGGAATAGTCGCTCCGGCGTAGACGGCGGTGTCCACGCGAATGCCCGGGCCGCCCGGGAACACCAGCTTGGTGATCGTGCCCGCTGCCGGAGCGAAGTTATTGCGCGGGTCCTCGGCGTTGATTCGGCATTCGATGGCGTGTCCGCGCGATACGAGGTCGCCCTGCACGTAGCCGAGAGGCTCGCCCGAAGCGATGCGGATCTGCTCTTTGACGAGGTCGATGTTGTACACCATCTCCGTTACCGGATGCTCGACCTGGATGCGGGTGTTCATCTCCATGAAATATGCGTCGTCGCCCAAGACGAGAAACTCCAGCGTCCCGGCGTTGGTGTAGCCGACATAACGCGCGGCCGCAAGCGCCATCTCGTGCAGCGACGTGCGGGCCCGCGCCGAAAGGTGCGGCGCCGGCGTTTCCTCGATGATCTTCTGATGGGCGGGCTTTTGAATCGAGCAATCGCGTTCGCCCAAGTGAACGGCGCCGCCGAATTCGTCGGCGAGAATCTGAACCTCGACGTGCCGCGGCGCGCGAATCAGACGCTCGACGTAGACGCGCCCGTCCTTAAAGCTGGCTTCGGCTTCCGCCGTCGCGCCGGCGTACGCGCGGGGCAAATCGTTGGGCTCGTTAACCACGCGCATGCCGCGTCCGCCTCCGCCGGCTGTGGCTTTGAGAAGCACCGGATATCCGATCGACTCGGCGGCCTTGTACGCCTCTTCAATCGAATCCAGAACGTCGCTCCCGGGCGTCGTGGCGACTCCGGCTTCGCGTAAGATTCGCTTTGCCGTGGCCTTGTCGCCCATCAATGCGATGACGCTGGGCTTGGGGCCGATGAACGTCAGTCCGTGATCACCGCAAATCTCGGCGAAGCGCGCGTTCTCGGCTAAGAAACCATATCCCGGATGGACCGCGTCGCAGTGCGTCACCAACGCGGTCGAGATTATGTTGGGAATGTTGAGATAAGAGCGCCCGGCAGGTCCGGGACCGACGCAAAAGGCTTCGTCGGCCTGACGCACGTGCATCGAGTCGCGGTCTGCCTCGGAGAATATCGCAACCGTAGCGACGCCCAGCTCCCGGCACGCGCGATTGATGCGTAACGCGATCTCGCCTCGATTGGCGATCAAAACCTTGCGAAAGATGCTATCGCCCTCGCGCGATTAAAAACAACGGCTGTCCGTATTCGACGGCACTTCCGTCGGCGGTCGCCACCGACACCAAACGCCCTGCGCCCATGCTGTGAACCGAGGTGCGAATGCCGAGCGCCTCGATGTAGCCAAGTTCGCGATCTCCCTCCAGAGCGTCTCCCTCAGCCGGAACCGGACGGCCGACGTGAAAGATTCCAACCAGGTCGGCTTTGATCGTATCTATTCGAGGCGCCGCCGCGGAGGGTGTGCTGGCGGCCTGCCGGTCCGCGGGCGTCGCGCGTCTTGGACGAACCTCGAGCTCGATCTCGTCCTGTGCCCGTTCGACGCGCACGCGCACGGCGTCGGTTTCCGCAAGGAAACGCGCGAGCGCGGTCAGCCGTTCGCGCAACGGCGCCGACCCTTCTAAAGACATGGCGATAGCGCTTTCGCGCTCGATGAGGGCGACCCCCGCGAGCTCCGATGCGTCGAGCGCATCGCGCATGGCTGCAAAACGTTCGTCGATCTCGGCCAGCGGAGTCAACACGAAAGCCCGCTCTCGCAGATGCGGATGAGGCAGGCAAAGCTCGGGCGTCTTCATCTCGAGATCGTCGTAAAGCAACAGATCCAAATCGATCGCGCGGGGCCCCCAACGCTCCCCGCGGCGGCGTCCGAGCTCGTTCTCCGTTTTCTTCATCTCTTCGAGCAAGGCCGGCGCGCTCAGCTCGGTTTCGAGCGAAACGACCGCATTGAGAAACCAGGGCTGATCGAGCTTGCCCCACGGCTTGGTGCGATACAGCGAGGATTGCGCGCGGATGGCTCCCAATCGCCGCAGACGCAAGAGGGCGCGCTCGAGGTTCGCGACGCGATCGCCGAGATTCGTGCCGATACCGACGTACGCGCGATGCGTCACTCGGCCGGCTCGTGTCGCGGATTGTCGCGCGCCAGCGTTACCGACGGCGTTGCACCGGCTAAGATTTCGGGCTTTGAGACGGTGAGCTCGGCGCGCGCCACGCGGTTGTCCGCAAAGACTTCGTCAAGGAGCCTGCCCGCAAGCCGTTCCAACAACGCATACGAGGTCGTTGAAACGATCCGCACCAGCCGGCGATGGAGCGCCGCGTAGTTCAGCGTATTCGCCAAGTCGTCGCTTGCGGCGGCGGGTCGAAGATCGATCTCGGCGTCAAGGTCGACGACAAACAATTGACGGTGCTTGCGCTCGTGAGCCTCCGTGCCGTGACGGCCGTAGGCGCGCACCCCACGCAGCCTTATTCGGTCCAAGCCGGTGGCCTCCAGCCACGTACGACCGCGTCGGCTACCGCGACGGCATCGCGCGCCGCGGCAACGTCGTGGACGCGAACGATATCGACGCCGGCCTTCACCGCGAGGGCCGTCGTTGCCACCGTCCCGTACGCCCGCTCTTGCGGCGTGCGCCCCGTGAGTTTTCCGATCATCGACTTGCGCGACGTGCCGACCATCGTAGGAAATCCAAGCGCGACGATTCGATCGAGATTCCGCAGGACCGCGATGCTCTGCTCGGCGGTTTTCCCAAAGCCGATGCCGGGATCTAAAATAACTCGCTCGCGCGGAATCCCGTGCGCGGCGGCGCGCTGCGCGCATTCGGCTAGAAAGCGCAAAACTGCGTCAACCACCGAGCCTTCGTACGAAGTGCCGCGCTGATTGTGCATCGCGACGATTGGAACGCCCAGCTCGGCAACGAGCTCGAGCAGCTCGTTGGAGGCGCCCCAAACCGAATTGACGAGATCCGCACCGGCGGCATAGGCGCGCCGCGCTACCGAAGGCTTGTACGTATCGACCGAGATCGGCGCCTGCGGCAAACGCTCGCGCAGGGCTTCGATTACCGGAACGATCCGCGCGATCTCGACGGAGGCATCCACCGGACGATGACCGGGCCTGGTCGATTCACCTCCAACGTCGATCAGATCGGCACCCGCATTCCACTGCACGATCGCCCGCTCGGTCGCGATGTTTGAATCCACGACTCCGTCACCTGAGAACGAGTCCGGCGTCACGTTCACGATCGCCATCACGTACGTGCGCGTTCCCCAGCTAACTTGTCCCCCGCGCAGCGTCATCTGGGGAACCTGACTTCTCACTAAGCCGGAGCCGCTGCGAACCATTGCCGTAGTCCGGCAACGACGAACGTCGAACCGGTGACGACCACGACGTCGTCGAAGTTCGCCGTCCGCCGCGCCACCGTCAGCGCTTCGACCGGATCGTCGATCGCGCGGCCCCACGTGCCGATCGACTCCGCAAGTGCCGCGAGCCGCGCGGGGCGCATGGCAGGGCGTCCAGTTGCCTTGAACGACGTAAACGTGAAGGTCGATGGCAAATGCGCCAACGTCGTAAGGATGCCGCGCGCGTCCTTCGCCTCGCCGATCGCAACCACGTAGTGAAACCGCCGTCCGGGAAAATGTTCGCGAAGCGATTCCGCCAACGACGCGGCCTTCTCAGCGTTGTGCGCGATATCGAACAGCACGGGGGGATGCCCCGAGATCAGCTCCATCCGCCCGGGTATTGCGATCTCGGCAAAGCCGCGAGCCAACGCGTCGGGGGCCGGCCGCAGTTGCGGCGGAAGGTTTTCCAGCACCGCGATGGCGGTGGCGGCATTGCGCCGCTGGAAGACGCCGAGCAGTGGAAGCGTAAGCGCGTACGATCCGCCGGCCGTCGTAACGCGAAAGAGGGCGCGCGAACCAGCTTCGGGCTGGATTGTAACCGCGTCGCGAACGTGAACCACGGGCGCTCCGGCTTTTGCGGCGTATCGTTCGATCGCGCTACGCGCGGCCGGCAGGACGTCGGCGACCACCAGCGGTACGCCACGTTTTGCAATACCGGCCTTTTCTCGAGCGATCTCCTCGATCGTGTTCCCAAGCACCTCGGTGTGGTCGTAGCCGACCGATGTAATTGCGGCGACAACCGGCACGATCACATTGGTCGCGTCCAGCCGTCCACCCAGCCCGACTTCGATCACCGCAACGTCGACCTGCTCTTGCGCAAAGTACGCAAAGGCCACAGCCAGCAGCGTTTCATAGTACGTCGGCCGGCCGTAGCGCGACGCGGTACGCTCGATCGCCGGCATCGAGGCGCCCAGCAACGCAGCGAACCGTTCGCGTGAAATCGGGCGCCCATCGATTCGCGCCCGTTCGGTCATCGAGTGCAGATGCGGTTTGGTATGCAGTCCCGTCTTGCATCCGGCGGCTCGCAGCGCCGCCGCGATCATCGTGCAAACCGAGCCTTTCCCGCTGGTGCCGCCGACGTGGATCGTCGGATACGCGCGATGCGGGTCTTTCATCTCGCGCAGCAGGTCCTGGATCCGTTCGAGCTTGTAAGCGCTGCGGCGTGAAACAACCTCATCGATCGTGCCGAGCAGGTAACGCTCGGCCGATTCGTAGCCGCCGAACTCGCTCATCCGTCGTCGACGCGGTCGGCCAGTAGCTCGAGCGCGTGGGGCAGCACCGGCAGGACGACGTCGAGGCTCTCGGCTACCGCGCGCGGGCTTCCCGGTAAATTCACGATGAGCGTGCGATCGCGCACTCCCGCGAGCGCCCGCGAAAGCATCGCCGTCTTCACGTGCCCGATTGCGGCGGCGCGAATCGCCTCGGCAATTCCGGGCACCTCGTAATCGACGATGGCTGCCGTCGCCTGGGGGGTGCGGTCGCGAGAAGAGAGTCCGGTGCCGCCGCTGGTAAGCACGAGATCGGCCGAGCGCGCATCGGCTAGCTCGATCAGCTCCGCTTGCAGCGCGGCCGGATCGTCGGGCAAAACTTTTTCGCGGACGATCGCGTACGCGCTCCCCAGCCGCTCCTTCATGACCGGAATGCATTCGTCGGCGCGCTCGCCGGAAGCGGCCCGGTCCGAGAGCACGATCAAGGCGACTGAAAAGCTCATTTCCTCGTCCACCGTCCGCTCTTGCCGCCGCTCTTGCGCACCAGCTTGACGCTCTCAATGGTAATGCCTTTGTCGAGCGCTTTGGTCATGTCGTAAATGGTTAGGGCTGCGATCGACGCTCCGACCATCGCCTCCATTTCGACGCCGGTACGCGCCGAAGTGCGCGCCTCGGCCTCGACGCGCAGCAGATCTCGCTGCCACTGGAAGCGGACGTCGACGCGGTCGAGCGGCAACGGGTGCGTCAGTGGAATGAGCGCAGCGGTCTGCTTTGCCGCCATGATTCCGGCGACTTGCGCGGCGACCAAGGCGTCACCCTTCGGGAGGGTGGCGGCCCGCAAGGCTGTTCGAGCGGCCGGATTCATTCGAACGAACGCTTCGGCGCAAGCGACCCGCACCGAAACGCGCTTGCGTGAAACGTCGACCATCGCGATGGTACCCTCACGGGCAATATGCGAAGGCTTCACCGCGGAGCGCTCTGGAACCGAGCCCAGATCAGACAGAGCAGCGCGAGGACCCAGAGCACGATCAGGTGCGTGATGTGATGCGCGTGCGCCGCACCGGATTCGGTGAACAGATTGACCTTGCCGATGCCGTAGAGGATGCCGAGGACGAAGAAGACGATTGCCAACACGATCGCGATGATTCTCATGTGATGATCCCTCTCCGCGCGAGAACGAAGCTGATAGCTCCGACTACGACGCAGTACCAACCGAACGGCCGCAAATCGTTCGATCGAAAGTAACGCGTCAGAAATGCAACCGAAAGATATGCGGCGACGCCGGCCACAATTCCGCCGAGAACCGACTCGACGAGCGCGAGGTGCGCCGCCGGCGCCAAGAGCTTGGGCACTTCCAGTAGCGCCGCCGCCAGAATCACCGGGGTAGC
>DASRXM010000041.1:0-4323 GCA_035654155.1 Candidatus Babeliales bacterium
GCTTTTGGAGGTTTACGTGAATCTCAAGCCCTTGTTCGACAACGTCGTTGTCGAGCACGTAGAGCAGGACGACAAGACGAGCGGCGGCGTCTTCTTACCGGACACGGCCAAAGAGAAGCCCCAAGAGGGCATCATTCGGTCGGTTGGACCCGGCCGGGTGACCGACAAGGGCACCGTGGTCGAGATGCATGTCAAGGTCGGCGACCGCGTGCTCTACCGCAAGTATTCGGGCAGCGAAGTCAAGATCGAAGGCACCGAGTACCTCATCATCCCTGAAAAAGACATTCTCGCCATCGTCGACAAAGTGCCGGCCGGCGTTTAAGGAGTTCAATTTTATAATGGCTGCTAAGCAACTCGTATTCGATGAAAGCGCGCGGCGCGCGCTGGAGCGCGGTGCGAACACTCTGGCCGATGCCGTCAGAGTGACGCTCGGACCGAAAGGCCGCAACGTCGTGCTCGACAAGAAGTTCGGCTCGCCGACGATCACCAACGACGGCGTGACCATTGCCAAAGAAATTGAGCTGCCCGACGCGTTCGAGAACATGGGAGCTCAACTCGTCAAGGAAGTTGCCTCGAAGACCAACGACATTGCCGGTGACGGGACCACCACCGCAACCGTGCTCGCGCAGGCGATTATCCGCGAGGGTTTGCGCAACGTGACCGCAGGCAGCAATCCGCTGCTGATCAAGCACGGCATCGAAAAAGCCGTCGACATCGCGGTCAACCAGATGGAGTCCTTCAAGAAGGACGTCGACACCAAAGAGAAAATCGCGCAGGTCGCTTCGATTTCGGCCAACGACTCGGAGATCGGCGAGCTGATCGCCGACGCGATGGAGAAGGTCGGCAAAGACGGCGTGATCACGGTCGAAGAGTCGAAGACCATCAAGACCGAGGTCGAGACCAAAGACGGCATGCAGTTCGATAAGGGCTACATCTCGCCGTACATGGTGACCGACTCGGAACGCATGGAAGCCTCGCTCGACGATCCCTACATTCTCGTGACGGAGCGCAAGATCTCGGCGATCGCCGACATCCTGCCGCTGCTCGAGAAGGTCGTCCAAGTCCAGAAGCCGCTGCTCATCATCGCCGAGGACGTCGAAGGTGAAGCGCTTGCGACGCTCGTCGTTAACAAGCTGCGCGGCACGTTCACTTCGGTAGGTGTCAAGGCCCCGGGCTTCGGCGACCGCCGCAAGGAAATGCTCAAGGACATCGCCACGCTGACCGGCGCGACGGTTATTTCGGAAGAGCTGGGTCTGAAGCTCGACAAGGTCACTCCCGATCAGCTTGGCAAAGCCAAGCGCGTCAAGGTGACGAAGGAAGAGACGACCATCGTCGACGGCGGCGGCAAGCAGGACGCGATCAAAGGCCGCATCGAGATGATCAAAAAGCAAATCGAAGAGACCGACTCCGACTTCGATCGCGAGAAGCTGCAAGAGCGTCTTGCCAAGCTCTCGGGCGGCGTTGCGGTCATCCAGGTGGGCGCGGCCACCGAGACCGAGCTCAAAGAGAAGAAGCATCGCATCGAGGATGCGCTCTCTGCGACGCGAGCCGCGGTTCAAGAGGGAATGATTCCGGGCGGTGGCGCTTCGCTGCTGCACGCAATCAAGGCGATCGACAAATACGAGCCCCCCAAGACCAACGGCCACAGCGCGACCTGGGCCGACGAGAAGATCGGTATCGGCATCGTGCGCAAGGCGCTCGAAGAGCCGGCCCGGCAAATCGCCGACAACGCGGGCTTCGAGGGTTCGGTTCAAGTCAACGCCGTTCGCTCCAAAGAGGCGCCGTTCGGCTTCGATGCGATGAGCGGCGAGGTCGTCGACATGTTCAAAGCGGGCATCGTCGAACCGCTGAAAGTCACTCGCGCCGCGCTGCAGAACGCCGCGTCGATCGGCTCGATGATTCTCACCACCGAAACGCTCGTTGCCGACAAGCCCGAGCCAAAGAAAGAGCCGGCCGGAGCGCCGGGCGGCATGGGCGGCTACGACATGATGTAGATGCCCTTGTCACCCTGTCACCCTGAGCTTGTCGAAGGGTTGTCGAAGGGTGACGGCGGCAGAAAGCATCGAAGGGCGCGTCGCAAGACGCGCCCTTTCTGCACGTGGTGGCGGGCTAGGTTTGCGGTTCTGTGAGCGTCGTCGCGGTCGCAGCCGGCTCGACGAGCGGCTCGTCGTAGAGCGAGCCGCTCGGCTCGTGAATGTTTTCAAAGGCAATCGTGGCGTCGCGGACGACGCGTTTATGCGCGAGATAGAGCATCGCGGCTGCGCTTTCGCGCGCGATATACGGCGCTCCGTCGACGATCAAAAAATCCACCGTCCACGGCACGTCGACGAGCGGCGCAACGGTGAAGTTTCCCGCGATGACCGCCCTTCGCGGCAAATAATCGGCCGCACCGACCCAGATTTCTCGCAGTCGGTTCTCCTTGGGTTTGCGCAGCGGCGTGAGTTTGAGGTGATACGTCTCTACTCCGTCGATCGACGGCGTGTCTGTCAACGCGACGCGATACGCCGGCGACTGGGCCGAAACGATCGCGATGACGCGGAGTGAATTTTCTGCGTCGGGCGCCGCGTTGTTCGTTGGCGCAGCATATCGAAGGCCGAACATATAGGTCGGCGAGAGCAGCGGCTCGCCGAGAAGGTCGACATTTAGTGCCGGATGGCCCGCGGGCAGCGCGGCGACCGCCGGCGAGTTTCTGCCCTCCGAAAGCCCGACGTCAAAGTGAAAGTTGACGCCGTGCGGCACCGGCGGCGGTTGCGCCAGCTCCTCGTCGCTAATCGGAAAGAGCCGAATCGCTCCATCGCGCGGATCGCAATCGGCGCGATAGTGGTCCGAGGTTTGCCGGGCGCCGTCGAGCCCGCTGACGGCGATCGTGTAATCGATGCGACCCGGATACTGCGCGGCGGTGACGGCGGAGCGGGTGTGAAGCCAAATCGCGTCGGCGTCGGGTAGCGGCAGCATGCATCAGCCTGCCGAGGTTTGCCAGAGCTTCGGGCAGAGCAGCGTATCGACCGGCTCCTCGGCCAGTGAGTCTACCATCTCTTCGGTTACGTTGAACTGTATGCTGGTCGGCCATCCGAGCCACGGAACCGGAAATGCGATGGGAATGCGAACGTAGTGATACTGATGCGTGGCCGTTCGTAGGCGCAGCGCCAGCTGTTGCGGGCTCGTGCCCAGGGACGGATCTAAATAGAGCCAGGCGTAATATGCGTCCTGATCGTTCTCGACAACGATGTTGGTGGCCAGCGGCTGCGGAAGCGGTTTTTTGCAGGCGACCGCGCTTTTGTCGAAAAGAACGAACGTGGGCTGGACGTAAAGAAATGACTGCGGTGCGGTGCCCGAGAGCAAAACCGGCCTGGGCGGCGAGGGAGCCGGCGCATCGTTCAGCTTTTCGGTGACGCTCCGGTCGTGGCCGGAAATGAAAAAGAGGTAATCCGTTGCCGAACAGCGGTATTTCGGAGCTTCCACTTCGAGCGCGTAAATGCCGAAGGCGCTGTCGAATTCGACGATCGCCTCGTTTTCATCTCCGCGATCGACCCGGTAAACCCGATCGACCTGCACCCGTCCGATCCGATCCGCCGTGCGAACGCGTATCGCGATCGTCGTGTCGGGGCCGGCTCGGGCGATCGCGCTGCAATAGCCGACGTGGAGGATGACGTGAGAAAGCGCGAGCACTGGGCAAGCAGTTTCGCCAGACTCCTAACGGTTCTTCCCACCGTGGTGCAGATCGTGGCGTTGGTCAAAGCGAGCCCGCAGCTGGCGATCGCGAACGTGCCGTCGTCCGCGTTCGATGCCAAGACGCATCCGTACGTTTACTTGCGCGGAGTCCGCGAGGGCGATTACGTCGGCGGCTACCTGATCGGCGAGCGCGCCCACGCCGGCACCTTGCACGACGGAAGCAGCGTTCTTGCGGTCCCGCTCGAGAGCGGTGGAAGCGGTGGCGTATTCACCGCAATCATATTTACGCGCGAGGGCGAGCGTGCGTATGCCTACGCCGGCGCGATCGGCTCGGGCGGTCATCTCGACGTGCGCGTCGCCGGCGGCGCGATCGTCGCAACCTTCCCGTACTACGGCGCGAACGATCCCAACTGTTGTCCGTCGACAGAAATCGTGCAAACCTACACGATACGCAAGGGGCGTCTCGTCGAGCTTTCCGAGAAAAGGTTCGATATCCCCAAGCGCGAATAACACGTATTCCATGCCCGCGCGTGCCGTCAACGATTTCACGATTCGCGTGGCGACGGTCAACGGCTCGGGAAGCCAGTCCTCGAACCTCGTCCTGACCAACGCCATCGCGCGGCTGGGCATTCCGGTTGCGCCCAAGAACGT
>DASRXM010000042.1:0-30049 GCA_035654155.1 Candidatus Babeliales bacterium
AGGTCGCTTTTGCCGCCGCTAGCCGTCGTTCCGTAAAGCACGCCGTTCACGTCGAGCACCGCTGCCGCGGGGTCTGCGCCGTCGGAACCACCGGCGAAGCTGTAGAGTACTTTTTCAACGCCATCGGTTGTAATGCTGAAGACGGCTCCATCACCGTGGGCTCCGCCGGAATACGTCGTACCGTAGAGCGTGCCGTTCACGTCGATCAAGCCTGCAAGCGGGTCATAGCCGTCGTTTGCGGTACCGCCGAAGCTGTAGATCGTTCTTTCGTTGCCTTTCGTCGTGATGCTGAAGACGGTTCCCTCGCTACCCTTGCCGCCGATGCTCGTCGTGCCGTAAAGCGTGCCGTTTACATCGAGCAGCCCTGCTTGAGGGTACGCGCCATCATCGGCGTTCTCGAAGCTGTGCAGGACGCGGTAGCTCGCAGAGTCGCGGCCGAGCATTGAAAACGCGCCGGCGCTCGGAAGGTACTGCGGCGACAGTGCTCCGCCGCCTTGCGAACATGCCTCGAGTATCAGTCCTGCGGAAATTAGGGCGAACAATCGCAGCATGGCAAAACCTCCGAGCTGGGAGTTGCCCTAATCTTACAGCCGCGGGTAGACGATCGACAATCGGTTATGGCTGATTTTTCCGACGTCGCCAACTACGGCCACCGATCGGCGGGGCGACCGCGGAGCCTCGGCAAAAGGGGCATGGTTTCGGCGACGTCGAGCGACGCACTTCTGATCGCATACGAACCGCGCTCCGCCCGATTCCTAACTCGTACGATCCGCTCGGTGAGCTTGCTGCAGCACTCCGCGACCCGGCTCAAGCGCTGCGAGACTCGTTCCCCACGGAAGCTCCTTAAGTTGCGAGGGTTAGGGGAAGCGACCTGCGTACGCGCAAACCAGCGGTTTCAGACACTAGGCGCGCCGAGGTAAGGGGGAAGCATGGCCAAGGTCACGATCGACAACGATGTCTTGAACATCGAGCTTTCGCTTCTAGACCAGCTCCTTGCATTCCATGGTTCGTTCCACATGCCGTTATCGCATATAACGAATGCTTACGTCAGCGATCTTGAGGATTTGGAGCTTCAGTACGATCTGAGGGGCACCAACCTGGGGCTCATGAAAACCGCCGGAGTTTTCGCAAATCCCCAGGGTCTCATCTTCGTCGACGTGGGGCAGGGCGATTGCCTCGTTGTCGAAACTCGCGGCGAGCGCTTTCCTCGAATCGCGGTGCAACTTTCGGATGGCGATCCTAATACGCTCGCACATGAAATCATGCGGGCCGTTCCGGATAGCGGACCCGTCGAGTGAGTCATGCCAAGGTCATGGCCTATTCTAACTCCAATGGGCATGCGCGAGGAATGCCGGTTCGAATTCGGTGCCTGTCCGGCGCTCGGCCACGCGCTCGGCTAGCCACTGCGCCCACTCGAACATCCGCGGATTCCGAGTCTTCTCGCGCTCGCGCTCCGCAAGCGGTTTGATCCGTGCCCACCAATGAGTAATCATTCCGCCCATGAGTTCTTCGACGGATCGGAGCGATACAACGTGCCGATAGACCAAGTACCCGAGAGCCTCCATTCGGAACCCAATTTCTTGAAGCATCCGAACGACGTCGGGTGAATAGGCTTCGACATCCTCGGCGCTCGGCGACAGTTCGGCGAAGGACGAGGGAGGCTGCGCGAGCACGGTGCTAAGCGCAGCGTCGATGAGCTTGACCGCATTCTGCTCTTCGCGCGAACGGTTTGCGGAACGCACCTGCAAACCGGCAAAGATCAGCGCTCCGACCAGTGCAAGCGTCGAGAGGACGTTTAAGAGCGTCGCGACTTCCATCTGAACCCCTTAGCCGAAATTCTCTGGATTCCCTGACGCCGTACCGCGAAGGCTTCGGTTGATAAAATCCTTCACCAGCGCGTTGAACGCCGGCGGGTCGTCGGCATTGGCGACGTGACCGGCGCCGGGAATCATCGCGAGCCGCGCACCCGCGATCCCGCATGCGATCTCTTCCGCAAGCGACCGCGGCGCGATCGCGTCGTGCTCGCCGTAGGCCACTAGCGTCGGCACGTCGATCGCCGGCAAAATGTCTCGGTAATCGCCCGTCCACGTCGCCTGCGTCGCGGCTAGAAAGCACTCTACCGACTTGCAGGCATATTGCTCGACCGTTTCGTGCAAGCGCGCCGGCGGCAATCCGAGCTTTGCCGCTCGAAGCGCCCCGAAGGCGCGCATGCTGCCGGCCTCTTGCGCCTGCGCGGCGATGTTCTGCGCGACGCGTTCGCCGTCGGGATAGCGCGCGAACGTGCCCAACAAGACCATCGCCGCAATCCGATGACGCGCGCGCCGCCACAGCTCGAACGCAACCACGCCGCCTAGGCTACAGCCGATCAGAATAAAACGCTGCGCGCGCAGCGCATCGGCAACCGTCAGAACGTCTTGCGCGTAGCCCGCGCGCGTAATCGTCGTGGGATCCGGATCCGGCTTCTGGGTGCCGTTGCCGCGCAGTTCGATCGCCGTGCAGAGCCGCCCAGCGCCGAACGCCTCGAGCTGATAATCCCAAATCGCGGCCGTCGAGCCGACGCCGTGCACGAAGACCAGCGGCAGGTCCGATGCGCTGCCGGCGCCTCCGGCAACGCGAGCGCCGGCGATCATGCGGCGCTGCGCTTGCGCGCGATGAAGGCGCGCACGTCGTCGTAGGATCGCGCGTTCAAAACGTCGGCTGCCGTGAGGCCGGCGCGCCGGGCTTGCCCGACCGCGAATTCGATCGCGGACAAATCGCCGGTGCGATGCGCGTCGCTGTCGAGCGTAAACGTTACGCCGAACGTCTTCGCCTTTCGCGCCAGCGGAGCCGGCAAGTCGAGTCGCGCGGCTTGACCGTCGATCTCCATCGCGGTTCCGGTTCGCGCCGCGGCCGCAAACACCGCGTCGTAATCGAACTCATACCCCGTCGATGCATCGAACCGGCGGCCGGTGGGGTGTCCGATCACAGTGACGTAGCGATTCTCGCATGCCCGGATCAAGCGCGCCGTCATCTCCTCGCGCGACTGCCGCGTGTGGCTATGCACCGAACCGATGACCAGATCGAGTTGCGCGAGCACCTCGTCGTTGAAGTCCAACGAGCCGTCCGGCAGAATGTCGACCTCACTGGCGCAGAGCGTCCGAATTCCAAAGCGCGCATCGAGCGTCTCGATTTCGGCGCGCTGCTCGATCAGCTGTTCTGGCGCCAGGCCGAAGCGGCGCCCCCGCCCATGCGAGTGGTCGCTGATTGCATGGTATTCGTAGCCGCGAGCGGCCGCCGCCCCGATCATCGCTTCGAGTGAGTCGTCGCCGTCGCTCCAGGTCGTGTGCATGTGAAAGTCCCCGCGCAAATCGCTCAGCTTTACTAGCTCGGGAATCGCGCGCGCGCGTGCCAAATCGATTTCATCGAGCCCGCTGCGCAGCTCGGGCGGAATATACTGCATGCCGAGCGCTTCGTAAACGCCTGCTTCTTCGGTGCAGGTTATGACGTCGCCGGTCTCGAGGTTGAGGATGCCGTTCTCGCTGACGCGCAAGCCGGCGCGCACGGCCTGTTCGCGCAGCTTGATGTTGTGCTCGCGCGAGCCGGTAAAGTGCTGCAGCAGATTGCCGTACAGATGATCAGGCAGCACCCGCAGATCGATCTGCAAGCCTCCGGCAAGCCAAATGCTGGCCTTGGTCGGCCCTTCGGCAAGCACCGCCTGCGCGCGCGGCCAGGCGGTGAAGTGCGCGATCACTTCGGCTGCGTGGTGCGACGTGCAAACGAGGTCGATGTCGCCGACGGTCACTTCACAGCGGCGTAAACTTCCGGCATAGCCAAGACGCTCGAGCGCCGGCCCCTGGCGCACGTAATCCATCGCCTCGTGAGCGATCGTGAGCGCCAGCGGCAGCGGCGTACGGCGCTGACGCCCACGATAGGCGAGAATGCCGCGCCGCCAGTTTTCGATCGTCTTGCTTCCCAAACGCGGCACGCCGGCGAGCGTTCCGTCGGCGATCGCGGCTTCCAGCTCCGCAAGCGACGCGATGCCGTATTCCGCAAACAGCATGCCGGCGGTCTTGGTCCCGATACCGCTTACGCCGAGAACTTCGAGAATGGACGGAGGAAAGCGTTGGTGCAGCACGTCGAGCTGCTCGGCCGTTCCGCTGCGGACGAGCTGCTCGATTGCGGCACCGATAGATTTTCCCACGCCGGGGAGCTTGAGGTGCTCGCCGGCCGCAACCAGATCGGCGAGCGGCGGCGCATTCTCGACCGAGGCAGCCGCCTTCTCATAAGCCATGTACTTATAGAACGACTCGCCGGCCATCTCCATGAGCGTGCGAATCTCGTTCAGCTTACGCGCGACTTCGTCGTTAGAAAGCATCAGGAACCTAGGAGCTTGTTGGCCGCAGCCGCCGAATGATACTGCCGCGATGTCTCTCCTGCGAATGCGAGATGCGACGTTTGCCGCTGGGACGGTCTCCGCCGGGCCGATCACGCTCGACCTCGACCCCGGCGAGCGCACCGCGCTGCACTGTGCTTCGGAGAAGGAAGCTGCAATCGCCGCGCTGCTTGCGAGCGCAATCGTCAAGGCTTCGAGCGGCTGCGTGCTGATCGGCGATTACGACCCGCGGGTACAATCGGTTCACTGCAAGCGGATCGCGGCGTTGGTGCCGCACGAACCGTTCCCGCTCGACGAGGGCGAGTTTGCCCGCTACATCGCGTACCGGGCGGCGCTTTGGAACGTTTCTCCCCAGCGCGCGCACGCTCATGCGGCGCTTTTGCGAAAGCGGCTCTCGGGCATGCACGAAGCCTTCGCGTATCCGCTGATCGGGGCGCTGATCGGAATGCCCGAGTTGATCGTGCTCGATCGTCCGCAGCCTGCCTACGCCGCGCAAATTCTCGACGCGATCGCCGGACGCGCGGTATTCTCAACCCACAGCGACGCTGCTGCCGCCCGCGCCTTTGCCGGCGGCGCAGCCGAAATTTTATGGACAAAACGCGCGTGATGGCGCGCGTGCCGCTGGCGGTTCTTCGCGCGCGACTGTTCGCGCAACGCCGGATCGTCTTCTATTCTTGCGCCGCGGCCCTCGTCGCAGGGCTGGCGGAGCCGCCGGGCTACGCCGCGCCGCTTTTTCTTTGCTGCCTGCTCGGCATCGCCATGGCGCTCGCACAGAGTCCCGGACTGCAGCCGCATCTCGATTCGTGCGAACAGAGCGCGCCGCTCTTCGGGCGCGAGCTGGCGCGCGCAAAGGCGCTGGTTCCGTGCGTTGCCGCTGCTCTGGCAGCCCTTGTCTATGCCGTCGCGCAGCTCATGCAGGGAGCGCCGGGCGTGCCGCTCGCGGTCCTCGTGGTACTGGCGGCCGTTATTGCGGCAACGCTCACCGCGCTATCGGCGACCATCCGGCACGGCGCTACGCGAGGATTGTATGTTTCGCTGGCTGCTGCCGCGAGCGTCGCCGCGTACGTGCTCGTTGCGCGCGCGCACTCGCTCGCCGGGGAGCTGGCACTCTGCGCGGTGGTGGCGTTCTTTGCGTTGCGTCAGTACGGCGAGGCTTTAGCCCGCTACGATCCGATCTGAGCGGGGGTCGAGGTTGCCAGTTTCTCCAGCATCGCGCGATTAAATTGCAGCAAGTCGTCGCTGTCGCGCGTCGAGACCCAGTTAGAATCCGTCACCGTGGGCTGGTCGCGATAGAGTCCGCCGGCGTTGCGAATGTCGTCGGCGATCGAATGCACGCCGGTCACTTGGCGTCCGCGAACGATCTGCGACGATATGAGAACCTGCGCGCCGTGCCCGATCGAGAACATCGGCTTCTTGAGCGCATCGAACTCGCGCACGAATCGCTGCACCTCCTGATCGGTTCGGATCCGGTCCGGCGATGTGCCGCCCGGAATCAGAAGAGCGTCGAAATCCTCCGCCGTACAGTCGGAAATGAGCTCCTCGGCGCGAAGACTCTGCCCATCGTCGAGGCCCCTTTTTCCGCGAATGCGCTGACGCGAACGCTCGTCGGTGCCAACGATGGTGACGATGGCGCCCGCCTCCTCGAGCGCCCGGCGCGGCTCTGCGAGCTCAATTTCCTCGAATCCGTCGCCAATTAACGCGGCGACGCGCTTTCCTTCCACTCCCTGCATATCGGCCCGGTGATTCGCGCCGACCCCTACCGCACCTTTGCTCGCGGTTGCCTGCCTACGCCGCTAACCAAAGAGGCCGCGAATCAAACCGCCGTCAACCGAGATGGTTTGGCCTGTGACGTAACTCGCAGGTTCGCTGCATAAGAATGCGACCATCGGCGCGAATTCGGAGGGCGAAGCGATGTGCCCAATTGGCACTTCCTTGCCGGCCTGAGCAAGCTTGATCTCGTCGTTGCCATAGAGCGAGCGCAAGCGCGCGGTCTCGACTCGCCCCGTGGCAATCGCATTGACGGTGACGCCGTCGGGAGCCACCTCCACGGCCAGCGTTCGAAGCGCGGCAACCAGAGCGGTGCGGAAAGAATTCGACAGCACGAGGTTATCGATGGGCTGCTTGACAGCGCTCGAGGTCAACGCGACGACACGTCCCCATTTATTCGCGCGCATTGCGGGAACGAGCGCGTCGAGCGAGACGAGCATGCCGCGCAGCAATAGCTGGTACGCGGCATCCCAATCGGCCAGCGTCACATCGGTAAAGCGCCCGGGCTTAGGACCGCCGCCGTTGAGAATCACGATGTCGGCATCGCCGAACGCCTCGCGCACGCCGTCGAGCATTGCGGCGATCGAGTCGGGCTCGCTCAAATCGAGTTGAAAGCCGCGCGCGTCCTGCGCACCGCGCTGCTTCGCCTGCTCCGCGACGGCCGCAAGACGCTCGGCGTTGCGCGAGGCCAGCGCAAGCTTAACGCCTTCGCCCGCCAACGCCAGCGCAACCGCCTCGCCCAAACCCGAGCTCGCGCCGGTAACCAATGCCGTTTTTCCACGTATTCCGAAATCCACGCGTCCGACATTTGGCGGAGGTTCGTCCGCACCTTGCGCCGCCGTCGCGGCTTTGGTATCCTAGGCCGGTCGCCGGGACGGGTCGCGGAGCCTGTACTCGAGCGAGACTATCCTGCCAAAAGGAGTTTCAATCGTGCCGCTCACCAAAGACCAAAAGGCGGAGATCGCCGGCAAATACGGCCGTGCATCCACCGACACCGGATCGGCCGAAGTGCAGATCGCGATGCTGACCGCCTCGATCAATCAGCTCACCGAGCATCTCAAAATCCACAAGAAGGATCACCACAGCCGCCGCGGCCTGCTGCTGCAAGTCGGCCAGCGCCGCCGCTTGCTGAACTACCTGCACTCGAAAGATCTCGAGCGCTATCGCAAGCTGATCGGCGAGCTCGGTTTGCGTCGCTAACGTCGCGTAGCAGCGCTCAGATTTAGCGGGGTTCGTTCAACTCGGACACACTCGTCGCGCGACATCGTGTCGCGCTCCTGTCGGCTGCCTCGCGCCTCCCGCCATCCTGGCTCCGGCGCTCGGTCAGACGGTCCTCGTTCGAATGAACCCCGGCTAAATCTGAGCGACTTGGTTACGTTTTTTTTCGTTTGACGGCGCGGTGAACCGCGGCCACGATTGCGTCGACGCCCATGCCGTAGTATTCGATTAGCTCGACGGGATCGCCGGATTGGCCAAAGCGATCGTCGACGCCGACGAATTCGATCGGCGTTGGCCGCTGCTGCGCGAGGATCTCGGCGACGCGCGAGCCCATGCCGGCGTGTTTCTGATGCTCTTCGACGGTCACGATCGCGCCGCAGGTCTTGGCCGCATTGATGATTGCGGCTTCATCCATCGGCTTGACGGTGTGGTTGTTGACGACGCGGCACTCGATGCCGTCTTCGCGCGATAGCCGATCGGCCGCGACCAGGGCGTTGTAGACGAGAATGCCGCATGCAATGATGGCGACGTCGGTGCCTTCGCGAAACGTCTGGGCTTTGCCGATTTCGAACGGCGTCTCGTCGCTGGTGAAGACCGGCGACTTCTCGCGGCCGAAACGCAAATAGACGGGGCCCCACATCTCCGAGAGCGCGAGCGTTGCCTTCTTCGTTTGCTCCGCGTCGCACGGCACGACGACCGTCATGTGCGGAATGACCCGCATGATTGCGATGTCTTCGATCGCTTGATGCGTCGCACCGTCGGGACCAACCGAGACTCCCGCGTGCGCGCCCGCGATCTTGACGTTGGTCTCGTTGAGGGCCATGATCGTGCGCACTTGCTCCCACGAGCGGCCCGGGTTGAACATCGCGTAGCTCGCGATCCACGGGATCTTGCCGACCGCGGCGAGGCCGCCGGCCATCGCAACGAGCATCTGCTCGGAGACGCCGATCTCGACGTATTGCTCGGGATGCGCTTTCTTGAAACCTTCGAAACGCGTCGACTCCGAAAGGTCCGCGCAGATGCCCAACACGTCGCGGTTGCGCGTTCCCGCCTCGATCAATCCCTCACCGAAACCGTTGCGCGTCGGAACTTGCTTGAGCTCGCCGTTACGATAATCGAGCAAGTGCATAGCGTCGGCGGCCGCGTCGGTGACGCGCGCGCTAGTCATTGGTTTCGATCCTTTGGCGCTGCGCGGCTAGCTCGCGCAGGGCTTGTTCCGCCTGCTGCGCGTTTGGCGGCTTTCCGTGCCAGGTGTAGTCGCCTTCCATGAACGAGACGCCTTTGCCGGGTACCGTTCGGGCGATGATGACCTGCGGCTTGCCGGTGCATTGCGTTGCGCGCTGCGCCGTCTCGATAAATGCGGCGATGTCGTTGCCGTCACACTCGAAGACTTCCCAGTTGAAGCTTCGGTACTTTTCGGCGAACGGCTCGAGCGGCATGACGTCTTCGGTGCTGCCGTCGATCTGAATGAAGTTGCGGTCGACAATCGCGGTGAGATTATCGAGCCCAAACTTCGCGCCGGTCAGCACCGCTTCCCAATGCAGTCCGCATTGGTGTTCGGCGTCGGACGTTACGACCCAGACGCGAAAGTCTTTGCGGTCCATCTTCGCGCCGAGCGCCATGCCGACACCTTGCGCAAGGCCTTCGCCCAGCGGACCCGACGTGGTTTCGACGCCCGGCAAACGCACGCGCTCCGGGTGCCCTTGCAGTCGCGTGCCGAATTTGCGCAGCGTCAGAAGCTCCTCGAGCGGGAAGTAACCGAAGTTCGCCATCGCGGAGTAACGAACGGGCGCGATGTGTCCGCACGACAGCAAGAGACGATCGCGCTGCGGCCACTCGGGATTCTTTGGATCGTGCCGCATCAGGCGACCGTAGAGCGCGGTAAAGACGTCGGACATGTCAAGCGGCCCCGCCGAATGCCCGGAGCCGGCGGCGAGCAGCGATCGAATGATGCCCTGCCTTACGTCATTGGCCTTAAGCTCCAGCTCTTTTAAGCCGGCGGGTGTGAGAGCTTGCATTAAGTGCCGTTTTGGGCAGGTCGCCGCTCGGCCCTGCCGAACCAAAGCCGGTCAAACATAAGAAAAAACGAAAATCGAATTTAGGAGATATTGTGCCCGAATCCGTAACTTTAACGGTCGGCGGGCGCACGATGTCCATCGAAACCGGCGAACTCGCGAAGCAAGCAAACGGCTCCGCATTGGTTCGTTATGGCGATCAAAACGTCGTGCTGTGCGCCGTCACTTCCTCAGATAAGCCCCGCGAGGGGATCGACTTCTTCCCACTCACCTGCGATTTCGAAGAGAAGATGTACGCCGCCGGAAAAATTCCGGGCGGATACATCAAGCGTGAGGGGCGTCCTCCCGAGCACGCGATCATCAGTTCGCGTCAAATGGACCGCCCGATTCGCCCGCTCTTTCCCGACGGTTTCCGCAACGACGTACAAGTCGTCGCGACGGTGCTGTCGATCGATCCCGAACTGGATGCCGACGTCCTCGGCGTATGTGCCGCCGGTGCGGCGCTTGCGTTCAGCGACATTCCGTTCGAAAAGACCGTTGCCGCAGTCCGCGTCGGCCGCGACGAGCGCGGTAAATACATCTGTAATCCGACGCTCCCACAGTACGCAAGCGGCGGCATGGACATCGTCATCGCGGGAACCACCGACGCCGTCATGATGGTCGAGGGCGGCGGTAACGAAATCAGCGAGGAAGATTTCCTAGGCGCCGTCGAGTTCGCCCACGAGGAGATCCGCAAGATCGTCAAGGCGATCGACGAGCTCGCCCGCAAAGCCGGCAAAAAGAAGCGCGAGTATCCCGTCGCTCACGTCGACGCCGACCTCGAGCGCTGGGTGCGGAAAACGTTTGCCAAAGACGTCGCGAAAGCGATGCGCGTCGTCGACAAGCAAAAGCGCGAAGAGGCCTTCGGCACGCTTACCGTCGAGGAAGCGCTGGCGCGCTGCGGCAAGAAGGATGAGAACGTCAAGGCGCTGCTGGAAACTCCGAACACCTCGAAAGAGTTCTACAAGATCGTCAAGGCCATGGAGGAAGACGAGCTGCGCACCATGGTCGTCGACGAGAAGACTCGGCCCGACGGCCGCAAGCCCGACGAGGTTCGTCCGATCTGGTGCAAGGTGCATTACGTTCCGCGGGTGCACGGCTCCGGCATCTTCACGCGCGGTCAAACGCAGGTCTTCACCGCGGCGACGCTGGGTTCGACCAGCGACGCGCAGCGTCTCGACGGCATCGTGGCATTAGAAGACAAGCGCTACATGCACTTCTATAACTTTCCGCCGTATTCGGTCGGCGAGACGCGCCCGATGCGCGGTCCCGGCCGCCGTGAGATCGGGCACGGCCACCTGGCGGAACGCGCGCTCGTGCCGGTCCTGCCGCCGAAGGATGAATTCCCATACACGCTGCGCTTGATCAGCGAGGTGCTCGAATCGAACGGCTCCTCGTCGATGGCATCGGTGTGCGGGTCGTCGCTCGCGCTCATGGATGCCGGCGTTCCGATTCGGGAGCACGTCGCCGGCGTAGCGATGGGGCTCATCCTCAAAGGATCCAAGTATGCGGTGCTCACCGACATTCAAGGCCTCGAAGACGCGCTTGGGGAGATGGACTTCAAGGTCGCGGGCACCAAGAAGGGCATCACCGCGATTCAAATGGACATCAAAGTCCAGGGCGTGACGATCGAGATCATGCGCGAGGCAATGGAGCAGGCTCGCAAATCGCGCTATGCGATCATCGACAAGCTCGCCGAAGCGATCGCCGCTCCACGCGAGCAGCTATCGGAATTCGCGCCACGCATGATCGTCATCAAGATCGATCCAGCCAAGATAAAAGACGTTATCGGCCCCGGCGGCAAGGTGATCAACAAGATCATCGCCGACACCGGCGTCGAGAAAATCGACATCGAGGACGACGGCAGCGTCTTCATCACGTCGCTCGACGGCGCTTCGGGCGATAAGGCCAGGCAAATCGTCGAGAATCTCACCCGCGACGTCGTCGTGGGCGAGACGTACCTAGGCACCGTGACGCGCGTCATCGCGATCGGCGCCTTCGTGCAAATTCTGCCCGGCAAGGAAGGCCTCGTCCACATCAGCCAGCTGGCGCCGACGCGAGTCGAACGCGTCGAGGACGTCGTCAAGCCCGGCGACGAGATCATGGTCAAGGTGATCGAAATCGACGGTCAAGGCCGAATCAATCTGTCGCGCAAGGCCCTCTTGGGAGGTGTATCCGCGAACGGAAACTTTAGCGCGCGACCACCGCGTGAGCCCCGCGATCCCGCCGCTGCGAACGCTCCGGGTGCGCCTCCGACACGCCGCCGCCGTCGCCCCCACGGCCGCCACGACGAAGGATAAACGAGCGCGACAAGTCGTCGTGCGATTGTCGTAGCGGTGGATTGGGGCGTCGTTTTCGGTCTTGCCGGCATGGGCGTGGGCGTCGTGTCCCTAGTCTACGCGCGTACGCAGGCGGTGCACGTGAGGCGACAGGCCGACGCCGCACATCTTTCGGGCACGTTGGCGGTCCAACGGGACATGACCGACCGCGTGACCCAGGCTCGGCTCGACATGATAGGTGACGCCAATTTTATGGCTCAGTACCTTGAGGCAAATCCCGGTTTGCACGAAGTGTTCCACGACCAAGCAATGCTAAGAACCGCAACGGTTATGCGAAATCTTATCGACGGCTTGCAAGACATCTATTTTCTGCGTAAGCGTGGAATCGTCGAGGATCACCATTGGCGCAATTGGTCGACGGCGTTCGTTCCGCTCGCGCACATTGCAACGATGCGAGTCGTCTACGACAACGCAGTCAGGCGGGGAGCGATCGATCCGGAATTTGCGCGATTCATGGAACCGCTCTTTGACGATCGACCGCTCGCCGACCCAAAGTCGAGCTAACTAGCGAGATTTCCGCTGGTGCAGGTCCTAGAGCCGGAGGCCGACGTCGACGAAGGTGCGGCGCATCCGGTCCTCCGCACCCGCGTACCATCGCAAACCGTCCGCGATCGGCCCGGAGATCGCGCCGTCGACGTGATAGAACGGCAAGCCGTCGAGCAGATCGCGCCGATAAATCGCATCGGCGCGCACCGCGTCGCCCCCGTCGTACGTTAGCCAAAGCGCATTGACGGTGGGCGACGCGCCGCCGTACGGCAGCACCGTCGTTCCGTAGACGGGCACGCTGTCGGTCACGTGCATCGTCCAGGCGCGCAGTGCTAGCACCGGCGCGATCTGCCAGATCGCCGAAAGGCCGGTTGACGTGATGCTGCCGGTCGCTGCGCCGCGCACGTCTTCCAAGGCCTGCTCGAACGATATCCGAACGCGCGCCGTGTCGGTATAGGTGAGGGCGGCAGCCTCCAACGAGTTGCGCTGCAGCTCCACGGTCGCCCAAGGGCCGTATGCGACGAGATACTGTTCCACGAACGTCGGCAGGGTAAAAGATCCGCTTCCCTGCAGCTGTAGGCTCCACTTTCCCTTCGGGAAGAGCTGCGCGTTTAACGACGGTATTGCGAGGGCCGCGTTCGAAGGATACGATTCGCCGCCGATGCCGCCGGAATAATCGATCCAGAACGCGCCGACGCCGGCAGTCAGGTCGTAGTATTTTTCGTTCACAACCACGCCGGCATCCACGCGCGTTTGTTGCAGCGCCGCACCGAGCCGCACGCCGTACTCCTGCGACAGCGTGTCGTAAAAACCACTCGACGAACGCACCGCGACGTCGGCAAACTCCGAGACGGTGCCGGTCGTATGAATGCCTGCGCTGAAACTCGAGTCCGACCACGCGGTCGAAAGTGGATATCCGTTGTAAGCGAGGCCGTAATCACCGCGGTCGACGATTGCAGAAAGCGATAAGTTGAGCGCCCGGGGTGCGTTGAAGGTTGCGTCGGCGAACGAGAAGCTTCCGGCAAAGGAGGATCCCGCGGATTCGAAATTCTGGCCCTGCTCGGTTCCGGCCGCAACCAGCAGCGACTGTTGCGCGCCCAGAGGCCAGTCGGCAAAAACGTCCGCGCGCTGACGCGACTCCTCGTCGTTCGAAAACGAGCCCGCGGCGAACGCCGACGCATCGGAACCTACTTGCAGGCGGCCGATCGTGTCGCTTCCGAGGGTCGCGACGTTAGGATTCGTTCCATCCTCGAAGGGTTGCAGGCTAACGGTTCCGCCGGCCGCCTGATCGCCGTAGGCAAACGCGTTGGTCGCATCGCGCACCGCGACGCTCTGCTCGAACGTCGCCGGAATCGTCGCGTACGGCGATTCGCCGGCAACGATGTCGTAGTTCGGTGCGCCGTCGTCGATCAAGAGCGAACCGTTCGGCGACAGACCGCGGTCGCTCAGAAGCGAGCCCGGATACGGCTGCGTGCTTTGGGACAGCAGCGAAAACGGCGTGAGCGCGATCGAGGATTCTACGTGCGCGTAGGGCAGGTTTGCCAGGTCATAGGAAGACGGAGAATCGGCGGCCAGCGCATCGTAACGCAGCACGATCGCGACGACGGGCTCATCTCCCTTGACGGCTACGACGCTGCTACGGCAGTAGCGGCACCGGATCGAAACCGAAACGGCGCCGTTTGCGCGCAGCGCGAACGTCCCCGAGGCATCGGTCGTCGTGGTGACCGTTTGCCCGCCGGGTATTATGGCGGTGACGGTCGCCCCGGTGATGACCGCGCCGTGCTGGTCCCGGACCGACCCGACCACCAGCGACGCTTGACCGCGCGCAGGTAGGGCGACCAGGGCGAGCAGGAGCGCCGGCAAGCCGCCCCCGAGCGTGCGATTCACGGATTCTTTAAGTTTCCGGCTATGATGGGAGTAGTGTCACGAACCCAGCTCCTCCGCGTCCTCGCAGCCGTTCTGCTTGCAGGCAGTGCCTTCTTCTGCGGGCGCATTGCCGTCGCAGGCGCTTCCTCGCTGGACGATCTGCTCGCCGGCGCGCTGACGCCGTCGGCCGCGCCGTCGCTGCTCGCGCCGATTACGTCGGCCGGAAGAGTGGGTTGGGAGTGCAAGCCCGAGAAAGCGGCGGCCGCCGCATCTTCATCCAAAGCCGCGCTGCCGCCGGACCCCAGCCCCCCGTAAGTCGTGCGCGCTGCCCTGCTCGTCGCTCTTCTCCTCCAGGCTGCGGCGAATGCGGCCATCGCGCAAACCTATTCGAGCGCAAGTCCCGTGCCGCGCACGACGTCGCTTCCGGCATTGCAGGCGCTGGCAATCAGACGCGAGATCGAAGAGCGGTTCACGATTGGGCTCGAAGCGGAAACGCGCGGCGACTGGAAGCCGGCGGCATCAGAGTTCGAGCGAATCGTCGCGCTGCGCCCGGCCGAGCCGCAAGGCTCGACCGCTCATTATGACCTCGCCATAGCCTACGCAAACCTGCAGCGCAACGACGACGCAGCGCGCGAGCTCCGCGCGGCTCTGGCGCTGGATCCCGGCTTCCTCGCCGCGATGGCAAATCTCATTTCCGTAGACCTCGCGCGCGGCGACGCCGTCGAAGCCCGCAGCATAGCCGACCGCTACGTGATGCTCGCGCCCGATTCGGCGCGGGCCCTCTACTCGCGCGGAATCGTCGCGTTGCGCAGCGGCGACGACGCGACCGCGCGCGCCGACTTCGGCAAGCTGCTGCACGCTAACCCGTCCTATGCGCTCGCACACTACGACTTGGCGCTGGCCGAAGAGCGCTTGGGACGTTACGATGCGGCCGAAACCGAGCTGCGCGCGGCGCTGACGCTCGCGCCCAGTTACGCGCGCGCGCGTTTTGCCCTGGGCGTGGTCTTGCTGCGCGAGGGCAACCATGCCGCGGCCCGCGACGCATTTGCTCGCGCGATGCAAGACGCGGCGGGCGATCCGGCTCTCGCAAACATTGCGGCGGCCATGCGCGACTCGATCAAACGATAGGGAAATTCCTGAGGCTTTAGACTTTCTTCATCCGGCGAGGTTACGCTCAGTGAGCTCAGACGATATACGTCGCTTTTCGTGGAGGTCAGATGTCGAGAAAACTCATCGCAATTTCCATAGCTGCCGGGGCGGTTGCGCTGGCCGCATGCGCGGCACATAACGACGCAACCGGCGCAAACGGCACGTACGCGCTGCCGGGAATGCCGGACTTGGTCATGCGGGTAACGCTGCCAAACGGCAAGACCGGGGCGATCGGCGAGGAGCTGCCGGGTGAAGGGCTCGGCACGATCGACGATTCGTTCTGGAGCGCCACCCTCGGCGGATACACCCAAGAGAAGTTTTCGCAAGCGCTCGGCTTTCCCAAAGGCACGAAAATTACGCTTACCAACCTCTCGACGGATATCGAACACACGCTCAACGTCGTCGAAGAGATCAAGGGACCGCCGGCGGACTTCCCGGCGAGTCCGAACCTTCCGTTGGGACCAGACGGCAATGGAAAACTCAAAGCGGGATACGCTAGCGGCCCCATCATGCCCGGCAAATCGGTGTCGCTGACGCTGGCAAAGAACGGCATCTATTTGATCGGGTGTCACTTCCACTATCACGAAGGCATGCAGGACGTGCTCGTTGTCGCTGCCGATGCGACGCCCGGCCCGCAAGGCACGCCGCCGTAACGGTGATCGTGCGCGCACCGGCATTCTGGCTCTGCACGCTGCTGGCAGCTGCGGCTGCTGCATGCACCAACGGCGGGGGATTGGGAAGCGTGGGCGGCATCGGCGGCAGCGGCGCGCCGTCGCCGCTGCCCTCGTCGGCGATCGGCGTCGCGATACCGACGGGTAAGATCGGCGTCGAGGACGACCCGGTGTGGGGAACGATCAGCGGCTACACGCAAAACAAAACCTCGCAAGTGCTGGCCTACCCGCCGGGCGCAAAAATCACGATCGAAAACCTCTCGAGTACCACGCCGCACACGCTCAACGTCATTGCCGAGACGAGCGGGCCGCCGCCGCACTGGCCTGCCAGCCCGAGCTTGTCGTTCAATCCAAGCGGAAACGGCGTGCTCGGATTAGGCTATGCCAGCGGCACGCTCAATCCCGGAGCATCGGTAACCGTGACTCTTTCGAAGCCGGGAATTTACCAGATCGGCTGCGCTTACCATTACGTAGAATTCAACATGCGCGACATCATCCAGGTCGTCGCGGGTGCGACGCCGGGCCCGACCGCTTCACCCGGTCCAGGCCCATACGTGCGACCGACCGCACGTAAACGTCCCGTCGCGCCGCAACCCCGCTTGGTCGATCAGAACGGGCGCTCGTTCACGCTTGCGTCGTTGCGCGGTGAGCCGTTCGTCGTAACGTTCATCGCGGCCCATTGCACCGACGCCTGCCCGCTGATCAACGCGCAGTTTTCCGATGCGGCACAGAGACTCGCGCGCTCGCGCCAACGCGGTCGACTCGTTACGATCACGCTCGATCCCGAGCACGATTCGCCCCGCACGATGCGCGAGCTCGCCGGCCGCTTCGAAGCGAATTCGCGCTACTGGCTGCTCGCCGGCGGATCCCTGAAAGACGTGCACGCGATCATGCGCGCCTTCGGGGTCGTCTCGGTGGAGGGGCGGAGCGGTCACCACGACGAGCACACCACATTCGTGTACGTTTTCGACGCAGACGGTAATCTATCGCAAACGCTGCTGGCCTCGAGTGCGCTCAGCGACGAGATCGTAACCGCGGTCGGAGAGCGGGAGGTCGCGCAGCGATGACACGCCGATACACCAGCGCGTTAGCGCTATCGCTCGCGGCTTGCACGGCGGGCGGCATTCCGACGTCTTCCGGCGGCAGCGGCGGCATAACCATTGACGTCAGCTTGACGCAGTTCCAGCAACCGACGCAGACCCCGTACGGCTCGAGCCTCGGGTACTCGCCTGCCGTAACGACAGTCGCGGTAGGCTCGCAAATTCACTTCGTCAACATCGACAGCTTCGCGCACACGGCTACCGAGATCCCCGGGGCAACCAGCTTCCCGACCGGCTCGCCGTTCAACGCCGGCGCGCTACAGCAGAAAGGCAATACGCTCTCGGGCGGATTCTCCAGCGGTGCGCTTCAGCCGAACGGATCGTCGCAAACGATCACCGCCGACCAGCCCGGAACGTATTTGTTTGGCTGCTTCTTTCATTACGGCGCCGGCATGCGAGCTGCGATCGTTGCGCAATAAGCTTGCCCTAGCCGCGCTCGCGCTCTTCGCCTTATCTCAAACCGCGCCCGCGCAAGCCATTCCGATCTTTGCACAGCGCTACCACTTCCACTGCACGCAATGTCATAGCGTCCTACCCGAGCTCAACGCTTTCGGAAATTACTTTCGCTCGCACGGTTACCGTTTACCGTTGCCCGAGCACGGCACGACGATCTTTGCGTTGCGCTATCAGCTCGAGTACGACAAACAGCCCGCGCCGGATAGCCCGCGTTTTTCGCAAGGCGGCATCCTGTTAGGCTCCGGAAACATCGGCCCGATCACGATGTTCCTGCACTATAACTTCGGCGCGGGCGGTGGACCGGCGGCGACGTACTTGCTCTTCGGCGCCGGATACGACGCGCACACGCAAACCCTGATCCGGGGAGGGCTCTTCGAGTTGCCGCTCGCGCAGTCGCCGGGTCAGCGTCTGGACGATCTCGAGCAATACGGTTACTACGGCGCGCACGTCGGGTTGAATAACCTTCCGCTTTCGTCGCCGCGCTGGGGCGTCATGGCAGAGCGCACCTTTGGACATCTCCGCGCGGACGCCGTCATCGACTACGGTTTCTACGCGGGTTCGGCGTACGGCGGCAAGCCCGTGCCCACCGGCGAGTTCACGTGGATGAAGCAGCCGGAAGTGAGCCTTTGGCTGCGCGACACGCTCGCACAGTACAACAAGGGCGAGGTCGACGTCGGCGGGACCGCCCTGGGCGGGACGCTCGGCGTTCTGCCGACCGGACGTCTACCGTTTGCGGATCTTTACGAGCGTTACGGTCTGCTGGGACACGCGAGTTACGGCGATCTCGACCTTCAAGCCGAGCAGTGGTACGGCGACGACCACGATGCGGACGGCTACTTGACCAATCAGCATACGTCCGGCGGATACGTCCGGCTCAAATACTATCCGGTCCCGCATGCGTACCTGGGGCTCCGCTACGACGCATACGCCAACCCCTTCATCAATCGCGACTTCGTCTACTATGGGGCCGTGCAGATCGATCCGGTCCGCGTGCTGCTGCAAGAAGTTCAGCAGCCGCAGGAGCACCCGTATTTCAGCGCGGCGCTGACAGTAGCTTTCCCCGGACCGTTGAAGTATTAGGCAGGGAACCTCGGATGCGCGTTTTAGTAGTCGAAGACAACGTCCCGGTTGCGGAATCGATCCGCAGCATGCTCGAGTCGCGCAACTACGCTGCTAACGTGGTCGCCGACGGCCAAGCCGGCCTCGACCATCTTCTGAGCCGATCGTACGATGCGGCCGTCATCGACGTCGGCTTGCCCGGCATCGATGGCTTCGAGCTGGCCCGCAGCGCACGCGCCGAAGGCGTGCAGACCCCGATCCTGATGCTGACCGCGCGCGATGCGGTCGAGGATCGCGTCGAAGGCTTGCACTGCGGCGCCGACGATTATCTCGTCAAGCCGTTCGTCGAAGAAGAGCTGGTGGCGCGCATCGCGGCGATCTTGCGGCGCGCGGATCGACCGCTGCTGGGCAGCGTTGTCGTTGGAGGCCTGCGCATCGATCTCGGCGCGCGCACGGTTACGTTCAACGACAAACCGGTTTCTCTCGGAGCCACCGAGTTCCGGCTGTTGGAGTTTCTCGCACGCAACGCCGGCATCGCGCTATCGCGGGCTCAAATCGTCGAGCGCATCTGGGACTACGATTTCGAAGGTTCGAGCAACATCGTCGACGTTTACGTGAGCCAGCTGCGACGAAAGCTCAAGGCGATGGGAGCGGCCGATGCGATCGAAACGGTGTGGGGTATCGGCTACCGCTTCAAACCAGGTTGATCGCTCGAGGTTGATCCTTCGCGCATCGGCCCTCTATCTCGGAATCTTCGTCTGCGTCCTGCTTGCGCTCAATGCCGGCGCGTACGCATTTATGGCGCGAGAGTACGGATCGCTGCTTGCACCCGCGCTGGGCACGCCCGAAGGCTCGCGCGCGCTTGCGACTGCGATGAGGCACGTCGCGCTCACGCTGGCAGCACTCGACGTTCCTCTGGTCGCGATCGTGGCGGCAGCGTCGTACGCGCTGGCCCGAGCGACGATCGCCCCGCTGCAGCAGGCGCGCGAACGCGAAAGGCGCTTTGCAGCCGATGCCGCGCACGCCCTGCGATCGCCGCTGACGGCGATTTCCGCGATCGCTCAGGCTGCGCGCGCGAATGCATCGGTGGAAAGCCGCAACGCGTTCGAAGCGATTGCGAACAGCGTGCGCGAGGCATCGGCAGTCGTGTCGGATCTCTTGACCCTGGCACGCAATCCCGCTCCCGGCGCGTTGCACTGCGAGCCGCTCGATCTTGCGGCCGTAGTAACGGCTTCGTCGCACGATACGCAGCCGATTGCAGCGGCCCGTGCGATACGGCTGGAGGTCCACGCGGGCAGCGCGATCGTCAACGGCGATCAACGGCGTCTGCGGGAGCTGGCGCGCAATCTCCTCGAGAATGCGATTCGTCACGCTCGCGGCACGGTTTCGATCGCCTCGCAACGCAACGGCCGGAGCTGCGAGATCGTCGTTGATGACGACGGCGACGGCATTCCGGAGACCGACCGCCAGCGCGTCTTCGAACGCTTTTATCAACGCACCAGCGATGGATCCGGGACGGGGCTGGGCCTGGCCATCGTGCGCTGGATCGCGCGCGCGCATCAGGGTACGGTAGCGGTGAGCGCGGCTCCAATCGGCGGCGCGCGGTTCGTGGCCTCGATTCCATCCCACGGCGAACGCTCGAGCGCAGAAGGGGTTTGGGAGCGCCTTAACGCGTAAGTCTGGCGCGATGCCGTTCCAGACGCTCCACGAGTTCATCGATGCGTTGCGCGCCGCCGGCGAGCTCCACGTTGTGGACGCGAGCGTCGATCCTCGGCTGGAGATCAGCGAAATCACCGATCGCGTCGTCAAGTCGGGCGGGCCTGCGTTGCTTTTTACCAACGTCAAAGGCTCGCGCTTTCCGGTGCTTACGAATCAATTCGGCACGCACCGCAGAATGGCGATGGCGCTCGATGCGGCCCAGCTCGACGACGTCGGCGCTCGCATCCGCAAGCTCACCGAGCTGACGCCGCCGGGCGGTTCGCTCTTTGAAAAGCTCGGGGGAGCGCTTCGGATGGCGCCGCTCGCAAACGCGATTCCGAAGGTCGTCCGAAATGCCGGCGTGCACGAGGTCGTCACGCGTGAGGTCAACCTCACGGCGTTGCCGGTGCTCACCACCTGGCCGCTCGACGCCGGACCGTTCATCACGCTGCCGCTCGTCATCACCAAGAATCCCACGACCAACCGTGTCAACGTCGGAATGTATCGCATGCAAGTTTTCAGCCCGACGGAAACCGCAATGCACTGGCAGCGGCACAAACACGGACGCGCGCACGCCGATGCATGGGGCGCGAAGATTCCGGCCGCGGTTGCGATCGGCACGGAGCCCGCGCTTACGTACGCGGCGACCGCGCCGCTCCCGCCGCTGCTCGACGAGTTTGCCTTTGCAGGGCTGCTGCGCGGCAAGCCGGTGGAACTGGCGCGCGCCAAGACCGTCGATCTGATGGTGCCGGCCGAGGCGGAGTTCGTGCTAGAAGGATACGTGGACAACGAAGATCTGCGCGTTGAAGGCCCGTTCGGCGACCACACCGGCGTCTATAGCCCGGCCGACCGGTATCCAACGTTTCACGTCACCTGCATCACTCACCGCGCGAAGCCCATCTACGCTGCGACGGTCGTCGGCAAACCCCCGATGGAGGACGCGTGGCTGGGAAAGGCCACGGAGCGAATTTTCTTACCGGTTTTGCAAGCGATGCTTCCCGAAGTGGTTGACATGAATCTCCCCGTCGAGGGCGGCTTTCACAACCTCGCAATCGTTTCGATCCGCAAGTCGTATCCGGGACAGGCAAAAAAGGTGATGAACGCTCTGTGGGGGCTGGGTCACATGATGATGCTCACGCGCGTCCTCATCGTGGTCGATGCCGACGTCGACGTGCAGGATCCGCGTGCCGTGGCGTGGTTCGTGCTCAACAACTTGGCGCCCGAGCGCGACGTCGTGACGATGCCCGGACCCGTCGACGACCTCGATCACGGCTCGTACAGCGTTGCATACGGGACGAAGCTCGGCATCGACGCGACGCGTAAGGACGCTTCGGAAGGTTACTCGCGCGCGTGGCCGCCGGAAATGATCATGGACGACGTGACCCGCGCGCTCGTTACGGAGCGCTGGAAGGCCTACGGACTCGATCGTATCGAACGCGCGCTCCAACCTGACGAATGGTCGGGACAAGGCTCGGGCGCCGTTGCCCGGCTGCTGCGGTCGCCTGCGCCGCAATGAAGGCCGTCGCTCTATTTTTGCGCGAGATCCGCATCGAGCATACGCTCTTCGCGCTGCCGTTTGCGTATGTCGGGGCGATTCTGGCTGCACGCGGAATTCCGGGGGCGGCCCCGCTTGCATGGATAACGCTTGCGGTGCTGGGAGCGCGCACCGCGGCGATGGCGGCAAATCGTTTCCTCGATCGCGAGATCGACGCGCGCAATCCGCGCACGGCGCGCCGCGCCCTCGTGAGCGGCACGCTCTCGCCGGCCGTTATGGTGTGGGCCTTCGTTGCCGGCCTCGCGCTGCTGCTCTGGGCAGCCTGGATGCTCAATCCGCTCTGCGTCAAGCTGATGCCGGTGGCGGCGCTGCTCTTATTGACCTATCCGCTCTGCAAGCGCTTTACGTGGATGACGCATTTCGTGCTCGGCGCGGTCGACGGCCTGGCACCGCTGGGGGCCTACATCGGAATCGCGGGGCGCGTTACGCTGCCGGCGATCTTGCTATTCGTCGCCGTGACCATCTGGGTAGCGGGCTTCGACATCATTTACGCGCTGATGGATCTGGGAATCGACCGCGCGCAAGGCATTCGGTCCCTGCCGGTTCGCTTCGGCGAAGCGAGCGGGCGCGTACTTCCCATCGTGCTGCACGCCGGAATGCTGCTGCTGCTGGCCGGTGCGGGCGCGCTCGCCGGCGCCGGCCGGACGTATTTTCTCGGCGTTGTCTCAGTCGCCGGATTGATCATCTATGAGGAGTACCTCTTTCGCAGCGGGGAAAATGTCTTCGTCATCAACGAACGTGTCTTTATCTCGAATATGACGTTTTCGGTCGTCTTTCTGCTCACGACCGTCGGCGGATACGTATGAAGCGCCGCGCCTTCATCGCGGCCGCTGCCGCGGCCACAGCCGGCGGCGCGGTCCCGGCTCGCGCTCAAATTATTCCAACTCAGCCGATCCTTCCGCAACAGCAGTACCTCCAGCAACTGACCATCGGCGTGAACGTCACGCTCTCCGGAGCGTTGCAGAAATACGGCGCGGAGGTCGTCAAGGGCGTTCAGGCGGCCGTCGACGAGCAGAACCGTTTCAACGCGCCGATCTCGCACGTTTGGGCGCTGCGCCCACTCGACGACCGCAACGATCCTGGCCTTGCGGCCTCCAACGCCAACGTCGCGGCCGCGGACTACAGCGTGATCGGCATCGTCGGAAACCTCACGGCACCAATGACGCTGGCTTCGCTGTCGCGCTATGCAAACGTGGGATTCGCGGTCGTCGTTCCGACCGTTACCGCCGACTCGGTGACCAAGCGGGGATATCACAACGTCTATCGCCTTCCGGCAAAGGACAGCTCGTCGGGACGACTCTTTGCCGGCGCCGCGCTGGAAGGGAAACGCGGAGTTTCAACGCTGGCGGTCGCCTTCGACGGCGACTACGGCTACGACGTGGCCAACGGATTCGTCCAACAGGCGCGGACCGACCACCATCCGTCCGAAGTTTTGCTTTTTCCGCTGGCAAAAACCGATCCGGCGCAGGCTGCCCGCACGATTCTCGACCGCTCGCCAGGCTACGTGTTCTTGGCCGGAAAGACTACCGAGCTGGGGCCGATCGCCGAGGCGCTGCGACTAGCGGGGTTCACCGGCGAGTTTGGAGCCAGCGACGGTTTTTACAACACCGACACGATCGCGTCGTATGCCAAGACGCTGGGCGACGCCTACGTCGCATCCTCGTTGCCGCCGCTCGACCGCATTCCAAGCGCGATGCAGCTCGTGACCGATTTCCAACGCGAGGTCACGCAGATCACGGCTTTCTCGGCCTACGGCTACGCCGCGGCGCAACTCATCATCGCGGCGGCGCAGCGCGGCAACGCGGTCTCGCGCCAAGCGCTGCTCACTTCACTGCAAGAGGGCGGGACGTTCACGACGCTGGTGGGGCAGTTCGCCTTCAACATCAGCGGCGATCCGCTCATCCCCAACATCTTCCTCTACACCGTGGGGAGCGACGGTTTCAAGTTCGCTCGCCCCGCAATCCGCACCGGCTTCGTTTTTTAGCGCACGTACTCGTCTTCGGGGACGACGCGCAGCCGGTGCGGCGGTCGAACCTTTTCCTTCGGCTGCTCCTCGTTGTCTTCGATGGCGAGGACGAAGCGCAGGCGCCAGGCGCCCAGCGAAAGTACGAAATGCGTTCCGATGATCTCCACGATCAAGCCTCCACGCGCTGCCATTGCCACACGGCAAGCGCCCCGTAGACGACGATAAATACTAGCTGCATCGCAAAACGCTGCGGAAAGTTGGAATCGGCATAGCTCATGCTTCCGTTGTTGTTTGGCGTGGCTACCGACACGTAGGTCAACGGGTCGAGGCGCGAGAGCACCCAGGCTATGTCGTGAACGAAGAGCGCGACGACGTTGCCCGGCGGAATGAGCGTCAGTAAGCCGAGCAGAAGCGCCGCCGGCCAGGCAAAGCCGAGCACCGCGACGTAGCCGCGTCGCAGCCAGGTCGTCGCCGCACACAGCATCGCGTACCAGGCGACCGGGACTGCGATGCCCATCGCGATCGCCCGCGAGTTCACGCCGCTGAAATCGAGGCTGGGCGATTCGAAGAGCAGCTGGCAGAGGTAGAAAGCTATCACCGTGAGGAGCGACGCGGCGATGATTCCCGCGGCATCGACGCCGATCGCACCGAGCGCGTAGCGCACCCGCGAACACGGTTTGGTCAGCGCAATCTCCAAGTGCCCGTCGACTTCGCGCGCCAACGGCGCCGCCAAAATCGTCGCGACGATGAGCGCCACCACGTCGGCCAGCGCCATGTAGTAGAGCATCGGGACGGCGCCGTTGGTATCGATAACGGTCGTGGTGACCGAACCGTGCTGCGATTCGGTAACGTGGATGCTGCCGACGTTGATGTTATTGTGCTCGTGCTCCGCGTGCTTGGTCGGCTCGGTTACCACGATATGCTTTCCCGCACGACCGTAATCGTCGATCACCGCGTGGGTCTGATCGACCGGGTCGTCGATGATCATTCGCTTCGTCCCGTCCGGCAAGACCGTGTGGGTGACCTTCGTTCCGGGGTCGAGCGTCATGTGCGTGATCCAGGCGTCGGGCGACATGTATCTCGAGACCGAAATTCGCAAAACCACGGCGAGCGCGACCAGGATCGCAAGAATAATTGCAACGGTGCGAAGACAGTTGCGGATGCGAAGCCATTCAACGTAGTTCATGACGAGCTTTCCTTTGCGACGATGTCGGCGGTCGCGGTTTGAGGCGAAACGGCATACAGGAAGATGTCTTCGAGATTGAGATCGACCACGCGCACGCCCATTGCGCCCGCGCTCGAGAGGCGGCCGGCGATCTCGTCGGCGCCGCCGGTGACGAGCAGCCGGACAATCCGTTCGGTACGATCGGTACGGGCGACGCGCGGATCGTTGGCGATGCCGTCGAGCGTAAACGTCACGTCGGGGAAAATGCCCTCGACGATCTTGCGATCGCCCTTGAGATCGTCAACCAGGCCCGCAAGCACCAGACGACCGCGGTCCATGACGGCGATCTGCTCGGCGGCGCGCTCGACTTGGCCGATCTGATGCGACGAAAAGATCACCGAGTTGCCCTTAGCCGCTTCATTGATCATCAGCGTTAGCACGTGACGCTGATTGATGGGATCGAGCCCGCCGGTGGGCTCGTCGAGCACGAGAATCTCGGCGTTGCGCGCAAACGCGAGCGCCACCATGACGGCCGTCTTCATGCCTTTGGAGAGCACGCGCGCGCGCCGGCGCTTGTCGACGTTGAACGTCTCCAGCAGCTCGGCGGCGCGCGCCGGATCGAACGCGGCAAATGCGTGGCGATTCATCTCGACGTGCTCTTCGACCGTCATCCAATCGTAGAGCACGCTACGCTCAGGGAGGTAAGCGATCCGCTCGAGCATTGGCGGCGTCAGCGGCTTGCCGTCGTAGAAAATCGTTCCGCTCGTCGCGCGCGCCAATCCCAGCATGCATTTGAACGTCGTCGTCTTTCCGGCGCCGTTGGGTCCGAGCAAGCCGAAGACGGTCGCGCTCGGGATCTCGAGCGAGAAACCGTCGACGGCGGCTACCGGGCCGTAAATCTTACGTAAGTCTGTAATCGTAATGCTCATGCGTACTCGCTTTTCAGAGGTCGCCGCCGAACCAGCGTTGCAGCGCAGCTTCAAAAAGTTCGCGCACTTCCCGGCGCGTAAGGCCGACCGATTTCGCTTCCCGAAGCGCTACGCTGAGTGCGTCGCCGCCAATCTCGGCCGCCACCTTCGGCTGGTCGCCGACGCCGTCGGCGCGCACGAAGGATCCGCGGCCAGGAGCCGTTTCGATCACGCGCTCGCGTTCCAAATCGCGGTACGCGCGTGCGACGGTGTTCGGGTTGACGGTTAAGTCGATTGCCAGCTGCTTCACGGTCGGAAGCTGCTCGCCCGATTGCAGAACGCCGAGCGCTACGGAACGTTTGATTTGCTCGACGATTTGCAGGTAGATCGGCACGCCGCTGCGTGGATCGACCGTCAGCACGGCCGGCATCTGTCTCTCCGGAGCTCCTTTAGAACTTCGGTCCCCAGCCGGGGAAGAGCTCGGTCGAGCGCCGATCGGGCAGACGCACGGGAGTGCGAACTTCTCGAGCCGTCTCGGAGTCGTTTACGAACGTGGTGTGAATCATGATGGGGTCCTTTCTTTCGGTCCGTACTATCACGCTATCGTACTAGTACACTAGTACGATAGCGCAACAGTACAGGCCCGTCAAGACCCTCACGGCACAAAAACGCGCAGCGCCCGCGGGAGGACCTCGAAACGGGCCGGGGTCGTGGCCGCGGGTTCCCCGTCGGCGGTGACCCGCCGCGGCCGGCGGGTTTTGACTTCGAATGCCGCCGACCGGAAGATCCGCAATCCTTGGCCCGGCTGCCGCCGGCCGCTCAAGACGGCGGCCGCGACCGAGAGAAACTGGCCGAGGCCCTCGATCTCGACGGCGTAGCAGTCGAGCAAGCCGTCGTCGATTGCGGCATCACCGACCGTAATGAATCCACCAAAGCGGGGGCTGCTGGCCACCGTAACCTGCATCGCCTTCAGCCGCTCGAGCTTCCCGTCGAAGACGATTTCAGCCGTAAACGGTCGCGCGTGCCAAAGCGCGGGGAAAACGCTTGCGGCGATCGCGAGCAGACCGTAGCGCTGCTTGTCGGCGGGCTTTTGAAGACGCGTAATCCGACTCGATAATCCGATGCTGGCTTCGGTCACGTAGTCAGCGCGGTTGACTCGAGCCACGTCGATCGCACGGGTTTTGCCCGCTGCGATGACCGAACAGGCGCCCTCGACGCCGAGCGGAATCGCAAGCGTGCGGGCCAGATCGTTGAAGGTTCCCAACGGCACCAGACCGATGGGAACCTCCAGCGCAAGCGCCCGTGGAATCTCTCGCGAAAAAGTGCCGTCGCCGCCGGCCACCACGATGGCGTCAAAATCCGCCAGCGAGCCGTCTTCGATCGTCTCGATGCCGAGGTGCGCGAGGTGCTCGCGCACCGAGGCGCCTAATTGACGGCCGCGCCTGGCGCGCGGATTGACGACCAAAAGCGCGCGCATTCCCCGGGGTTAGTTGCGGCGCAACAGTCGAAGGTAAGCGACCCCCGACCACAGGGCGATGCCTGCAAGGACGAGCGTGCCCCCGACCATCACCACGTAACCAAGAGCTATTCCGATTTTCGTCGACGCATCGATCTCCCCGACCGCCTTCACCGACGCCGTCAGGCTCTCATAGACTCCGTGGAAGACGTACCAGACGATCGCCGCTGCGGGAGCGGTAAACAGAAAGATCGTTAGATAACGGCTTTTTTGCCGGCGGTCGTCCACGTCTCAACGGCAGTTCGCCGCTCTCGGTCGAAGAAACCCTTTCCACGATGGCGATGAGTAAACGGCGCCCGCGCCCGCACAACCCGTTGCCCGAATCGCGTTACGAAGTGCTGGCCCTCTTTACCGGCGCGATGGTGGGCGCATCGCTGTTCATTACGGCAACCGGCGCCCTGACGACGTTTTTGGCGTCGGCGCTTCATTTGACTCAGACGCAGCTCGGTTTGGTTCTCTCGATTCAACTGCTCGGTTCGGTTGCGATGACGTCCGTGGCCGGATTGCTCACCGATCGGTTCGGCGATAAGGCGATCGTCCGCTGGAGCGGCGCCTTGATGGGCGTCGCACTGATCCTGGCCTCGCTGATCCAGAACTTTGCGTGGCTGATCGTCTGGCTATTCGTCTACGGAATCGGCTACGCGGCGGTGACGCCGGCCGGCAGTCACGCAATCATCTTCTTCTTTAAAAAGGCCGATCGCGGACTGGCTATGGGCGTTCGGCAATGCGGCGTTCCGCTCGCGGGAGTGCTCGGAGCGCTGCTGTTACCGGCGATCGCAGCACACGCTGGATATCGTGGAGCGCTGGTTGCCGCCGGCGCGCTGACGCTGCTGGCATGCTTCCTCGCGGCAGGTTTGTATCGAGAGCCGCAAGAGCTCGAGGGTGAGCGCGTTTCGGTGCGGACGATGTTTATCGAGATGCTGGAGATCGCGCGCGAGGGGCGCCTGATCTTGTTGACGATCACTTCGATGATCTTAGTCTGCGGTCAGTTCGCGCTGCTGGGCTTCTTGACCCTGACCTTCGTGCGCGGTGCCGGGTTTGCGGTCGAGCTGAGCGTGACGCTCTTCACCCTCTCGCAGCTAGCCGCCGTAGCCGGGAGATTGACGTGGGGCTGGATCAGCGACCGCATCTTCGGGGGCAGCCGCACGTTGCCGCTTGCCGTCGTCTGCCTTCTCACCGCGATCGTCGCGCTGTCCGTCTCGTACGTTCAAGCCGGAATGGCGGTCTGGACGGCCGCGCTGCTCGCGTGCGCGCTCGGATTCACCGCCGAGGGCTGGTTCGGCGTTAGCGCGGTCGGGTTCGCCGAAATCGGCGGCGAGGAGCACTCGGGCAGCGCGCTGGGCGTCGGACTAGCCTGGACGCTGCTGGCAGCGATGTTGACGCCGACGATCTTCGGAGCGATCTGTCAGACGCAGGGCTACGTTGCGGCGTGGCGGTGGCTGGCGCTCTTAGAAGTGCTCGGCATCATTCCGGCGCTGCTGGCGAGTTCAGTCGTCGTCAGGACTTTGCGTCGAGAGGGGCTGTCGTAAGAAGTAGCTCGGCGAATACTTCGCTGGAATCGGCTGGAACGGAATCGGCGACTGCGAGAAATCGAAACAATCCGAGAGATCGTCCGACCGTTCGTCGGTCGTATGCATCGACCCCAGCCCGAACGTCTCTTCGACGAACCTTAGGATGCTGCCGAATTCGTGAGGAACGTGCGAAATGTAGTGCGCTTTCGCGTACGGCGAGATGACGATCAGCGGAACGCGAAAGCCGAGCTCGTAGGAGTTGTAGCGTGCCGGCGCAACGTGATCGTACCATCCTCCCCAATCGTCCCAAGTGACGAAGATCGCGGTGTCGCCCCAGTACCCGCTCTTACCGATCGCGTTGACGACGGAAGAAACCCATGACGGTCCCGTACCGTTAGTGACCCCGGCGTGATCGGACGCAAGCGCGGTCGGCGTCACCCAGGAAACGGTTGCCAAGCGCCCATGGGCGATGTCGCTGAGAACCGTGCTTGGCGGCGAAACGACTCGAAGCGAATACTCCTTGCTCTCGCGGATGTGGAGAATTGCGTCGGGAGCGTTCCACAAGCCCGGCGCGACGTTATCGAGGTAGTACGTCCAGCTCAGCGACTTCTTGGCAATGAGGTCCATCAGGGTCAGGCGGTCGAAGCACGGATACATCGCCTGGTTCTCGTTGCCGAACGGATCGATCAGCCACACGAACGAGCCCAGCGGCGAGTCGCAGCCGCCGGTGAATCCGCCGCTCGGCGCAAACGCGTTCGAAGCGGCACGCAAATCGGAACCGTTGACGATTGTCGACGTACCGCTGATGATATACTGATGGGCCGGAAAACTCGGCCCTTCGTTGCTTTGAAACATTCGGTCGGCGAACGTGTAGCTCTCGGCCATGTCGAAGTAGGGTTGCACTTCGCTTTTGGGCACGTAGGCATACGCGCGTAAGTAGGCCGGCGGGCACGTTGCTCCCACCTTGCAGGTCGAAGGAACCTCGTTAAAGCCGTTGAGCTGGCCGTTGGCGTCCTCGATCAAAAAGGCTTGGTGCTCGTGATCGGTATCGTACGGCGCGGTCAGCAGTTCAGGCCGCAGTTGGACCGTTTTTCCGTGAGAGTTCTTTCCGATGCGCACGGTGTCGGCGCCGGGAAGGCCGTTGAAGAGATTGTCGACGCTTCGATTCTCTTGAAAGATGATGACGACGTGAG
>DASRXM010000043.1:0-2119 GCA_035654155.1 Candidatus Babeliales bacterium
GCTGCCGGTCGAGTTTAGAATGCTGCTCTATCGTCCGGCGCCGTGGACGCCGAAGGACTCGGTCGCGGTCTCGGTCGTGGCGTCGCTCGAGCTGGCGGATTCGTGGCACGCGATCTTTGCGCGCGATGCGGTATGGCGAGCGCAAGGGCCGCGCTGCTTCGACGCGCTCTTGCCGCTATCGGACGCGCGCTACGACGTTGATATCAACGGCACGAGTGAATGGCAGCCGTTGCGCGCAGCTACACCTTCGTGTTCCGCTTCGGACATTGCCGCGCGCACGCATCCCGCCATCGGAAGCAACGCGTGGGCGGCGGGAGCGGCGCGCTCCGTTGACGGCCACGCGCTGCTTGCCAACGACCCGCATCTCGACCTGACGATTCCCGGCATTTGGTATCTGGTGGATCTGCGATCGCCGCAGCTGCACGCGGCCGGCGCAACGGTTCCCGGAATTCCGGGCGTCGTACTCGGCCATAACGAACGTCTGGCGTGGGCTTCGACCAACGCCGCGATGGCAACGAGCAGCATCTTCGAGGCGGGACGATTGCAACGCGGCGCGTGGGTAACGGAACGCTTTCACGTGCGCTTTTCGCGCGACGTTCGGGTCGCATACTATCGAACGGCGCGCGAATTCTCGCTTCCCAATGAAAACAAGCCGGCGTCGGTCGCGCTCGTGCGCTGGCCGGTCTATGCGGAATCGAGATCGACCATCGGCACGGCGCTGGCGCTCGATCGCGCGCGCGACGTGGGCGAAGCGCTGCGAATTCTCGCGAACTACCGTGGCTCGCCGCAGAACTTCATCTTGGCCGACCGCCGGGGCGAGGTTGCCTACCATGTAGCGGGTTTAGTGCCTAACGATCCGGCGTGGGGGCGCTACGTGCACTCGGCGCGCGATCTGCAGGCTGATTTCGCGCCGATTCCGTTTTCGCGGCTGCCCGGAGCCGGACCGAGCCGCAGCGCGATTTTGATTTCGGCGAATAACAAGGCGTACGGGCCTTTCTATCCATACCGTCTGTCGGCGCAGTTCGAGCCGCCGTATCGCGCATATCGCATCGCGGCCTTGCTGCACGGGCGCGCGAAATACGACGCCGCCTACTTTGCGCGGATGCAGCTCGACACGCTCTCGCCGATCGATCTCGAAATCGCACGCGACGTGGTGCGATTCGCGCGAAGCGCTTCGCCGTCGCGCAACGCGATCGAAAATCTCGATCTGCTGGCGCGCTGGAACGGCCGCTTCGAACCGGCTTCGCGCGCCGCCGCACTCGAGCATGCGTTACGGGTTGGGATCTTCGAGAGCGGCTCGGGGTTGGGCACGCGGTTGAGCGAGCTGCGCGGTAATCCGGAGTCGGCACAAGATCTCGAAGCAGACCTCGACGGAACGCTGGGATATGGATTGGGCGATCCTCGCCCGTGGCGCGATGCCGGCGGAATGCGCGTCGAGCATCTGCTCGCGCCGCTGAATTTTTGGTTCTTGAACGGCGCCTGGCTTCCCGGCGAAGGCGACGAGTACACGATTCATCTGCAGGAGCCTGGCATCACGCAAGGTTTCCGCGCCGTTTGGGACGCCGGCGATTGGGATCGCGGCGGAATTGCAATCCCGAGCGGCGAGTCGGGCGAGCGCGGCTCCGGGCATTATACGGATCTGACGCGCGCTTGGGTCGCGGGAGGACTCCAGCCGCTGCCGTTCAGCGCCGCGGCGATCCGGCGAGAGGCGTTGAGTGTTTTCGAGCTCGAGCCGAGGAGCCAAGCAAGGGTTCCACGCTAGCGCGAACCGGATGACCGATGACAAGGGGGCTACGGCGCTGCGGTGCCGTAGCCCCCGCCTTTAGTCGTGCAATTATCTCGAAGTCGGCTCATCCTCGCGGGCGTTGTGGTGGCCGCCATCGCGGTAAGGATTCCTTCGATTTTGCACGAGGGGCTTTGGCGGGACGAAGCTTACGTTTACGTAGACCTGATCGCGCCGACGTTCAAAGAGTTCTTCCACCGCGTCGTCGAGACGGAGTACCATCCGCCGCTCTACTTCTTGCTCGTGTACGTTTGGGTGAAGCTAGCCGGCATTAGCGAAATCTCGCTCAAGACGCTGCCGTTCATTTGCAGCATCCTCACGGTTCTCGCGGTCTAT
>DASRXM010000044.1:0-50698 GCA_035654155.1 Candidatus Babeliales bacterium
GGGGATGCGCATAAACTGCTCGACGGTCGCGTCGAACCGCATCGCAACGATGAGTTCATGAATTAGCTCCGAGCCTTGTGGGCCGAGCACCGCGGCGCCGAGAATCCGGCCGCTCTCGCGATCGGCCATCATCTTCACGAACCCTTTGGTCTTGCCGAGGCACTGCGCTTTTCCGTGCTCGGCAAAATCGTACCGTCCGACGACGTAGGGAGTCCCTTCGCGTTGCAGCTCCTTCTCGCTGGATCCGACCGCGGCGAATTGCGGGTCGGTGAACACCGTGCGTGCGCCCGCCAGACGATACTCGGGCACCTCGCCGGCATCCAAACAGGCGTTGCGCGCCGCCACTTCACCTTGGTAGATCGCGACGTGCACCAGCATGTACTCTCCCGTCACGTCGCCAACGGCATAGATGCTCGGGTTGCTCGTGCACAACCGTTTGTCGACCGTAATCCCGCGGTAATCGTACGAAACGCCCGCTTTCTCCAACTCGAGTCCCACAAGGTTCGGCGTTCGCCCGAGCGCGTAGAAAATCTCATCGCCGGCCACTTCGCGCTCCACGCCTCCCTGAAGGTAGCGCACGAGTTTCTTGCCGTCCCGGCGCTGCGCGGCAACCAGCGCGGCATGCGCGATTACGTCGATGTCCTCTTCGCGGAAATATCGCGTCAGGTCGTTTCCCACGTCGTCGTCGGATTGCGTCAGCAAATGTCCGCTGCGAATTAACATCGTCGTGCGCGCGCCAGTCCGAGCCAAAAATTGCCCGAGCTCACAGGCGGTGTACCCGCCGCCCAGCACGATTACCGATTCCGGAATCGACTCCAGCTCGAGCACCGCGTCGCTGTCGATATATCCGGTTTCCTCCAAACCCGGGAGGGCGACCGGCTGCACCACGCTTCCGGTTGCGATGACAAACTTCGGACTTTCCAGCACAATGCGCTCGCCGACCGCAAGCTGCGTCGGCGAGAGGAAGCGCGCCCGCCCTAGATAGAGCGGGAACGCCTGGATGCCTTCAACTCGGTACTCCGCAAATCCGCGGATCAGCTCGCGCTTGCGCGCCGCCACGAACGGCATGTCCACACGCAGCGTCTGCGCCGTGACGCCGAGCGCGCGCGCGTCGCGCGCATCCTGCAAAGCATCGCTCGTGGCCAACAGGGCTTTACTCGGCATGCAGCCGCGCAAAATGCACAAGCCGCCAAGCGGCCCCTCATCCACGAGCGCCACGTCGCAGCCGACGTCGCGCGCGGTGCAAGCCGCGGCGTAGCCCGCGGAGCCCGCTCCAACGATAACGATGTCGTGGCGCCGGGACTCGTCGCGCATCAAAAAGCGCCCTTAACGCCCGTGCGGGCGTGCACTCAGGCGGTGCGTCGATTCGATGAAGCGCACGGTGCCGGACGAATGAACCAGGATCGAGTGCGTTCGCGCCTTGTTTCCGAAGAAACGCACGCCGCGCACCAAATCGCCGTCGGTGATTCCGGTCGCGCAGAAGATCACGTCGGCGCCTCGAACCAGATCGTCGAGTTCCAAAACGCGCTCGACGTCGCCGAAGCCCATCTCGACCGCGCGTTGCGCTTCGGCGGGGTTGCGCGGTTGAAGACGCCCCATGAAGTTTCCGCCAAGGCACTTGATTGCGGCGGCTGCGAGCACGCCTTCGGGCGCCCCACCGGTTCCCATCGCCACGTGAATACCCGTCGACTCGATCGCGGTCGCGATGCAAGCGTCGACGTCGCCGTCGGATATCAACCGAATGCGCGCGCCGGCGTGGCGCACCTCGGCAACCAGATCGGCGTGACGCGGGCGATCGAGGATGATGACGCAGACGTCGTTTATCGGTTTTTCGAGTGCGTTGGCTACCGCTTCGAGATTCTCGCGAACCGGCGCGTCGATGTGCACGTATGGCGCCGCCTTTGCTCCTACCGCCAGCTTTTTCATATAGGTATCCGGCGCGTGCAGCAAGCCGCCGCGCTCGGCGATTGCCATTACTGCAATCGCATTGGGCAACCCATTGGCCACGAGATTCGTGCCCTCGACAGGGTCGACTGCGATGTCGACCTCCTTGCCGCCGGCACCCACTTCTTCGCCGATATAAAGCATTGGTGCTTCGTCGCGCTCGCCTTCGCCGATGACGATCCGTCCGGCGATCTCCATCTCGCCAAGCGATTCCCGCATCTTTTCGACCGCAGCGCCGTCGGCCGCGTCGCGCTCGCCGCGCCCCATCCAGCGCGACGCAGCAAGCGCCGCGCTCTCAGTCACCTTTACGAAATCGAGCGAATGGACCGGATGGTCGAGCACTGCACGCGCGATCGATCGTGCCATTGCAAGGAGCCTACAAAGGGAAGCAGGTTATTTCCTGTTAAAACAACGCACCGCGTGTCCGCCGGTACCCGTCTTTCACGACCCCTGCAATCGCGGGTCTTCCGTTTCGCCGACCTGTTCGTTGCGGGCTGGCCGGCGCCGGCTGTCGTTATGCTGGCCGGCCTCACGCTTGGTTTTTTCGGTTGGTACGCGCTGATCGTTCCCAGCTACCACGGGGATGCCGCTGAGGCAGGTTTGCTGGCGGGAATCTTCGGCGGAGTGGTGCTCGTGGCAACGGCTTGGATCGGCTATTCGCTATACTTTGCGCGGCGCGCCGGGATTACGTTCGTTCGATCGCTACAATACGACGCCCTGACGTGGCTCCCGTTACTGCTGCTGTGGCTTACATTCGTGCTGCCTCCGCAACTGACGCACGGCGCGCGCCTCCTGCTCGTGGCCTTGATGCTGACCTGCATCGCAAAGCTTCTGATAGCCGCGCGGTTCAACCAGACCGTTCGCGAGGTTCTGATCGATTTCGTCGCGACTCGGATCGCGATCATCGTCATCGCCGAGCTGGCTGCCGTCATCATCGGGCAGCGCGCCGGAACGCACGTTCAAGAGTCGTCGTACGTTCTTCTCAACGTCTGGGGACGCTGGGATGCGGTGCACTACTTAGACATCGCGACGCAGGGCTACCAAGGCACCGACATGGCGTTCTTTCCGTTCTATCCTCTGTTGATACGGCTGGTGGGAGCGCTGGCCGGCAACCATCTCATCGCCGGCTTGCTCATCTCCAACGCCTCGTTCTTCTTCGGACTGCTCTATCTCTACAAGCTGCTCGAGCACGAGTACGATCGTTCGGTGGCGCGCCGCGCGATATTTTACGTATCGATCTTTCCGACGTCCGTTTACTTCGCCGCGGTATACACCGAGTCGCTGTTTTTCATGCTCACCATAGCGTCGTTTTACTACATGCGGGCCCGGCATTGGTGGATCGCCGGTGCGCTCGGCTTTTTCGCGGCGCTGACCCGCGTCGAAGGTGTGCTGCTGCTGGTACCCTTTCTGATCGAATGGGCCTCCCAGGATCATCCGATTCGCCTACGCGACGTAGCCGATCTGGCTGCCGCCGCCCTGATTCCGCTGGGATTAGCAACCTACATGGGGTATCTCTGGGTGCTGCGCGCCGACCCGTTCTATTTTTCGCACGTTCAGAGTCATTGGAATCGATACCTCGCGCCGCCCTGGGTTAGCGTGGCAAACGCCTTCGGCAAACTCGTGCACGGCCCCGGCGCACCGACGGTCGCGCATCAGTCGCTCGAAATTGCGTTTACGCTGCTGATGATCGCGGTACTGCTGGGCGGCTGGAAGCTCCTGCGACCGTCCTACATTGCGTACATGGCGCTCTCGATTCTCGTTCCGATGTCGACCTCGAACTTGATGTCGATGCCGCGCTTTGCGCTGGTGTTATTCCCGATGTTCGCCATTCTCGCGCGTTGGGGCGAACGGCCGTGGGTCAACAACGTGATTTTGGCCTTCTCCCTGCCGTTGCTCGGTCTGTTTACGGTTCTTTTCGCCGATTGGTACTGGGTTGCGTAGACGCGGCGTCCAGCAATTTTTGAAGTTCGGAGCGGTCGGCACCTCGGGGCTAGTCGTCAATTTCGTCGTCGCTCACGCGCTTGAAAAGACCACCGCGCTCAGTTGGTTCGCCGACTTTGCGATCGGCTTCATGGTCGGCGGCATCTCGAATTACGTTCTCAATCGCATTTGGACGTTCGGCTCGCGCCGCAATCCCTTGATCGAGGGCCTGCAGTTTCTGGCCGTTTCCGCAGTCGCGCTGCTGGTCGGCAAGGTCGTCTTCGCCGCCGCCCAGCGCACCGGGTTCCATCACTTTACGATAACCTGGCTTGCTGCGACCCTTTCCGGCACCTTCGTGAACTTCTTCCTCAACAAGTATTGGACGTTTCGTCACCTCAATTGAAGGTCGTGCAATGGCGGCTCGCGCTGCTGGGCGTCTTGCTGATCGGACTTGCGCTCCGGCTGCACGGCATTCACGATCCGATCTTGGACCATCCGGCATGGCGGCAAGGCGATACTGCGGCAATCGCCCGTAATTTCGCCCAGATTCGCTACGACATCATGTATCCGCAAACGCTTTACAACGGCCCGCCGCCGAATTACGTCGAGCTGGAGCTGCAGATCGTGCCGTTCGCGGCCGCGACGCTCTACAAACTGTTTGGGATCCACGAGATCTTCGGACGCCTCATCACGTTGGCGTTCAGCCTCGCAACTACGTTGCTGCTGGCGTACTTCGCGCGCTGGCTCTTCGACGACGCGTTGGCCGGAATCACCGCCGCGTTCTTCTACGCGGTCTTTCCGGGCAGCGTCTACTACGGGCGAGCCTTCATGCCCGATTGCGCGATGGCCTTCTTTCTCGCCGCCTCGCTCTACGCGGCGTCGCGTTATCTCGCCGGCGAGGGACGCCTCGGCGCGCGCGGCTTGGCCGGCACCACGCTGCTGCTGACGATTGCCTATCTCGCCAAGCCGGTCGCCGTGCTCGCGCTGATCCCGCTGCTGGGACTGATCGCGCAACGCACGCGCAGTCGCCGCCCGACGCCTCCCGCATTTGCGGCGATCATGCTGGTTGTTCCACTCGCCGTGCTCTGGCTCTACGATCGCGCGCTCGCCTCCTACGCCGAGTGGCACTGGGCCGGCGGCATTGCGCAGCTGCACGTTCTGCCGGCATTATCGCGCGCCTTCGGCAGTGCGGCGGCATTTGGAATGAAGCTAACCAACTTCCGGATCGCGCTGGGAATGCTGCGGCAAACCTTGCTTGGCGGGATTTCGTGCGCCGTCGCGATCGCAAGTTTCGCCGCGGTGCCGTGGATTCGCACGCGCAGCAACGCGTTGCTCTGGGGTTGGCTCGCGGGCGGGCTCCTCTACGTTTTCGTCGTCGTCACCGTCGAGCGCGTCGACTACTACATGCTGCCGCTGCTGCCGCTTGCTGCGCTCGTTATCGGCGGCGCGATCGCGCGGTTTTGCACGTCGGTTCGCAACGCCGACGTCGCGCCGGTCGCCCGCTACGCGCTTTGGGCGCTTCCTGCGGTCGTCGCGCTCGCCGTGCTGCTGGGCAGCCGCGCGCCCGTCGCCGCATACTACGGCTATTCCAAGCAGGTTTATCGCAACGCCGTCGCGCTCGACCGCTCGCTGCCCAGCGCAGCGCTGGTGGTGATCGGCCACTACGGACCGGACGTGCAGTACTACATCGGCCGCTTCGGGTGGGAGGAGGATCCGGTGCTGTGGACGCCCTTCGACGAAGAGAGCGCAATCCGCAAAGGCGCCCGCTATTTCATCTCGATCGAGGATAATCGCCTGCGCCGCAACATCGAGCTGTGCGCCTGGTTGACGCGGTTTCCGGTCGTCGATGCCCACGAGTGGCCCGTGTATGAAACCGATCCGCGACTCGCATCGCGCTCTGCCGAGCCGTTCTGGCGCGAGTTTCGCCGCGCCGAGCGAGCCGGCGCCGGGAGAGCGTTTCTCGACGCGCGCGGACTATGCCGGGTTACGGCCCGATCGCGCTAAACGTTTCGAGCAGTCCTTGGAACGCCTCGGGTGTCACGGAGATCGAGCCGCGATACGGAAAATCGAGCGCAAGGATCAAGAACAGAACAAGCCCGATCAAGAAGCTCAAGCCGCCGATCATCAGCTGCTGCATCACGGTCCGCTCGAAGCCGAACAGGCAGGTGAACGCCACGGTCACCACCGCTCCCACGATCAGGACGAGCCATATGATGCCGTTGATTCCACGTGCGTAGACGGTTAGGCGTTCCTCGCGCCCGGTCAGGGCGGTCTCCATTGCGGAGAGCATTTGTGCTTGAACGTCCGCCAAGCGCGCGGAGTCTACCGACAGCCCGCGAATTTCGCGGTCGGCCTCCTCGAGCAATGGACTCGACACTTCCGATTTCTCGCCGCGGCGCATCCGCGGCCACTCCTCCTGTGCAACCCAAATAGCGTACGTGCGCAGAACCGAGCGCAGCCGGGCGCCGTCCCGAAACGACCCGGCGTCGCGATAGACGGTCGCCAGCGCGCCGGCTTCGTCGAAGCTGCGCGCCTGGGCCTCTTGAAAACGCTCCCAGACGCCGATCGCGACGAACGCGAGCAGCACCGCGTAAATCACCCCGATTACGGCCAGAATGAAGCCGGCCCGGTCGTTGTGCGCGCTGCGAACTTCTTGCGACGTAAACCTTCCGACGAGGTATCCGATCAGGAGCGAGAATCCGACGAAACCGCCGACCACGACGAGGCCCGCCAACGGCGTCGGCAGCGACTCGAACCAGGAGATCATCGATTCAAGGTAACGGCAGCAGCGAGGCCGCTCCGAACGTCGTGCCTTCGGAAGGAGTCTCGGGTACGCCCGAGCTCACCAGTTGGCGGTAGAGAATCAAGCGATTGGTATTTCTCGTCAGTTCCAGCTCGAGCTCGTAACTGCGCTTGATCGCCGCCGTGAGCTCGTCGGTATCGAACGTGTATCCGAAGCGTTTTAGATTTCGCACCAGGAGCGCGTTGGTAACGTTGAGTTGCGCGTAGGCGCGTTGAATCTCTAATCCGGCCGTCCGGTAGGTCGGATAATTGGCGATCACGATCTCGCGCTGCAGTTTTGCCTGGTCGAGCGTCGCCTTGAGCGCAGCCAGCGGCGCGCTCTCCGGATCGACGGACAGACCTTCATCGACCGTCGCCAGAGCGTCTTCGAAGGCCCCTTTGGCGTACTCCAACCGCGCCAATGCCGCCGCCGCCTCGACGTACCCGCTGCGCGCCGGCGCATTTGCGGGATCGACTCTCAAGGCGAGCCGAAAGGCCAGCTCGGCGTCTCGGGCATTGCCCCTGGCCATCGCAACTTCGCCCTGATGGACCCGCGTGTTGACGATCCAGTGCTCGATCGAGGCGGCACACCCCGCCAATACGGCGGCGCCGCAGCATACGGTTAAGAGTCTACAAACGAACATGCATTGCGAATCCTGCAACTACCTTGATAATCACGGCGGCCGGATAGAGAACCGCTTGCGAGAGCAACGATCCGACGATCGCCGTAAGCGATAAGTAGAACACCATCGAGCGAACCTCCTCGACCGTCCGCTTGCCGTGAATCGCCTGGTCGGTGATGATCGCCGACGTCGGGTCAACGAACAGCGTGAAGGCGATCGTTCCGATCCCGTTGATGACCCCCGATAGCCCGACCGCGGTCCGGGCCACGCTCGGATCCAGCACCGACGCCAAATACGATGCCTGCACGCCGATCGCATAGACGCACATCACGACGGTATTAAACACCAAGAGCCGCTTCGGCAACTTCCGCCAGTCGAACGCGCGAACTTCCGCCCACGACGGAAGCCGCTCCGACCGCAGCACGTCAGCCAGAACTCGGGGTGCGCCCAAGCGCAGCAGCGAGTGCGGAATCGAACCGCGCGCCTCGAACGAATGGACCCCGCGCCGAAAAAGATAGGTGAACATCGGGAGGAACAACGCAAACACCACCATTCCGGCGGTGCCTGCCAGGATGATCAGCCGCAGCTGAAGGTCGAACGCGTGCTGCCACGCAGCCGCGTCCGACGTTGCATTGCCGGCCTGATCCGCGAGCGGCCCCACGAAAAACAGCATGAAAAGATTTGCAAGCCGCCCGGTCGTCACGAACAAATTGAAGAGCGAGATCGAGGTCGCGATCCGCTTCGTCTGCACCCCCGCCAGGCGCGCCGCATACGCGCCGATCGTCACGCCCTGAACGACGAACGTGATGATCATCGCGCCAATCAGCTTTCCCGACCAAACGTGCGGAGCCACCGCGTGCAACGAGCTCGTCATTGGTCGCGTCGGAGAGCTACGCTACCATCGAGCTCGGACACACTCGTCGTGCGACGTCCTGTCGCACTCCTGTCGGCTGCCTCGCGCCTCCCGCCATCCTGGCTGCGGCGCTCGGTCAGACGGTCCTCGCTCCGATGGTAGCGTAGCTCTCGGCGCAAAGACGGCTTATGCAGCGTGGGAGCTCCACACGATTGAAGATTCATCTACGGGGCCGATGATGCATAGGCCGAGGTTCTCCTCGACGAGCAGTTCGCGCGCAAGCTCTTGCACTTCTTGCGCGGTCACCGCGTCGACGCGGGACTCGATCTCCTCGGGCGTAACGTCCCGCCCGAATGCAAATTCGTTTCGCCCCAAGCGGATCATACGGCCCGACGTCGATTCGAGCGAAAGCGTCAGGTTGCCCTTGATGTGCTCCTTGGCAAGGTGGAACTCATCCTCGTCGATCGCCGCGTTCCGCGCGCGCCCGAACTGTTCGAGGATCACGTCGACGCACGCCTGAACGTTCTCCGCCGAGGTTGCCGCGTAAACTCCGAAAAGCCCGGCGGCGCGATACGCAGCTTGAAACGAGTAGACGCTGTAAACCAAACCGCGCTGCTCGCGAATCTCCTGGAAAAGCCGGCTGGACATGCCGCCCCCGAGCACCGTGTCGAGCAGCGAAAGCGCGTACCGCCGCTCGTCGCGAGCGTCGATGCCCCGGGAGCCGACGACCACGTACGCCTGTTCGCTGTCTTTATGACGAACGTGCGTCGCCGGCGTGGCGGCCGGGGATTGCGCTTTCGGGAGAGCGCACTCGCCTTCAAACGCGGCAAACTGCTCGCACACGAGCTCCACGAAGCGCTCGTGCTCGACGTTGCCCGCGGCCGCGATCAATACCGAGTTGGGCGCGTAGTGCGCGCGCATGTGCGCGCGCAGGTCGTCGGGCGAAATGCGCACGACGGTATCGGCAAAGCCGATCGTGGGCTCGCCGAGGCTCGAGTTGCGCCACATCGTCTGCAGAAAGACGTCGTGAATCAGCTCGTCCGGCGAGTCCTCGTACATCTTGATCTCTTCAAGAATCACGTTTTGTTCTTTTGCCAGCTCTTGCGCGTCGAAGCGCGAGTGCAAGAACATGTCGGCAAGAACGTCGAGCGCTAACGGAACGTGACGATCGATCACCTTGGCGTAGTAGCAGGTGGACTCTTTGTCCGTGAAAGCGTTGAGATTCCCGCCGACGCCGTCCATCGTTTCGGCGATTTGCCGCGCGCTGCGCCGGTCGGTCCCTTTGAAGAGCATGTGTTCCACCACGTGCGAGATGCCTCGCCGTTCGCCGCTTTCGGCGGCCGAGCCGACGTCGGCCCAGATGCCGACCGTCGCCGAGCGCACCGACGGCATCGTCTCGGTCAGCACTCGCAAACCGTTGGGAAGCAGCGTCCTCTTATACACTAAACGCCGTCCGGGACCAGTCCTGATCCCAAAAAACGCCGTCACCACCGTCCAACCGCGCGCGCAGCGTCGCAGCCGTCTCGCCGCGGCGCGCCGTCAGGCTAAACACGGTGCTCGAGGTCGGCTTCGCAAGGTCTCCGGTGACGATTTCGCCTTTGGCCACGTTGATCGGAACGCTCGCCCAGAGGTCGATCTCCTCGGTTTGCGGCGCCGCCGCAAACGTGCGCTCAACGAGCGCAACGACCTCCGATGCAAAAAGCTCGCGCGTCATCGGCTTATGGAACTTCACACCCAAAATCCGAATCCCGACGATCAGATGGCCCTCGATTTCGTTTGCCGAGATCTGCGTCACCTCCGCCGACCACTGCGTGGAGAAAACCGACTCTCCGATGCGTAGCGCGAGATCGCGGCGGTTGCCCACCGCGCGCGCCGCCGCATCGAGATCGGCGACGCTTGGCGCGTAGGCCGCGCCAACCGCGCACGCGACGCCGGCCGCCAGCATGGCGGCCGCCACGATTTTAATACGATTGCGCAAAGTACGCCTTCGTCTTTGCCGGTTCGCCGCAGGCTACGCAGGTCAAACCCGTTTCGCCGAGCGGGCGGAGCACCCGCGACGTCGCGGTGGTCTCTGCTTTGACCTGCGCCTCGCACTGCGGACGCTCGCACCACGCGATGTCTACCATGCCGGCTCGCGTACGGCAGAGCTCGACGAACTCGTCACGATCGCTCGTTGTAAACGTGTGCGCGTCCAAAAACGACTTCGCCTCGGCGAACAGTGACCGCTGGATGTCGTCGAGCAGCGCGTGCAAGACGCCCGGAATTTGGGCGTACGCCACGCTCTGACGCTGCCCGGGATCGCCCTTGCCACGGTCTCGCCGCGCCAGCACGGCCGCTTGCGCGTCGACGTCCCGAGGGCCGAGCTCGATCCGAACGGGAACGCCGCGCAGATCCCACTCGCTGTATTTCCAGCCGGGCTGCGCGTCGCGCGCGTCGACCCGCACTCGAAATCCGGCCTCGCGCAACTCGTTGCCGAGTTGAACGCACGCGTCGATTGCCCGATCGTCGTTGGATCGCACGATCGGAACCAGGACCGCCTCGAGCGGCGCCATCTTCGGCGGAATTCGCAATCCGCGGTCGTCCCCGTGCACCATGATCAGGCCCCCGAGCATACGCCACGAAACGCCCCACGAGGTCGTGTAGGCGTGCTTGATCGTCTGATCGACGTCGACGAACTTGATGCCGTACGCCTTCGCAAAATTCTGGCCAAGATCGTGCGACGTTCCCGACTGGAGGGCTTTGCCGTCGGGCATCAGCGCCTCGATGGAGAAAGTCTCGACCGCACCCGGAAATCGTTCGCTGGAACTCTTTCGTCCGTAATATACCGGCACCGCCGCGACGTTTTCCGCGAAATCGCGATAGAGCTCGAGGATCTTGAGCGTTTCCTCGCGCGCCTCATCGGCCGATGCGTGCGCGGTGTGGCCTTCCTGCCAGAGAAACTCCATCGTCCGCAAAAAAGGGCGCGTGGCTTTCTCCCAGCGTACGACGTTCGCCCACTGATTGATCAGAATCGGCAGATCGCGATACGACTCGACCCACTGCGCGTACATCGTGCCGATGATCGCTTCGGACGTCGGCCGGACCGCCAGTCGCTCGGTGAGCTCCTCGCTGCCGCCCTGCGTCACCCAAGCCACTTCCGGCGCGAATCCTTCGACGTGCTCCGCCTCGCGAATCAATAAGCTTTCCGGAATCAGCAGCGGAAAGTATGCGTTCTCGTGCCCCGTCGCCTTGAATCGCTCGTCGAGATGCTTCTGCAAATTCTCCCAAAGTCCGAATCCGTACGGTCGCAGCACGACGCAGCCGCGCACCGGCGAATACGAGACGAGCTCGGCCTTCAGACAAGCCGCCGTATACCATGCCGAGAGGTCGGCCGTTTTTGGAGGAATCTCCTTGACGGCGCCCGCGGCGAGCGTTTCGGACATGACCGGCCCCGCTTCGCGCGCGGCTGCGAAACGGCCTTCGCGGGGAGTCCGAACCGCCGGCAGCGCATACGCCAACATGACCAAGCAGACGCGCATCTACACCCGTACCGGCGACAAGGGGATGACCGGTCTGGTCGGCGGCGGACGCATAAAAAAGAGCGCCCCGCGGATCGAAACGTACGGGACGCTAGACGAGCTTTCCAGCGCGCTCGGCGTTGCGCGCGCGACATTGCGGCCATATTTGCCCGAGCAGCCCCGCGCGCGTCGCACCGACGCTTGGCTTGCCTGGACGCAAGACATGCTCTTCAATCTCGGCAGCGAGCTCGCCACGCTTCCGAAGGACCGGCGCGACGGCCGGATCTCGATCGGCAGCAGCGAGATCGAATCGCTCGAACGCGCGATCGATGAAGCGCAGATCGAGCTGGCGCCCCTGGCGAACTTCATTCATCCCGGCGGCTCGCTGCCGGGCGCGCATATGCACTTCGCACGAACGATTTGCCGGCGCGCGGAACGCCTTCTCGTGATGCTGATCGAAGGTGAAGAGCCGGCTTCGAACGACGCGTTGCGATACCTGAACAGGCTTTCCGATGCGCTTTTCGTTTGGGCGCGTTGGATCAACGACGTGCTCGATACTCCGGAGCATCTCTGGAACCCGTCGAGCAGGCCTCCAGACCCATGATGCGAAGCGCCCCTTAGATGTCATTCGTTTCCGAGCTTTTCGCGACGACCGACGCTGAAAAGCTGCGCGAACTCGGCACGCGCAAGATCCTTCGCCGCGCACTTACGGCTAAGGATCTGATCGCCATCGGATTGGGCACCATGATCGGCGGCGGCATTTTTACTACGATTGGGACCGGCGTCAAGGGCGCCGGGCCGGCGGTGATCGTTTCCTACTTGCTCGCCGGTCTCACGTCGTTTTTCGCAGCGCTCTGCTACGCGGAGCTGGGCGCCATGGTGCCGGTCGCCGGGAGCGCCTATACGTATGCGTACGCGACGATGGGGAAACTTTTCGCGTGGATCATCGGCTTCGCGCTCCTCTTCGAATACGGCATCAGCGCCGCGCCGGTCGCGCAACAGTTTTCGGCGGCCATCCAAGACGTCTCCAAAGGAACCGGCTTAGTCTTGCCGGCGTGGGCTCAGCAATCCAACCTGGTCATCCACGGCGCGTGGTGGATGCCCTCGAGTTGGGATCTTGCCCACTCGCAGTACGATCTGGTGGCGGCGCTCTTCGTCATCGGACTGAGCATCTTGCTCTCCGTCGGTATCCGCGAGTCCGCGACCGTCAACAACGTCTTCGTCGTGCTGAAGATCTCGGCGCTGGTAGTCTTTGTGATCGCCGGGTCGTTCCTGGTTCACGCCGTCAACCTCCACAACTTCAACCCGGTCGGCTGGGGAACGCTGCGACCCTTCGGCGGCCTTGCCGATTATTCGTCGTCGGCGCAACCATACGGCATCATCGCGATCGGCGCGTACGTCTTCTTCAGCTACATTGGCTTCGACACTGCGACCACGACCGCCGAGGAATGCAAACGCCCGCAGTTTGATATTCCGGTGGGCGTCATCGGCGCGCTGGCGATCGGGACCCTGATCTACTGCGCGACGGCCATCGTGCTCGTCGGCGCCGTGCCCTGGAATCAGGTTCCGATCAAGAATCCCCTCGTATACGCGCTCGCGCCGCTGCACGTTCCCGCGCTGAGCTGGGTGATTACGATCGGCGTTCTTGCCGGAACGACCAGCGTCGCGCTCGCCTCGCTGCTGGGACAGTCGCGTATCTTCTACGTCATGGCTCGCGACGGCATGCTGCCGCCGGTCGTGGCCGCGGTGCACCCGCGATTCAAGACGCCGCTAGTCACGACGCTGATCACGGGCGCCGCCGTTGCGATCCTCGCGCTGATCGTTCCACTCAATAACTTGCTCAATCTCGTCAACATCGGAACGCTCATCGCCTTTTCGGTCGTCTGCACGGGCGTTCTCGTATTGCGCAAGCACCGCCCCGATTTGCCGCGCAGCTTCCGCGTGCCGTTCGTGCCGCTCTTCCCGATCCTCGGAATTACTTTTTCATTGTTTTTGGCGGTGTTCGGTCTCTCTCGAGCGACCTGGACCTGGTTTGTCTTGGCCCTGCTCGTCGGTCTGGTCTTCTTCTTTGCCTACGGCTTCCGCAAATCGAATCCGGCCGAGGTCGTACCGGTCGAAGAGCCGGCAGGTTTGACCGAATTCGCGTAAGCGTATGGATCGCCTCGAGTTTTTGAGCGCGCTGGCTGCGGCATTGGCGGGGGCGGCGCCCGTGCCGTCACCGTCACCGTCACCAACGACCTCGTCGAACCCGTGGGACGAATGTACGACGAGCGGCGCGCTGCCGTACGACCGGCCCATCGGGCTGAAAATGCGCGTTCTCGACGGTCCGGACTTCGACCTGATCAAGTATCGTGGCCAGGCCGTTCTGCTTCACATCTTCGCGACTTGGTGCGGCCCGTGCAACAAAGAGATGCCCTACGTAGTGGAGGCGGCGGCCGATTACGCGCCGCATGGACTCGCCGTGATCGGCATCGATAGCCGCGAACAGGACAACACCGTGCGCGCCTTCCGCAAGCGCTACGGAATTGCGTTTCCGATCGCGATGGATGCCGACGGTACGTTCGTCCAAGTTCTTGAGGTCGGAATGAAGCACGGCACGGTCAACTTTCCCGTGACGCTCTTCATCGACCCCGACGGTTATCTCTACTGCGATTTGGTCGGCGGCGTCAGTCGCGGGCAGCTGCGCTATCGTATCGAGCGGTTTCTCACGGCTTCGGCCGGCGCGCTCAAGCCGGCGGCGTCGCCGACGCCGATGCCGGCGTCACCGCGTCCGGCCAGGATTACTGAGCCGGTGCTTGGGGATTTGGCGCCTGGCCTATTCCCGGGGTGATCACTTCGATGCGGGCCGCGCGCGGATCGTATTTCGCGCGAACCCGGAGCGCCCGCGCCACCGCATCGAGCGATACCATCACCCTGCCGCGAACTCGAAACGGCGCGTGCTTGAGGGTGAACGCCATCCCGTTGACCGTCGCTCGAGTGTCGCCAACGCGCACGCGCAGCGATTGATTGCCGAGCACGACGTAAACGCTGCCGGTCTTTAAATCGACTTCGGTCTCGGCACCGAGTGCGTCGGCAATCGAGCGCAGGGGCACGAACGCTTTGTCGCTCGCGGTCGTCACCGGCGACACGTCGCTGTCGACGCGTTCGCCGTCGACCATCATCACGATCGGCCGCGAGAAGGCGAGCAAGATCGAAACCCCGAGCGCGGCAACGGCAATTAACGCCAGGCGCCGCAGGCTCAGCTCGCGGTAGAGCTCGGCGGCGCGCCGAATCACGCGCCGATTTCCCCGAGGTACGCCGGATACTTCTCGGCGATCACTTTCTCTATTTCCAAGCGCAGCATCCCCAGCAGCTCGTGCTCGGGATAGGTCCCGACCAGCTCGCCGGCGCGATAAATCGCGCCCTTCCCTTTACCGCCCGCGATGCCCACGTCGGCCATTTTCGATTCTCCGGGGCCATTGACGACGCAGCCCATCACCGCTACTTTCACCGGCGCGCTGTACGTTTTCGCGATTGCTTCGACCGCGCGGCCCAGCTCGAGGACCGATATTTCGGCGCGACCGCACGAGGGGCAGGCGGTGATTTCGAAGCCTTTTTCCCGCAGCCCCAGCGACTTGAGAATGCCCCAGCAAACCGGCACTTCTTCGATGGGATCGTCGGCGAGCGAAACGCGGATCGTGTCTCCGATCCCTTCCCACAGCAAAATGCCCAGACCGATTGACGACTTGATCGTACCGTCGCGCAGCAGGCCGGCTTCGGTGATGCCAAGGTGCAGCGCATACGGCGTTCCCCGCTCGCGCAAACGGCCGTCCATGATGCGGTACGCATGCACGGTCGTCGCGACGTCGTGCGCTTTGAGCGAAATCGCAATATCCGTGTGGCCGTGCTCTTCGAGGATGTCGACGTGTCGCAGCGCCGAGAGCACCATCGCCTCCGCCGTGTGTCCCAGCGTCTTCTCCAAATCGGGTGCGAGCGATCCCATGTTGACGCCCACGCGAATCGGAATGGCGCGCGCCTTGGCCGCTTCGACTACCTCGGCGACTTTTTTCGGATCCCGGATGTTGCCGGGATTGAGGCGGAGCTTCGCCACGCCGGCTTCGATCGCTGCGAGCGCCATCTTGTGATCGAAGTGAATGTCCGCGACGATCGGCACGGGCGAGCGGTGCACGATCGCGGGCAGGCCGGCGGCATCGGGCGGATCCTTTACCGTAACCCGCACGACCTCGCATCCTTCCATCGCCAATCCGTAAACTTGTTCGAGCGTTGCGTCGGCGTCGGCGGTGTCGGTCGTGGTCATCGATTGCACGGCGATCGGATGGTCTCCGCCGATCCAGACGCTTTTGGCATCGGCCTTCCCGGTTTTATTCTGCAGCAGAATCGGCTTGCTCTTACGCCTCACGCGCAGCATTAGTGCCTTCCCTTGAACGTTCGGTGTATAAAGCTGGCCGTTTGGAGGTCGCGGTCAGCGTCACTCTTCGCTCGCAAAGCGCCGCTTTTGTTGCTCATCGTTCCTTGCCCGCATTCCACCAAACGGCCAGCTTTATACACCGAACGTTCAAGGGAAGGCACTTCACATCACTCCTTGTCCGCTGACGATGCGCGCGATGTCGTGGAACGCGACCAGCATGATCAGCGCCATCAGCGCCGCAAACCCGGCGATGTGAACCATCGCCTCTTTTTCGGGATCGACCGGCCTCCCGCGTATGAGCTCTGCGATGATGAACGCCGCGCGGCCGCCGTCGAGCGCGGGAATCGGCAACAGGTTGAAGAGACCAAGCGCGAATGAAATCGTCGCCGCCAACGAAAAGTATGGGCCCCAACCCCAATCTTGAACCGTCGCTGCCACCTGCCCCATGCCGATCGGGCCGGCTATTTGCGGAGCATATTTCGCAAACTGCGTAACCAAGAGCGCGATGCCGTCGACCGTTTGGGTTGCAATCGTGGCGAACTCTTGCGCGCTTAGCCGCACCGCGGTCGCAAAGCCGACGCGAACGTACGCCGGAACCGGCGAGAAGCCGATGCAGCCCAGGTTCTTCCCGACTTGAGGCGGGCACGCCCGCGGCGACACTGACACTTTGGTGCGAATCCCGTTTCGTTCGTACACGAGGCCGAGCTGCTTGCCCAGCGAGGCATGGATCGTGTCGACGAGGACCTTGCCGCTCGCAATCGCAACGCCGTCGATCGCGACGATGCGATCCCCGGGCTGGATCCCCGCTGCCGCGGCAGGCGAGCCCGGGAGAATCTCGCCCACGACCGGTTGGTTAGACCGGTCGCTCGCGACGCCGAATGCCAGCGCGCCGATCAACAGAATACAGTAGCACAGCAAAAAGTTCGCAAAGGGCCCCGCCAGGATGATGGCCAGACGCCGCCACGGCGATTTTGCCTGAAAGTTGGTCCCCAATCCCCGGGACTCGTGCAAGCTGGTGCTTGAACCGCGTATCGTGCTAATCGGCGCGACGTTCTGATTTGCCATCGCGTAAGCCGTGAGGCTATTGCCGATGCCGGACGCGTCGTCAAGCCCAACTCCGGCGCGGTAGTCGCGTTGCTGCTGCGCCTCGGACACGCGCGCGTCCTCGCCCTCCATCGCGCAAAAGCCGCCGATCGGCAGGGCACGCAGCGAGTAGCTCGTACCGGTGCGGGGACTCGTCCACGTAAGCAATCGGGGTCCGAAACCCACTGCAAACTCGTTGACGTGCACGCCGTTTGCGCGCGCGAGCACGAAGTGGCCCAGTTCGTGCAGCACGATAAGAACCGAGAGCATCACCAAGAAGGTGATCACTTTCTCGAATCCGACCAACGTGACGACGGCTAAAAGAATCAATGCGTGGGCCTTTCGATGCCGGCGACGATCTCTCCGGCGATTTTGCGCGCCTCCCGGTCGGCGTTTCTTACCCCCTCCAGCGTCGGCTGTTGCGGCTTGACGCGATCCATGGCCGCCTCGATGACGTCGGGAATTCGCCCGAACGAAATCCTCCCTTCGACAAAGGCATCCACCGCGACTTCGTTTGCGGCCGACAGGACGGCGGGTTGCGTTTCGCCGGCGGCAAGCGCCTGATACGCCAGCCCGATGCACGGGAAGCGGTCCGGGTCGGGCGCTTCAAAGTCGTAGCGAAGCACGGCCTCGCCGTTGCGGGCCCCCAGCGCCTGCAGCACGTCGGCGCCGGGATCGGCAAACCCGCCGAGACGTTTTGGATAGCCCAAAGCGTAGCCGATCGGAACGCGCATGTCCGGCGCGGCGAGCTGCGACTTTACGCTGCCGTCGTTGAAAAGTACGAAACCATGCGCGACCGATTGGGGATGGACGACGATTCGGATCCGGTCGCCTCCGAAGCCGAACAGACGGCTCGCCTCAATGACTTCGAGCCCCTTGTTCATCATGGTAGCCGAGTCGATCGTGTTCTTGGTTCCCATGCGCCAAGTCGGGTGCGCGAGCGCGGCGGCGAGATCGGCGTCCTCCATGGCTTCGCGCGATGCGCGCCAAAACGGACCGCCCGATGCGGTAAGCACGATCGCCGCGACGCTCGTGCGGTCCTCACCGACCAAACACTGGAATATCGCGCTGTGCTCGCTGTCCACCGGAAGCAGCTTCGATCCAGTGCGTCGCGCGCTTTCGACGAGCAGCGCACCTGCTGCGACGATTAACTCTTTGTTTGCCACCGCAACGTCGATGCCGTGGTCGACCGCCGCGAAGACCGCCTCGAACGCGACCGAACCGTCGGTAGCGGCAAGCACGATCTCGGGTTCGCTGTCGACGGCTACGCGGCGTAATCCGGCAGGTCCGTCTTGCGCCGCGCTCGTGATCTCGACGCCGAAGCGAGCGGCCTGTTCGCGCAGCAGCTCGACGTTGCTGCCTGCAGCCAGTGCGACGACTGCGAACTCGTCGCGGTGGCGGTCGATGACGTCGAGCGCCTGCGTCCCGATCGAACCAGTGGAGCCTAAGATGGCGACGCGCTTTCGATCGGTCATTACAGCGAAAGAATTCCCAGAACGTGCAACATCGCATAGAAGGCGACGCCGCCAAGAAGGTATGAATCGAATCTGTCCAACACGCCGCCGTGTCCCTGGATCATCGCGCCTGCGTCTTTTACTCCGGCGTCGCGCTTAAAGGCCGACTCAACCAAATCGCCCACTTGCGCGGCGATGCTGGTCGCCAGCCCGAGAATGCCGCCCTGCCACCATTGTAGGTGGAGCTGCGGCACCCAAGTTGCGGCGATCGCAAGGAGCGTGACGATCGCCAGCGATCCAACCGATCCTTCGACGGTCTTGTTCGGCGAAATCCTCGTGAGGGGATGACGACCGAGACTGGCACCGACCAGCATGCCGAAAGTATCGGTCAGCGCGATCAAGGCGATCACGTAGAACGTGAGCCACATGCCGTTTCCAGCCGTCTGCCTGATGAAGACGAAATAGGTGAGCAGCTTGCCGATGTACAGGACCGCGAGCAGGGTGTAGGCCGTCCGCGCGAAGTAGCCTTTCTGCTCGCCGTACATGCCGATCGCAAACGCGACGATCACGATCGCGGCGAGCAGCACCCCCTCCCACTTGTGGAGCACGCCGAATACCGCCATTGCGACGTAAGCACAAACGCCAAGGACCGCAACCGGATACTCCAGCGGCTGCCCCTTGATGGCGCAGAGGTAATTGAACTCGTAGATGCTCGCAAGACCAATCGCAAGCAACAGCGCGTAAAAGGTCCAGGGTAAGAGAACGGAGCACAGCCCGATCGCCGCGACGATCAAGCCTACGACGATACGCCGCTCCGTCAGGCCCCGCCGAAGCGCCGTTCCCGCTGTTGAAACTCGATCAACGCTCGTACGAAATCGTCCTTTGAGAAGTCCGGCCAGTATATGTCGGTCATCACCAGCTCGGCATACGCCGCCTGATAAAGCAGAAAGTTCGAGAGCCGATGCTCGCCGCCTGGCCTGATCAGCAGGTCGAGCTCCGGCAGATCGGCCGTGTATAGGTACCGGTTGATAAGCCTTTCGTCGATTGCCTGCGGCATCAGGCTTCCAAGCGCGACGTCCTGGGCGATCGCGCGAACCGCGCGTTTCAGCTCGGCGTGCGAGCTATAGTTGACGGCGAGGTTGAGCAACAATCCGGTGTTGGCCCCGGTATCGCGCTGTAAATCGGCCAGCGCGCCGCGGGGGGCTGCGGGAAGCGATTCCCAGTCGCCGATTACGCGAACCCGCACGTTATTGCGCCGAAGCTCCAACAGCTCGTTCCTCGCGAAGTGTACGCAGAGCTCAAAGAGCAGCGAAACCTCGCGCGCGTCGCGGTTCCAGTTCTCGGTCGAGAATCCGTAGACCGTCAGCGCGCCGATGCCGAGGTCGCTCGCGATCCGCGTGACGTGCCGCAACGCGATCATTCCGCGCCGATGCCCTTCGATCGCCGGCAAGCCGCGCTCTTTCGCCCAGCGACGGTTGCCGTCCATGATGATCGCGACGTGGCGCGGAACCGCGCGCACGTCGAGCGCCGGACGATGCCCGGCGGCCAGCGAAAGGCTCATGCCCGATACGACTCGTATCCGACGGTAAGCTCGACTGCGCCGTCTCCCGCGACCCCGGAGTCGTGACCTTGTTGAAGAATCAAACGCAAAACCCGCAGCCTGCCGCAGCCGATCCACGAGCCGTAAGGAGCGAGCACCCGCAGACGAATGCTCCGGCCGCGCAAAACGCGCCGCGCCTGCACTTCGGGTACGAGAACCAAGTCCTCGCTCACACTTCCATAATCTCTTTTTCTTTAGCGCTAACCAGGCCGTCGATTTCTTTGACGTATCGGTCGGTCAGGCGCTGCAGCGAGTCTTGCATCCGCTGGTTGTCGTCTTCGGTAATATCGTGTGCCTTCAGCTGCGCCTTCAACTCATCGTGCGCGCGGTGACGCACGTTGCGGACCGCCACGCGGCCGTCTTCGGCCTTTTTTTTGACGAGCTTAGCCAGCTCTTTTCGCCGCTCTTCGTTCAGCGGCGGAATTGCGAGCCGGATCGCTGCGCCGTCAACGTTGGGAGTTAAGCCGAGGTCGCTCTTCTCCACCGCCTTGCGAATCGAACCCACCAGCCCTTTGTCCCACGCGGTGATCAGAAGCGTGCGTGGGTCGGGCGTTGAAACGCCGGCAACCTGCTTGAGCGGCACGGTCTGACCGTACGCCTCCACGACGATCCGATCCAGCAGCGCCGGCACGGCGCGTCCCGTTCGAATAGATGCGAACTCGTTGCGCGTCGCCTCGACGCATTTGTGCATCCGCGCTTCGATCTCTTTGAAATACGCGTCCGTCACGTTATGCGTTCCTCGCTCCCACGGGCGCCGCATTCCGGCGCCCGACGTACGTGCCGATCGCCTCTCCCCAGATGACGCGCCGGATGTTGCCCGGAACCGACATATCGAAGACGATGACCGGAAGCGCGTTGTCCATGCACAGCGCCATTGAGGTCGAGTCCATAACTTCCAAGCCGCGCTGCAGGACTTCCATGTAATCGAGCCGCTCGAATCGAGTGGCCCGCGGATCCTTCTTCGGATCCGCCGTGTAAATGCCGTCGACTTTCGTTGCTTTGAGGATCGCCTCGGCGTTGACTTCCACGGCGCGCAGCGCCGCCGTAGTATCGGTGGTAAAGTACGGATTGCCCGTGCCGGCTGCAAAAATCACGACGCGACCCTTCTCGAGATGCCGGATCGCCCGGCGCCGAATATACGGCTCGGCAATCTGGTGCATCGCGATCGCGGTTTGAACGCGCGACGCCACGCCGATGCGCTCGAGCGCATCCTGCAAAGCCAGCGCGTTGATGACGGTTGCGAGCATGCCCATGTAGTCGGCGGTCGCCCGCTCCACCCCAGCTTCCTCGTGAATCTTGCCTCGCCAGATGTTGCCGCCCCCGACGACGATCGCCACCGAGACCCCCGCGCGGCTCACTTCGGCAATCTGCTCCGCCATCGCGTGCGTCGTGTCGACGTCGACGCCGCTGCCGTCGCCGGTAAAGGCTTCTCCGGATATTTTCAGGAGCACGCGCCCAAAGCGCGGCCCGCCCAACTCACTCACCGAGAGCGTATCTGGTAAAGCGCCGCACGCGAATTCGCTCGCCCAGAGCCGCAACCGAACGGTGCAGCAGATCGCCCACGGTTATCGAGTCGTCCTTCACAAACGCTTGCTCGAGCAGACAGTGCTCCTCGAACCATTTCGTCAGCTTTCCTTCGACGATTCGCTCTTCGACCTCGGGCGGCTTTCCGGCCGGAACGTTGGCGCGAAACTCGCTTCGCAACCGCTCGACGATCTCGCCGGGCACGCCCTGACGATCGAGATATTGCGGCGACATCGCTGCCACGTGCATCGCAATATCGCGGGAGAGCTCGGCAAACTTAGGATTGCGCGCCACGAAGTCGGTCTCGCTGTTGACCTCGACCAGCACGCCGATCTTACCGCCGGGGTGAATGTAGCTGGTGACGAGCCCTTCATCGGCGCTCCGCTCGGCCTTCTTGGCGGCCTGCGCCGCGCCTCGCTCCAGTAAGAGCGTCTTGGCCCGCTCGACGTCGCCGGCGGCATCGAGCAGGGCTTGGCGGCAATCCATCATCGGGGCGCTGGTCTCGTCGCGCAGCGCTTTGATTTCTTCCGGCTTCGGCTGATAGGAGATCACAGGCCAGCCTCCGCCATCGTCTCCGCCTCATCGGCATACTGCCTGGGAGCCGTGTCGTAAACGTCCCGGTCGTAAGCGCTCTCGTTCTCGGTCTTGCCCTCGATGATCGCATCGGCGATCTTTCCGACCATGAGCTTTACCGCGCGGATCGCGTCGTCGTTCCCCGGGATGGGGTAATCGATCTCGTCCGGATCGCAATTCGTATCGATCACCGCGATGATGGGGATTTTCAGCTTGCGCGCTTCCAAGACGGCGATTCGTTCCTTCTTCGGGTCGACCACGAAGATCGCATCGGGCAAGCGATGCATGTCTTTGATCCCGCCCAGGAAACGTTCCAAACGGTTCATCTCGTCTTGGAGCTTAGCAACTTCTTTTTTGGGAAGACGATCGAAGTCGCCTTGCATTTTCATGTTCTCGAGCTCGCGCAAGCGCGCAATGCGCTTCTGGATCGTCGCAAAGTTCGTCAGCGTGCCGCCCAGCCAGCGCTGGTTAACGTAGAACGTTCCGGCGCGTTCGGCCTCCTCGCGCACCACGTCTTGGGCTTGCTTCTTCGTCCCTACGAACAGGATGATGCGCCCCTCGCGCGCGTACTGCTTCACGACTTCGTACGTTTCGCGCAGCCGCTGGACCGTGAGTGCGAGATCGATGATGTAGATGCCGTTGCGCTCTTGGAAGATGAACGGCTTCATCTTGGGGTTCCACCGGCGGGTCTGATGGCCGAAATGGACGCCCGCCTCCAAGAGCTCCCTCATGGTAACGACGGTCATAGGTTAACCTTTCTGGCTCCCGGCCGCAGCCCATCCCTGGCGTCGCGGTCGCGTCGAAGAGCCATCGCCGCCTCGCGTCCGTGCGAGGCGAAGTTACGGACAACCGCGCGATTATAGCACGAGAGCCCGGACCCTCCAAGGGCTTCGCCGAAGCCCGCGCGGCATGCGCTGGCTCGTTACCGGGGGATTGGGCTTCATCGGCTCCCACTTCATTCGGCTGGCCCTGCAAGAACTGCCGCGTCTCGAGGTCGTGAACGTCGACGCGATTACCTACGCGGGAAATCCCGAGAATTTGCGAGACGTTGAAGGAAACCGCCGCTATCGATTCGTCAAGGCCGACATCTGTGACCCGGCTGCGGTTCGCGCCGCGCTCCAGGGAGGGGCGGACGCAATCGTCAACTTTGCCGCGGAAACCCATGTCGACCGTTCGATCGTCGATCCTGGAGCGTTCCTGCGGACCGACGCGCTGGGAACGTACGTGCTGCTCGAAGCCCTACGCGAGTTCGAGGTGCCGCGTTATCTTCAAGTTTCTACCGACGAGGTCTACGGTAACGTGACGCAGGGCGAGTCGCGGGAGGGTGACGCCTTGCGGCCGCGCAGTCCATACGCGGCGAGCAAAGCGGCGGCCGACTTGCTAGTCCTGTCGTACAACACGACCTACGGAGCTCCGGTCACGATCACGCGCGGCAGCAACACGTATGGCCCGTATCAATATCCCGAGAAAATAATCCCGCTCTTCGTGACGAACTTGATCGACGACAGACCGGTTCCGGTCTACGGCGACGGCCTGCAAATTCGCGACTGGATTCACGTCGAAGATCACGCGCGCGCGATTCTGCACGTCCTTCGGCACGGCGCGGTCGCCGAAGTCTACAACGTTTCGGCACAAATGCCGCGGAACAACCTCGAATTGACGCGTATGCTTCTGCGGCGTTGCGGCCGCTCCGAAGAGACTCACGTGATGCACGTCGCCGATCGCCCCGGCCACGATCGTCGCTACGCCGTCGATTCCGGCAAGCTCCGCGCCTTGGGCTGGAGCCCACGCGTTGCCTTTGAAACGGGGCTCGCGCAAACCGTCGATTGGTATCGGACGAACGAAGCCTGGTGGCGCCCGCTCAAGGACAAGGGTACGCCGTGACCAAGGGAATCGTTCTTGCAGGCGGGCTCGGTTCGCGCTTACGGCCTCTGACGAAAGTCACCAACAAGCACCTTCTCCCCGTCTACGACCGCCCAATGATCTACTATCCGCTCGAGACGCTGCGCAAGGCCGGCATCGGCGAGATCATGATCGTGACCGGCGGCAACTCCGCAGGAGATTTTCTACGCCTGCTGGGCAATGGGGCCGAGCTCGGCCTCGATGCCGTCTACTATGCGTATCAAGAGGGAGAACGCGGCATCGCCGATGCGCTGCGCTTATGCGAGCACTTTGCCGGCGGCGAACGCGTCGTGGTAATCCTGGGCGACAATATCGTCGAGGACGACATCGCGCCGTACATTGCCAAGTTCGAGGCACAACCTTCCGGCGCTCGTATCTTGCTCAAGGAGGTAGACGACGCCCAGCGCTTCGGCGTGCCGGTCTTCGAGGGTGACACAATCGTGGCGATCGAGGAGAAGCCGGCGCAGCCGAAAAGCCGTTTTGCCGTCACGGGCGTCTACATGTTCGATTCGCGCGTCTTCGACTTCATTACCGAGCTCCAGCCGTCGCAGCGCGGCGAACTGGAGATCGCCGACGTCCATAATCGGTACATTCGCGAGGGCCTGCTATGCTACGACACGCTTCGCGGAGCGTGGAGCGATGCCGGCACCTTTGAAAGCCTTTTCCGCGCCGGCGAGCTAGCCTTTCGCGTGAGGAAGAATCGGCAATAGCGCGAGCGCCACGACGACGAGCACGCCCGCAAGCGCTCCACGGAACCAACCCTCGGGCAAGCGCGTCACGAACTGCGTGCCGATGAAGACACCCGGTATTGAGCCCAGCAAAAGGGGTAACGCAATACCTGGGTTGACGTCACCGATCTTCCAATGTCCGATCAGCGACGGTATGAGGACCACGACCGCAAAGGCTAGGTCGGTTCCGACAAGCCGGCGCAGGGCAACGCTCGGTGCCACCACCAGCAGGAGCGGCAGCGTCAGCGAACCGGCACCGATCGAAGTGATGCTGACGCAAACGCCCACGAATAAGCCGAGCGCTGCCAGCGGCAGAGTCGGGAGCGTACCGCCGGCGCTGCCGGCGGAGGCATCGCGCGCTAATCTCCGGTTGAAAATTATCCCCACTGCGGAGATTAACAACGCGATTGCGACTGCGATGCGCAGCACGAGGTCGGCTTGTTTAACATCGAGGTGCCCGCGCAGGTAGGCGCTGATCAATACGCCGGCGATCGCTCCCGGAATGCCGCCCAAAGCGAGCCGCCACAGCACCGACCACTGGACGGTTCGTTTTTGCATGTGCGTCAACATTGCGACGACTTTCGTCCCGAGCGCGAAGAGCAAATCGGAGCCGATCGCCGTGTTGGTCCCTACGCCCAGAAAGATCAATAGCGGCGTGGTGATAGCGCCGGCGCCCACGCCGCTGTACGACATCATCGTCCCGACGATGAAACCAACGAGGACGTACTCCCAGTTCATGACCGCGGCAAGATGAGGGCCGAGCTCACAACAAAACTCCTAGGTTCGCAGCGACGTCCCCAGGCGGGGAACCTGGGTTAACGTTCAACGGGTCCGTGGCCGCTCCCCGGGGGCGGGGCCTCTTCGGCGGGGACGCTCCGCTGGATCTCGGCGAAAACCTCGAAGCGATGAACTGGCACGTCGCGCGGCGCCTCGATTCCCAGCTTCACCTGCTCGCGGTCGAGGCCAACGACAATAACTCGAATGTCGTTTCCGATCATGATCGACTGATTCGCCCTTCGGCTGAGCACGAGCATTTTTCGCCCTCCTTGGCCTGCCGTGTCGACGGGAGGAAAGGCCGGTTCGAGCGCTAGGGTTCGGCCGCCTGCACGGGCAATCCGCATCGTTCGGAGGGTACCTTCGTGGTCAAAGATATGGCGTTCTTCGCATATTCGGTGCGCGACGTGCCGCGAGCTCGCGCATTTTACGGCGAAGTGCTCGGTCTGACTCCGGGAGACGCTTTCGGCGAGCACTGGGTCGAATTCGACGTCGGCAACGCCACCTTCGGCGTCGGGAACGGCGAGGGATTGGGGTTCGAGCCCGGAGCTTCTACCGGCGCGATGTTCGAGGTCGACGACATCGAAGCGATGCGCGAACGCGTTGCGGCCGCCGGCGTCGAGGTCGGCGAGATCCACGAATTTACGGCGTGCGCCGCATGCTTTGCCCGCGACCCCGAAGGCAACCGTTTCGGACTGCACCAACGGCGACCCCCGAAACAGCCGAACGCCGCTTAAGCCGAAGCGGCCTCGCGCGAAGCGTCGATCAGAATCTGGGCGACTTCCGGGCGAGAGAACTCCTGCGGAGGCAACTTTCCGGCGCGCAGCATTTCGCGCACTTGCGTGCCGCTCAGTGCGACGTGATACGCGACATCGTGGCTGCAGGTCTTTCTCGAACCCATGCTTTCACACCGCGAGCAATAGAAGCTATTCTCGAACTTTAGGGGCGTGATTCCCAACTCGTCCGGCGTGAACTCATCGAAGATCTTTTGCGCATCGTAGGTTCCGTAGTAGCTTCCGACGCCGGCGTGATCGCGTCCCACGATGAAGTGCGTGCAGCCGTAGTTCTTGCGAATCATGGCGTGAAAAATCGCCTCCCGGGGACCTGCGTAGCGCATCGCCGCCGGCAACGTGCTCAACAGCACGCGGTCGGCCGGATAGTAGTTCTCGAGGAGCGTCCGATAGCACCGCATGCGTACTTCCGCCGGGATGTCGTCGCTCTTGGTTTCGCCGACCAGCGGATGCAGCAGCAAGCCGTCAACGACCTCCATCGCGCACTTCTGAATGTACTCGTGAGCGCGGTGAACGGGGTTGCGCGTTTGGAAACCAACGATCGTCTTCCAACCGCGGCGTTCGAACTCGGCGCGGGTTTCGGCCGGCGAGAGACTCTCGGGATTGTGCTCGCTTTGGAGCACGCGGACCTGACCGCCGACGAGCACCTCCTTGCGCTCGAACAAAGCCGCGACGCCCGGGTGCTTGGGGTCTTCCGTCCGATAAACGTTCCCCGCTTCGCGCAGCTTGTCGTGCTCGAAGACGTCCTCGACGTCGATGATGCCTCGAAGCTCGCCCGCGCCGTGGTAGAGCGCGGCGCGCGTGCCTGCGACGGGAGCCTCTTCCCGGTCGACAGCCAGGACGACCGGGATGCTCCACGGCAAGCCGCCCGCGAGTCGCATCGAATCGACGACCGTTTCGTAATCCGCGCGAGTCATGAAGCCGGTTAGCGGACTCATCGCGCCATTGGCGATTAATGCGAGATCGTTCAACTCGCGCCCCGTGAGGGTGAAGCTGCGCAATCCCTTGGCTTCCTCACGCAACTCAAACTCGGCGTGAGGCGAGTCGACGCTTCGATCGACGAGCTCGCCGCCGTGCGGAGCGATCATAGCACCATCCTCAAGTCCGTTTTCAGGTGGCCGCGCTTCGCGAGCACGGCAAGAATTTTCGACACGCTTTCCTCGATCGTTTCGAGCTCGCTGTCGACCACGACGTCGGGATTCTCGGGAGCTTCGTACGGATCGGAAACGCCGGTGAAGTGTTTCAGCTCGCCGGCGATTGCTTTCGCATACAAGCCCTTGACGTCGCGTCGCACGAGTTCGTCTAAGGAGCAGCGCACGAAAACTTCGACGAAGCGCGAGTCTCCGATCCGCCGTCGCGCCTCGGCGCGAGCCTGCGCGTATGGCGAGATCGCGGCGGTAATTACGGCCGCGCCGTGCTTGACGAGCAGCGAGGCGACGAACGAAATACGGCCGATATTGATGTCGCGGTCCTCGCGACTGAAGCCGAGGCCCTTCGAAAGGTGCGTGCGGACCTCGTCGCCGTCGAGCACCTCGACGTGGCAGCCGCGGACCGTCAGCTCGGGTGCCAGGCGTTCGGCAATCGTACTTTTGCCCGCGCCGGACAGACCGGTCAGCCACACCGTGAATCCCTGGTTCAAGTGGAGTCCTTTCTTAGAACAGGCGTAAGGAGCGCCGTCATTCGCACGCCCCGAATGAGGGCATCACCCAAGACGGCCCACTTCTTCGCATCCGGCTTCTCGGTTCCCGTTCGCCGGAGGTTTTCGGCGCGAAACCAAGCCGCCTGAGTTCCGGGACCGCGACGGATTGGTGCCGTCGAGGGCGGCCGCAAGGTCCCCAATCAAATCGCCGGCGTCTTCGATTCCGATCGATAGCCGCAGCAGATCGTCGGAGATTCCCAGCTCGGCACGCTCCCAGGGCGTCAGCGATGCGTGCGTCATCGCCGCCGGACTGCATATCAGCGACTCGACTCCGCCCAGTGAAACCGCCAAGGCGAAGATCGACGTGGACGCGGCCACCGCGTGGGCGCGTGGCGCGCCCCCTGAGGGGCGGAACGAAACGACCCCTCCATAGCCGTTCATTTGCCGACGCGCCAGCGCGTGTTGCGGATGGGTATCCAGGCCGGGATAGTAAACCTTCGCAACGTCGCTACGGCCAGCCAAGAATTCCGCCACGGCTTGCGCGTTGGCGGCGTGCGCGCGCATCCGGATCGCAAGCGTCTTCGCGCCGCGCAGCGTAAGGTAGGCGTCCCACGGGCCGGGCACCGCCCCGACGCAGTTTTGATGATAGGCGATGCGCTCGGCGAGCTCGCGCGCGCCGCTGATCACCACCCCGCCGATCACGTCGCTGTGCCCCGCGATATACTTCGTCGTCGAATGCACGACCAGGTCCGCTCCTAATTCGAGCGGCCGCTGGAAGAACGGCGACGCGAACGTGTTGTCAACCGCGACTAGCACGTTCGGTGGCTTTCGCTGCGCGATCGCCGCGATGTCGCAGAGCCGCAGCGTTGGATTGCTCGGCGTCTCCAACCACACCATCCGAGTCCTTGGCGTAGCGGCTTCCCACACGTGCTGCGCGTCGCTCGTGTCGACGAAGCTCACGTCGATGCCGTAGCGCGGAAGGACCTGGGTGAAGAGCCGGTGCGTCCCGCCGTAAAGGTCCCGCGTCGCAAGAATGTGATCCCCGCGGCGCAGCAAGGACGCCGCCCCCGCAACCGCAGCCATACCCGAGGCGAACGCGCAACCGAAGTCGCCGCTTTCCAGCGCCGCGAGTTGCCGCTCCATGGCTTGGCGCGTCGGGTTGGCAGTGCGCGAGTAATCGAAGCCTTTGGTTAGGCCAATCTGCGGCAGCGTAAATGTCGCGGTTTGATAAACCGGAACGATCGTCGCGCCGGTGGCCGTACAGGCGTCTTGACCGGCCCAAACGGCGCGCGTCGAAAAACCCGATCTTGCAGAGTGGCCGGATTTTTGATTCGGCATGAGTTGCACTCCTGTCAATAAAAAAGCTCCTCGCAATCGGCGAGGAGCTGCGGTTACGTTTTCTGCTCGAAAGCTTAGGCCGCCAACGTCACTCTCCGACGCGCTCGCGCGCCGAACATTGCCATGTCCGCGCACATCGGCATCAGGGAAACCAAAACCGGCGAGTTATCGAGCATGTTGGACCACGCTACCACGGCGCGCTTTTCTTTGTCAAACCGGACGCGGGCCGCTGCCGGCAAACTGCGCCGCATGCAGCCGCGCGTAGGCACCCCCCTTGGCCAGCAGGTCGTCGTGCGTACCGATCTCGAGGACGCGCCCCGCCTCGATGTAGAGTACCTTGTGAGCGCGGCGCACGGTCGACAGCCGGTGCGCGATGATCAGCGTCGTTCGTCCCTGCAGCAGCCGGTTGAGGGCCTCTTCGATCATCGCTTCCGAATGGCTGTCCAACGCACTCGTCGCTTCGTCGAGAATCAAGATGCGCGGGTCGCGCAAAACGGCGCGAGCGATCGCGATCCGTTGGCGCTCGCCGCCCGAGAGTCGCACACCGCGCTCGCCGACCTCGGTCGCGTAGCCGTTGGGAAAGTTCCGCACGTAGTCGTCGACGTTGGCGTCGCGCGCCGCGGCGCGCACCTCGTCGTCGGTCGCATCGATGCGCCCATACCGTATGTTCTGCAGGATCGAACCACGAAAAAGCTGCACGTCCTGCGGGACGATTGCGATGGCGGCGCGCAGGTCGCTGAGCCGTACGCCGCTGATGTCGATGCCGTCCAGCAGGACCTTCCCCTCTTGCGGATGATAAAAGCGCGGCACGAGGTTCGCGATGGTGGTCTTGCCGGCGCCCGAAGGTCCCACCAGCGCGACGATCTCGCCCGCCTCGATTTGTGCGTTGACTCCACGCAGCGCCGGACGGTCCGAGGCCTTGTAGCGGAACGTCACGTCCACGTACTCGATGCGACCGCGGACTGCCGGAAGCGGGATCGCACCCGGAAGATCCCCGACTTCGACCGGCAGGTCGAGCAGCTCGAAAACTCGCCCGGCGCCGACGATCGCTTTGCTGATGTCGCCGAAAAAGGCCGCCACCCGGTTCATCGGGTTCATCAGGTTCACCAACAGGCCCCAGTACATGAAAACCTTGCCGGTGTCGAGCCGGCCGACCAAAACTTCGCGAACCGAGAGCCACATGATCGCGACGACCGCGGCTACCATGATCGTAGAGATCACGAGCGGCTGGGTCTGAATGAACTGCGTGAGCTTCATATACGCTGCGAAGAAGTCGTCGTTGCGGTTCCGGAACCGGGCAACTTCGAAATCTTCGCGGCCAAACGATTTGACCACGCGCTGGCCGTGCAGGATCTCCGAGAGGTTTGCGGTGAGATCGGCGATCCTCTGCTGCGCGCGGTGCGTGCTCGCCGAAATCAAACGCTGGAAGTTTGAAACCGCAAACGATACGACCGGCGCCACGAAGACCAGCGATAAGGTCAGAATCCAATCGAGATAGATCATCGTAGCGAACGAGGAAACGAAGGTCGCAAGCGCTACCACGAGCTGAGGCACCGAGACGCTCACGGCGTCGATCATGATTTGCAGGTCGGTCGAGAAGCGCGCGATCAGCTCTCCCGGCCTCCACTTGTCAAACTCACCGAGCGGCAGGTTGAGCAGACGCTCGAAGAGCCGCACGCGCAGGCGCGCCACCAAGTGCTGCCCGCTCCACGCCGTTAGGTAGGTCTGGCCGTAGATCGCAGCATTGGCGAGAACCAACGCGATCGACGTAAGACCTAAAGCAAAGTACAACGCCCGCAGGTCGGGCGAGTGGCCCGCCGGAGGAACGAGCACCTGGTTAATGATGATCCGAAATGCCAGCGGCGGCACGATCGAAAGCACCCCGGCAAAGACGCCCATGGACATCGCGATCGCGAGGCGCGGATAGTACGGACGCGCCTCCCGCACCAGACGCAACAGAGTGGTTCGGCGGGTCATCGGCGGCACGGTCTTGCCGCCTGGCCGCGATGAAACCTCCCCGGGCGCGCTACGGTACCTGAGAACAGAGCGAGGAAGAACGGGAGATTCTCATGGACTGTTATTTTCACTCGAACGTGCCGTCGGTCGCGCCGTGCGCGGATTGCGGCAAGCCGATTTGCGCGACGTGCCGCGACGAGCGCGGCGGCTGCCCGAGCTGCCGTCTCGCGGCCAAGGTCGAAGCCGCGACTGCGACGCGCCAACAGATCCCCGGCCAAGTTCCACCGCGCCCCGCGCCGGCCAGCGTTCGCGGGCAAGCCGCCGTCGCCGCGCCCGCCGATCCGGCCGAATCGCGTGCACTGGTCGCGCTGGGTTATCCGCTCTGGCCGCTCGCGGCGCTGTCGCTGCTGGATCGCAAGCAGTCCCGGAATCTCCGGCGTCAGGCGTTTCAAGCGCTCGGCTTCAACGCGGGCCTGTGGGGCTTTGGCGCGCTTCTCTGGGCGATCGCGCAAGTGCCGTTGATGGGTTTCTCGGCGTGGGTGCTCCTGCCGCTCCTCCCAATTCTGTTTCTGGTTGCCAGCGTCTATTACGGCATCAAAACCTGGAACGGCGACGACGTGCGCGTGCCCGTGGTCAGCAGCTGGCTCGAGGATCGTTTGCCTCAGGGCGACACGAACGCCCGATAGCGGCGCAGAAAAGCCCGCGCCGCAACCGCATGATCGATCGCGGGTCGCGGATACGCGTTGCCGGCGAAAAGCGCGAGCTTGAGTTGCGGCGAGTTTCCGGAAGCAAACGCAATCTCGAGCGGCACGTCCCCTAGTTCGCGAACCCAGCGGCGGACGTAGTTGCCGAGCGGATCGTAGCGCCGTCGCTGGCGCTCCGGATTATAAATGCGCGGATATTGGGCCATATCGGCGCCGACACCGGCGATCCACTGCCAGTTGCCCGTCGCAAGCGCAAGGTCGTCCTCAATCAGCCAGCGGTCCCACTCTTGCCGGCCGATCCGCCAGTCGACGCCGAGGTCGAAGCAGAGCCACGACGCCGCAACCGCTCGCACGTGCGGATGCATCCATCCGGTCGCGTGCAGTTGTCGAATTCCCGCATCCACCAGCGGATAGCCCGTCTCGCCCGCGCGCCAAGCATCGAGTGCAGGATGGGTTTGCTCCCAGGCAAATCCGCGCATCTTCTCCTGCAGCGGCTCATTTTGCGTCTGCGGATAAAACCATGAGAGCTGCAGGAAAAAGTCTCGGTGCGCCAGCGCTCTTAGGAAAAGCTTGAGCGATTGGCGCTCCTCGCTAAGCGCGAACGGATCGCCGAGCCGCTCCCGCACCCTTCGCACGATGGTGCGCGACGCGATGGTACCGAACGACAAGTGTGCCGACAGACGCGACGTACGCTCGTCGCCCGGAACGTTTGCCGCAGTCGAGTATTGGAGCGCGTCTTCCCGCAGAAAACGCTCGAAGACGCGCCGCGCTACGACCGGGCCGGCCGCCGTCTCCTCGCGTAAACCGCCGAGTTGTTCGGGCGACGGAAACGGATCGGAGCGCACCTCGGCGTCGGCGAAGCGCAGCAGCAGCGGATATTCGTAAGAAGTCACGGGCAGCTCCGACCATGCCGCGAAGTAGGGCGCAAAGGCGCGATAGCCCGGTCCGTCGCCCGAACGCGCAGCCGCGCTCTCTTGCGGCGGAATTGCGGGAGCGTCGTGCGCGACAAGAGCGGCCAGCCCGCTCTCGTGCAGCGATGACTGCAGCTCTCGATCTTGCTGTAGGGCGGCGCCGTCGTACGACGCGCTCCAAGCCACGCCGGCGGCGTCGGCCTCGCGCGCGACATCCGATATCGTTTTGCCGGCCTCGCCGCGCCGTACGATCAGACGGCTCCCGCGCTCGCGAAGCTCGCCATCGAGTGCGGCCGCGGCGGCACAAAAGAACGACGCGCGCCGCGGCGAGCGCTTCAGCCGGTCTTCCAGCGCGTCGTCGATCACGAGCAGCGGTACGAGCGTCCCGCGCGTAGCTGCCGCGGCCAGTCCCGCGTGATCGTCGATCCGGAGGTCGTTGGTGAATCGATAGATGAACGGCCGGTCGGCCATGGCTGGCCGATTCGGTCGGTTTGCAGGCTTCCCTAGGCTAGGGACCCTTGGAAGAAGTTACCGGGGCGCCCCCGCAAAACCGCTCGTCGCTCCACATCCACGTTCCGCTCCGGCTTGGCCACTTTTTCGGAATAACGAAGTTTTGAAGTTCACATCCTGTGAAGTCCGAAAAAGTTGGACATTTTGCTTGGGGTGCCCCGGTAACTTCTTCAGGGTTCCCTAATGCGAGGAGTAGTGCGCGTGCATAGCGGCGCGGCAGACGGAATCGTCCAGCGCGCGATAACCCGAGCTTCTGGTGATCACGCAGCGAAGTGCCACGCCCCGCGCGTTCACGCGAACCTCGAACGCCGTCGATACCGTCGTCGTGCCGACCGCCAGCGATTCTGCGCGTCCTTGCGGTCGCACGATGCTCTGCGTGTTCAGTGCGGCAAGCGCGCGCGCTTCCTGCGCCATAATCGCAGGCGCAGCCGGCGAGTGGAAATCGCGCGGGAGGGTGATGCGCAATCCAACGACCAGCGCTGCCGCCGCAAGCACCGCAGCCAGCGCCCAGGCTCGCCGCGGCCGCGTCCGCCGAACCAGACTCGCGCGAAGATCCGGCTCCCAGCTTTCGCTATCGCGTGCGCGCGCGGCGACGGCCATCACGCGCTCGATCTCGCGTTCGCCGCCCAGAGCGTCCAGACATTGGCGGCATCCTGCCAGATGGCTGCGGTAGGCGTCGCGTTCGGCATTGCCGGCCTCACCCAGCGCGACCGCACCTGCCAGCTTTTCAGCCTGCGCGCAATCGCCGCGCCTCGTCATCACTTCATGTCCTCCTTCATTACGTTGCGCAAAACGCGCATCGCGCGGCATACCCGCTGCCGAATCGCATCCGCCGTCGTGCCCAGGATAGCCGCTGCCTCCGACGATGAATAACCGACATAGCTCGTGAGCAATAGCGCAGCGGATTGGTCGGTCGGCAATCGCGCGAGGGCGGCCTGCAAATCGACGGACGCGGCACTGCGCTCGTCGACTCGCCACGTGTTCCGATCGATCTCTCGATCGAGCGGCAGCACGCGCAAAATCTTCTTGCGGCGGATGAACGAGATCGCCGCATTGGTGGCGGCTCGGTAGAGCCACCCTGCGGTGAGCTCGCGGCTCGGATCGGCTTGCAGCATCCGGTACGCCGAGAGAAAGACGTCTTGCGTCAAGTCGAGCGCCACCTCCGCGTCGCCGACCATGCGCCGCACGTATCGCGCCAGCTTTGTTTGATAGCCGAGCACGAGCGATTCCGCCCGTGCTTGCGCGAGCGCAGTGGCGTCGGCCGTATGGCAAGCCTCCACGATCTTAGTCAACGCCGGCCGCTTCCACGCTGTGACACCGCGGTTCCCTAGCCCCCGATCTCCGAGAAGGCGCGCATCCGCGAGGCCGTCTCGCCCAGACGCAGGTGGTGACGTTCCGGCTTGATCAGCATCGCGGAGCGAAGCAGGCTCGCGAGCTCGCCGGTGGTTGCGCCGTTTCGGACCGGCGCTCGCAGGTCCAGCGCGTGATCGCCGAAGAGGCAAAGGCGCAGCCGCCCGTCGGCCGTCAGCCGAACGCGGTTACAGCGCTCGCAGTAGTCGTGCGAAAGCGGACTGATCACGCCGACCGCGCCCGCCGCCCCGTCGAAGGCGAAATAGCGGGCCGGGCCGTTCCCAAACGGTCCGTGCACCGGTCGCAGCTCGCCCGAGGCCGAAATTCGCTCGAGCATCTCGCCGGCGGAAACGTACGCGTCGCGCTGCAAACCCAAATTTTCATGCACGGGCATCACCTCGATGAAGCGCACGAAGATCGGCTGGTCGCGCGTCAGTTCGGCGAAATCCGTTAACTCGTCGTCGTTTCTGCCGCGCATCACGACGCAATTGACCTTCACCGGCCCCAGGCCGGCGGCGATCGCAGCGTCGATCGCGCCAAGGACGGTAGGCAGACCTGCCCGTCGCGCGATCGCTTCGAACCGGTCAGGCCGCAGCGTATCGAGTGAGACGTTGATGCGTCGCAGCCCCGCCGCAACGAGCGCCGGCAACTGCTCGCGCAGCAACAAGCCATTGGTGGAGAGCGCGATGTCTTCGATTCCCGCTATGGATGCGAGCGCGCGCACCAGCCGTTCGAGGTTGCGTCGCACCAGCGGCTCGCCTCCGGTGAGCCGAATCGTCCGAACGCCGACCGACGCGGCTGCTTCGACAATTTTGGCGATCTCCTCGTAGCTGAGTATTTCGTCGCGCCGCAGCCACGGCAAGCCGCCTTCGGGCATGCAGTAGATGCAACGCAGGTTGCACTTGTCGGTAACCGAGACGCGCAGGTAGGTAATCGGCCGCTTAAAGCCGTCGATCAACGAGACGGTCACGGGCCTCCTTCAAATACGCCTTGGGGCAGCGTCGCATTCACGGCATAATTGTCGATGGACGAGCTCAGATCGGCTACGTAACCCGGCTCCTCGACGTGGCCGGTCTGGGAAATCACCAAGAAATTCCCCCCGACGAGCTCGTAATGGTTCGTCATCTCGGCGTAGCCGCCGTTGCCGTAGTTCCAGCGCATCGACGTGACGGTTGCATCCTTATCGTCGGCGGTCGCGTCGATCGAGTCGATGTTGCCGTGCTTGCGCGGCACGAGCTTTAACTTCGCCGCGCGTCCGTCGTCCGAAACGAGCGTCACGACGTACAGGTCGTGCCACGCGGCGGGACTCTCGATGTGCGCGTAGAGCTTGTCGAACTGCTGGGCAATCAGCGGGACGCCGCTACTGAACGCCACCTTGTTCTTGTCGGGCGCCTCATAGTAGTACGTCCCCACCAGGTCCGCCGAAAGAAACGGGAACGAGCGCATCGCAACGTGAGCGCGCAGCGTCGCAGTGAACGTGTGGAGGTTTGCGTTGACGGCGGCCATCCGCGCCAGCAGCGATGCGGCGGTCGCAACCGCGAGCAGACTCACGCAAATGCCTTTAGCGCGGAATCGATCTCCTCGCGCACGCTTGCATCGCGCTCCGCGCAATAGCGCCGCCGAAGCGCCGCGACCGCGCGCGGCGATCCTATCTTCCCCAGCGCCCATGCAACGTGACCGCGCACCATTGGGTGGGGGTCGTGGCCGAGACTCTCGATCAACGGCCCGACCGCAGATCGGTCCAGAGCGTTTCCCAGCGCAACCGCGGCGTTGCGCCGCAGCACGGCTGCACCTCGCCATCCCATTGCCGTCGTGCGGTAACGGCGCTTGAAGTCGCCGCTGCGCAGCGTCAGCAAGTCGATCAGCTTCGGACCTGCGGCCTCACGATCGCGCGGTGCCCACTGCGCGCCGGCCGGCTTGGGGGCCCTGCGCGTCGGTGGGCATGCGAGTTGACACAAGTCGCACCCCCAAACCCAGTCGCCGATAAGCGCGCGCATCGCACGGGGAATCGAATCTACGCGCTGCGTGAGATCGGAGATGCAGCGCGTCGCGTCGATCGTGTAGTCGCCGCGCAAGGCGCCGGTGGGACAAACATCGACGCATGCCGTGCAAGCACCGCAGCCTTTGCGTAGCGCAACGTCGGCGGGAAGCTCGAGCGTGGTCACGACTTCACCCAAAAAAACGAACGAGCCGTGCCCAGGTGCGATCAGATTGGTATGTTTGCCCACCCACCCCAAGCCGGCACGAGCCGCGAAGGCCCGCTCCGCAAGCGGCTTGGTGTCGCACGCCACCGCGGTTACGGGTTCGCCGGCCGCGGCGTCGATTTCGTCGGCGACCGCCCGCAGCAGCTCACGGAGCCGATGGTGATAATCGCTCGACCACGCGTAGTTCGAAACGCGCCCGCGCAACGGAGCGTGGTCGCGAGGGGGTGGAACCGCATAGGCCATGGCGATGCAGAGAACGCTGCGCGCGCCCGGCAGCAATGCTCGCGGATCGGTTGCGCGCGCGGCGTATCGGGCGTCGTAATTCCACGTGGCAAGGTCTCCGCGCGTAAAGGCAGCCTCCATACGGCGGCGCGACACTTCGTCGGCATGTGCCGGGGCAACGCGCACGGCACCGGCGCCCAACTGGAGCGCCTTGCGGACGGCTCGTTCCTTGATGCCGGCTTCGTAGGCGGTTGCCGTCATAGCGTTGCTAGCGGGCGCGGCCTGCCCAGCGGGAAGGCCTGCTCGATCGCGGCGAGGTCGGCGGAGTCGAGTGAGACATCGGCTGCACGGGCATTCTCTTCGACGTGTTCCACGTTGGCGGCTTTTGGAATCGCGAACAAGCTCGGCTCCCGGGTCAAAAACGCAAGCGCGACCTGGCGCACCGTTGCGGCATGCTTGCGCGCGATCCGTCCCAGCGTTTCTTTCCCCTTCGCGGCTCGGAGAAAGGCGCCTCGGCCTAACGGGGTGTAGGCGACCACCGCAATCCCGCGATCGCGTGCCGCCGGAAGAACCGCGTGCTCGATGCCGCGTTCGCAAAGATGGTAAAGCACTTGGTTGCATGCCAGCGGCGTCGCGCGCAAATACGAGGCGGCTTCGACCATCTCGTCGGCATCGAAATTGCTCACCCCGACAAATCGAGTTTTTCCTTGCTCGACCAGGGTTTCGAATGCCCGCATCGTCTCTTGCAGGGGCTCGGATCCCGGCCAATGCAGAAGGTACAAATCGAGGTAGTCGCAGCGCAGCTTGCGTAGGCTGCGGTCCGCGGCGGCGAGGGTTCCGCTGTAGCTTGCGTTGCTCGGCAAGACCTTGCTCGCGATGAACAGCCGCTCGCGTGGAATGCCGGCGATCGTTTCACCCAGCAGTTCCTCGACGCGCCCGGCGCCGTACATCTCGGCGGTGTCGAGGTGAACCATCCCCAGCTCGATGCCGCGCAGGATCGCGCGCTGCGCTTCTCTCAGACGCGCACCGCTCTCGGGCAGGTTCCAGGTGCCTTGCCCGATTACGGGAACGATTGCGCCGGTAGTTCCAAACAGCTGAAAGCGCATGCTCTAGAAAAAATCGAACTCTGCATGGCGCGTAGCATACGCGAGCAGCCCGCCGCGCAAGTGTTGCAGCCGCTCAAATCCGGCATCTTGCAGCCGGCGCACCGCCCAGAGCGACTTCGCGCCGACGCGACAAGCGACGACGTATCGCGACGCGCTGTCGAGCTCCGACATTCTGGCTTCGAGCTCCGATGCGGGAATGCTGATCGCACCCTTGATGGATCCGAGCACGGCTTCGTGCGGTTCACGCACGTCGAGCAGTACCGCGGTGCGCAACGCGTCGTCGAGCTGCTCCGCATCGATTTCAGAGACGGGTGCATCGGGCTCGATCTCGTCGTAGTGGTCTGCAGCAAGCAGCGAGATCGGCGCGTTCGCGCCGCAGAGCTCGCACGCCGGATCGCGGTCGAACCGAACTTCGCGCACTCGCGCGGCCAGCGTGTCGATCAGCATCAGCCGGCCTGCGAGCGGCTCGCCGATGCCCAGCAGCAGCTTGAGTGCTTCGCTGGCTTGCCACGTCCCGACGATCCCGGCTAAAGCCCCGAGCACCCCACCCTCGGCGCAGGTCGGGCGATTCTCGACCGGCGGGGGCTGCGGGTACAGACACCGGTAACACGGACCGGCAGGCGGGCAAAAGACGCTCACCTGTCCGTCGAACCGGAAAATCGAGCCATAGACCTCGGGACGCCGTTCCAGATAACACGCATCGTTGATCAAATATCGCGATGAAAACCGGTCGGTGCAATCGAGCACGAGGTCGTACAGACGGACCAGTTCGCGAGCGTTGCGGGCGTCGAACCGCAACGGGATCGGGTCGACGTTGACGAGCGAGTTGATTGCGCGCATCCGCTGTGTCGCAACCGCAGCTTTGTTGGCGCCGATGTCGGCTTCGCTAAAGATGGTCTGACGCTGCAGGTTGGTTTCGTCGACGATATCGTCGTCCACCACTCCGATGCGCCCCACGCCGGCGGCCGCTAAATATTGAAGCGCGGGTGAGCCCAAGCCGCCCGCACCGATCACGAGCACGCGCGATGTTGCCAGCCGCTCTTGCCCGGCTAGGCCGACTTCCGGAATCAGCAGATGCCGGCTGTAGCGGCGGCGCTGACGCGCGTTCACGGTTCTCGCTCCGAGCCAGGCGCGTGACGGCGGTTCAGCCATTCCAAGACCGTTGCTCGCGCGTGCTCGCCCGCGTACGTGTGGTCGCTTTCGATCGTAGCGAACGTCTTCGGCTCGGGTGCGCGATCGTAGAGCTCGCGCACGCTCGTGGGGCTGACCATCGCGTCGCGGTTGGCCGACACGTAGAGCGCGGGACGGCCTGCAAGCCGCGGGAGAAGCAGCGCGTAACGCTCGTCGACGCGCGCAACCAGCTCGGGAAGCGTAACGCCGACGACGTACGACGAGCGAAAGTCCGCGTTGGCTACGTTTGCAAGCGTCTGCAGCGAGGTCGGCCGCCCGAACCCGGTTGCAATCGCGATGGTCCCAAGAATTCGATCGTCAAGCGCGGCCGTGAAAATCGCGGTCATTCCCCCCATGCTATGTCCGAGCGTATACACGTCATCGTCGCCGCGCCGGCGCGCAAACGCCACGACGGCCGCCATTGCGTCCACGCAGTCGTCGACACCGCGTAGCTCGCCGCCGCTTGCGCCTAGCTTATGCCCGGGAAAATCCAGGCTATAAACGCCAAACCCGTGCGCGGCGAGGAACCCGCAGAGGAAATCGAGATTGTGCTTGCTCGACGAATAACCGTGACCCGCGACAAGGCAGACGCCTCGCGCCCGCCGCGGCTTGTACCAGAGTACCGCGACCGGATTATGCTGGGCGGCGATGACAAACAACTCAACGTTATGCGCCACCGGCCCTCCACTCCGAACCGCCGTCGGCATAACGCTCCTTCTTCCATATCGGAGCCCGGCGCTTGAGCTCGTCAATTGCGTACCGGCACGCGTCGAACGCGGTCCCGCGATGCGCGGCCGATGCCAGCACCGCAACCGAGATCTCGCCGGCGCTCAACTCGCCGATCCGGTGCACGATGGCGATGCGGACGTCGCCGAAGCGATCGCGCGCCTCGCGAGCGATCGCTTCGAACTCGCGTACCGCCATCGGCTCGAACGCCTCGTACGACAAACCGCTGACGCGCCGGCCGTCCGCCTCGTCGCGAACGACGCCGAGAAACGTCACGACGCCGCCGTCGCCGGTGCGAACGATTTCCTCGAGCGCTCGCGGTTCGATCGATTCGGTCGTTATCGAGAACACTTCAGTCAACCACCCCCTACCGGCGGTAACAGCGCGAGCTCGTCACCGTCGTTTAACCCGTCGTCAAACGAGCCGAGCCGGCCGTTGCGCGCGACGCGAGTGCAACGGCGTTCTTGCGCAATCGCCGGAAACTCGGCAACGAGCGCGTCCCACGCATCCTCGACGGATGCGCCCTCGGGCAACCTGAGGCTGCGCTCGCCGCCGTCGAGCAGCTCTCGCAAACGCGCGAAGACCAGCACGCGAATCCGCATCGGCGGTTGCTTCGACGGGTATCGCGGCGAATCGTACCGAATTTCCATCCATGAGACGAGCGCTTGCAATTTTCGTCATCCTGGCCGCAAGCACGGCTCCCGCCGCCGGAGCACAATCATGCACGGTAGAAACGCTTACGGTTGAGAGAGCTCCCGTTACCTTCAGTTATTGCATCAGCGGGCCTGTCCGCACGAACGGAGCCGACGAAGTGGTCGTTCCGGTCGCGGCGACCTATTCGGCGCCGGGCGGCTCCCTGCAGCGCGCGCTGGAGCTGCATTTCTTGGAAGGAGAGGGCACCTCGCGAGTATTGGAGAGCCTCGATCTTGGCAAGTTGGGACTCGCCGGAACCCTGCACCTGACGCTGGCCTACTCTCGAGGCCAGGTTCGGCTCGAAGGGGCGCTCTTGACCCCCGGCGCGATCACCATCAAGTAAGCTGCAACCCAAATGGGACGGGGAATACTCTAGGAGAGCGTATGCGCCGCCGTTATATCGCCTTTAACAGTTCCAAGATTCCCGACGGCTGTCGATAGAGGAGCCCTGCCCTTCATCATGCCTTGTACGGCGACGATCCCAAACCTCACGGCTCGCGAGCAAGCGCACCACCTGTACGAAGCGATACCACCCGGTCTATTCCGGGTTCAGGACGAAAACGAGCGTATCGCCTGGCGCGTCAGCCCCGAGCCGTTTGCATTGTCCGCGCAGCAGTTTGATGCGATCGAAAACCTTGGACCCCAGCTTCTCAGCTTCTACCGCGCGCTGAACAATCTTTACAACCGCAGCGCGCGAGGAACCGCCCCGGCATTCATCGCCGAATACCTCGATCTCGGAAAGCCTCAGCAGATCGTCAAACTCGCCCGGCAGAACCGGTTCAAGCAGGAGATACCGGGCGTCATTCGTCCCGATCTCATCGTCACGGCCGACGGTTTCACGGCCACCGAACTCGACAGCATTCCGGGGGGAATGGGTTTCGTCGGCGCAATGATGGAAGCGTATTGCAGCCTCGGAATCGAGAGCATCGGCGGTGCGGACGGCATTCCGCAAGCCTTCGCGGCGATGCTGCGAAACACGACCCGCAGCGAACATCCCACCGTTGCCATCGTCGTTTCCGACGAGTCGGCCGACTACCGCAATGAAATGGCATGGCTGGCCGCATCCCTGCGTCGCTTAGACCTCGCCGATGCCTGGTTGCGCCGGCCCGAGGAAGTGACGTTCAGCGAAGAGGGGCTTTTCATTCGCCACGAAGACGGCCGCGAAGCGCGGCTCGATGCGATCTATCGCAACTTCGAGCTTTTCGACCTCTTCAACATACCCAAGCAGGAGCTGATGCTCTATGCCGCACGCCACAATCGGGTTCGCATCACGCCGCCGCCAAAAGCTCCGCTCGAAGAGAAGCTCGCGTTTGCGTTGTTCCACCATCATGCGCTCGCGCCGCTATGGCAGGCCGAACTTGGAAAGGAAACCTACGCGCGACTGCAGGGTCTCTTTCCGAAAACCTGGGTGATCGATCCGCGGCCGCTTCCGCCGCAAGGAGTCATTGCCGGACTCGAGGTCGGCGGAGCGCCGGTCTCCGATTTTCGGCAGCTCGTCTCGCTGCCCAAAAGCGAACGAACGTATGTCGTGAAGCCGTCGGGATTTTCCGAGCTGGCGTGGGGCTCGCGCGGCGTCAAGATCGGCGACGATCTCACCCGCGAGGAATGGACCGGCGTGATCGAAACGGCGTTAGCCTCGTTCGAGCACACGCCTTGGATTTTGCAGCGATTCCATAAAGGCAAGCTCGTGCGTCAGAGCTATTTCGACCGCGAGCGCGACGAAATCCGCCAGTACGAAGGTCGCGTGCGGCTCTGCCCTTATTACTTCGTCACGGGCGAGGAAAGCGTCCGGCTCGGCGGCATTCTCGCGACCATCGCTCCGGCCGACAAACGCCTCATCCACGGGATGAACGACGCCGTGATGACGTCGTCGATCCGTGGCTGAGATCGTTCTTTGCCGCCACGCCGCCACCGAACACAACCTCACGAAGCGCTTTATCTCGACGACGGACCTCCCGCTGAGCGCGCAGGGCCGCAAACAGTGCGAGCGCCTGCGCGAAGCCCTGCGAGCGTTCGCTTTCGAACGGTGCCTCGTCAGCCCGATGCAACGGTGTCTTCAGACGCGCGAGCTCGCCGCCCCCGATCTTCCTTTTGAAATCGAGCCCACGTTACGCGAGACGGATTTCGGTTCGTGGGAGGGCCAAACGCCGGACTGGCTCGAGCATTACGTGCCGCAGCTGCTGGCCCGGCGGCGCAGCGACCCGGTGCGCTTCCGTCCCCCCGGGGGCGAGAGCATCGAGGACGCCGCCGCGCGGCTGCGCCCGCTCGTGCCGCGACTGCGCGGCGGGGGTGCCGTGCTGGTCGTCAGTCACCGCGTGACGCTCGGCATACTCGAGCGCCTGCTGCGAAATCTGCCGCTCGATTCTAAAGAAGTCGCCGGACTCGAGCCGGCCGAGTTCAGGATCGTTCGCGCGTAAGAACCGCGTTTTGCGACGGAACCGCGATTTCGTCGGGAACCAGCGTCGCAGGATCGTACCACAGCGTCAACACGAGCGGGCTCGCGATGAAAAGCAGCGCGTCCGCCGCAGGCACGTCCGTGGGCCGCGCGAGCGATGCGTTGGCGCTGGGCGAAAGCGTTGCGGCTTGTCCCGTAGTCGGCGTGATCCACGTCATCGCCGAATCTTTCCAAGATGCGAGCTGCGCGGGCAGCACGAAGAGCCCGGCCAGCAATCCGGGCTCGATCACCACAAAATGCCGCGTGTTCGCGGCGAGCGAGCGCTGCTGCGTTTGGCTGCTCAAAGCGCTGACGATCGTCGCCGAGGAAGCCGTCAACGTGACGCTGACGCCCGGGCTCACTTCCGGGGTGTGGTAGCTGCCGATGTATTTGATCGGCGCCAAGTCCGGACCCAACACGAGCGACGCGGTCGCAGCCAGCTGCATCCCCGCAATCATGGCCGCCGAGGTTTCGTCGATCTCAGTCCCGGCGCCGGCAGGTTTTACGCTCACGGTCCAGGTTCCGACAGGCTGCCCGTTGAGCGAAGCGGCGTAGCGGTACATTCCTGCGGCTGGAAAGGCCGCGGCGGTGGCAGCCGCAAGCACGATCGTCGCCAGCACCAAACTACACCAGCGTACCCGCGCGGCTGAGATTCGCGACTTTTTCCAGCACCCCATCGATCTCCACCGTCGTGTTGTACCCGTGCGGCGAGACTCGAATCCCGCTTTGCCGGTAGGTGGTTACGATCCCCTCTCGTTCGAGCGCGCGCCCCAGCGCCACGCTGTCGCATCCGGGAAGCGTGAAGGTTACAATCCCCGAAGAAATTCCTTCGCCGCGCAACGTCGCCAGATCGGCGCCGATTCGCGCCAGGCCTTCACACAGGCGATCCGTGAGATGCAGTACGTGCGATGCAATTGCGGCCTGACCGGCTTGCGCGAAAAGCTCGCTCGCGCCAACGAGCGAGAGCGCTCCAATCAGGTTCGGCGTGCCCGATTCAAAACGCATCGCGTCGTTGGAAAACGGCTGCTCGTAGTTATGAAAATCCCACATGTCGCGGACCGAGCGCCATCCCGGCATGGCTAGGTCCAAGCGTTCGCCAAAAGCCGGCGAAAGATAGAGCAGCGCGACGCCGTGCACGCCGAGCATCCATTTTGCGGCGCCGGAGAAAAGCGCGTCAACGCCCGTCTCGACCACGTCGATCGGGAAGACGCCCAGCGCCTGAATGGCGTCCACGCAAAACCAGACGCCCGCGGCGTGCGCCACCTCGGCAAGCGTTTTAAGATCGTGCCGGTAGCCGTCCGCGTACGAAACCCACGACACCGTCACCAGCCGGGTGCGGCGCGAGATTTCCCGGCGCAAGACCTCCGGAGTCAACCGTTCGGGAGCCGTCGGCAGCAAGCGAACGCTGACGCCGCGCCGGCGCAACGCCAGCCACGGTACGGAATTCGCCGGAAACTCGTTATCGCATAACAGCACCTCATCGCCGGGCTTCCAGTCGATGCCTCCCGCGATCGTGGCCGCCGCCGCGCTGGTGTTTGCGAGCAACGCAATCTCGGTTCCCGAGGCCCCGATGAAGCGGCCGATCCTCTCGCGATATTCGGGCATCCGGAGATCGTGAGCGAAGGTCCCCAGCACGCCGGCTTGGGCGTGGCGGCGCACGAACGATTCGATCGCCCGAACGGAAGAGAGCGGCAAAACGCCGGCGGACGCGTGGTTGAGGTAAACGTAATCCCGCGTGACGGCGAACTCGGACCGCGGGAGCGGCGTACTCACTCCGCGCCGATCATCTCCTTGGTGTGCCAGGCGATGTTGCCGGCCCGGTCGCCGACCCGCTCGAGCGATGCCAGTACAAACAGATAGCGCGTCCCGGGACGGATGATTTCGGGATCGGCTCGCATTTCTTGCTGCAGCAGCTTGATGCTGCGCTTGTAAAGCTTGTCCACCTCGTCGTCGCGATCGATCACGTCGCCGGCGAGACGGGCGTCGCGATCGGTGTAGGCGCGCATTGCGTCGAGCAGCATGGCGTGGGCCACGCCGGCGATGCGATCGATCTCGACCCGCTGCGGACGCATCGGCTGATCCGAAAGCTTGATGGCATTCTTTGAGATATCGACTGCATAATCGCCGACTCGTTCGAGATCGGTGGCGATTTCGAGCATCGCTGCGATTTCGCGCAACTCACCCGCGACCGGTTGCTGCCGCCAGATCAGCTCGATGCAGTGCGCCTCGATCCGGCGGCGCAAGTCGTCGACGGCGTCGTCACCGGCCACCACGCGAGCGCCGGCCGACGCATCGCGATTATTGAGTGCATCGACCGCAACGCGAATTGCGTCGCCTGCAAGCGCGCCGAGTCGCACGACGTCGAGCCGCGTCGCTTCCAATGCCTCGTGGTAGGCCGTTCTGACTGCCACCGTCACCTCCCCTGAAATCGCCCTCAGTATAGGTCAAAGGGCGCTTCCGTGCAACGCAACGAAGGAACCTGCAACCTTTATCAAACCATAAGGTAAGTTTTAGATGCCTTTTGAAGATATTCTCGTTTCAATCGAAGCGCCGGTTGCCGTCATCACGTTCAACAGGCCCAGCGTGCTCAATGCGCTGCGAACTCGCTTATTGACCGAGCTTTCCGAAGCGCTCGACGTTATTGCCGCCGACGATCGCGTGCGCGTCGTCATAATAACCGGAGGCGGCGATAAAGCATTCGCAGCCGGTGCCGATATTACGGAGCTTAACGCGCTCGCCTCGGCCGGCCTTGGCGCGGCGCAGTCGCGCAGCGGACAAGCCCTCACCCGCAAAATCGAGCGGCTGGCCAAGCCCGTCATCATGGCCGTTAACGGCTTTGCGCTGGGCGGCGGATGCGAGATCGCAATGGCCGGCGACATCATTGTCGCCAGCGAAAACGCGAAGTTCGGACAACCGGAAGTCAATCTCGGCCTCATCCCCGGCTATGGCGGCACCGCGCGCACTACCCGCCGCATCGGCAAAGGCATGGCAACCTATCTTTGCCTCACCGGCGAGATGATCGACGCGCGCGAGGCGCAGCGGCTTGGGCTCGTAGAACGCGTCGTGCCCCACGCCGAGCTGATGAACGAGGCGCGGCGGATCGCGACAACGATCGCCTCGAAGGCGCCGCTTGCGATCGCGGCCTGCAAGCGCGCGATCAATAACGGTGCCCATTTGGGAATCGACGACGCTCTCGAAATCGAAGCGCTCGAGTTTGGAACGCTGGTCGATACCGAAGACATCAAAGAAGGCACGGGCGCGTTCTTAGAAAAGCGCAAGCCGGTTTGGAAAGGGCGCTAACCCGATAAACGAAGGAGCCCGGTTGTCACCGAGCTCCGTTGTCTATCGGTTCGAATGGCGCGCTTAGTTGGGAGGGATCACCGCTATGATCCCAACGGTGCCGGTGTAGCAAGTCCCAGAGCCATTACTCCCAGTACAAGCTGAGAGCGGCTGAATGAACTTGACGTAGCCACTCGTCTGCCTTATTGGTCTGAGCGCAGTGTCAGTAATGTACACCGGGTTGCCGTAGGTCGGGTTAATCGATCCGGCGAGTTGGGACTGGGGCGCGCAAATGTCCGACTTGTTACAGCGGTACGTAATGCTTTGGGTCCAATAATAAGAGGGTTGGCCCGGCGCGCAAGCCGGAGCTACCGTCACGCACGCTTTGTACGTAACCGGTTGGCCGTATCCCACGTACTCACACCAAACATACTTAGCTGGACAGGTTTTTAGGACCTGATTCGGTCCGGCGCCGACCCGGTCCACAACGAGATGCAGGTGCGCCGCAGGACTTATGTGCGACGCCGAAGCTTGAGAGCTTCCCGGCAGCGATTGCGTGCCTGACGCATTACAGGCAACGAGACTGACGGCTAGAGCGCCGGCAGCCACCAAGATGGAGTAACGCACGTTTACCTCCTGTGCGATCCGCCGCTCCAAGGGCGTCCCCTAGCAACGGCAGCGTCGCGTTTGCTAGCAGTCTTCCCTGTTACGACTAACGTAGCTGCCCCCCCTGCAAAGGGGGGGACCCTTCTTCTGGCGGGCTGCCTAACAAGGCGTCCGCCCTTACAACCGCCTCAGGGCTCCGCTCATCGCCAGGCCGATGGCGGGGTTGAGGCCTTCCCAGCGCGCTCGGATGTCGCCGCTGCGGTCGACCACCACCACCGTCGGGAATCCGGCAAGCCCAAAGAGCGCCCGCGAGCCGGCCGACGGGTCTAAGGCGACGTCCTGCAAGGAATACCGGCGGGCGAACTCCGCCGCAACGGCCCGGGCCTCCCCGACGTCGACGGGCACGATCAGCACACCGGGGTGCGACCGTCCCCAGGCTTCCACCAGCGGCAGTTGGAGTTTGCACGGCTCGCACCAGCTCGCATAAAACTCCAAGAATACGAGGCGTCCGCGCTGCGCGGCCAGGCGAAACGAGCCGCCGTCAAGACGCGCGAAGACGGCATGCGGAGCCGGCAGCGACCCGGGGGCGTTGAACGCAGTCGGCGCAATGAAAATCTTCCAGAGCGCAAACGCGATCGCGGCCAGCGTGATCGCGTCCCAAATTCGAACTTGCCGGCGTTTACTGGAGGCTGAAGAGGGCTGCAATCCCTTGCCCTCCGCCGATGCATGCCGACGCGATGCCGTAACCTCCGCCGCGCTCGCGCAGCTCGTGCAGGGTAGTGATCGCCAGACGTGCGCCCGATGCGCCGAGAGGATGCCCCAGCGCAATCGCACCGCCGTGCGGATTGAGCGTCGATCGTGAGTCCGGTGACCCATTGCTTCCCAATTCACGCAGACACGCCAGCACCTGCGGGGCGAAGGCTTCGTTGATTTCCATGACCGCGAGATCGCGCGACGCGACGCCGCCGCGCTCCAAAGCCTTCGGAATCGCGAACGCGGGCCCGATTCCCATAATCGTCGGCTCGACGCCGACCACGCTCGAAGAAACGATCCGTCCGATCCAAGATACTCCGTCGGCCTTCGCCTGCTTGACCGTCGAAAGCACGACCGCGGCGGCGCCGTCGGTGATGCCGCTTGCGTTTCCAGGCGTGACGACACCGTTCTCGACGAATCGCGCCGCCAGTTTTCCAAGCTTTTCCACGCTTAACCCTTGACGCGGTCCTTCGTCCTTTTCAACCCGAATCGTTGACCCTTTCGGTCCTGGAACCTCGACCGGAACGATCTCTTCCGCAAAGTATCCGTTGCTCTGTGCGGTCAGCGCCCGCTCTTGACTGGATAATGCAAACTCGTCGCATTCCGCTCGCCCGATGCCGTATTTCTTTGCGAGATTCTCCGCGGTGATCGCCATCGGCGTGTTCCCGTACGAGTCAATGAGCGCGGTCCACAACGAATCTTCGAATGCCACGTTCTGACCGAGATGAAAACCTTTGCGGGCCCCGCGAACGACGTGAGGGGCTTGACTCATGTTTTCGGTTCCGCCGGCCAGCGCATAGCGCGCGGTTCCCAGCGCAAGCGATTGTCCCGCCGAAAGAATCGCCTGGAGCCCTGAGCCGCACAGCCGGTTGACCGTCAGCGCAGGTACGCCTACCGGCAAACCGGTCCGCAGGCCGACGTGCCGCGCCAAGTAGATTGCGTCGGCGCTGGTTTGGATGACGTTGCCGAAGACGACTTCGTCGATCTTTTCGCGCGGGACGCCGCTACGCGTGAGGGCGGCATCGGCCGCCGCGACGGCAAGATCCGTCGCCGTGAGATCGGCCAACGCACCGCCCAGATTTCCAAACGGGGTGCGCGCTCCGGCTAGTATTACGACGTCATTATCGTGTATTTCGGTGCCCATATCGCGCCTGAATATTCCGCGCGCGAGCGCGAGCTCCCGGCAGGCGCATTCGCGCACCGTCAATAAGACGGCCGGGCTATGCCGCTCAATCGACCAGCCGCGGTGACGCTCGACGCCCGCTCCCTCACGCCCGCTACAAAGACGGAGCAAATCGTCGAATCGTTCGACAAGCTTCACGTCGGCAGCGTCTTGGAAATCAACGAGGAGACCGACCCACGCGCGCTCCGTAACGAGATGACTCAGCTGCGCCCGGGTCGCTTCTCTTGGGATGCGCGCAACCTGGGGGGAAACCGCTGGACGGTTCGCTTGGAGCGGATCGACGAAAATGCCGACGGAGCAGGGTTCCTCTCCCACGTCGCGGCCTTCACGTCGGCCAAGGCGAGCACCATCAAGGAGCTTGCCGCGCAGATCGGCGAGCGCACCTACCGCGCGGGGGACACGATCTTCGACGAGGACGAGGCGTGGCCGTATCTCGGCATAGTACGAAGCGGCAAAATCATCTACACGCTCCTGTCGCAGGATGGGAAAACCCACACGATCGGCGAGCGGCTCACGCACGACACGCTCAACGAAAGCGGGACCTTTGACGGCGGCGGCGCGACGACGCGCGCCGAAGCATTGACCGATGCGACCATCGTCACGCTTCCAAGCGAAGCCGTGGTTCACGCCGCGCGCAGCGATGCAGAGCTGGCACTGGGCTTTCTCGTCGCCTCGTCGCAGGCGCGGCGGCGCTCGATCGACACGATCGCCGACCTTGCCTTCGCGCACGTCTTGCAGCGCGTCGCGAAGTTTCTGCTCGGCTACGCGCGCACCAGCGTCGGCATGGCGCGCGGTCTTCCCGGCGTGGAGAATCTTTCGCAAGCGCAGATCGCCGCGGCGGCCGGCACCGTGCGCGACATGGCGGCGCGGGCGCTGCTCCGGCTCAAGAATGCGGGCGCCGTCGAGCTCGACCGCGGGCGCGTTCGCGCAATCGACCGTGCTCGCTTAGAAGCGTTCGCGCATAACGTTCAAGCACCGCCGGTTTAGCCGCTCTTGCTGCCGGTTCTCTTGGCCGCCGCGTCCTTTACGACGACGGCGTGCACGTATGCCAAGCTGCCCGCGCGATGCGGAGCGCTGCGCGTGCCCGAGAATCGCCAATCGCGCAACGGTCGCACGATCGCGATCCACTTCGTCGTCATTCCCGCAAAGCGCGGCCGGCCCAAAGAACCGATCTTTGCAATTGCGGGCGGCCCCGGACAATCCGCAATAGGCGCCTTTGCGGGCTACTTCTCAGGTCCGTCAGCCCTCGCGAGAGCTAATGCAAACCACGATATCGTGCTCGTCGATCAACGCGGCACGGGCAGCTCGAACCCGCTGAGCTGCAACATCTATCCGACCGACGTCTCGACCTACGCGTATCTCTTTCCGCCCGACATTCTGCGCGCGTGCCGCATGCGCTTGGCGAAGGTCGACGACCTCGACGCCTACGGATCAGACGCCGCGGCCGACGATCTCTATG